>JAYVTC010000235.1:0-2419 GCA_043774745.1 Cyclobacteriaceae bacterium | reverse complement strand
CTACGTGATCAGGCGAACTTATTACTTCGTCCAATCTTTTCACAGGTACAAGGTGTTTCTAATGTAGTAGTGAGAGGTGGTCGTGCAAAAGATTTTGTTGTTATTCCCGATCCGCTCAAACTTTCTTCACTTGGTCTTACCCCAGCCTCCTTCGTTGCCGTTTTCAATGCTAATAATTTTGTTCTTTCCAACGGCTACGTTTCAGACTACCGGAGACTCTACCTCTCTCTGACGGACACACGAGTAGATAATCTGGAAGCCTTACAGGATATTATTCTTAAAAATGATGGGAGTCGAATCATTAGAGTGAAGGATGTTGCAACTATTGAAGTACAGGAACAACAGGAATTTGTGATTATAAATGCTAATGGAAGTAATGCCGTGTTAGTAGATTTAGTCAAACAGCCTGGAATAAATCTGGTTGATTTCGCTAAGGATGTGGAAGAGAAAGCAAAGGAGGCCAGGAAGCTACTACCAAAAGGATATGAGTTAAAAACGTATTATAATCAAAGTGCATTTGTAGGAGATAGTATTGATAGCGTTGTGAAAACGATCTATGAAGGACTAATCCTCGCGTTGATCGTGATGGTTATTTTCTTGCGCTCCTGGAGGTCTAGTTTAGTCGTTATGCTTACCATCCCGGTAACACTTGCTTTTACTATTCTGGTACTTTATTTAGCCGGTATTACAATTAACATCATGTCGCTGGGAGCTATTGCTGCCTCTATTGGGCTTATCATTGACGATGCTATTGTAATTATTGAACAGATTTATCGTGGCCATGAAGATCATCCGGAAAAGGATCGTTTTACGGTAGTAAAGGAAGCCATTCATGATCTGTTCCCTGCTATGATCGGTTCATCTCTGGCAACTATAGTAATCCATTTTCCATTTCGCTTAATGAGTGGATTAGCGGGTAGTTTTTTCAGAGAGCTATCCGATACCATGCAGTTAACAATGATCACTTCCTTTTTAGTGACATGGCTTTTGTTGCCTGTTCTGCATCTTATGATCGGTTACAAAGCTTCGCTAAAGCCGCATAGCTATACTGAAACGGAGGCGATTAACCGCCTTAGTTGGTTAACCTGGTTTTTCAACAAACCAATTATTGCAATATTGTTGGTTGTAGGATTAGTGACATCGGCTTGGTGGGCTTCTTCAAAACTTGAAACAGGCTTTCTACCTGAATTGGATGAGGGCACTATTGTGCTGGATTATATTTCACCAGCAGGAACTTCACTTGAAGAAACAGATGCGATATGCAAAGAAATTGAAAGGATCGTAGATGCCCATCCTGACGTAGAGTCCTATTCAAGAAGAACAGGTATTCACATGGCGTTCAAAAGTGATCCATCAAACATTGGTGATTATTCTATCCAGTTAAGACAAGACAGAACAAAAACTACCGATGAAGTTATCAACGAGCTTCGCAAAGACATTGACGCAAACGTAGTGGCGATGGAAGAGATTTCTTTCGGGCAACGAATATCGGATTTGCTGGGAGACTTAATGAGTACACCCCAACCTATTCAGATAAAGATATTTGGTGATGACTACAAAATATTAAAAGTATTTGCTGGAAAGACAGATACACTCCTTCAACAAATTTCAGGTATTACCGACATCAACAACGGATTGGTTACCGCTGGTCCTTCTATTATATTCGTCCCCGATCAGGAGAAATTGAGCTTGTATAAAATCTCGTTGGTTGATTTTCAAACGCAGCTAACTGCATACACGGCTGGAATTCCCCTAGGATTAAATGCAAATGTAGCTATACCATCACCTTTTCAGGCAGCGATGACGGGTGGTTTGCAAATTGGTCAGCTTCAGGATGGTGAACAAATGCGAAGAATTTTATTGCGCTTCACCAATTTCAAAGACAACGATTTAGAACTTCTGAAACGGCAATTGATTTTTCTTCCCGATGGAACAACGAGACCCCTTTCTTTTTTTTGTAATGTAAAAATCATTCCAGGAGAAATTGAATACCGCAGGGAGGATCTTAAATCGGCTGTGATTGTGACGGCTCGTTTAGAAAATCGCGACCTGGGAAGGGCGATTAAAGACATTCAGAAGAAACTTAGCGCAGAGCTACCCTTACCACAAGGCTACGCCATTGTGTACGGTGGTGCTTATGCAGAACAACAGAAATCGTTCACGGAGTTACTAACCATTCTGGCAATGGCAACACTACTTGTATTTGGTGTGATGATGTTTCTGTTTAAGGAATGGAGAATATCCGTATTGCTGTTATTCGTCTCTGTAACCGCCATCAGCGGGTGTATCATAGCCCTTTATGTGGTGGGCATTCCATTGAATGTAAGTAGCTATACAGGAATCATTATGATCGTAGGAATTATTGCTGAGAACGCAATCTTCACCGTCAACCAATTCAGACAAAACATGCGAGTCTCAG
>JAYVTC010000234.1:0-2698 GCA_043774745.1 Cyclobacteriaceae bacterium | reverse complement strand
CAAATGGAAAATGTTCTTAGCACACCAAACCTAACCGGTCTTTTTGTAAGCACATCAAAAACTTATGTCATTGCTCGTGAATTGGAAAGAAGAGCGTTAGCTATACGTCTGGTGGGATACGATTTATTAGAAGAAAATCTTGAGTACCTTAGAAAGGGCTACATCCATTTTCTAATTCACCAAGATCCAAAACGCCAGGCTAAACTGGGTGTTCGTTCATTAGCGAATTATCTCTTATTTGAAAAAATTCCTCCAAAGCTTACCCTGTTTCCTTTGGAGATCATATCCAGAAATAATATCGATTCGTACTTAAATTAATTCAGGACTGGAGATATTAGTTATTTTCAGTGATCACCATTTCATCTAAAAATGGTATTTTCGCGCTTCTGATTTTATATGAAACTGTACGAAAAATTTCCCCTTCAAATCACGAATTCTTTATCTGGAAAAAAGGAGCCTTTCAAATCCCTTACGGAGGGATTTGTTGGGATGTATGTTTGCGGACCAACCGTTTACAATAATGTTCACTTAGGCAACGTGCGCACGTTTCTTACCTTCGATATTGTTGCGCGTTACTTTCGCTATTTGGGTTATAAAGTCAGATATGTTCGAAATATTACTGATGTCGGACATCTTGAAAATGATGCTGATGAAGGCGAGGACAAAATAGCCAAGAGGGCGAGACTGGAACAACTTGAACCGATGGAAGTTGTTAAATCCTATACCGAAGGATTCCATGAAGTGATGCGACAATTTAATATACTGCCACCCAGTATAGAGCCCAGTGCCACCGGGCACATTGTTGAACAAATTGAAATCACAAAAAAGCTTATTGATAAAGGGCTTGCCTACGAGGCAAATGGTTCAGTGTATTTCAATGTGCGTAAGTACAATGAAAGTCATCATTATGGAATTCTTTCAGGCAGAAATATTGAAGAGTTAATTGAAAGCGGTAGAGACCTGGATAGTCAGGATGAAAAACAAGAAAAAATCGACTTTGCATTATGGAAAAAAGCCTCTCCGTATCATATCATGCGCTGGCCATCACCCTGGGGTGATGGGTTTCCGGGATGGCATATTGAATGCACCGTAATGAGTACAAAATACCTGGGCGAAACATTTGATATTCATGGAGGTGGCATGGACTTGAAATTCCCACATCACGAATGCGAGATAGCACAAGCCACAGGTGCCAATGGAAAATCACCAGTAAATTATTGGCTTCACTCAAACATGCTCACCGTGAACGGACAAAAAATGAGCAAGTCGTTGGGTAATTCATTTTTACCAAGAGAACTTTTTGCCGGTGATCATCCGCTTCTTGAGCGTGGCTATGGAGCTATGACTGTTCGGTTCTTCATGCTGCAATCTCATTACTCCAGCACGCTTGATTTTTCAAATGAAGCGCTAAGCGCTGCCGAGAAAGGATTTAAAAAATTGATCGCTTCTTTAAGTACTGTAAAGAAACTTCTTCATCCGGGTAAGGTGGGATCAGAACAAAACATCTCTGAAGAATTACAAACATTAGCAGCAGCATGTCACCTGACGATGAGCGATGATTTTAATACAGCAAAAACACTGGCTGTATTATTCGAAATGTCATCACGAATTAATGATATCAAATCAGGTAACATTTCATTACAGAATCTTGATAAAGAAAAATTTGAATTCTTTCAATCAACGTATATTAATATCATGGAGCAAGTGCTGGGCCTGCGCGAGGAAGAAGAACACAATCATGAACTTTTAAATGGAGTCATTCAAGTGTTGATTGATTTAAGAAAGAAGGCTCGCACTGATCGTAACTATGCACTCTCTGATAAAATCCGGGATGAACTCAAACAAAAAGGTGTTCAGGTGATGGACGGCAAAGACGGAGAAATGACCTGGGTGATTGAATAATTTTTCTTAGGGTTTTTCAAGTCTTTCTGAATTGCTTACAAAAGCAATGTATTTACTATCCGGAGACCATGAAGGCACATTGATGGTGCCCTGACCACCATATAAATAGGCGACCACTTTAGGAGCACCGCCACTGGCTGGCATCACCCTCAACATGACTCGCTTATAGGATGGATGATCTTTTGGATTGATCTCCCTGGGAAAAGAAATAAATACAACCCATTTTCCATCTGGACTAATGTGTGGAAACCAATCATTGTATTCATCAAATGTAATCTGTTCTTTCGCGGAACCATCTGGCTTCATACGCCATATTTGCATGGTGCCCGTCTGGCTTGAGTTGTAATAAATATATTTTCCATCGGGGGAATACTCAGGACCATCAAGATGATACGTTGAATTGGAAGTTAACCTGGTTTCGATTCCTCCGTTGATAGAAACTCTGTAGATGTCATAGAATGGATTTCCTCGTTGGCCCACAAAGATTACATCCTTTCCGTTGGGTGCCCAGCCATGCCAATAAGATGGTGTTTCTTGCGTCACTTGCTTCGGTGTTCCTCCTTCTAAAGGAAGCACGTAAATCGTAGATCCTCCTCCAGGTAATCCATCACGATGATGGCTAATCGCCAATATTTTACCATCAAAAGAAATACCGTGATCATTATTGTTGCGATTGGCAAAATCAGTATTTAATTTTTCAGTCGCTCCTCCTTCAATCGGTATTTTATAAAGTGAACCTCCTTGATTGAATAACAACTTTTTTCCGTCAGGCATCCAGTTTGGTGCTTCAAATGAA
>JAYVTC010000233.1:0-4695 GCA_043774745.1 Cyclobacteriaceae bacterium | reverse complement strand
AAGGTGTTCAATAATTCAGCCAACGAGCCAAAAGCAGTTTTTGCATTTTCAGAAGTGAGCATCCATGAAGTTGAATTAGCCGTTGTATTTACATCGACTGAGATAGAAGAATTTTTCCTCACTTCATATCCTGCGCGTTCCAATGCATTTTTTGTCCAGAGATATTCGTGCCCCACTCCAATCAGATTCACCGAAAGGTTGCGATAAGCTGTATGATGAACTTTGCCGGTTTTTAAATCGAAACCTTTAAACCGAAAGACTTCATCAAAAGAACCATCCAGTACCAGATCTTCCGGGATGCCTTCTTTAATTTTTTTGTCTTGTGTAGCCAGCCAGATTCTGTCTGCTATTTGTAAGGCAAGATCAAGTTCGTGTGTGGCCACTAAAATTGCTTTTCCTGCTGTTCTTGAAAGTTCGCGCAAGGTGTTCATGATCTCCACGCGATTATTCAAATCTAAATGAGCGGTAGGCTCATCTAAAAACAGAACGGGTGTGTCCTGTGTTAGTGCTTTAGCGATCATGGCCATTTGAAGTTGGCCGTCACTTAATTCGTATAATTTTTTATTGATAAGAGGTTCAATGTGCACAAGGGCAATCGCCTTATTAATTAAAGCATGATCTTTTTTGCTGAGCGAAATACTCCAACTCAAATATGGATAGCGACCATAAGAAATGAGATCATACACACTCATGTTTATAGCGGTTATTTTGTCGGTGAGCACCAATGCAATAGCTTGTTCTTTGGGGATATGGATTTTTCCTTCCAAAGGTTTTTGTAATCCCGCTAGTGTTCTAATCAGAGAGGACTTGCCTATGCCGTTAGGCCCCATGAAACAAACCAGTTCTCCGGCAGAAAGCCTGATGTTCAGGTTTTCAAAAAGGCAAAGTACTTTTCCATTCTGGTTATATCCAACGGACAAGTCTGAGGTTTGCACGATTGTTTTGATTTCAGACACGGACAGGCTTTGATTTAATGATCATCCAAATAACGATTGGTGCTCCTATTAATGAAGTCACCGCATTCAATGGAAGTATTTGTGTGCTGCCCGGAAGTTGTGAAATCAAATCACATAAAAGCAATAAACTTGCGCCCCCACAAACCACTGCCGGAATCAGAATCTTATGATTGGTAGTAGGAACCAAAAGCCTAACTAAATGAGGAACGGCCAATCCCACAAAAGTGATTGGACCACAAAATGCAGTAACAGCACCAGTCAATAAACCCGTACTCACCACAATCCAAAATCGGGAGCGGGCCACATTCATACCCAACCCTAGCGCATAATTTTCTCCCAGAAGCCAACTATTCAGCGACTTACTTGAAAAATAAGCGATTGCTATCCCTGTGCTTACCACAATGGCCAGCACCTTTAACTCATTCCAGCTTGTACTGCCGACATTTCCAAGTGTCCATATCATGAAAGTCTGGAGATCTTCTGGCTTGCCAATAAATTGAAGAACACTTACTAACGAGGAGGTGACCGCACTCACCATTAAGCCGATTATTAAAAGAGAGGTATTGTCTTTTATATATTGAGCAATGGCAATGATCAATATGAAAATAAGCCCTCCGCCAACACTAGCGCCAATGGCAATGCTCCAAGGACTATTAAAAAACAAAAGACTAAGCCCTGGATTTGTTTGACTAACGAAAATCAGGATAGCTACCATCAAGCTAGCTCCCGAACTAAGGCCAAGGACATCAGGTCCCGCCAGGGGATTTCTGAAAAGAGTTTGCATGAGAAGGCCACCAGTTGCCAAGGCTCCCCCCGCCAATACACAAGTCATGGCTTTCGGAAGTCGGAACTGTAGTAATATATCTGAGAAGATGGTTGGCTCGCTCGTAAGGGCTGACAAAATATCCCTGAAAGGAATATGGACACTGCCAACCAGCACATCAGCCAGGAAAAGAAAGGCAAGGATGAAACTCAACATCATGCCTTCTTTCCAATATTTTTCATGGTTCATTGGCTATCTCAACAATTGACCGGAAAAGTAAGTCCTTTTTCATCTTTGATAAAAATTAGGGGGCATCAGTATTTCGCACTCAAATAAAATGGCTTAGCGTGTTTTAGTTAATTTACTGTAAACCAATGATTTATTTAAAAATAATTTAGGTTTTAAGACAGGACAACCAAATTCCTATATTTTTTTGAAAGCGTCACTTGTTACCTAAGCTTTAGTTCCTATCTTTGCAATCCTTTTTGCGGTACAAAACCCGCAAATCGATTAAAAAACAAGCAAAATAGGTTTCAACCATGCCTGGAATAATAGGACGTAAAATAGGAATGACAAGCGTATTTGGCCCAGATGGCCAGAATATAGCTGTAACTGTCATCGAGGCTGGCCCATGTATAGTTACTCAGGTGAAAAACGCTGAGACAGATGGGTACAGGGCTGTTCAACTTTCCTTCGGAGAGAAGAAAGAGAAGAACACCACCAAGCCGCTGGTTGGTCATTTCAAAAAAGCCAACACGACACCAAAGAAAGCTGTTGTAGAATTCAGAGACTTCGGTCAGGAATTCGATACCATCGCTGAATTGGGAAAAGAGATTAACCTGAATGACGTATTTGCAGAGGGTGACTTCATCGATGCGGTAGGTACTTCAAAAGGAAAAGGATTCCAGGGCGTTGTAAAGCGTTACGGATTTGCCGGTGTGGGTGGTCAAACTCACGGTCAGCATAACCGCCTTCGTGCTCCCGGTTCTATGGGTAACGCTTCATTCGCTTCCCGGGTTATCAAAGGAAAGCGTCTTCCGGGCCGCATGGGTACGGATCGTGTCAAGACCATGAACCTGGAAGTGATCAAAATCATGGCAGATAAAAATCTGATTCTGGTTAGTGGATCTGTTCCTGGCGCAAAGAATTCAACCATAATCCTGCAGAAGTAATGGACATAGCAGTTGTAAAATATAGCGGTGAAAGCACCGGCCGCAAGGTAAACCTCACTAGCGAGGTTTTCGGTATAGAGCCTAATGACCATGCTATTTGGTTAGATGTAAAGAGCTTTTTGGCTAATCAGCGCCAGGGCACACATAAGTCTAAGCAGCGTAATGAGATCTCAGGTTCATCGAAAAAGCTTAAGAAGCAAAAAGGTACTGGTGGTGCTCGTGCGGGTAACATCAAGAACCCCCAGTACAAAGGTGGTGGTCGTGTATTTGGACCCCAACCAAGAGATTACTCTTTTAAATTGAACAAGAAGGTAAAAGATCTTGCTCGTAAATCAGCACTGGCGTATAAAGCTAAGGATAATATGATTTTAGTAGTTGAGGATTTCAACTTCGCAGCTCCTAAAACCAAGCAGTATTTAGCTATGCTTAAGTCGCTCTCACTGGAAGGTAAGAAGACTCTTCTTGTTCTCCCTGAAGCAAATTCCAGCATAGTTCTTTCTGGCAGAAATGTTCAAAACGCTAAGATTGTTACAGCGGATCAAATCAACACGTATGATGTGATGAATGCGGGGCAGTTGATTTTAGTAGAGAGCTCATTGAGCAAGATTGATAACCTATTAAATAAACAGTAATACCATGAGTATATTAAGCAGCCCACTGGTTACTGAAAAAGTATCTGCCTTGAATGAGAAAGGTAAGTATGGCTTTATCGTAGCTGCTGAAGCTAATAAAGTAGAAATTAAGAATGCCGTAGAGAAAATGTATGGTGTTAACGTGGCTCGTGTGAATACGATCAACGTGTTAGGAAAATTCAAGTCTCGTTTTACGAAGGCAGGTGTGTTGTCTGGTCGCAAGGCTAGCTACAAAAAAGCGATCGTTACGTTGGCTGAAGGAGAAGTAATCGATTTTTATAGCAACGTATAATATTTGAGCAATGGCGTTGAAGAAACTTAGACCAATTACCGCGGGAACCCGTCACAGGTTGTCTCCTGGTTTTGAAGATATTACGGAAACCAAGCCAGAGAAGTCTCTGCTGTTTACCCTTAAGAAAACAGGTGGTCGTAATAATACTGGAAAAATGACCATGCGCTACATTGGTGGTGGGCATAAGCAAAAAACACGTACTATTGATTTCAAACGTGATCGTTTTGGAATTCCTGCAGTTGTAAAATCCATCGAGTACGATCCATCAAGAACGGCTCGTATTGCTAAGATTTATTATGCAGATGGTGTTAAGTCATATATCATCGCACCACAAGGAATAAAAGTAGGTCAGACATTGATTTCAGGTTCAGACATCGCTCCTGAAGTTGGAAATGCACTTCCTCTTTCTAAAATTCCTATTGGAACGATTGTTCATAATGTGGAAATAAAGCCAGGTCGTGGTGCAGCAATTGCGCGCAGTGCCGGTTCATTTGTACAGTTGGTAGCTCGCGAAGCAGTTTATGCAACGTTGAAGATGCCTTCAGGTGAATTACGTAACGTATTGGTGAATTGCCTTGCTACTGTAGGAACAGTATCAAATGCAGAGCACATGAACGAAAGTGTTGGAAAGGCGGGCCGTAGCCGTTGGAGAGGTATTCGTCCTCGCACAAGACCAGTGGCGATGAACCCTGTCGATCACCCAATGGGTGGTGGAGAAGGAAGAGCTTCAGGTGGTCACCCTCGCTCAAGAAACGGCTTGTTGTCTAAGGGCAAGAAGACGCGTCATCCAAAGAAGTATTCTGATGGTTTAATCATTGCTAGAAGGAAGAAATAATTATGGGAAGGTCAATTAAAAAAGGTCCTTATTTAGATGCACGCT
>JAYVTC010000232.1:0-5869 GCA_043774745.1 Cyclobacteriaceae bacterium | reverse complement strand
GTGCAGCATGTGTCACAAGTATGGATCGGTTGGACAAGAGGTTGGACCGGTATTGACGGAGATTAGCAGAAAGAGCAAAGAGTCTTTGATGCATGATATCCTCGATCCTAACGCTGCGGTGAACACTCAGTACATCAACCACCGACTGGTTACAAAAAAAGGTGACGTGCATTTAGGGATTGTGGAAAATGAAACGGACCAATTCATCACCATAACGAAAATGGGTGGAGCAAAGGAGACTATTTATAAATCGGATATTAAAACACTTACTTCGCTGGGCACGTCCCTGATGATGGAGGGATTGGAAAGTAATATGACTCCTCAGGATATGGCGGATCTGTTGGCTTTTTTGCAAAACCAAAATTAAAATTCATATGATACGTTTTTTCATTTCATTCCTGGGCCTGGCCATCATCCTGAATGCTTGTCAACAAAAAACGACTGAAACAACTGCGAGCATCATCATCAAACCCAAAGACCTGATTAGAAAAACCATAGAATACCAATATGGAGAAAGCGTCTATCACGTAACTCTCGACACCGATTCACTGATGCATTGGGAAGCTATGGCCGGAGCCGAAAAAGGTGCTTTGGAGAATGAGACCTACGTGATGGAATCCATTGATGATGGAAAATTATTTATTACCTGGGGTGAAGCCAATGGAATAGGAGTAGCTCAGGTTTTAGATTTTGAAAAAGGTATTGTATACAATCACTTGCTCCGTGGTCGTGATGTATCGGTTGGTAGAGGAGTCATTAAAATAGTTGAACGTTAAAGAAATTTTTATACCTGATTGGTAAGTACGTGATCGTTGGTCTTTGTTTCTGAAAGTATCATCCATTAACCTAATTGCAATTGCCATGCAGAAACAAATTTTTTTAAGAAGCCTTTTACAAGCTGGATTACTAGCCGGAACATTAGATGGACTGGCTGCTGCCCTTGTTTTTTTTATGCGCACAGGCAAAGACCCCCTTGCCGTGTATCGATTCGTTGCCAGCGGACTCTTCGGACGGGATGCTATTTTGGGTGGAACATCCATGGCCATGCTGGGTATAGGATTTCATTATGTCATTGCCATGAGTTGGGCCTTCCTGTTTTTTATTAGCTGTTCAAAACTTAAGCTCCTTTTAAAAAATTGGATAGTATCAGGGGTTGTCTATGGTGTTTTCGTTTGGCTGATCATGAACCTTATCGTATTGCCATTAAGCCGTGTTTCTTCAGCACCAATGACAGTGAGCGGAGTATTTATCGGGGCCTCAGTACTAATGGTATGTATCGGACTTCCAATTTCTTTCCGGGCAAACAAGTACTACTCTAATTAAATAGACGAGGCAGGCATTCATCGTTTGCCGTTTGTTTAAAATCGTCTTGTTATCAATTCCTCACTTCGTAAATTAGATTCTTTAAATCTTCTTACATGAATTTACAAGGCGCTGCAAAAGACAAAATGACCTACGATGCCATCGTAGTGGGTTCGGGTATCAGTGGCGGATGGGCTGCTAAAGAACTCTGTGAAAAAGGATTGAAGGTGCTGTTGCTTGATCGCGGTCGCCAGGTAGCGCACATCAAAGATTATCCAACCACCAGTAAAAATGTTTGGGAGCTTCCTCATCGCAATCGCCTCACATTATCTGCTTATGATGAAAGCCCGATTCAACGTAAAGTGGAATACGCATTCAATGAATATTCAGGACATTTTTTTATCAAAGACACCGATCATCCATACAATCAGGAGAAGCCATTTGATTGGGTACGTGGCTATCAGGTAGGAGGCAAGTCGTTGCTGTGGGCACGTTGGGTGCAACGCTGGAGCGACCTTGATTTTGAAGCCAACGCAAAAGACGGCATTGGTGTAGATTGGCCCATTCGTTATAAAGACATCGCACCTTGGTATAGCTATGTGGAAAAGTTTGTTGGTGTAAGTGGAAGCAAAGAAGGCATTCCGCATTTGCCGGATGGAGAATTTCTTCCACCCATGGAGATGAATTGTGTGGAGCAACACTTCATGAATCAACTTAAAAAATCGCATCCCGATCGCTATTATATCATTAGTCGCACAGCCAATCTTTCACAGGCACAGGATGTTCACAAGAAAATAGGAAGGAACAATTGTCAATACCGCAATCAATGCCAGACCGGTTGTCCGTTTGGAGGATACTTTAGTAGCAATTCATCAACGATACCGGCTGCGCTGGCAACAGGTAACTTAACGATCAGACCGTTCTCGGTAGTTCATTCTGTGATATATGACGAACAAAAAGAGAAGGCTACTGGTGTGCGTGTGATCGACACCAACACGAAGGAGACGATGGAATATTATTCGAAGATTGTTTTTCTGAATGCGGCCACACTCAACACTACGCTGGTATTACTGAATTCAACATCTAATCGTTTTCCAAATGGATTAGGTAATGACAGCGATACGCTTGGTCGTCATCTCATGGATCATAACTATCGCGGACGCGCCACTGCGATGGTGGATGGTTTTGACGACATGTATTATTATGGTCGCAGACCAACAGGAACATACTTAGCGCGCTTCCGCAATGTTGGTAAAGACAAACAAAAGGATTTTGTTCGTGGTTATGCCTATTCCTGTGGCGCTTCACGTGGAGGATGGGGCAGAGGTGTGAACGAAGATGCCATTGGAGCGGAATTGAAAAATGAATTAACTGCTCCGGGGCCATGGAGCTTTGGCATGACTGCGATGGGAGAGATGCTTCCGCATCCTGATAATAGAGTAACACTGGACAATGAGAAGAAAGACCAATGGGGAATGCCATTATTGAACATCGATTGTAAATGGCGCGAGAATGAAGATGCCATGACGAGGGATGCTGTGAACTCAGCCATAGAAATGATGGAGGCAGCAGGGTTTAAAAATGTTCGTGGGTTTGATAATCACCAGGCTCCCGGTCTTGCTATTCATGAAATGGGCACTTGCCGAATGGGTCGCGATCCAAAAACTTCTATGCTCAATGGATGGAATCAATTGCATGCGGTAAAGAATGTGTTCGTTACAGATGGAGCGAGTATGACTTCTACAGCCTGTCAGAATCCTTCCATTACGTATATGGCGTTGACTGCCCGTGCTGCGGATTATGCTGTGCAGGAGTTGAAGAAACAGAATCTTTAGTTGATTAGAATTTCATGACCTAAAATGATGACCGGCTGCAATACTTTAAGTTTAGTGCTCCTGGTTGGGTTGTGTAGTAATTGTAATCAACCGGAAAAATCGAAAGTTCCTGGGGACGACATTAGCTCACAGAAGGAAATTATCGAAACTGTTACCAAAACAATTCTCTCCGTTATTTATCGCTCATCGGATGCTGGAAAGAAGCTGGATGCCCTACGCAAATGGAATTCCAACGGATGCTACGGTTAGTTCTTTTTTAGTCGTTGGTAATTCGACTTATGCCACTACAGACGCGCATGGAATTTATGGTATTAAAGAAGGTGATGGTAAGTGGCTTCGTCTTGATCAGGATCTCCCTGAAGATGTTGACATCAATGCCATCGCTTCAATCAATAGTGTGTTTATCATTGGCACTTTTAAGGATGGAATTTTTTTCTCGCGCAATGATGGCCGCAATTGGGAACAATCAGCAGATCGATTGAATCATACTCCAATTCGATCTTTACTTTCCTATAACAACCTGATATTTGCAGGAACTGATGAGGGTATTTATAAATCAGCAGACTTTGGGATGAGTTGGAAGCAGGTGTACAAAGTAGTCCAGACCAATGGCTTCACGGTTCTCAATAATAAAATTTATGCTGCCCTTATGAATGGCGCTATCGTGATTGATGATGAAGGAACAAACTGGAAGTACATTTATAGACCAAAGGCGTTACATGATATATCCAATGATGGAAAAAGTATATATGCGATGACGCTGGGTGATGGATTATTGAAATCAAAAAATGACGGGCTCGTCTGGGAGAACGTTAATGGTGGTCTTGGCGAAACACGGTGGTATACCTTTGAGGTAAAAAATATTGATGATCAGCTTTTTGCCGCTCAATGGCATGGAATTTATTCCAGGAGCAAGAGTGGTAATACATGGTAAATAATAAAAAATGGTATGCCCGACTCTACTGCATTCAGCACTCTTGAAGAAACACCATTTGGTTTACTTGCTGGAATTGGATTAAGAAATAAGTAACCCATGGAACTGATACCCATTAAAGAAACGCTTGACGAAAACGCAGAATTTGTCAATCACCCTTTGTGTGAAGAAATATTATCAATGACTGTTGACTATTACAAAAATGTAGGATATTCTCCACCCTGGATTGGTTATTTCGTTATGCACAACAATGTGATGGTCGCCAGTGCAGGTTTTAAAGGAAGACCGATGCATGGCACAGTAGAGATTGCTTATGGTACATTTGAAAATTTTAGAAGACAAGGAATTGGTGCAACCATCTGTGAAAAGTTGGTGGAGGTATCGTTAAAGACCGATCCTTCCGTAAGGATTACCGCCAGGACCCTTCCTGAGAATAACTACTCAACGCGTATACTGAAAAAGTGTAATTTTACATGCTTGGGTGTGGTTGAAGATTCTGATGATGGACTTGTGTGGGAATGGGAGTATAGGGGATAGAAGTAACAATTGACTACGAAGGATATGGAAAAAATTAAAATCTCCACGGCTCAATTTGAAAACATAAGTGGAGACAAGGCTTATAATCTTTCTGTAATGGATCAGATTTCTCAAAAGGCTGCTGCAGAAGGTTCGCAGGTGGTTGCTTTTCATGAGTGCTCTATTACAGGCTATACATTCGCTCGTCATCTTTCAAAAAAACAAATGCTGGATGTAGCAGAATTTATTCCGGATGGGGATAGCGTTAGTAAACTGATTGCATTAGCACGTAAAAATAATATTGCCCTACTAGCCGGACTTTTTGAAAAGGACAAAGACGATAACTTATTCAAAGCGTATGTCTGCGTGGATAAAAACGGATTGATCGCAAAGTATAGGAAGCTGCATCCTTTTATCAATCCACATCTCACCCCGGGTAATCAATATTGCGTGTTTGACTTGCATGGATGGAAGTGCGGCATATTGATTTGTTATGATAACAACATTATAGAAAACGTGAGAGCCACTAAGTTATTGGGTGCTGATATTATTTTTATGCCACATGTCACCATGTGTACACCATCCAGTCGGCCTGGCGCTGGGTTTGTGAATCCGCAGCTTTGGGAGAATCGCGAGCACGATCCTACTTCGGTGCGATTGGAATTTGATAGTATGAAAGGACGTGATTGGTTAATGAAATGGTTGCCGGCACGGGCCTATGATAATGCCATGTATGTAGTTTTCTCAAATCCCATTGGCATGGATGACGATCAATTAAAGAACGGTTGCTCCATGATCATTGATCCGTTCGGTGATGTCATTGCGGAATGCAGAGCATTGGGTGATGATTTGGCATCTGTGATTATAACTCCGGAGAAACTGACACAAGCAGGAGGCTTTCGCTATATAAAAGCAAGAAGACCTGATTTATATCGCGATATCATTGGACAAGTTCACGTACCGGAACAAAAGGTTATTTGGATGAGTGATAAAAAGGATTAGAGCATCAGCAATGAAAAAGTTAGGTTACGTATTACTCGCTACGTTATTCCTGAATGGAATCGTCAACGAAACCATCTTTGCTCGGGAATCGGAGAAAAAAAGTAAAAGCAAAATCATCAAATTATTTAACCCAGATTATGCATTAGAGATGCATAATCTGCCCGGAGGGTTGACGAATACTGACGGTATCGTCAGTATTGTCAAGGTTAACCCTGACAATGAAAATCACCAACATGGTTTCAAGTTTTACATGGCAAGTTGCTGATTTTCATTCGTCAAT
>JAYVTC010000231.1:0-11934 GCA_043774745.1 Cyclobacteriaceae bacterium | reverse complement strand
TTTGACGAGGACTATTTAGCCAAGATTGATAAAATCAAACTTCCGAACACCAAAATAAAGTTACTTCAACAATTACTAGCTAAAGTCATTGGAGAGATTCGGAAAGTGAACAGGGTAAAAGGAATTGACTTTACTAAGAAAATGCAAGCCTTAGTAGAACGATACAACCAGCGTGACGAAAATGACATTTTGAGAAGTGAAGTGTATGAAGAAATGGCCGAGGAACTCACAAACCTTATTTGGGAAGTACATAGAGAGTTTTCAGCAGGTGAGAAATTAGGAATTGATTTTGAAGAAAAAGCTTTTTATGACATTCTAAAAGAACTGTGT
This sequence comes from Cyclobacteriaceae bacterium, assembly GCA_043774745.1. GTDB lineage: Bacteria > Bacteroidota > Bacteroidia > Cytophagales > Cyclobacteriaceae > ELB16-189. Next base: position 11,604 of record JAYVTC010000231.1, on the reverse strand, counting down.
GTGAAGTATGACTTCAAATATCCAGAGAACAAATTAATTGAATTGGCAAAAGCTGTTAAAGACTTGGTGGACAAACAAGCTAAATTTCCAGACTGGAACAGAAGGGACGACATTAAATCAGCACTGAAAGTTGGTTTAATATTGCTCTTAGACGAATTTGACTATCCACCAGTTGAGAGAGATGAAGTGTACGTTGAAATTTTTGAGCAAGCTGAGAATTTTAAGAAGTATAAGAAAGAATAGACCTAACCGACAGTGAAGCCAGCGCAACGGCACACATGCTAAAGCCGCGCAAACTGAGAAATTGGTGTAACGGTTGCCCCGCCCGCGAGATGAGTTTCGAAAAACAATTCGGTGGTCATAGGTACAATTAAAACGGTTGACGACTGACTAACACGTGGAGAAGGGCACAGGCGCTAACAAAATGTTCTGCAATGGTGCCGTGAGCAGTTGCATTTAAGTTTTATCTTCGTTCAACGTTTAGTTTCGTGAGACAGTACGCGGCTTCGAAAGCGCACCACTGCAGAAACACAAACGTTGGCAAGAATTGGGTCGACTTCGTGGACGTTGACCAATGAATCAATAAATCGAACCGACACAATAGATAAAATTACTATCAAATGTTTGAACATGAGAATCATATTTGTAAGTGTTGTGGCAACAGTTTTAGCGGAATATTCTGTAATCTATGTGGACAAAAAGTGATTTCACGGTTCAGCCTAAAACATCTCTGGAATTTATTGCATGAGGATTTACTTGAAGTTGACAGAGGTTTTTGGCATACTATGAAAGACCTGACATTAAACCCTGGAAAAACGATTAAAAACTATTTGAATGGAAATACGAAGAGATATTTCAGTCCAGTTAAGTATTTACTGATTATCTCAGCTCTTATCTACTTCCTTTTGACGGTTGTGGAGATTTTTCAACCTCCAGTTAAGGATGACCCATTTGCATTTGAAACTTGGAAGTCGGAGGTCCTTAGCAAGGAGCAAGCACCATTTTCTTTAGGTAGTTTTCAAGAGATAACAAACGCTTTTCCTTTTATCATGAAGGACTATTTGAGTGCTTACTTTCTTCTTATTTTACCGTTTGCTGCTTTTGCTGGACAATTTGTCTTTAGGAATTTAAATTTTACGGAACTTCTTATTACATGGGTTTATCTCTGGGGGCATGTAATGTATTTACTTCTTGCCTGCTCATTTTTAATTAGTCCGGTGGTTTTATTAACTTCAGATTCAATGACTGGATTAATAATTATAATGGCAACCATTTTTATTATTATGTTTTATTTTTTTACCAAGACCTTTCGTGACCTTACGAGTGGCAAATGGGTGCCTACTTTCATTAAATTAATCCTTACAATGTATAGCGGCTTCTTTACAGTCTTTGCGTTAGCATGGGTAGCTCTCGGAATTGTTAAATTGGTCTATCAGGGATAAATTTTTTATTTAGACTACCTAATCAACATCTGATTTGTATCTATGAAGCTATTTCAATTGAGCAAATCAACATTCTGACAGTTTATCATAGTGCAAAAGATTTAAAAGAGTGATAAAAGAGATTCATTTCTGTAATTTCACTCATTCTAAAAATTATGAAACCCCTCATCCTTTTAGCCTATTGCCTGATTGTCTTCGAAGCTGTCAGTCAATCCTATGTTCCGTTGCTGAACGATAGCAAAATGAAAGTGCAGCCAGCCAATACCCCTGAGACGTTCGCATTTCCGCTTAGCGATGTAAAACTATTGGCCGGCCCGTTTCATGATGCCATGCAACGCGATGTAGAGTATCTTCTTCAACTAGACCCTGATCGGTTGCTTCATCGTTTCCGATTATTTACAGGGCTTACACCCAAAGCGCCAATCTATACAGGCTGGGAAAGTGAAACACTAAGCGGCCACACACTCGGTCATTATCTTTCCGCTTGCGCGATGTATTATGCTGCCACCGGTGATGTACGCTTCAAAGAAAAAACTGATTACGTAGTAGAAGAGCTCGCCCTTTGCCAGGCAACGCGTAAGACAGGTTATGTGGGCAGTATACCTCGCGAAGACAGTGTATGGAATGAGGTGTCAAAAGGAAATATACGCACGGCTGGTTTTGATCTCAATGGACTATGGTCGCCATGGTACACGCTGCATAAGGTGTTTTCTGGTTTACTGGATGCTTATCTGTATGCCAATAATGAAAAAGCTAAAGAGGTAGTAGTCAAATTTGCCGATTGGGCCGATCATATTACTTCCGGATTGAATGATGAACAACTTCAAAAAATGCTGGCCTGTGAATTTGGTGGGATGAACGATGCGTTGTTGAATGTCTATGCCATCACCGCAAACAAAAAGTATCTGGAAGTAGCGGATCGCTTTTATCACAAGGCTATTATGGATCCATTGGCCAATCAGCAAGACCAACTGAGCGGCAAGCATTCCAATACGCAAATACCAAAAATCATTGGCGCGGCCAGGCGCTTTGAATTAACACAAGACGCAAAAGATAAAACCATCTCAGAGTTTTTCTGGAACACAGTCGTTCACAATCACACGTACGTGATGGGTGGCAACAGTGAATATGAATACCTCACCGAAGCAGGAAAGCTAAATAATCACTTGAGTCAAAACACCGCTGAGACCTGCAACACCTATAATATGATGAAGCTCACGCGCCATCTCTTCAGCTGGCAACCCAAGGCAGAATTATTTAATTTCTATGAGCGTGCTCTTTATAATAACATATTATCATCACAGCATCCGCAAAGTGGTATGATGTGTTATTTCACTCCCTTGCGCATGGGCGCGAAAAAAGAATTTAGTTCTCCGTTTGATTCGTTCTGGTGTTGCGTAGGTTCTGGTATCGAAAATCATGTAAAGTATGGTGAAGCGATTTACAACCGTGGCAAAGATGGAAGTGTGTATGTGAATCTCTTCATTGCATCAGAACTAAACTGGAAAGAAAAAAACATTACGATCATCCAGCAAACTACTTTCCCGCAAAGTGATTTAGTTCTATTGTCAGTAAATCCAAGCAAACCACAAAAGTTTACGATGCGAATCAGAAAACCGGAGTGGGTTAATACTGCTCAATTCAAAGTCAACAAAAAAACAATTCAACCAGTACTGGAAGCGAATGGCTATTGGTCCATCGCGCGCACCTGGAAAAAGGGAGACAACGTTGAAATCATTTTACCCATGCAACTCCACACCGAACCTATGCCCGATAATGCCAATCGCATTGCTGTTTTATATGGCCCAATTGTCATGGCCGGTGATTTAGGAACAACCAAGCCTGATCCTGTTAAAGGAATCCCTGTTTTTATTAATGAGCATAAAAATGTGGCAGAGTGGGTGCAGCCTGTGAACAAGAATAACTTAACCTTTCAGGCAAAGGGAGTGAGTACCACCGGAGATATTATGTTTAGTCCTCTGTATCAATTTACCGATCATTATTATAGTGTGTATTGGGATCAATTCACCACCCCAAGCTGGGCACAACAACAAGCTGCCTACGAAGCAGAAAAAGAACGCTTAAGAAAACTGGAAGAACGAACCATTGATGTCTTGCGCTTAGGCGAGATGCAACCCGAGCGTGATCATAACGTGACCGGAGAAAAAACAGTATCCGGTGAAGACAATGACCGCACCTATCGTGATGCCGATGAGCGTGGATGGTTTTCATTTCAAATGAAAGTGTTACCCGATATAGAAAACATGTTAATGCTGACTTACTGGGGCAGTGAGCGTGGTCGCAAGATGTTTGACATTTTTGTAGACAATGTGAAAATCGGAACGCAGGAATTAAATAGCAACGACCCCGGAAAATTCTTTGATGTGAATTACGTGCTAGCTCCTGAGTTATTAAAAAACAAAACCACCGTTACTGTGAAGTTGGTGGCTTTGCCCGGCAAACGAGTTGGTGCGTTGTATGGCGCGCGTGTGATCAGGAAGTAATGGTCGTTGAGAATCGGACTCAACCTGAGCAACATACAACTCACAAACTTTCTGTATGCTTTTTAAAACTATCCAGTATCGTCTGCCAGCCTCCGCGTTGTAACTCAATAGAGTTTTCTTCTTCGGCTTCAAACGTTTCTATCACGTTGACTTCTGATCCGTTCTCTTCAAAAATGATTTTCGCTTTTCGTCCATCTCCCATGGTATATTCAATCAGACGATGTGGTATCACATCCGTATACGTTCCCCAAAAATCAAAACTCATGCTGCCATCTTTTGCAGCCATGGTGGATTTAAATATTCCACCGATGCGTAAATCATTTTCGGCATAAGGCGTGTGCCAATCGGGTGAAGCCTGATTCCATTGGGTGATGTGTATTGGATTAGTCCATGAATCCCAGACTTTTTCGATGGTAGCGTTTACCCGGGTTTCTATGGTAATGGATGTTTTAGGCTTATTCATAATTGATGAGGGTTACTATTTTTCTTCTGACACAAACGTATAACAATCTGTTGAGTGCTGAGATGGCCTATTTCGACTTTTTTGTGGGTCATTTACGACAACCTGAAACTTAACGCGTGTCAATCAAACTGACTTATTGTCGACTCGCGACTCCAATTGGTTTTATAATTCCGTTTTGAAATTTTTTGATCGTACTTGCGTTTTAGTATGGCTTACCATTAGCATGATCGATAAACTTTTCAGTAAAGTAATTGCCCACATTCAAAGATTCCTGATTTTCTTTAATCGACAGTCGCACTTTAGAAAGCTACTTGTAGTTTCTGGATTCGCTGCAGGCATGCTGTTTACAGTCATTTCATTCCTGTTTCTTCTTGTGTTAAGCGGAGCCCTTGGGTCCATTCCCAGTCGTGATGAACTGAGGCTGGTGGAAAACCCGGTTGCTTCAGAAGTATTTAGTGCCGATAGTGTATTGCTGGGGCGATACTTTATTCAGGAGAGATCGGATGTTCGCTTCGATCAAATTCCATCCCATGTTGTAACCGCCTTGCTGGCAACAGAAGATATTCGCTTCTATGATCACCGCGGAATTGACTATCGCAGCCTTGGGCGTGTATTGTTCAAAAGTCTTTTGCTTCAACATGATGCTTCAGGTGGCGGAAGTACATTGACACAACAACTCGTTAAGAATCTCTATCCGCGACAGGACTATTGGATGTTTTCACTCCTCATTAATAAAATGCGTGAGATGGTGGTGGCATCGCGATTGGAAAACGTCTATGATAAAAATACGGTGCTGGCACTTTACCTGAACACCGTTCCCTTTGGAGAAAATACATTTGGAATTGAGTCAGCAGCACAACGATTCTTTTCACTACCCACAAAAAGACTTTCCGCTGATCAGGGTGCTGTGTTAATCGGGATGTTGAAAGCAACTCATTCCTATAATCCGCGCATTTTTCCAGAGCGATCGAAGAGACGAAGAAACATTGTGCTATCGCAAATGGAGAAATACGGCAAACTAAAATCAACAACCACTGATTCCTTACAGGCACTTCCAATAACATTAACATATAACAAGATCACGCATCACTCTGGATTAGCGCCCTACTTTCGTGAATACATTCGGAGTGAATTACTGGCCTGGTGTCGCGATCACACCAATGAACAAGGAGAGCCCTATAACCTTTACACCGATGGATTAAAAATTTACACCACGATCGATTCCAGATTACAGCGCTATGCGGAAGAAGCCACCACAAAGCAGATGGCCTTGTTGCAGGATCGGTTTTATAAACACTGGGGGAAAACAGATCCCTGGCATAATCATCCCAATGTACTGGAAGATGCTATTAAGAAATCCGATCGCTATAAAAAATTAAAACAATCCGGCCTGGCTCACCAGCAAATTCTTCTTGAGATGAAGAAACCCTCGCCAATGAATGTGTTCACCTGGCAAGGAGAGAAAGAAGAAACGATGAGTTCTATTGATTCTATTGAACATTATTTGAAATTTTTGAATGCCGGAGTGTTAGCCATGGATCCAAAACAAGGTGCCATCCGCGTTTGGGTGGGAGGCATCAATCATAATTACTTTCAGTTTGATCATGTGCGGGAAAGCACTAAACGACAAGTTGGCTCCACCATCAAGCCGATTGTTTATGCTGCCGCGTTAGAGCATGGTGAAAATCCCTGTGATTTTATTTCGGCAGAGAAAACAACCTATGAAGGCGCAGAAGAATGGACTCCATTAAATACAGAAGATAATTATGATTTGAAGTATTCGATGGAGGGAGCATTAACCTATTCTGTAAATACCGTGTCGGTGCACGTGCTTGAAAAAGCCGGTATTGGTAACACCGTAGCGTTAGCCCACAAAATGGGAATCACCAGTGAGCTAGAGCCAGTGCCCTCATTGGCATTGGGGTCGCCAAGTATATCTGTAACCGAAATGGTTGCTGCTTACTCCTGTTTAGTAAACCATGGCCGTTCCGTTAAGCCTTACTATATAACTTCCATTGCATCGCGCAATAATGTTGTACTGGAAAGTTTTAAATCGGCAACGGGCAAACAGGCATTGTCAGAAGATAATGCGAAGATGCTGGTGCATATGTTAAAGCGTGTTGTGAATGAAGGCACGGGCGTGGGCATGCGATCGAAGTATAGTATTAACAATGACATGGCAGGAAAAACCGGAACAACACAATCCAATGCTGATGGATGGTTTATCGCGATGACGCCAAATCTGGTAATCGGATCATGGGTAGGTGCAGATGATCCCCGAATCCGTTTTCGTTCAACCGCCCTGGGGCAAGGAGCCAGTACTGCGCTTCCCATTGTGGCCACATTTTTTCAGCAGGTAAATGCTGACCACGATCTTAATAAGATAAGTCAGGCTCATTTCCCTCCGTTGCCTTCCAACCTCGAGCGAAGACTTTCCTGCGATCTCTATAAGACCGATACCAATGTGTTGGAGAAAATTTTTGGAAAGAAAGAAAAAGAATCCACGCGTACTTTTGGTGAGAAGGAAAAGAAAAAAAAGAAAGGGTTCTTTAAAAGACTATTTAGCCAATAGCACGAATGTGAGGCCGCTTTGATGACAAAATTTTGGGGAACTCTTCACAACTATACGCTTTTTGTGACTTAAAATCCCCAGCCGTTCATCTCAAATCTATATTGATTTTTTTGTAAAAAGAGTAACTTACTTTTTAATACAACCTGCATTCAGGTTGTGGCGGATATAACTTAAACTTCACCTTGAAAAGATTACTACCTTTTATTGTATCCGTTGCGCTGGTGGCCTCGGTGGTCGCGTACATCTATTGGCCTGTTGAAAAAATCGATTACAACACACAGGTAAAACCCATCTTCAATAAAAAGTGCATCACATGCCATGGTGGGGTAAAACAGAAAGCCGGATTTAGTTTATTGTTCCGGGAGGAAGCACTGGGAAATACAGAGTCTGGCAAGCCGGCTATCATTCCCGGCAAACCCGATGAAAGTGAATTGATACGAAGAATATCCATCGAAGATCCTGAAGAAAGAATGCCCTATAAACATGAGGCACTTTCAAAAGAAGAGATTGAAATTCTGACTCAATGGATCAAGCAGGGCGCTGAATGGGGTGAGCATTGGGCCTACATTCCTGTAAAAGAAGATGAAGTTCCTGACATCAAAAATGATTGGATAAAAAACGAGATCGACCCCTTTATACTTGAGAAACTTAGTGCTCAAAAATTAAATCCAGCTGCGGAAGCCGACAAACCAACACTGCTGCGAAGAGTGAGCCTCGACTTAACCGGCTTACCTCCTGATGAAAAAATTGCAACAAAATTTTTGAATGATAATTCCGATAAGGCTTACGGGAATCTTGTTGATGATTTGTTGGCTTCACCTCGTTACGGAGAAAGATGGACGGCTCTCTGGATGGATGTTGCCCGCTATGCCGACACGCGCGGATACGAGGCTGATCGCAGTCGCACGATATGGAAATACCGCGACTGGTTGATTCACGCTTTCAATGAAGATAAACCCTACGATGAATTTATCATTGAACAAATGGCTGGTGATCTGCAACCCAATCCGGATGACGATAACTATATTGCCACTGCCTTTCATCGCAACACGATGACCAACGATGAAGGTGGCACCGAGAATGAAGAGTTCAGAACAGCCGCTGTATTAGATAGAGTGAATACCACCTGGAGTGCACTCATGGGAACAAGTTTCAATTGCGTGCAATGTCATAGCCATCCCTACGATCCTTTCAAACATGATGAGTATTATAAATTCGTGGCTTTCTTTAATAACACCCGCGATGAAGACACGCAATCAGAATATCCATTGCTTCGGCAATATAAAGGAGCCGACAGTTTAAAGCTCATGCATCTTAAGAATTGGCTCGCTACCCATGTTAACCCAGAAAAAAGTGATGAGTACTACACCTTCCTAAAAACATGGCAGCCTACCATCAACTCATTGCAGTGCGATGAATTTAAAAACGCAGCTTTGATCAGCAGCTGGTATGCAGGGCTGCGCAAAGATGGTAGTTGCCGGTTGCCTTCTGTTTCACTGGAGAATAAATCTCAGTTGATGTTCCGCTATACTTCCAATCATGAAAATGGGAAATGGTTCATCTATTTGGATAGCCTCAATGGTCCCATGTTAAAAACAATTGCCATCAACAAAACCAAAGACTGGCAAATCAACACCGTTGATATTCCAAAAACAACTGGCGTACATAACCTGTACTTCAAATATGAAAACGCGTCCATGAAATCATTTGATGATACCGGAGTCGAGTTTGAGTGGTTTCAGTTTGGTGAAAAGTTTCCGGGAGAAGGAAAGTCAGGCTTTGAGTTAGCGCAAAAAAACTTCACCGAATTAATGTACGCCAACGTAGAAACCACTCCCATCCTGTTTGAAAATAATAAAGAGTTGCTTCGCACTACTCATGTTTTTGAAAGAGGCAATTGGTTGGTGAAAGGCAATGTGGTGACGCCTGAAGTTCCAGGTGTAATGAATCCGATGGATGCAAATGCACCAAAAAACAGATTAGGTCTGGCCATGTGGATGGTGGATAAAAAAAATCCATTGGTTTCAAGAACGATGGTGAATCGTTTATGGGAACAATTATTTGGTCAGGGACTGGCTGAAACATTAGAAGATCTTGGAACACAAGGAATACCTCCCACCCATAAAGAATTAATGGATCACCTAGCCTGGAAGTTCATGAATGATTTTGATTGGAGTATAAAAAAACTTTTGAAAGAAATGGTGATGTCTGCCACCTACCGGCAAAATTCAAAGACCAACGATAAACTACAGAGAATAGATCCTTTGAATAAATTTTATGCGCGTGGGCCCCGCATCCGATTATCGGCAGAGCAATTAAGAGATCAGGCCTTAGCCGTAAGTAATTCGCTGAGCGCAAGGATGTATGGAAAAAGTGTCATGCCTTTTCAACCAGAGGGAATCTGGCGCTCACCTTACAATGGCGACAAGTGGGTGATGAGCCAGGGCGAAGATCAAAATCGCAGAGCGCTATACACCTATTGGAAAAGAACAGCTCCTTATCCAACCATGATCACCTTTGATGGTGGAGCAAGAGAAGTTTGTGTTATCCGAAGAATACGAACCAATACGCCATTACAAGCACTAACATCACTCAACGATTCTACTTATTTTGTGATGGCGAGAAACTTTGCCTTCAAAATGCAAGAGTTGGATACCAACGATGTAAACAATCAAATCCGCAAAGGATATGAACACATGATGTTCAAACCGATAACAGAAAACAAACTGAAAGCGTTGGTGGAGTTGTATACAAAGTCGCTTAGCACGTTTACCAAAAACGAAAAGGCTGCAATTGAAATCATTGGAACAAAAGACGCACAACCCAACCCCGAAACGGCTGCGCTGGTAGTAGTGGCCAGCGCCATGTTAAATCTGGACGAGTGGGTAAATAAAAACTAAGCATCATGACCCAAAAAGAAATTAATAACCAACGACTACAAAAAGAAGCGGAGTATAAAATGTTGCAACAGCAAACCCGCAGACATTTTTTAAAAGAAAGTGCGATGGGGTTAGGCGCGTTGGCGTTGGGATCATTGTTTTATAGTTGTGATTCAAAGTCGCCCGCGATGGCGACCAATTATAATTTCTTTGATGCAACGAATCCACTGGCCCCGAAGCCTCCGATGTTTCCTGGCAAGGCAAAATCGGTAATTTATATTCACATGGCTGGCGCACCTTCACAATTGGAATTGTTCAGCTACAAACCTGAGCTATCCAAACTCGATGGATTGGATTGCCCGCCTTCATTGCTTGAAGGAAAAAAGTTTGCGTTCATTCGCGGTGTTCCTAAAATGTTAGGCCCGCAGGCAAAATTCAGTCAGCATGGAAAAAGTGGTTTATGGCTATCCGAAAATCTTCCACACTTATCAACGGTGGTTGACGATATGGCCATATTAAATGCGGTAACTACGGATCAGTTCAATCACGCCCCTGCACAATTATTAATGCACACCGGCACAGCGCGATTAGGAAGGCCAAGCATTGGTTCGTGGGTTACCTACGGATTGGGTTCAGAGAATAAAAACCTTCCGGGATTTGTCGTGCTCACTTCTGGCGGCAATAATCCTGATGCGGGTAAGAGTGTGTGGGGTAGCGGATTTCTTCCGAGTGTATATCAGGGAGTGCAATGCCGAAGTGAAGGTGATCCCGTTCTGTTTATAAAAGATCCTCCAGGCATGGATAGAGATTTACGCAAAGCTTCCATCGATGCCATTAATAAAATTAACAAGGAGGAATACGAAGAATATAAAGATCCTGAAACACTCTCACGCATTGCTCAATATGAGATGGCGTACAAGATGCAGATCTCGGTGCCTGAAGTAATGAACATCAACGATGAACCCGCTTACATTCATGAGATGTATGGCACAAAACCAGGCGAAGCCAATTTTGCCAACAACGTGTTGCTTGCGCGAAAGCTGGTTGAAAAAGGTGTGCGCTTCGTGCAACTGTTTGATTGGGGTTGGGATACTCATGGTGACTCAGCAGGAAATGCTGTTGACATTGGATTGAAAAATAAATGTCGCACTGTAGATAGACCCATCACCGCGTTGATTCTCGATTTAAAACAAAGAGGCTTGTTAGACGAAACACTCGTGATCTGGGGTTCAGAGTTCGGGAGAACACCGATGCAGGAAAATCGTGAAGGAAAGAAGATGCCATTCAAAGGAAGAGATCATCACGCAGAAGCATACAGCATGTGGATGGCTGGTGGTGGAATTAAGGGTGGCACTTCCTATGGAGAAACCGATGAAATAGGTTACAGTACCGTAAGCGGTAAAGTAGACGCCTTTGACATTCAGGCTACGATTTTAAATCAACTGGGCTTTGATCATGAGAAGTTCACCTATGAATCGCAAGGCCGACCTTTCCGTTTGACGGATGTTGGTGGAAAAATTATTCATAAAATTATTTCATAATGAATGTAAACCGAAGACAATTCATCACTGCGACAGCAGGCGCTGGACTTTTATTAACATCGCTTACTTCATTTGCCAAACCCATCATGCCCGACTCACAATCGGGATATTCATTGCTGATCTTTGCTACCAACTGGGGCTTCACCGGTTCGTGGGATGAGTTCACATCGAAAATAAAACAAGCCGGCTATGATGGCGCTGAA
>JAYVTC010000230.1:0-13553 GCA_043774745.1 Cyclobacteriaceae bacterium | reverse complement strand
CAAATGTTTTGGCGCGCTTGATCAGTTCTTTTTTACTCAACGTGCTGAGGTCGGCAAGTTTTTTGGAATTTTTATCAATCATAAGTCAAATATTTAATAGGTAAAGTACAACTTTCTTGTTTATGAAATCATCAACGCCCACAATTGGCCAGACGGATGGCTTGAAGTCATTCTTTGCAATGGAAAATTGAAGCTAATGAATTATTCAGTGCTATGATCACCGGTTTCTGATAGAGGCATATATGAAACAGATTTGATCGGCAGTCAAGGAAAAATCAAATTATCTGAAACAGCAAATTTTCATTGATCCGTGGAAAGCGGTTTGGGTGGATTTAAAAACAGTTTATATCGAAGCTGAATGATATTATAGTTGCTTATGAAATCGCTATCAATTTCAATGAGATCATGATAAGTTTTTTTGGAGAAGGTTATTGAATTTACCATAGATAAAAATCAAAGAGCCCCGGTTAACCGGAGCTCTTCGTGTAAGCAAAGTAAATGAAGTATTAATTCTTAATCAGAACCGATGGTGAGGGAGCTTTCTTATTTGCTTTCGGTTTATCGGCTACAAATTTGTAGAAAAACAACCTTACATTTTCACCATCAGCAAGGGTAACTTCGGCACTCATACCATTATTTATTTCAAGTAAAGCGGTGTTCTTTAATTTTCCATCGCTATCCATATAACTCTGACTGATTCTATAATCCCATTCCTCAAATGTTCCATCCATTTTTTGCACCTGAGGTCTTCCGCTTATCTTTCCATCCATCACGTCAACTTTGCCCATGTAACATTCAGAATAATCACCTTTCCTCACTGCGATTACCACATCATGAATTCCCGTTGGGATGGGTTTAGCACCTCTTTCCTTAAGTAGGGCATACCACTCATTGAAGCAGTTATTAGAAGCAGCGGCCTTGCCGGAGGCACCTTGTGCAAAAACACCTAGTGACAAAAGACACAAAAGAATCGTTAAAATTGATTTCATATAGTTACAAGTTATTGTAAACGAAATAAACCAATTTTTTGATTGTATCAAAACACACTTCTTAATAATAGTAGAAATGCCTATTTGTCTTTTCTAAACTGAGAAAAAGGGGTTCAGTAGACAGCCCCGTCTAATGCATATGTCGCTTAACAGCACATCATAAAAGTCATTTTCTTAATTGAGTTTGAGTTGCTTCCCCTTAGGGATATTCTTTTATCTTTGGGAACAAAACTTTCCCAGAACTGTCTTCTAATGCTTCAATTTAACGTAAGTGATTTATTTTTCAGCCGAAAAAGTATAATACATAGCGCTATGAATTTTTTTTTATTCACCGCTAAAGTCCAGCAAAAAGTATTGCTTTTTCTTATGGGATTGGCTTGGCAGCGTGCGACAGGAAAATGGAACGGTGGGCTGCGCAGAACAGTGGCCCCATTTTCGAATTAGTTATTTTCAACAATAAGGTTATGTGATGCCCTTGGTGGCAATTAGAAAAAAATGAAAAAATATAGCAAACTATTTCTTTCTATTCTTATCCTTGCAACCGGAGTAAGCGCAGAAGCACAGCACGTCAGGGACACCACCTGGCGCAGAAACATCATCAAATTGGATTTAACTTCACATTTATTGTATCGCAATGCGATGGTCCTTTCTTATGAACGGGTTGTTAAAGACAATCAGTCATGGAGTATTTCTGGCGGGCTGATAGAGTTGCCCCCACTGCGCAGTTTAACTTCTGCGAAAGTCATCAAGAATACAGGGGCAAGCGGTTTCAAGATGAGCGGGGATTATCGCTTTTATCTTAAAAGAGAAAATAAGTATAAGGCTCCGCGCGGAGCATATGTCGGCCCATACTTTACTGTACTGAATTTTAGAAATGAGCGAAATCTGGAAGTTGATAATAATGGATTAAAAGAGTATGCACAACTGAGTTCAACGATTGGAGTTGTTAATATTGGTTTTCAGCTTGGCTACCAATTCATCATCAATAATAGGTGGACGCTGGACATGGTTTTTGTAGGTCCATCTGTTTCTAATTATCGGGCCAAGCTTACATTGGATGGAAGCTACACCTTTGACCCTGCCGATGTTCAAAATGAAGTGATTGAAGGATTGATAGGCCGCTTCCCGGCATTAGGTGATCTCTTAACCGATCATGAAATTACTTCCAGTGGAAAGATTAATACCTGGGCATGGGGTTATCGTTATCAGTTTATGGTGGGCTATCATTTTGGAAGGAAAAAGAAATGATGGTGTTAAATAGTATAAGCAGATTCTTGCAATAGAAGGTAAGTACTTTGACCGTTTAGTTTTAACTAATCTTAATTCATATTTTTGATCTTGTAACGGATCCTAATTAAAGAGAAATCAGACTATGCACACAGTTTACGATCAAAGGCGCTTTAAGTTAACCGCTATTTTATTTTTCCTTATTATTTTCATTTCTCCTCAATCGCTCGAAGCCCATGGCAGTGGAGAAGCCATGGATAACGTGGCGGATGCTATGAGCTGGGTGGCACTGATACTGGGGCCGGTAATAGCCATAACTGTTTTCTTGCTAGTGCATGTCATGCCTGAGAAAATTGCAGAAAAGAGAAATCACCCGCAGGCTCAGGCAATAAAAATTTTGTGCCTCCTTTCACTTGTGTTTGGAGGCCTTCTATGGCCGCTTGCCTGGTTGTGGGCTTATTCAAAACCGGTGCTCTACAAGATGGCATACGGAACCGACAAGGGTGATTATCATGAGCCCACCTTCAACGATTTGCATGACACTTCTGAAAAAAAATCAGAAGGTGAAGAACAAACACCTGAATGATTTTTACATCCTGAAATTTTACTGATTATACCATGGAAATACTGTTGTTAGCAATTTATAGCCTGATTGTCTGGGTCATTTTTATAAAGTTTAAATGGTTGCCATGGAATACGATCAGTCAGGTAGTTGTAGTTACCATTCCTGTGGTGGGGATTACGTTGCTTATTCTTTTCCTGAATATTTACGCGCCTTCGTCACATGATGTTCGGGTTATCAATTACACCGTAGAGATTGTGCCCACAGTAACCGGACAAGTAATTGAAGTGCCGGTGGAGCCCAACTCGCATGTAAAAAAAGGCGAAGTACTTTTTAAAATTGATCCCACTCCTTTTCAAATCGAATTAACTAATCTGCAAGCCCGGCTTCCTTCCCTGGAGGCAAAGGTGGTAAGTGCTCGAGCTTATAATCGTGAACTTGAAGCTCAACTGAAATCAGCTTCCGAGCGGATTGGTGTGGTGAATGCAAAGTATGAGTTGGCTAAAAAACGGTACGACCAAACAAAAGCTTTGGCAGAATCTGGCGCTGGTTCAAAATTTGATTTTGAGCAGGCCGAGGCAAACCTCAATGATCTGGAAGCCCAAATTGGTGTGAGTCAATCAGAGCGGTCACAAATTATTCAACGCATGTCTGCTCAGTCCAGTTCGGGAGAACTTTCGGAGATTTCGCAGGCGCGAGCAGAATTAGAACAAGCCAAAACTCAAATAGAAAACGCGAAATGGAAACTTTCACAAACTGTTTTTTATGCGCCAGCCGATGGGCGTGTGATTAACCTTCAGCTAAGAAAGGGTTCTATGGCTGCTCAACTTCCATTGAAGCCGGTCATGAGTTTTGTAGAAGATGAACAATGGGTGATTGCCATGTATCATCAAAATGAGTTAACCAAAGTGAAGCCGGGCAATGAAGCTGAGATTGCCTTGAAAACCTATCCCAATAAAATTATAAAATGCGAAGTTGAAAGTATTGTTTGGGCAACAGGACAAGGTCAAATTCCGATGAGTGGCATAATACCTCAATCGGGTAGCGCACCGCCACCGGAAGGACGTTTTGCCGTTCGATTGAAAGTCGCTGAAAAAGATAAAGATGTTTTTCTTGCGCCAGGAGCGATGGGCATGGGTGCTATCTACACAGAACATGGAGAGCCGATACACCTTGTGCGCAAAGTAATTCTTCGCGTTGGTTCTAAGATGGACTGGCTGGTTCTTAAACTCCACTAAGATTCATGCGAGCATTTCATTTATTTCCTGCTGTTAAGAAGAGTTTGGTAATCACTTTCGTTGCTTTATTCATCTCGTTGGAGAGTTGTAAAGTAAAAGCACCACCCAAAGGTCAAGAGCTTCAGAAAGAAGCATTCAAACACTTCACATTGCCCTCTACGTGGAAGGCGGGCAAAAGCATGATGGACACAACCGATGTATCAGAAAACTGGTTATCTTCATTTAATGATCCTGAATTAGATTCTCTCGTTGCGGAAGCTTTTCAATACAATCTTAATCTCCGTATCAGTAGCACCAGGGTAGAGCAGGCATATGGCTATGTGAAGATGTCACAGGCTGCGTTGCGTCCTGCTTTGAGTTTATTGGGCAGGGGAAGTACCAAGTTAGGTGACGATCTTGGTTCAGGACTTAATGGTGGATTGTTCAGCGCTTCATGGGAGATTGATTTGTGGGGTCGCTTGCGCAATGCACGAAGTGCAAGTAGTGCAACCCTTGCTGCAGCACAGGCAGATTATAACTTTGCTAAGTTGTCAATTGCAGCTTCCGTAGCGCGTAATTGGTATCTCGCATCTGAAACCTATCTGGAAGGTAAACTGGCAAACCAGATGGTGGAGATCTCAGAGAAAATTTTAGCTCTTGCAAAAAAGCGACACGAAATTGGTATTGGTACAGAAATCGATGTGGTAGTAGCCGATGCAAATTTGAATACTATGAAAGACGGATTTCAACAAGTGCAACTGGCATACTCTAATCAATTGCGAGCATTGGAAGTACTTGTTGGTAGATACCCATCGGCAGAGATTCAGGTAAAAAATGAATTGATACAATTTTCTGGCCCTATACCCAGTGGTATTCCGTTGGAGATACTTGAACGAAGACCTGACTTAATTGCCGCTGAAAGGAAATTTGCAGCCGCATTTCATCGTGTGGAAGAAGCAAGGGCAGCACAGTTACCCAATCTCAAGCTTACCGCAAGTCTTGGAGCAATCTCCAGCCAGGTTCTCCAATTAAAACCTGATTTTGCCAATCCTTTTGGAGGAGCGGGAGCAACCTTGCTAGCCCCAATTTATCAGGGTGGTGGCGTAAAAGCAAATATTGAAATTCGCACTGCAGAGCAGAAGCAAGCTGTAGCAGAGTATGCGAGAGTTGCATTGAATGCCATTGTTGATGTTGAGAATGCACTAGATGCAGCACAAACTTTAGAAGAGCGCGAAAAATATTTGCTGCTAGCGGTTAGCAGCAATCAGCGTGCATTTGAATTAGAGCAACATTTATATGAAGTTGGAAAGACAGACTTGCGAAGTGTTTCGCGCCAGCATCTTGACTTGTTTGCATCTCAGATTAACCTGCTGCGCATTCAAAGTGAAAAGATCGTACAACGTATAAATCTTTACCTGGCCTTGGGAGGAAACAATTAACACACGCCAATCTTTTGAAACATAAATAAATTTGTAGGTGCAACGCTTTGATGACTTGATTATCAGTCAGGAAATTTTTACACTGGATAAAATCAACAACTCAAGATCGTAGAAAAGTCAAAGGTGCCTGACGCCTGACTGGCCTGACACCTTTCGTTTATTCGGGCGGAAGGTTTACATGAATGCGCACATATTTCTGATATGAAGAGATTTTTCCTCTGCTAAATTAGTTTCACGGGAGTTGAATAGCTCCCTAAGATTCTCATTAAAGGGTTCGAAATGGACAGGTCACCTTGCGATCGGGTATTACGAGTTATGGCCTGAACACTTCCGTCTATTTTAATTAGCTATTCTAAACATTTTTTGATTATACTTTTTTACCTTGAAGCCAGTAAAGTAAACATGGAGACCACGAACGAAGAAGAGCCTATCAATCCTGAAAAGCTTGAAAAGAAAAATGGTGAAAAGAAAATAAAGCTTGCCCGAAACAGGACGGCTTTTGAAAGACTTCAACTTGCGTGGATACGAGCCAGCCTTACCCTGCTTACCATCGGAGTTGGTGCGTATGAATATTTCTATAACCGCAGGGAAGAAGGAAAGGCTCCTTTGATGCAATTTATTTCAGGGCGTGAGCTGGGTTTGTTTTTGATTTTCACATCATTTGTTATGCTGCTGTTGGCTACCCTACAACATCTTGAAAGCATTTCTACCTTGAAAAAATATTACCCTGACATGCAATACTCGGTGGCCACTATTTTGTCCTTCCTGCTGTTGGCGTTATCTTTCTCCCTGGGAACGATGTTATTATTCAAATTTTAGTAACGTCTTCCATCAGGCTAACTTTGCAGACCTCTAAAAAATATTCATACTACCCTTAACCAATGATCATCCTATTAAGAACCACGGTCAGTGTGGCACTCTTCTCTTTTTTCCTGCCAGGAAATGCCCAATCCGTTTCATCCGATTATAATACGAGCACAGATTTTACTAAATATAAAACCTACGCTTGGCTGGCCCCTGGAGATAGTGTATTGAATCGACCTGATCCATTTAAATTATTTGGAGGATATGTTGAAAAAGCCGCTAACCAGGAATTAACGAGTAGGGGTTTAAAACTTGTCAAAGAGAAACCCGATGCTGTTTTGATGTTTTTTACCAGCGTGGAAGAATTTATCCATTATTCTGAAAGTGCAACGCTAAGTGTCGGTGTTGGTGTTGGCGTGGGTTATCCTGGCTATTATGGTGGAGGTTACTATGTGGGTGGTTCTGTTCCGGTAGCCGGTGGCAAAGTCACGGCAACTACAAAGGAAGACGGAAGCCTGGGTTTTTCCATGTATGATACTAGCACAGGGAAATTAGTCTGGAATGGCAAAGCGGAAAAGCAATTTAAAATGTCAGATGATATTGCAAAAATTATTGAAGACTATACAAGGAAAATCTTTAAAAAATCACCCATCAAAAAACAAAAGTGAAACAGTTTCAAAGGATGATCCAAGGTTGAAACAAGCGTAAATGTTAATTATCTTTAAAATATCGCTCGGTATTTTCATCGCGGGGAACTTACTGGAAATGGGACTTCGACTCAATCCACGACAAGCACTTAAAGGATTAAGTGATTTCGATTTATCAGGCATACGTTAGGATGGGGCTTTGTAATAGGTCCGGCTTTGGCCTATGCTATTACCCGAATCTTTCCGTTGGAATATCCTTATACTATGGGCCTCATCTTGCTCGGGATAACACCAGGTGTTCCCTTTATGCCGATGATTGTGAACCGGGTAATTGGTGATCTTGGATACATTGATTTGAGTTACGTTTGTGCCTATTTTCTGCATAGCGTATCATCCTGAATACGTGGTTCAGTATTCACTCTTCCTTTAATTTTTTATTTTTAGTTTGCTTCTTACTCTCTTTATAGGCCTGCCTGTTTTCCTTCGACATAATCATGGTTTCTTTTAGGCTATTCAATATGGATTTGATGATCACGTTTACAAATCCCTTGTTCATGTCGCGCTCCATTTGAAACTTAACGATGCGTGGCGGCAAATTGGATGATTTTGGGTTGCTTGAGTTTAGAGCCGTATTAGCTGTAAAGGCAATCACGGCACTTTTCCACTTTGCTTTTTCCTTTAGTTGCAGGTCTATCTCTAGGTCATGGTATAAAAATTTCATGATGCCTGTTGCTTTGGTTTGCTCCGCCATGCCCGAGAATGAAATCTCATCGACAATACCTTTGTTGATTTTAGCCGGAGTGTAGGACTGAATGAGTGAATTCATATCAGGTAAATTGAATTTTTCAAGAGTACCCTCAAAGCTGAAGGCTGGGTTTTGATAATAGAAAGCCAGCCTAGCACGAAAATGTACTTTGCCATTAATGAAAGCATCGGCATTTATGACAAGTTTTGAACGAGGCGAAAGGTTGGTTATGTTTTTTACTTCCAGCGTTGCTTTATTAATGTTCACTTTTGCATAAGTACTATCCGGTTTTCGCTCCGTATTTTCAAGATCAATATTCGTTGCCATCACTTGTTTGATGCTTAGTGGTATGTGAATTTCCGCTACCGTCTGACCCAAATACTTTGGAAAGCGATTCGTGTCAAGCAGTTTAGTTTTGTCTTTAAAAATGGACGCCTTTGCACGGTCAATAACAATTTCACCGATCCATATTTTTTGGTAGTAGATCAACGAATCAAAACTCACCAGGTTTAAATCAACGGTGCCTACGCTACCAGAAAACTCAGTATGTTGATATTGATAATTCTTTTGCAAG
Source organism: Cyclobacteriaceae bacterium (assembly GCA_043774745.1). Classification (GTDB taxonomy): domain Bacteria; phylum Bacteroidota; class Bacteroidia; order Cytophagales; family Cyclobacteriaceae; genus ELB16-189. The sequence goes on along the minus strand of JAYVTC010000230.1, from coordinate 5,349 downwards.
AACGAGTGACTTACATTGGGTTTAAAACTTACCGACCTGAGCTTTACTGATTTATCGAGGTAGGAGAGATCGAAGGATTTCATCGAAATATGAAAGGTGCTGTCGGCAGTTTGAACATCGAGATCGCGTACGGAACTGTTAAAATCATGAAACTGATATGTTAATGTGTCCATCGTGAATTGCATGGCAAGTGAATCAATTCCGATTTTAAAATCTTTAAAACCGGCATATTGAAGGGGACCTTTCTTAAAATCACCAGTCGATGCGCCAATGGAAAGAAGTACATGTGAGAAAGAAGCGAGGTATTCACCAGGTTGTTGATTGAGCAGGAGGTTATTTAAAGTGATATTAAAATTATTAATCTTGAATTCACGTAGCTTTTCAGCATTGGTGACATGAAAGGAAGCATTGATTAATTGAAATTCATTCAGCATGAATGACTTCAGGGATTTCTTCTTCTCAGTACTTTGTTGAACGGTATCTGTTGAATTGGTGAATGGCATGATGATGTGCCTGGTTCCTGTAAGCGTTACGCCCACATCTGGCTTTGTAATTGAAATTCTGTTCAGGATAAGTTTGGAAGAGCTAAGCAGGGTACTCAGCTCAACATTTTCCAGCGTGATCATTTCTGTCTCTAGTCGAAATGAGCTATTGATGTAAGGATAATCGTGAAGAGGTCTTTCGCGTGGAAGGAGGCTTACGTTGACGAGCTTAATGCTGCCTTCAATGAAGTTTACATGTAGTTTTTCAAATTTCAATTCATAGACGTCTGCTGCAATACTGGAATTATAACTTTTTATCAGGCTTTCAGAAATCAGACGGTTATAATTTCTATATAGAAAAATAGAGGCAATGATCAATATGACTAAAAATGAAACTAAGATACTTCTTTTCACTGGCCACTTTTTTTAAAGGTATTAGGATCTGAGTTCATAGTCATAATTGAGGTTAGACTTTTTCGTTGAATAAAAGTAGTATAAATTGAAATACATGCTAAATAATAAACCTGGGGCTTTAGCGAAATAATTTCAGTTAGGTTGTTTAAGTGCGTAGGCCATGAGTTCGATGAATTAGAAGCCCGATTAGTTCAGGTGGGAATGCAATCCAACTTTTTAATCGGTATGTCTTCGGGCATGTCATTAAGTTAAGGAGCATATAATGCAAGAAAAAATTAACCAAGGAGAAATCACGGTGAAAAAAGCCACAGAGAAATCAAAGAGATTAAGCTCCATGCCTCTCTGTGTGTCATTTCTCTGTGACCTCAGTGGTAAAAAATCACCATCGGCACTCTTAACTTAATGACATTGGTCTTCGGGTCAATCTTTATTGAGGAGTTTGAACCTCAACCAATTTCGATAGAATCATTTTATTTCTTGATCAGCATAGGTCTCAGTATCCGCGAGTTTGAACTATTTTATTATTGTACTATGCCTTTCACGATTCAAGATCAAATCATTGTCTATGGCTGGCATAACTTTTTTCAAGGAGACTTTGCGCCACTTGCTTCACTTCATAAAACAGATTCCTGATAAACTCATGGTTCATGTTTTCCGGGGTAATTCGCGAATAGATCAAATCACGTGTGTAGCCAAACAACTGCAGGGCAAGTTTTGCGTCATTTGGAATACCAATGAACGTTGACCATTCTGGTAAGATTTCTTTATCCATCAGATTGTTTACTTGAATATAGTACGTATTGCAAAGATCATGATGACGATAGCGCAATAGTTGCATTTGAACCATAACGGATAATTTATGTTGCATCATGAGGCGAAAGAAATCCGGATCAAACTGTGCCATCTCCCGCATTTCTGTTACCACCGACTCAAATTGTCTATGATGAAATTTAAGTATTTGCTTCAAATAATATTCCCGGTCGCCAAAATAATGGTAAAATCCTGATTTATTCAATTTTAACATTCTGGCTATGCGTTCAACCTGAATCCCTTCAAGTCCCTCCAGGGAGAATTGATGATAACCTGCTTCAATCCATTTTTGATAGGAGTAGTTGGTTGCCAATAGTACAGGTTCGATTGTCATACGCGTCAAGTCATTAATGATTATAACTTCCGAATGATCTTTTTTATTTGATTCTAATTTTTCCCGTATCAATTGAGCCACTATAGCTGATGGATTCGCGGTCATTGCACGATACATTGAGAGAAGCCGATCCATTTTGAAATACAGTCAAATTAAATTGTCGCTGACTCTTTAAATCCTTTGTCTTAATAGTAATATTCCATCCACCCTTTTTTCTCAGTTTGATTTGATAGTCGAACAGGTAAGAAGTAAAATTGAATCCTCCGTCATTACCCATGGAAGCCTGATATGCTCGTCCAACATATGGCAGGTTGGCGACCAAGGTGTCCCCTTTCACGGAAAAGGAGTACCCAGGATTCAATTGACGCGTGCCTCCTTTCATGGGAGACATCGACTGCGCAAGAAAGGTAAATGATTGATGATCAATTGCGGCTTGTAAACTTTCCGTTGCGGTTCCTTGATCTTGTGCATGGGTAATAACCACACAGAGATTAAAGACAACCAACAACAGAAGACTTTTACTATTATTTTGTGTTTTCATAATATTTAAAAATTCTTACGATAGACCGAATCATAATGACCTTTGTGGTCATATACTTCATTTTGCCTCGCATATTCAATCCAGGCATTAATCAGTTGTTGTTTTACTTCCGGAAATTGAACGGACATATCGGTCGTTTCACCTGGATCTTTCTCTATATCATATAATTCCCACTCGCCCGAACCCATAGGCATAGGTAATCGTAATATTTTCCAATTCCCTTTGATATAGGCTTTCATCTCAAACAATTCATACCCCATTCCATCATTCGCATGAATTTCAGTTGAACTATTGTTAATTGTGGGAGTCATTGATTTGCCCACCAAAGCATGTAGTTTATTTCCCTTATAGGCTGTCGGATACTGCGTTCCGGTGATCTCCAATAGCGTAGGCATAATATCGGTAACATGTACAAAGTTCTTATTCCATTTTCCTGCTTCTTGCATTTGGCCGGGCATCTTGATCATTAATGGAGCACGAATCCCGCCCTCTGTTGTAAACGTTTTAAAATACCGGAAGGGTGCCGAAGAAGCCTGGGCCCAACCTGGTCCTGTTTCTATGTAGGAACCTTGCAATCCTCGATTCTCCAATGCGTTATTAAATGAGGATAAATATTTGCCATCAAAATTTCCCGGATAGGAGGTAGCCATGGCACCATTGGCACCATTGTCCGACATGAAAATGATCAATGTATTTTCATACTGTCCTGTTTTCTTCAGGTAATCAAACACACGACCAATACTCATGTCCATATAATCGAGCATAGCAGCGTACACTTCCATATCACGTGCATACTCTTCCTTGTGTTCTTTCGGTAATGATTTCCATTTGGGTATAGAGGGATTGATAACACCTTTTGCATCAGCGGGCACAACACCCAGTGCTTTCAAATTGTTAAATCGCTCTACCCACAATGAATCCCAGCCCATATCAAATTTTCCTTTGTATTTGTCTATGAATTCTTTAGGTGCGTGCAAGGGATCATGTACGGCTGTGTAGGAAAGAAATCCAAAGAAGGGTTTCTTGTCATCTTTATTGCGATCAATAAATTGGATGAGGGAGTCTGTGTAATTTCTGGATGAATAAAAATCGGCCGGGGGTTCTACTTCAACTCCATTTCGAAAGTAGCTCATGTGTTGTGGCGGTGCCAATGATTTTTTATCATTCCAATGGCTTCCACCACCTGTTCCTAAAATGAATGTTTCTTCAAAGCCGCGATCAACAGGATCTTTCCCAGGGCCTTCGCCCAGGTGCCACTTACCTACCACGTACGTGTGATAATTATTTTCACTCAATAGTTCTGGAATAGTAGCCACCTGACTACTGAGGTAGGCTGCGTAACCAGGTAATTGCTTGTTGTGAAGGAGAGGATAATCCATCTCACTCATAATGCCCATACCGGCAACGTGATTGTCGTTTCCGGTCAGAAGCGCAGAGCGTGTTGGCGAGCAGGTAGGGAGCACATGAAAATTTGAAAACAAAATACTCTGCTTACTAAATTGATCAAGCACTGGTGTGTTGATGTTTCCGCCAAAAGGACCAATGTCGCTGTAGCCCAGATCATCGGCCACAATTAATAAAATATTGGGCTGTGGCACCCCGATTTTTTCAGTTTGCTTTTGATTGCAAGAATAGAAGAAAGTAATGATAGCAAGTACGAATAATCTTTTCATCGGAATTAATATTTCGTGGAAACGAAAATTACAACTAATTAAATTGAGTTCAATTTGTATCAATCTGCCAGGTACCGGGCATGCCATCACTTTACCCGAATGGTATAATCTTGATTTTTCGCGTCAATATTAATCTTTTGCGCAGGTAAGAGTAATGCTGTTGTAGATAAATGATTCGTGCCGCTGCTAAACTTTTCATAGTTCAATTTACCCTCCACCTTGTCCTTGCCCAATAGGCTGGTGAACTCTTTATAGGTGAAAAGATAAGTTATAGGATCGATCTTAACTAACAAGCGATCTCCATCTACGTGCACATTATCCGCTACGGCCTCCAGTTGTCCATTCTTCTCGGTGATGGTTGCCTTACTGATAAAATCCACCATTTCTCCTTTCGACATAAACGCATATTGAAGCGCGAGCGCTAACGACTTTTCGATGTAATCCACTTTGTCTTCTACTGCGTTGGCTTGTGCTTTACCTCTCAGGCCTGGCTTTTTTTGAATAGAGGTTTCGGCATCAACAATCTTTGTCTCCAACTTTCCATCGGGTAGATAACTAAATTCGGTAATGGTAGTGAGCATTAATTTACTTTCCATAAACACGTCCGATCTTCGCTTCCAAACATAATCCTTTAGTTTTTGCTGATTTGCCTGTTCAGCTTTTGAAATATTAAGGGCTAGTGCATCTTTGTCAACTTGCGCGACAAGCGAGGAGGCAATGAGAAGCAGTCCGGCCAGTAGGTAACTAATTTTATTAATCATTTTTATAGCGGTTATTTATTTAAATATTGGTCGATATCGTTTTCAAGTGTAGCACAGATGGAGTCATATTCATTCTCTAGTTCTAAGTCGGTGTCAACATTACTCTTATGCTTTGCCAATAAAGTGGAGCATAACCAGTAGTCTTCGCAGAGTGATTTAAAATTTTCATCGTTTTGATACAATTGAATTATCCTGACCCGGAAATCAGGAAATCTTTGAATCATAGCTTGCAACTTTTCAGGAATCCACATATCGAAATATGTCCCTTTTTTATACGAAGCTATTTTTAGTAGATTTAGGATCCAATTTAAGCCAGTTAATTAACGGTTAAATG
>JAYVTC010000229.1:0-3240 GCA_043774745.1 Cyclobacteriaceae bacterium | reverse complement strand
AACAGGCGCAAGGAAAGCGATCGCAATTGTTGCGGGGATCAATATTACTTTCATCCTCTGATGTTGGTACCCATCAATTTCCTAATACGCATTGCCTATGCCAATGATTGGTGGGAGGTGAAAAATTCCACCAATACCAGTAGCGATAAAGCTCAGAGTGTAAGACTCAAATTCTATTATGAATAAGAACTTCCTATTAATTTTGCTGCTGCTCACTTTACTGTCTGCTAAATCATCGATAGCACAGTTTCATCTACCTTCCATGGATATTCAAGTGAAAAGTGGGGCAGCCTTACTACTGACTGATATTAAGGATAAGTATAATAATCTGTATAGCTATACCGCTCCGTTGCTTCATGCTGAATTAAATTGGAATATATCACAGCACTTTTCCGTGGGAGTCTTCTCGTCCGTTGGTGTCTTTTCATCAACAAAATTTACGGGTGAGTATGGGAGCGGTAATACAACCTACGGCACATCACATTCTTTATATGGAGCTAAATTGAGAATTTCATCAGGGCGTCAACCGATATTCAGACCGTTTGCAGAATTTAGCTATGGTAAGCTGGACATGTACATGGAAAAAAGTGTTTATCGAATTTCGAACTCAACCAACTTCTTTGGTATTTCAGTTGGTCTAATGGTGCGCCTGGGGAGTAAACTTTATTTAGTACTCCCACAAGCGACAATACGGATCCGAAAAAATGGATTTTTCTTTGAATCACCAAGCGATTACCTGTTTGGCTCTTACTCACCCTTTATTGAACTTACCGGAGGACTTAGCTACAATATTGGTAAGAAAAAATAATGAATAAATAGCAACAACCCGACTCAAAGCCTTTCTGTTCATGATCGATTTATCAATAACCAAAAGTATAATGGTCCAGCTGAAATTAATTTTCAGCGTTTCGATCATGATTTTAAACACTACACAAGCTCAGGATTTACACAAACTAAGTATCAGCGCGAAAAATGTGACTGCTATGGGTTTCTCTCCTGACAACCAGTATTTCATGATTGCAAAAGGAAGAAGCCCTCAACTTTACAATGCCGGAAACGACACACGTATAAAGGAATTTGTGGGTGCTCTTCATAGCAATGATATTCTTGATCTGTCCTTTAACAAAGAAAATAATCTGTTGGTTACGGGTGGAGCGGATAAAAAAATTAAGATCTGGAACATTCCAACAGGAGAAGTAGTAGAAACTTATCCTGACCATAGCGCTGCCGTGATTGGTGCCCGATTCGCATATGGTGATAAGTATGTGATTGCACTGGCTGAAGATGGCACCCTAACACTGCGCGAAAGAAATACTAGCACCGTGTTGTATACAAAAAAGGACTTTCAGAAAAATGTCAGGGCACTCGCAGTAAGCAATGATGGAAAATATATTGCCGCAGGTGGTGGGGATAAATTTATTCTCATCTACGAAACTATCACTGGAAACGTAATAAATAAGTTGGAAGGGCATCATGGTTGGATTCGCTCTTTGTCCTTTTCTCCGGATGGAAAAATAATAGCCAGTGGTGGGGACGATAAAATGATTTTCTTATGGGATTCAGAATCAGGAACCAAGACAAAAGAAATCCCACAAAAAGGTTGGATTTATGATCTCGAGTTCAGTCCCGATGGAAAGTACATTGCGGCAGCATTGGAAAAAACAGCTGTGAACTTCTATAATGTAGCGTCCGGAATGATCGCTTTGAAGTTAGATAATTTTAAGTCTCCTGTGATGAAAATTGCAATTAGTCCTGGTGGACAGGAGATCGCCAGTGTAGAGGAATTCGGTGTGGCTGTTAATTTATGGAATATAAGTTCACTGAATATTACTCCGGTTATTAATTTCAAAGATACAAAAGACACCTCTGCACCTTTGATTCTGGTTTCCAATCCCGTTAACATCATTGATAATAAAGTAGTCGTATACAAAGACATCCTTGACTTACGTGGTATTGTCACTGATGAGTCAGGCGTGCGATCACTCAAAATCAACAATATCGAAAAGCCTGTAAAAAATGGAAATTTCTTTATCAGTCTGCCGCTCGCCATGGGTGAGAATTACTTCAACATGGAAGTGACGGATGTCAATGACAACATTGCCTTGAAGAAATTCATTATCGTGCGCAAGAATATGGAGGGCGAAGAGTACGTGGGTGCCACAGCAGTCAATCATCTTTTTGTTGTAAGCATTAACAATTACAGCCATTGGCCAAAACTTAACAATGCTGTTAAAGATGGCAATGATCTTGTGTCGGCATTATTGACTAAGTATACTTTTGAATTTTCGAATATAACAGTCCTTAAAGACGAGCAAGCAACCCGCACCAACATCTACAATGGATTGCGCAGTCTCATCGAAAAAGTTGGCTCAAAGGATAATCTGGTCATTTACTTTTCCGGTCATGGTTTTTTTGATCCACTGCTCAATGAAGGATATTGGATTCCAAAAGAGGCCAACACCAACTCTACCGGAGAATACGTGTCAAACACTGACATATTAAAAATACTGAATGCGATCAACTCTCAGCATACTTTTTTAATTGCCGATGCTTGTTTTTCAGGAGCGTTGTTCAGTGACAGTCGTAGGGGTTATACGGATCAGGTAGAAAAATTCAGATCCCGATGGGGACTTGCTTCCGGACGATTAGAAACCGTTTCGGATGGTCCCGTTGGAACCAACAGTCCTTTCGCTAAAAGACTACTTCAATATCTCAATGAAAATGAGAAAGATAAATTTGCCATTTCAGAACTCATTCAATATGTGAAAACACAAGTGGCTGAAGACACCAATCAAACACCGATTGGCAATCCACTAAAAGCATTGGGTGATGAAGGTGGAGAAATGGTTTTGTATAAGAAAAAGAATTAACACTTGATCAAAAGACCCTGATGCCCGTGTATGCATGCTGGCTCGATCACTCGGATTATTTGTATACTAATCACCATTCTCAAAATCCTGAACCTACACCGATCCAACACTTTCCTCCGTGGATGCAGCCCCACTCCTATCCTGAAATTCTAATCATTCCCTCGTGAACTGCAAATATTTTTTGGGGATCGTTATCGCGACCGCGATACTGAAGAAAGGTGTACCAACCATCCAGCTTGGAGCAATTAAACCCGAATTATGCAATAGCAATTTGCTATTGCATAATTGACGAATGAAAATCAGCAACTTGCCATGTAAAACTTGAAACCATGTTGGTGATTTTCATTGTCAGGGTTAACCTTGACAATAC
>JAYVTC010000228.1:0-12235 GCA_043774745.1 Cyclobacteriaceae bacterium | reverse complement strand
TTTTCCAATTGTGTTGCCATAGAATAAACCGATAGAGTTGGCAACAAAGAAATGACCAAAACCACACGCTAGCAAGATGTACTTGATCGGAGGGTTACTAAAACACAGTTTGTTACAAACTGATAATAAAAAAATCCCGATGGAGTGATCGGGATTTTTTTCTTATCAGTATACAGTAAGTAAGATTAGTTTTTACCCATCTTCTCCATTTCTTTTTCAAAAGTTTCCTTGAACTTCTCGTAATCATAATCAATTTTGAGACGTTCATCAGTAGAAAGGCGTTCCTTATATTTTGAAACTAAATCATCAGCGGATAGTTCAATTGCCACATAGGTTTTGTATGTACCTTCGTTAGTCTTCATAAGTTTTTCACACTTAGTAACAATTCCGGACAATGTTTGGTCCACGATTTCACGGTTCAAACTTTCAAATCGCTCTTCCACTGCTTCCTTATTATTCATCTCCCGTGAGTTGACATAGTTATCAGTCACAGTTTTTACAGTGGTATTAATGGCTTGCGCAAGTTCATTGCGCGCATTCGTTAAGGCCTTCTTTTTAGAAGTCACCTGATCCTGACTTTCGCCAATAGAATTGGCACGAAAGTATTTTGACGTAGTGAAGTATTCAGAACCTGAACAAGGAACAATAACTTCCTTTTCTCCAGCAGGAGTTTTTTTTGCTTTACAACCGGCAATCAGAGCAGCCGCTATCAGAACTACTAAAGAAACATAATTTAACTTTTTCATAATCTATTTGGTGTTTTGGTTATGCAATTTAATTAATTACAATTTATAGGCCAGTTTCATTTTTTAGTTCCTGAAAGTGTATTAACTGCCAAATCGTGTCAAAATCAAGGATTACTGCAAAATCGTGTTAAGTAACTCAGGCAACTTTTCCTTCTCAAGAGTTTCCAATGACTTATTATAGGCTTCCTGGCTTGATCTTTCATAGTCCAGACTAAAACCTTTTACACGATCAAGTGTAGTCGCATAAATCTCTTTATTGTCCTTCGTTGTTGCCATCCGTATTACGGCAGTAACGTAGGTGATGTAAATACTTCCCGACACTGCCCCTTTTTCTGAATTGGCATTAATATCCAATAAAAGCTCAGACTTACTCTTATCATCGGTAAACTCAAATCCTGAGTTAGATAAATAGTTTTTTATTTTATTAGTGAGCTGTTGATTTGGTTTATCCAAACCCAAACTCTTTTCAACAGAAGATATATAAACTATTGGTCGCTGCACCCTCATTAGAAATGTTGCCTTTGGTACAACCATTTTCTTCGCTATGAGTGGATATATTTCTGAACTGCTCTGCCCCGCAAAATTCATTACATCTACTTTAACAGCTACAGTCTGCTCAATGTCCCTGGAGCTAATCTTCGTCAATAAAATTTTTGTACGGCCTGCTTCATCTGTTTTATAGTTGGGGAAAACATCACCTGATCCTTTTTCAAAGGAAGCGGTTAGCGGTAGACCTGATATTGCTTTTTGAGAACTCTTGTCCGTGGCTTTAGCAATCACTGATAATTCACTTTGTGCCAGCCTGCGGTTAAGCATTATCTCTTTGGGCTCCAATGAGAGGTCCATTCTTTCCAACAGCAATTGCATACTGGCAATAATCTCATTCGTCAATAGTATTTCCTTGCCTTCAAATTCTAATCGTATTGGTTCATCAAGATATTTCTCAATCGACCGAAATCCCTGATAGTAAAATCCAAGCGCCAGAACATGCTCCGAATTCCGTTCTGCATACTTTGCTTTTGTAAAAAAATCTAATCCTAATGAAACAGCATTACGTTTTTTCTCATCCTTAATTTCTTTATATCGCTGCTTCGATAATCGGTAGTATACCCAATAATTAAGCTGATCCTCCCACGCATCAACTTGTTCAAACTCTTCAATTTCATCCACTACGGTTGTTTGAATAATTTGCTCATATCTCTCCTGAAATTCCCTATTAGCATCAATTTGACTCAAAACCGAAGTTGAGGAAATATTCACCTTAATCTCTGAGACAAGATCTTCCAATGCGCTGCTTTTGGCTGATTGTATATAGTTATTTGATCCATCTTTGGTGCCGTGACCAATACCAACAAAATAGCCAGGCTGAACAGGTTTAGCGGCTAACCATACTGGCTTTAATTTTTGAGAATCCGATTTAAGAGATGACTTGGTTGCTGATGGGCTGCAACCTGAAATAATCAAGAATATGAGTAAGAAACGATTCACAATATAGTTACTTATTAAAACGCTAAAGCGAATATACCATATCCATGCCAAATCAGGATAGCCAATATTTCTATAAATAAGTAAATCCAAAGAAAATATCTATGCTTTGAATTTTTTTACCTTTAATCTTGTATTACCAGAAAAATTAAGGAAATGAAAAAGTTGTTATTTCTTGCTGGCCTTATTGCCATTTTGAATTCTTGTCAGGAAAATTTGAGTACCGGTGATTTCACGGGAAATGAGGTTACCTATGAGCTCCAATCTTCATCGCAATACAATATTTCCGGTATTGTTACCATGAAAGAAAAAAGAGATGGATCAACTCAGGTCACTGTGAAACTCGCAGGTACTTCTGGAGAATCCAAACTTCCAGTTCATCTTCACTTGGGCGATATCTCGTCACCAGGTGCTGAAGTAGCTGCTTTATTGAGTCCTGTAAATGCAAAAACAGGAACTAGTGAAACTATTTTAAAACAACTTGCAGACGAATCAGAGATATCATACTCAGATCTAATCAAATTAGATGCTTGTGTTAAGATTCATTTATCTGATGTTGGCACTGAACGTGACGTCATTCTTGCTGGTGGAAACATTGGCGCTTCTATGGCTAAAAGTATTGAGAATGGGAGAACGGGATTCGCACCTTGTAAGAGTGAATAATTGATCATTCGACACAACCAAAAAATCTGGCATTCACCGGGCTTTTGTTGTTTAATTTTCAATTATTTATTCACCTCCACCAGCTTCGATCTGATACGAACTTAGCATGGCAGAAAAATACTCACGGTTCATACGCGCTATATTAGTTACTTTAATTCCTTTAGGGCATTCTGCTTCACACGCGTAGGTATTGGTACAAGAACCAAATCCTTCCGTATCCATTTGTGCGACCATTTTTTCTACCCGTGTTTTTCTTTCCACTTGTCCTTGAGGCAATAAGGCGAATTGCGAAACTTTTGCGCTAACAAATAACATGGCTGAAGCATTCTTACAAGCTGCCACACAAGCTCCACAGCCAATACACGCTGCTGCATCAAACGCTTCTTCAGCTACATTCTTTGGAATAGGTATAGCATTAGCATCCGGAACACCGCCTGTATTAACATTTACATAACCACCGGCTTGTTGAATACGCTCAAAGGCAGTGCGATCAACGATCAGATCTTTAATAACAGGAAAGGGCTTAGCTCTCCAGGGTTCTATCGTAATGGTTTCACCATCTTTGAATGAACGCATGTGCAACTGGCATGCCGTTGTTTGCAATGGGCCGTGAGGATGACCATTAATATATAAACTGCACATTCCACAAATACCTTCACGGCAGTCATGATCAAACGCAATAGGCTCCTCGTTTTTCTTGGTCAGCTCTTCATTCAATACATCGAGCATTTCAAGAAATGACATATCGGTTGATACGTGATTATGTTCGTAGGTTTTGAACTCGCCTTTGCTGTCCTTGTTTTTTTGTCTCCAGACTTTTAACGTAATCTTCATAATTATTTATAGCTACGTTGAGTAAGTTTTACATTTTCAAATTTCAATTCCTCTTTATTAAGGATTTCGGGCTGGCCATCGCCTTTATATTCCCAGGCGGCCACGTAAGCAAATTCATCGTCTTTACGTAGTGCCTCACCTTCCGGAGTTTGGGATTCTTCACGGAAGTGACCACCACAAGACTCTGAACGATTAAGAGCGTCATCCACCATTAGTTCGCCTAACTCTAAAAAGTCAGCTACACGACCTGCTTTCTCTAACTCCTGATTCAATTCATTAGAAGAACCTAAGACATTTACATTTGTCCAAAATTCTGTACGCAAATCCTGAATAATTTTCTTCGCTTTCTTTAGGCCTTCTTCGGTGCGCGACATACCGCAATATTCCCACATGGTAAGTCCTAACTGACGATGAAATTCATCTACCGTCTTCTTACCTTTTATACTGATTAATTTATTGACGCGATCATTCACTTCATCCATAGCATCTTTGAAGGCAGGATGATCTGTTCCTACTTTATCACTCCATCCTATGGTTGCCAGATAATCACCAACGGTATAAGGTATTACAAAATAGCCATCCGCTAAGCCTTGCATCAGGGCCGAAGCTCCCAGGCGGTTTGCACCGTGGTCAGAGAAATTACATTCACCCAATGCATACAAACCGGGCACAGTTGTCATCAAGTTGTAATCAACCCAAAGTCCACCCATAGTATAGTGAACAGCCGGGTAAATCATCATTGGGCCTTTATAAGGATTTTCCCCTGTAATCTGCGCATACATATCAAAGAGGTTACCATATTTTGCTCTTATTGTGTCTTCTCCAATGCGTTTAATGGCATCGGTAAAGTCAAGGAACACGGCCAGACCTGATCCTACACCTCTGCCTTCATCACATACTTGCTTGGCATTTCGTGAAGCTACATCACGAGGAACGAGGTTACCGAAAGAAGGATATTTTCTTTCCAAGAAATAATCCCTTTCTGATTCAGGAATATTGGCTGCATCTTTTGATTTCAATCCAGGCATTGCCTTTTTAGGCACCCATACTCGACCGTCATTACGTAGAGACTCAGACATCAGCGTAAGTTTCGACTGATGGCTTCCTGTCACTGGGATACACGTAGGGTGAATCTGTGTAAAGCAAGGATTTCCGAAAAAGGCACCCTTCTTATGAGCACGCCATATCGCTGATGCGTTACACCCTTTAGCACTAGTTGATAGAAAAAAAACATTGCTATAACCACCTGTGCATAAGATCACAACATGGGCGCTATGAGCCTCAATCTTTCCTGTAATCATATCGCGAGTGATAACACCTCTGGCCTTTCCATCAACCACCACTACATCAAGCATCTCACAACGAGTATTCATCGTAACTTTTCCGTTTGCAATTTGTCGGTTAAGCGCACCATAAGCACCCAATAACAACTGCTGTCCCGTCTGACCTCGTGCATAAAAAGTTCTTGATACCTGGGCACCACCAAATGAACGGTTCGCTAAAAGTCCACCATATTCCCGAGCGAAAGGAACTCCTTGCGCAACGCACTGATCAATAATACTTACGCTGGTCTCGGCCAAACGATACACATTACCTTCGCGCGCACGGTAGTCTCCGCCTTTAACTGTATCATAGAATAGGCGATATACACTATCACCATCATTCTGATAATTCTTTGCTGCATTAATACCACCCTGAGCCGCAATACTATGTGCTCTGCGTGGGCTATCCTGATAGCAAAATGCTTTTACGTTGTATCCTAATTCACCGAGTGATGCGGCAGCCGATGCTCCAGCTAAACCTGTACCGACTACAATCACGTCATACTTCCTTTTGTTGGCAGGATTTACAAGCTTCAAATTGAATTTATGCTTTGTCCATTTTTCCGCTAAAGGTCCTTCCGGAATTTTTGAATCGAGCTTCATGATTTATGATTAATTTTTTTTAAAACTATTCAGTGAAAGATTAAACAAAGAACATCCTGATTGGAATCCATGCAAACAAAGCTGGAACAATGATTGCAAATGCTTTACCCACAAAATTTATAACAGGATTGTACTTCATATGGTTTAAGCCCAATGTTTGAAAAGCGCTTGTAAAGCCATGCCATAGATGGAAACCAAGAGCCCCCATACAAAAAACATAAAGTGCTACATACCAATCCACTTTAAACCAGCGAACTACTTCACCATATAAATCTTTCACCTCTTTATCATCATACATTTGCGTAGGAATGCTTCCAAAATGGGCTTCGGCATAAAAGTGACGAATATGAATTACCAGAAAGATTAAAATAATGGTTCCTAAAATGCCCATGTTGCGAGATGTCCAGGGAGATTTTTTAGGAGTGATTGTGTAACTCACCTCACCACGAGCCTGTCTGTTTTTTCTAGAAAGAAGAATTGCCCAAAGGATGTGAATGAGAATCAGAGCAAAATTTCCTTTTGAGATAAACTGAATCAGAGGGTTAGTCCCCATGAACTCCGCATAGGTGTTAAATGATTTACCACCATCATCCTTAAGCAGCTGAAGATTCCCTGCAAGGTGAACGGTGAGGAATGCTATTAAGAAAAGACCAGTAAGCGCCATGAGCACCTTTCTTCCAAGCGAACTTGAAAAGAGATCAAGAAACCATTTCATGTGTTATTAATTGTTTGTTTAAGATCAAATGAAATCTACCTGTCCTATTGTTATCAGTTAAGATAAACATGGCGAATAAAGACTTCATAGTATAAAATCGAGTTGAATAATTGAACGGAATCAAAAATACTTCTCAAAGCTATACCAAACAATTGTGAATGAAATTTAAACTATTTCTAAATACAAGGTTGTTCCTTGTGTTTAAAGTCTATTTAAGAGAAGCTAAAGGGCATCAAACAACATCACAATCAGAACAATTGCAGCTAACATAATCAAAAGGAACCATTCCCTTTTTACAAAATTCACAACAGGCTTAAATAACTTTTTCATATTCTTAATTGGAATTACATTAATTACTCAAAATATTATCCATAAATCATAAATGATTGAATTTGAAATACTTAATTAATTTTAAATTAGGAATTTGTCCCAAAATTGGATTTTTATTTAAATTTGGAACACCCTTAAATGATTCAGATTCTCTATTTTTACGCTCAACCTCAATCATATTGATTCATGTACTTAATCTTTGACACCGAGACAACCGGAATACCAAGAAATAAAACAGCACCGCTTACCGATTCAGAAAACTGGCCCAGATTAGTTCAGCTAGCGTGGCAACTTCATGACAAAAAAGGAAAACTAATTTCACAGCAGAATTACATTGTAAAACCAGAGCGGTTCGATATCCCATTCAAAGCAGAACAGATTCATGGCATTTCGACCAAAAGGGCGCTTGAAGAAGGTCATGATTTAAGAACGGTACTTGATTACTTCTTACAAGACCTTAGTAATACACAAGTACTTGTTGGTCACAATATTGAATTCGACATTAACATTATTGGAGCTGAGTTTGTCAGGCAATCCATTGAGACAGAGCAATTCCTTTCACTAGAAAAAATTGATACAGGTATCGTCTCCATAGATTTTTGTCAGTTGCCGGGTGGAATGGGTGGAAAACTAAAAATGCCCCGTCTCAATGAGCTTCATGAAAAGCTATTCGGAAAAGGATTTGAAGATGCGCACGATGCCTCTTATGATGTTGCTGCCACGGCACGTTCATTCTTTGGTCTCATCATTAAAAAAGTAGTCAATCCTTTTGATAACACTCCATGTGAAGAGATTGAATATGAAGAACCAAACCTCGAGGCTGGTAATTCATCAAAAAGAGAAAAGAAAAAAGAGATCACCTATTCTCGATCAGGCACAGAAACCCTCATTGATAAACCGTTCTGTCACCTTCATTTACACACAAGATTCTCTGTACTTCAGGCCACACCCGAAATAAGTGACCTGATTACGATTGCAAAAGTGCAAGGAATGCCTGCCGTTGCTTTAACAGATTTTGGCAACATGTATGGTGTATTCAAATTTGTGAGCGAAGCATTAAAGCATCAGATAAAACCAATAGTGGGCTGCGAATACTTCATGTCGGAAGAACGTAAGAAACTAAAATTCACTAAGGACAATCCTGATAAGAGATATCAACAGGTTCTTCTGGCAAAAAATAAAACCGGCTATCATAATCTGGCTAAATTAAGTTCTATAGGTTTTATAGAAGGTCTTTACGGGATTTATCCTCGCATTGATAAAGAACTTGTCACGCAATATAAAGAAGGAATCATTGCTACAACCGGTGGACTTCATAGCGAAATTCCATATCTGATATTAAACGTTGGTGAACGTCAAGCAGAAGAAGCATTTATTTGGTGGCATTCACAATTTAGAGAAGACTTCTACATTGAACTGAATCGACACGGCATGCGTGAAGAAGACAGAGTGAATGATACTCTTCTTCGCTTTGCAGAAAAATATCATGTAAAATATTTTGCAGCCAATGAATGCTTCTACCTCAAAAAGGAAGAAGCTAATGCACACGATGTTCTTCTCTGCATTAAAGAAGGAGAATTTAAATCCACTCCTATAGGTGAAGGACGGGGAACCCGTTATGGACTTCCCAATACTGAATTCTACTTCAAGACGCAGGATGAAATGAAATCATTGTTTCATGATCTTCCCCAAGCGATCGGTACAATCAGTGAAATCATTGATAAGGTTGAGTCCTATGAGTTGAAGCGAAATGTGCTCCTGCCAAAGTTTGATATACCAAAAGAGTTTGAAACGGAAGATGAGTATCTGAAATATCTCACGTATGAAGGAGCTAAGAAAAGATATCCAAAACTCCCTACAGAAATTAAAGATCGTATTGACTTCGAGTTAGAAACAATCAAGAAGACAGGTTACCCAGGTTATTTTCTCATCGTACAGGATTTCACTTCGAAGGCACGGGAAATGGGTGTGTCCGTTGGTCCAGGTCGTGGATCGGCTGCTGGTTCTGCAGTAGCATTTTGTATTGGCATCACTAATGTGGATCCCATTGCATACGATTTACTGTTCGAGCGCTTTCTTAATCCAGATCGTGTATCGCTTCCCGATATTGATATTGACTTTGACGATGAAGGTCGTGATAAGGTATTGGATTATGTGATTCAGAAATATGGACACAATCAAGTGGCCCAGATCATCACATATGGTACGATGGCGGCAAAGTCATCCATAAAAGATTGTGCCCGTGTAATGGAGCTGCCGCTTGCCGATGCAAACACGCTGGCCAAGTTAGTCCCTGAGCGACCAGGAACATCCTTGGAAAAAGCATTTGAGGAAGTAAAAGAGTTAAATGAAATAAAAAAAGGTACTGATCTAAAAGCACAGGTACTCAAGCAAGCCATTATTCTTGAAGGTTCTCTTCGAAATACAGGAACACACGCTTGTGGTGTGATCATTACACCGGATGATCTCACGAAGTTTGTACCGGTATCGACTGCGAAAGATTCAACCATGCTGGTTACGCAATTCGACAACAGTGTAGTTGAAAGTGCCGGCATGTTGAAGATGGACTTTTTAGGTTTGACTACACTTACGATTATAAAGACAGCGTTAAAAAATATTAAGAAGCGTCATGGAATTGTTATTGATATCGATACGATTCCACTTGATGATCAGAAGACTTACCTACTTTATCAACGAGGAGAAACTACTGGCACATTTCAATTTGAATCGGACGGGATGCAAAGCTACTTACGTGGATTAAAGCCAGATAAGTTTGATGACCTCATTGCCATGAACGCGTTGTATCGTCCAGGGCCGATGGAATACATTCCGAATTTCATTGCACGTAAGCATGGTCGTGAGCCTATCAAATATGATTTGGCCGTGATGGAAGAGTATCTGAAAGATACGTATGGAATTACTGTGTATCAGGAGCAGGTGATGTTGCTGTCTCAGAAACTTGCTAACTTTTCGAAAGGTGATGCCGATGTGCTGCGTAAAGCCATGGGCAAAAAGCAGAAGGAAGTATTGGATAAAATGAAAGATAAATTCATTGCCGGTTGCAAAACAAATGGGCATGATGAAGTAATCGCAGAAAAAGTTTGGAAAGATTGGGAGGCATTCGCACAATATGCATTTAATAAATCGCACTCAACCTGCTATTCATTAGTTGCCTATCAAACGGCCTATCTGAAAGCGAACTACCCTGCTGAATATATGGCAGCTGTATTAACACACTCTCAAAATAACCTTGATAACATTACTTACTTTATTGAGGAATGTAGAAAGCAGGGGATTGAAGTACTCGGTCCACACGTAAATGAATCGGGAGTTTTCTTCGAAGTAAATAAGAAAGGAGAAATCCGTTTTGGTTTAGGTGCCATTAAAGGTGCTGGTGAAGCTGCCGTTGAAGCGATCATCACAGAGCGTGAAGCACATGGGCCCTATAAAGATATTTTTGAATTTGCTAAGCGTTTGAGTCAACGTTCTGTGAATAAAAAAACATTTGAGTGCCTTGCATTATCAGGAACCTTCGATTGTTTTCCGGAATATCATCGCAGGCAATACATCACTGGCAAAGAGGGAGACTTATCACTTACTGAAAAAGTAATTCGCTATGCAACCAAAATGCAGCAAGATGCTCAAAGTACACAGGCGAGCTTGTTTGGAGGCTCATCAGGAACCGCTATGCCTCCACCTAAAATTGATGCGATAGAACCATTCAGTGAAATTGAAAAATTACATTTCGAAAAAGAAGTCGTTGGTGTTTACATCTCGGGGCATCCATTGGATAACTTCAAGTTTGAGATGGATGCATTCTGCACAACATCGTTAACAACCCTGAATGATATAGAGGCACTTGAAGGTAAAGAATGTAAGGTGGGTGGAATTGTTTCTGCGGTTGAGCATCGATTGACAAAGACCGGAAGACCATTCGGAAAACTCACCATGGAAGACTACAGTGGAAAATTTGAATTCATGCTTTGGAGCGATGACTATCTCAAATTCAAATCGTTTCTCATGCCGGGTCTCTTCCTTTTTGTAGAAGGAAATGTGGTGAAGAAGGCCTGGGGCGATCAGAATCTGGAATTCAAAATCCGAAACATCGATTTGCTTAATGAACTGGCTGGTAAAAAAGTTCAGGGTATTGCTTTACGGTTTCCCTTTGATCTTGTCAACTCAGACTTTAACAATACAATCGAAAAACTTTGCAAGAGAAATTCAGGTAATTCAAACTTCAGGCTGTACTTGAGTGATGAGACAGAAGGTCTTCAGGTTGAATTACTTGCCCGCACGTGCCGAGTAAAAGTGAGTAACGATTTTATTAGAGAATTGAAGAAGTACGGTGAGGTTGGTATTATCACTGATAATGGTGTTGTGCGCTGGCTAGCAGAGAGCATTGCAAAAGCGGTTCCTATGGAAAAAACTGAAATTGGAACAATTTCATCTACCTTTGTGTTGGAACCTGTAGATTAACCAAAAAACACTTTAATCATATTATACCATGGGTAAAACTCTAGAATTAAACGACTCTAATTTTGATGCGGCTATCAACAGCGATAAGCCAGTATTAGTTGATTTTTGGGCGGAATGGTGCGGCCCTTGCAAAATGATTGGTCCGTTAGTTGAAGAACTGGCTGGCGATTATGAAGGTAAAGCTGTAGTTGCCAAGCTAAACGTGGATGAAAATCCTCAGGTAACAGCACGCTTTGGTGTTCGCTCTATTCCTACGTTGTTAGTATTTAAAAATGGCCAGGTAGTAGATAAGCAAGTTGGCGCAGTACCCAAATCTGTTCTTTCACAGAAGTTGCAGGCTCAGGTAGCCTAATTCAATATTATTTTAATAAAAAGCCAGTACACTAAAAATGTACTGGCTTTTTTGTTTAGTTAAACCATGCCGTTGCATTGCAAAAATCAGTAGGCTTGTTGTACGAATAACTGTCCCTCACTTTATAGGAAAATTGAATCTCATCTCCATAAAAAGTACCTACTCCCTCTATCTCGTATCCATCAACAATCTGTCTGGATATATAAATCTTATCAGAAGCAACCGTTGCTCTAACATTCACATTCGCATCGTAAAAGTTCTCAATGATAACGCCATCATAGCTACCTGATTTACGGATATAAATTGAAAATCGCGTATAGTCATTGTATGTCTGGCTATGTTCGTCTACCTGATAAGAACCTGTTACCCGATCACGATTGTTATAGATCGGTTCAACGATCAGGATATCACAGGAAGTAAGAACAACCACCAAGACGAATAAAACTGCTTTCGTTTTCATATCTGTACGTGTTTGTCAGATAGAATACAACTGAGATGCCAATTCAATCAAATCGAAATTGGTAGTTATGCCAGAATAGAAAATCAGACCCTCTCAATTGACATAAAATGAAACTGTCCCACCCCGACAAGTCGGAGCGGGACAGAGTGAGCTTAAAAAAATGGGTTAAACTCAGTTTAAAAAATAAGGCACTCCGGCACCGGCAAAAAATATTTACCACCAACAACCACTACGAATGGAGTAAAAACC
>JAYVTC010000227.1:0-12052 GCA_043774745.1 Cyclobacteriaceae bacterium | reverse complement strand
TTCCGTAAGCAAATCGAAAAAGCGGATGCTATTATTTTCCAGGTAGTAAAGCTCCTGACCAAAGAAACCAAAGTTGCCAGGATTTTTGATTTCGATTTTTATGATGATTTTACCCAACGCATTGACGATCCAGATTCCAACATTTTTTTCCTGAAGGAAAATTAAGTTTTGATATTCTCTGAGGTAGGTAAACTCTGGTGTTGAAGATCCGAGATCAAGCGTGAATTCATTAATCACTTCCTGATTGAGTGGGTTTACTTTTTTTAAAGAGTAGTCGGCTCTATCTAATATCCATAAACGATTATCATGCGTAGGGCAAACCAAGTTTGGTTCGATGGCGAATTCTGGTGCCAGTTTATATTCCTTTACATTTTCAAAGAGGCGTCCGAATGAAAAATATTTTTGTGTTTTGCGGTCGTATATAAAAATGCTGGGATGATACCACGGTTCAATCAGCGTTGGTTTTCTTTTAGGAAGAGATGCCATTACTTTACCATCCGCATCATATTTTTTTATTCCTCCTTTTTTTCGAAGCAGGAAAAAATTGCCAATTCGGTCTACCGAAACATTCACAATTTCCCGGCCAGTCCACTCCTTTATTTTAGTGAGTTGATTTTGTGATCTTCCTTCCTGAATAGTAAGAAGAGTGAAGATGACTATTAAAACGAAATGTGGTTGAGTAAATCTGCTGATCATGCTGTGAATGTCTTCAAAGAAAATTCCTGACCATCATATTCTGCATAGGTGTTGAAGTGTACCCATTCACCCAGATTCAAGTAACGACTGTTTTCACCCACCTTAAGATCTAATGGCAAATGACGATGACCAAAAACATAGAAATCATGATGTGTTGATTTCTCCAGTTCACGGCAATAGGTGAGTAGGAATTCATTTTCTTCTCCTTGAAATTTCTCTTCCATTTTCGTATTGCTGATGCGACTTTGTTTGCTCCAGTAATTAGCAATGCCAACACCGAGATTAGGATGAATGCGTGCAAACAACCATTGACAAATAGAACTATTAAAAAACTTCTTGAGGATTTTATAGGTATTGTCTTCAGGGCCAAGTCCATCACCATGGCCAACTAATAATTTATGCTTTCCAATCTCCAGCACTTGTGGCTCACGATAGATTACGATACCCATTTCCTTTTCAAAGTAATCGAACATCCACATATCGTGATTGCCGGTGAAGAAATAGATGGACATACCCTTGTCTCGTAATTCAGCGAGCTTTCCTTGCAACCTGATAAAACCTCTGGGAATAGCGTGACGATATTCAAACCAGAAATCAAAAATGTCTCCTAATAAATAGATGGCCTGCGCATCTGCGGAAATGGTATCCAACCATTTTACGATTCTTTTTTCACGGGCCAGGCTTGATTCATGATCGGGCACCCCCAGATGAAAATCTGAGGCGAAGTATAATTTCTTTCCGTTGGTCAGGTGAATCTGATGGGCCATATCTGCAAATAACGCGAAAACCGGATCAATGAAAAAAGCCTTCCGGTTTTGACATCGAAAGGCTTTTTAGGTTTTATTTTATAGATGTCTTAAACTTTGTCAGGAGCCACTTCAGCAGCGGGTTCCTTATTAGGCTCTTCACTCTTGGGTTCCACCACAGAGCCATTAGTTGATGGTTCTGCCGGCTTCAACTCAGGAGTTTTAGCGTTAGTAAATTTCTCATATGTGGTTTGATGAGCAAATGGCCGTTTACCGATCAAACGCTCCAGGTCACTTTGGAAGAGAATCTCCTTCTCCAATAATTCCTTCGCAATGATCTCAAGATGCTCACGATGATCGATCAGCATTGCCTTCGTGCGCTCGTAAGCGATGTCAATAATTTTCTTGGCCTCAATATCAATTTTTTCGGCAGTAGCTTCTGAATATGGTTTGTTGAATGCGTAGTCAGATTGCTTCGAATCGTAGAAGGAAAGATTTCCAATAGCATTGTTCATTCCGTAAACGGTAACCATGCTGTAGGCCATCTTCGTAGTGCGCTCAAGATCACTTAATGCACCGGTTGATATTTTTCCAAACACAATATCTTCCGCAGCACGTCCGCCAAAGGTCATGGACATCTCATCGAGTAACTGTTCAGTCTGATATAAGAACTGTTCCTTAGGTAGATATTGAGCATAACCCAATGCAGCAACACCACGAGGTACAATACTCACCTTCACGAGTGGATCAGCATGTTCCAGGAACCATCCCGCCACAGCGTGACCTGCTTCATGATACGCAACGATGCGTTTCTCTTCGGGTGAAATGATTTTTGTTTTCTTCTCAAGTCCTCCAATCACACGGTCAACCGCATCTTGAAAGTCTTGCATGTCTACTTCAGATTTATCTCTGCGCGCAGCAATCAATGCAGCTTCGTTACATACGTTGGCAATTTCTGCTCCGGCAAAACCAGGAGTTTGTGCTGCCAATTTTTTTGCATCCACATCTTTGGAAAGTTTGATCGGCTTCAAGTGCACTTTAAATATTTGCTCGCGACCAGAAATATCGGGCTTGTCAATACTAATTTGTCTATCGAAACGACCCGGACGCATCAACGCAGAATCCAATACATCAGGTCGGTTGGTGGCGGCAAGAATAATTACACCACTGTCGGTGGCAAAACCATCCATCTCTACCAACAACGAGTTTAATGTGTTTTCTCTTTCATCATTCGCACCGGGCATCTGGCCTCTTCCGCGGGATCGACCGATCGCATCAATCTCATCAATGAATACTATACATGGTGCTTTCTCTTTGGCTTGTTTGAATAAGTCGCGAACACGTGCAGCGCCTACACCAACAAACATCTCGACAAAATCAGAACCTGATAATGAAAAGAAAGGAACACCAGCCTCACCGGCTACGGCTTTTGCTAGCAAGGTTTTACCGGTTCCAGGAGGACCTACTAATAATGCACCTTTGGGAATTTTTCCACCCAACTTGGTAAACTTCTGAGGAGTCTTTAAGAAATCAACGATCTCTTTAACTTCTTCTTTTGCTTCTTCCAATCCGGCCACATCGGCAAACGTAATGCGTACTTTATTTTCGGCATCAAACAAGGCTGCCTTTGATTTTCCGATATTAAATATCTGTCCACCAGGACCTCCGCCCCCGGTCATTCTGCGCATCAGCATCCAGAAACCAAACACCAGCAACACAAGGAAGCCTATATTGAAGAACATATTGGTGTAATCCTCCCGTTCATCTTTTTCCAGGTCTACTTTATCTGCGTCCGGAAAGCCTTTTGTTAAATCGTCATATTTCTTCTCAAAACTTTCATTCGAAACGATCTTGAATTTATAATGAGGTCCATTTTCTCTAACTCTTGATTTTTCAAGCTCTTGCTTATAAGCGGAATTTTGAAGTGCTTCAGGTTTCAAGGTTATTTCAACGAGCTCTTCATTTTTTATAAGAACGATACGTTTAATATCCCTCCGTTTTACCATATCATTAAATCTGGATTCACCCTTTATTTCTACGAGTTCACCACTTTTATTTAACCAGCTGATTCCCAAAATAACCGCTACCAACACTAGGATAACCCACATTTGATAGTTGGGTTTTGGAACTTTGGGAGTTATGATCTTCTTTTCTTTTTCCTTGTCTGCCATTCCTTTAAAAATTACACCTCATTAACGTCTTTAAACACTTTAAGTTCTTAATCTTCGATTTCAGTGATTTCTGCATCCCCCCACAATTTCTCTAAGGCGTAGAAATGTCTGCGATCCTTTCTGAAAATATGTGTGACTACATTGATGTAGTCGAGAATCATCCACTCTTTATTGCTTTTACCTTCTGCATGCCAGGGTTTTTCTTTCATGGCTTTGTACACCTCTTCATCTACAGAGTCGCTAATGGCCTCTAATTGTTTGTCGGAATTACCAGAACAGATTACAAAAAAGTCCGCGACAGCGTTCTTTACTTCTCTTAAATCCAACACAACGATTTCTGAAGCCTTTTTCTCCTGCATGCCTTTTACGATTGCTTTTGTTAGCTTTTCTGAATCAGGCCCCTTCTTTTTTTTCGCCATTAACTATTTTTGGTTTTTTAATTTGAACAATTTGCAAAGTTAACCAAAATACCTTGTATAAAATCCCTGCCAATACGCTTTTCACGGGTAAGAATCTGGTTTATGTGCCAGAATGTCACTCCACCAACACATTGGCTTCCGAACTTTGTCAACTTACATCCACGGCAGAGGGAACTGTTGTTATCACAGATAATCAGACCAACGGACGTGGACAGCGAGGTAATTCGTGGCTTTCTGATGCTCAAAAGAACTTGACATTTTCAGTGATATTGAAGCCAACGTTCTTAAAACCAATCGATCAGTTTAATCTAACCATTGCCATATCACTGGCGCTTCGCGATTTTCTTACCCACCAACTTGCTGCAGTAGTTAAGATCAAATGGCCTAATGATATTTTAGTAAATGATAAAAAGGTTTGTGGCATTTTGATCGAAAATACATTGGCTGGAGAAATGATTCAATGGAGCGTAGTTGGAATTGGGTTAAACGTGAATCAGATTTCTTTTTTAATTGAATCAGCCAGTTCAATGAAGGCTATCGCTGGTCATGACTTTAGCAGGCCAGATGAGTTGTTGATGCTGTTTGAATTTCTGGAAAGAAGGTATCTTCAATTGCGATCCGGTAAAATTACGGAGTTGAAAAATGATTACTTGAGTTCTCTTTATGGAAAAGGTGAGGTGAGAAAATTTGTAGATGCGACAGGTGAAATTGAGGCTGTGATTGAAGGAGTTAATCAACAAGGTAAACTGCTGATTGCTAGCCGTGGAGGAATTAAATCGTATGACATGAAGGAAATCCGCTTTATCGGATGATTACTTCTACCACTTAAATAATACCCTCACTTTCTATCCTTAAAATTGGGCTGCCAATACAATCAGTTATTTTTGGTCTGCACCAACAACTATCTTTCGCATTATATATTCAGTCAGCTATGAAAAAATCATTACGATTAATAATTCTGTTCCTTGTTGTTGCATGCTCTGCGCATGCGCAAAAACTGGACATGGAAAAACTCAAAGGCATGAAACCCAGAAGCATTGGCCCTGGTGCTATGAGCGGTCGTATTACCGCCATTGATGCCGTTGTTTCCAACCCTGATATTATCTATGCCGGTGCGGCATCTGGTGGTGTGTGGAAAACAACCAGTGGTGGTATTGGCTGGGAGCCTGTGTTCGACAAAGAAGCTACGCTTTCTGTTGGTGCACTTGCCATTCAGCAAGATAACCCTGCCATAGTATGGGTAGGCACAGGTGAAGGAAATCCGCGCAACAGTTTAAATGGTGGCAACGGGATTTATAAAAGTTTAGATGCAGGCAAAACATGGAAGTTGATGGGACTTGAAAAAACCCGCCACATTCATCGTGTTATCATTGATCCAAAAAATCCTAATACAGTTTATGTTGCCGCGATTGGTTCTCCCTGGGGCGAACATCCAGAGCGTGGTGTTTATAAAACTACGGATGGTGGGGCAACCTGGAAGCGAATTCTTTTTGTTGATGACAAAACAGGTTGTGCTGATCTGATCATCGATCCATCCAATCCCAATAAATTATTTGCTTCTATGTGGCAGCATCGCAGGCAACCGTGGACATTTAATTCCGGTGGCCCGGGATCAGGATTATATGTGACGATTGATGGTGGTGAAAAATGGACAAAGCTTACCGGCAAAGAAGGCTTGCCAGAAAGTGATCTGGGTCGTATTGGTTTGGCCATTTCCAGAAGTAAATCGGAAGTAGTTTATGCTTTGGTGGAAAGTAAAAAGAATGCATTGTATCGTTCCACGGATGGTGGGCTGAAATGGCAAATGATGAATGATAATATGGGTGAAATCGGTGATCGTCCATTTTATTATTCGGAGTTAAGTGTCGATAGTAAAAATGAAAACAGACTTTATACCATTTTTTCTATGATCAATGTTAGCGAAGATGGAGGCAAGTCATTTAAAACCTTGCTTCCTTATTTTGGTGTGCATCCCGACCATCATGCATGGTGGATCCATCCTGAAGATCCCAGCTTTATGATTGATGGGAATGATGGAGGACTGAACATCACGCGTGATATGGGCAAGACCTGGGTGTTTGCAGAAAATATTCCAGTGGGTCAGTTTTATCATATCAATGTAGATATGGATCATCCCTATCATGTTTATGGTGGAATGCAAGATAACGGATCGTGGGCAGGCCCCGCTTATGTATGGCGCAATGAAGGCATACGTAATTCGTATTGGCAGGAAGTGCTGTTTGGTGATGGCTTCGATGTAGTTCCTGATCCGGATGATACGCGTTTTGGATATGCGATGTCGCAAGGCGGAAATTTGGCGCGTTATGATATCAAAACAGGATTTACCAAGTTTATTCAACCAACACATCCTGATGCTAACTTCAAACTTCGATTTAATTGGAATGCTGCTATTGCACACGATCCATTCAACAATTCCGTTGTTTATTATGGAAGCCAGTTTTTGCATAAGTCAACCAACAAAGGTGACACATGGGAAATTATTTCACCAGATTTGACAACCAATGATCCATCTAAACAAAATCAACACGAAAGTGGTGGTCTTACGATGGATGCAACGGGCGCTGAAAATCATTGTACGATCATCACCATCGCACCCAGCACACTAAAGAAAGAAGTGATTTGGGTTGGCACGGATGATGGCAATGTGCAGCTCACACAAGATGGAGGAAAAACCTGGACAAACGTATCACCAAAAATAACAGGAATGCCGAAGGCGGCATGGGTGCCACAAATCCAGGCATCAAAGTATAATGCCGGTGAAGCTTTTGTGGTGGTGAATAACTACCGGTTGTTTGACTACAAACCTTATTTATTCCGCACAAAAGATTATGGAGTAACCTGGGAAAGTTTGGTGACACCTGCACAAGTGGGTGACAACAACTATACACTCTCAGTCGTACAAGATCCCATTGAACCAAAACTTCTTTTCCTCGGTGCCGAAAATGGTTTGTTCGTAAGTATTGATGAAGGAAAGAACTGGACAAAATGGACAGCAGAGTTCCCTGCTGGTGTGCCCGTGATGGATATGGTAATTCACCCACGTGAACATGATTTGGTAATGGCAACTTTTGGCCGTGCTATCTATGTGTTGGATGATATTCGTCCTCTGCGCGATTTAGTAAAGTCAGGTGTTGCTACATTAAACAATACCGTAAAGATATTTTCTACACCCGATGCTTATCTCGCCACCATTCAACAGCCTACCGGTCCTCGCTTTGATGCCAACGCAATTTATAATGGACAGAACCGCCAGCCAGGAGCTTTGATATCTTATGTGATAAATAAACCTGCTGATAAAAAAGAAGAAGCTACGGTTGTAGCACCTAAAGCAGGACAGAAAAAATCAAATACTGCACCGGTTGTCACTGAAAAAAAAGAGATTAAATCTGATGTTAAATACGATTCCGTAAAACTAGAAATCGTTGATGCCAAAGGTGTAATAATAAACACGATCACTCAGAAAGCGCCCGATGAAAACGGACTTTTTAGAATGACCTGGGCATTGA
Organism: Cyclobacteriaceae bacterium; assembly: GCA_043774745.1. Classification (GTDB taxonomy): domain Bacteria; phylum Bacteroidota; class Bacteroidia; order Cytophagales; family Cyclobacteriaceae; genus ELB16-189. The sequence goes on along the minus strand of JAYVTC010000227.1, from coordinate 4,493 downwards.
ATGAAAAGGCGGAAAGAAATCCTTCACGCGAACGAGCGCAAGGAAGAGGTGGCTTTGGAGGAGGTGGGGGAAATGAGGTTTTGCCGGGCACTTATAAACTGCGCATCACCTTCGGTAATCAGAAAGATTCAACTACAGTAAACGTGAAAGCCGACCCTCGTTTGAATGTTTCACAGAGTGTGATTGATCAGCGCTATGCGATGCTGAAGGATCTTCAAAAGCTAACTTCTCTTACCACAAAGGCCACCGATCGTTTAATCGAGTCACTTGAGATTGCAGATGAGTACGAGAAAAAGATGAAAGACTCAAAACGTACAGATTTAAAAGAGGCAACTGAAAAAACGAAAGCGATGAAGGATTCTGTGAATGCTTTGTTTGATTTTATATTGGGTAAAGTGGACAAGCGCCAGGGAATGGTTATGCAAGCAATGCCTGCTCCTGTTTCATACATCCAAACTGCCCGTGGCTATATCGGCAATTCGAGCGATCCGATTAGTGACACTGACAAACGAGTATACAAGCATGCTGAAGATAAAATCAATGAAGTGCTGGATCGCGTGAATCGTTTTTATTCCACTGCCTGGCCAGCCTATCGCGCAATGATGGAGAGGGTGAATCTTTCACCGTTTAAAGATTACGAACCGATAAAAAAATAAGATCTGACTAAACTGATATTTAGGCGGTCAGGCTGTGTGTTTTCAAAGCCTGACCGTTTATTTTTGAAGGGTTGATTAATTATGGTAGCTATTTCTAAATTATCCTATCAATATTCCGGAGCGCATCTCATTTCGTTTTCTGATTTTGTCATAGAAAGAAATGAACCTTGTTTGTTATTGGGCGAATCAGGAAGTGGAAAGACCACACTGCTTCATTTATTGGGTGGATTACTCCGATCTCAACAAGGAACCATTGAAGTAAATGGAACGGATATCACGAAGCTTTCAGAGTCTGCTTTAGATCACTTTCGCGGACAATATTATGGATTCATTTTTCAACGCAATCATTTGATCAGTTCATTATCAGTAGAAAAAAATTTATTGATGTCTCCTTTTCTTGCAGGATTGAAACAAGATAGAGAGCGAGCAGATGAAGTGTTGAATCAATTAGGGATTGGAGATAAGAAGCATGCAGCAATTCACGAATTAAGTTTAGGGCAAGCTCAACGTGTTGCCATTGCACGGGCAATTTTAAATAAGCCATCGGTGATGCTGGCCGATGAACCTACTTCTGCTCTGGATGATAAAAATTGTGATCGAGTAAGTGATTTGCTCTTGACCGTAGCTGATCAAAATAAAGCTACGCTCATCATTGCCACGCATGACCAGCGATTGAAAAATAAAATCAAAAACCTGATCCAACTCTGATGAATCTTTTTTCACTCGTTGTCAGTTACCTGAAAGCAAAGCCATTAAATACACTGCTCAATATTGTATTGTTGTCTTTAGGTATTGCAGTCATCACGATTTTACTTTTATTCAGCAATCAACTAAAAGAAAAAATTTCAGATAATACAAAAGGAATCGATCTTGTGGTAGGAGCGAAGGGAAGTCCACTGCAATTAATTCTCTGCAATATTTTTCATATCGATTTTCCTACCGGCAATATCAAATTATATGAAGCTGACCGTCTTGCGAAACACCGATTAGTAAAAAGCGCGATTCCTCTTGCGCTGGGTGATAGCTATCAAAACTTCAGAATCATTGGCACAAGCAAACAATACACAGAATTATATAAAGCCGAACTAGCTTCCGGTGATTGGTGGCAAAAAAATATGGAAGTTGTGGTAGGCGCCACTGCTGCAGAACTTCTTAAATTGAAAGAGGGTGACACATTTGAAAGTTCGCATGGCCTCACCAAAGAAGGTAACGCTCACGAGGCTCATCCTTATGTGGTGAAGGGAATTCTTAAAAAGTCGAACAGCGTAATTGATAATCTGCTTTTTACTACTATTTCCAGTGTGTGGAGTGTTCATGATGAACACGCTGAAGAAAAGCATAGCATCGATTCTGCCTTCAATCCATCACGATTGGTTCCATCCGCTGATGCAAATGATTCAACCAAAGAGATTACCTCAATGTTAATTAAGTACAGGAACCCGATTGCCGCATTGCAACTTCCGCGTTTTATTAATGGACAAACTAACATGCAGGCAGCTTCTCCATCTTTCGAGGCAGCTCGCCTTTTTTCCATTCTGGGTGTTGGTGTGGAAGCGATGACAGGCTTTGCCTACGTATTAATATTTATTTCAGCACTCAGCATTTTCATAGCCCTATATAATTCTCTTAAAGAGCGTCAATATGATCTGGCCATCATGCGCTCTATGGGAGCCCGCAAATCAAAGTTATTTGTTGCTACCCTTATTGAAGGCACCACGTTGACTTTGTTTGGAAGCATCATCGGCCTGGCATTGGGTCATGCTGTTCTGTATTTGTTTACTGCGTTGGTGGAGGATAGTCAGAAGGCTGGTATTTCTGGTATGATCTTTTATATAGAGGAAGTCTATTTACTGATGGGAAGCGTTGTGTTGGGGCTTGTCTGTTCTCTTATTCCTGCATTTCAGGCCTACCGCACCGATATTCATAAAGTGCTCGCAGGTTCGTAAGAACTAATTTGACTCTGAATTCGTATTTGATTAAAATTGTACATATGAAGACCAAGTTGACATTAAGCATCGATTCGAAAGTTTTAGCGAAGGCTAAAAAAGCAGCTAAGAATGATAAAGTTGCTCTCTCCGCTTTGGTCGAATCTTTCTTGCGAAAGAAGTATAAGGTTAATGAAATCGAAACTCCAATTTCAGATTCACTCAGGGGAATTCTTAAGGGCAAGCTTCCTGATCTTCCCTATAAAGAACTTCGTGATCTGATGTATGCTGATAAATATGGCAAGTAACATCGAAATCGCTCTGTTTCTTGATACCAATATTTTCATGGATCATCTTTATGACAGAAATGAGCACTTTACCAGATTAATTAACTTGTGTGAGAAGAATGTATTTGATGCCTATGCCTCCACCTCCTCTTTTTATACGTTGGCCTATTTCTTGCAAAAAAGCGGAAATCGAAACTTTCGCAAAATGATGGAAAACTATTCGATGCTCGTATCTTTAATCAGTACTACATCAGAGAACTTATGCCTCTTATGCTTCGCGGTTTACAGACCTCGAAGATGCTTTTCAATATTATACCGCTCGCAATCAACCCAACCTGAATTATTTTGTTACCAATAATATAAAGGACTTCAGGTCGGTGGATAGAGAATTGGCTGTTATAACACCTGAAAATTTATTAAAAAAACTGGAGCATGAAGGTTAGAATCATTTTTTCTGTAATCACATTCTTTTCTTTTTCAACATTTGCTCAAACCGATGGATGGCTGGCTTTTGCCAAAACCAAGTTTGATGCGAAGTATAATGACAAGGCCGCTGAGTATTTTTTATTCCCTACGTTTTCTGCGGACTTAAAAAGTATGGTGGGAAAGGAATTCAGTCTGGAAGGTTATTACCTGCCCATTGATGTAGAAGACAATGCCTACATCATTTTATCGAAGTTCCCTTACAGTCAGTGTTTCTTTTGTGGCGGTGCTGGCCCGGAATCTATTGCTGAGATATTTTTTAAAGTGAATCCTGGCAAGTTTGAACCGGATCAATATATCCGCGTGAAGGGAAAATTGAAATTAAATGATGCCGATCTGGAGCATGGGAATTTTATTTTGGAAGAGGCGGTGGTGATTAAGTAGCACGCTCGTTTCACCATTATCCTTGATTGTTCAGACATTGACACATTTTATCGAGACCTAACTCCTAAACACGCTATGAAATCTAATCTTGTTAAAATATTTATTTTCACTCTGTTTATTACTTCAGCCTTTTCTCAAAAGACGGCCATCATCTCCAAAGCGCTGATTGATGGAACTGGAAAAACGATAGCCAACGCAGTTATTATCATTGAAGGTGAGCGCATCATTTCTGTAGGTAAGAAGGAGAACATTCCATCAGGCGTAACGATTATCGATCTGGGAGATTATACAGTGATGCCGGGCTTCATAGATATGCATTGCCATCCGCTCGGAAATGGTGACGATGATTATCAGATCTATCATTTAGAGAATTCATCCGCTGATAAAGCATTGCAGTGCCTGACTAATGTGCAAGGCATGCTCAAAGCGGGCTGGACTTCTATTCGTGTGCCGGGTGATTTAGATGTAGGCTATGCACACTTTGCGGTCAGAGATGCCATCAATAAAGGTGCATTTGAAGGTCCGCGTATTTATGGGGCTGGTCATTGGATTTCAGTTACTGGTGGAGGTGGCGATCTTAATTTTTTCTCTGATGAACAAACGGGTGTAAAGGTTGATGGCCTGGTGGTAGACGGACCTGAAGAGTTGCGCAAAGCGGTTCGCAATGAAATAAAATATGGAAGTGATTGGATAAAGTTGTTGGTAACAGGAGCATTTATGACCGCAGGTGACAATCCTCAAAATGTTCACTTTAGCAA
>JAYVTC010000226.1:0-30031 GCA_043774745.1 Cyclobacteriaceae bacterium | reverse complement strand
CTGGCCAATATTCAATCAAACAGTGTGAGTGGTGGGATGGAGGCAGCTTCCGCGATTCTGTATAGTGAGACGTCCGTGGTGGGCGATCGCAACGAGCGCTGGCGCAATGTGGTTATTCACGAAATTGCACACCAATGGTTTGGCAATGCCGTAACGGAGCATGACTGGGACGATGTGTGGCTGAGTGAAGGATTTGCTACCTATTTTACCCTGCTGTTCATTGAGCATGCTTATGGAAACGATGCCTTCATAGCAGGTCTGGAAGACAGTAAGAAAAGAGTCAACGCATTCTATACCAAAAATCCAAACTACCGCATTGTGCATGATAACCTTCAGGATATGAATCAGGTTACCAGTTCGCAGACTTACCAAAAAGGGAGTTGGATTTTACATATGTTGCGCGGTGTGGTGGGCACTGAAAACTTCTGGAAAGGAATTCAATCCTATTATAAAACATATATGAACCGTAACGCTACCACTGCCGACTTCATAAGAGTGATGGAGGAAACATCGGGTATGGAGCTGAAGGGTTTCTTTGAGCAATGGTTATACAAACCAGGCACCTTGCAATACAACGGTTCCTGGCAATACAACAACAAAAAGAAGGAAGTTAAAATCACACTTGAACAGGTTCAGACCGATGGAAGTTTTTTTAAAATGCCCATACAGGTAGCTATTTACACATCAACAGGGAACCCGGTAATCAAGATGTTACAGGTTAACGAAAAGCAGAACGAGTTTACTATTTTGGTAGACTCCGAACCTGGTAACGTTGTTCTTGACCCTAACCACTGGGTGCTGATGGAAGCGAAATGGGGAAAGAAGTAAGAAGTTAGCTTAGTTTAACAAGCAGTAATCTGGTGATGACTTGGTTTTAGAAATAGAGACGTGGGCTTGGCAAAAGCACTCGAAAGAGAAATCATTGCAATTGTTTCTCAAAAGAGATCGTTACATTTCCAGAGCCAAGTGCAGCAGCAAGTCCAGCTGGATCGTCTACGCGGCCGAGTTTTGTATAGCTATAGGATGTTGCAAAGGTTTTATAGAAAAGTACCAGGGTACTGGACCCATACATCATCAGATCACCGGCTTGGATAGACGAAGGCTTTGATGCATTCATAGGTAAACTGTTCGATAAATTAAAAAACTTTTCGTTGCCGTTTAGCACCGTCATTGTCATGGTCATAGGCAGCATGGCTTTGAAGGCAGCTGCTGTTGCGTTATCTGAAAGGGTGGCCGTCAAAATTTTGTCACCAATTTTAATTGTGATTTTGGTTCTCATAGAATTATCGTTTTCGTTACCATTGTTTTGAGTAGTTTGGCTATCCGGCACGACCGTTTCATCGTCACAGGCAGACGCTATCAAAATAGGAAAGATAATCAGGAGAATGGCTAGTGAGTTTCTTATGATGCTTTTAGTCATAGTTTCAACAAGATCAGCATCAATTACATATCTGTATCGGGCTTCTTTTTTCAGCATGATGTCACATGCTTCATTTACTTGCTCCGCCTTTATCATTTCAATTTTGTGCTATTATCCTTCTTTTCCATTATTCAACTTTTATTTTTTGATACTCTTCGTCTGTTACCCGTTGCAACCATTCTACCAGTCCCCTTTCCGTGTTAGGGTTAATAGCAAGGTGAGTCATTTTACTTTGAGGTGAAGCGCCATGCCAATGTTCGGCATTGGGTGGAAAGGTTATTACATCACCCGCTTTTATTTCCCGAATGGATTCTCCTTTTATCTGGCATAGTCCTATACCATCAAGCACCAACAAAATCTGCCCGCTGGGGTGGGAATGCCAATTCGTTCGTGCTCCTTTTTCAAACGTTACGTTGAAGATGGAACATTGAAACAACGAATCATCCGTTAATAGATAGGATGCTTTTACGTCCCCGGTGAAATATTCCGCAGAGGCTTGTTCTCCGATCGGAAAAATTGCTTTTGGTTTCTGATCGTTCATACTTTTGTGCTTTTGACTATTGCAACTAACTACAAGGATCGTTAAGACAAATATTTTATTAACTGTTTTCGTTGGATCAGTCGCTGGTAGTGAGTTAAATTGACTTAATAATTTTTGCTGGCACACCACCCACGATTGAATTGTCAGGTACATCTTTAGAAACAACAGCTCCGGCCGCCACGATTGAATTTTCACCAACAGTTACGCCCGCAAGTATTGTCGCCCCAGCACCAATCCACGCTCCTTTTTTAATCACGATAGGGTAGGAGATTGTTGCTCTTCGTTCCGAAGGCTGTATGGGATGATTGGTAGTTATAAGATTTACTTTCGGACCGATAAGCACATTGTCCTCTAATGTAATTCCACCTCTGTCCATAAAGGTGCAGGCGTGGTTGATAAACACATTCTTACCAATATTGATGTTCTCACCAAAGTCAGAATAGAAAGGTGGAATCATAAAAAAAGTATCATCCACCTGTTTACCGATCAGATCACTAAATATCGTAGTGATTTCCTGCCGATCATCCGTAACCAGGTTGTTAAGTTTTGCGGTAGTCCGCATTGCTTTTTGAATAACCTTAAACAAAATTGGATAATCAGGGTCATCAGTGCGAATAACTTCTCCGGATCTGTCTCTTTCGAATATGTCAACCGCTGGTTCTAAGTTGTTTGTCATCATCTTTTCTTTACTATGACAAAGATACCCAAACCTTCAGAGGAGGAGTTAATGATATTCAAACCGATCATTAAGATTTTCAAACAAAATCTTTACTATACTTTTGTGTGCTACGACCTGAATGCTGTTGGTGCCGATCCGGTCAGCTTCTTAAAAAAGTTATTGAAATAGGTCGGGTACTCAAATCCAAGTGAATAGGCTATCTGCGAAACTGTCCAGTCGGTGTGTTGTAAAAGTGCTTTTGCTTCAATAATAATTCGCTCAGCGATATGCGTGGTGGTGGATTTTCCGGTTACTTGTTTTACACTTCTGTTCAGGTGATTCACATGGACGGACAACTTTTCAGCAAAGCCTTGAGCTGTTTTCAATTGAAGCGGTTGATCAGGATGCTCAATCGGAAACTGCTGCTCCAGCATTCCAAGAAATTGAATGGCAATCCGTGACGATGCATCCCTATGTTTGACGAGCGTTTCAGCGGGCTGCATCTTCAATGCCTCGTGAATAATCAGATTGATATAGTTGCGGATAAGATCATCGCGATACTGGTATTCTGTATTTTGTTCCGTGAGCATACGTTGAAATAGTTGTTCAACAAATACGCGTTGCTGACAATTCAGTGAAAAGATAGGAGTTCCTCCCAACTTGAAAAGTGGTGACTCCTGTAAACTCTCCGAAAGATCATGAGTCTTAAAAAAGTGTTCAGAAAATAAACATGTATATCCTGCCTGTTCGGTCATGTTCTCCCAACTGTAAAGGATGCTGGGATTTCCAAAAAAAAGAATCGTTCCTTTTACATCAAAACCCCTATCGGCATATTGAATAATATTATGACCGGTAATAACGCAGATTTTATAAAAGTCCTTTCTGTTATAGGAACGAACAACGTTTTTCTTTGTGTCAATCGGGTAAACCTTGAATCCCTGAAGTTTTAGTTCAGCGTTAAAGTCCAGAATGTTGGGAACCGAAATTAAATCAATGGCCATACCTTTCAGCGTTTAATGTTTCGGGGTAAACCCGCTCGTTAAAACTTCCATGAATTTAGTGATAAAAATTATCCATTGTCAGATGGCTTTATATTGCTTGCCAAATGAATACATTAAGCTCATGTTCCAAATAAAATTCTGACTGGGAATCTCTGATTCTATTTTCTTGTTCATTGTCGATTGCAAGGACAGCGGAAACTTTTCTTTCGCGAGTGTAGCTGTCGCGGTAAAGTAATATCCATCCTGATCATCCATTTTCAGGTAATAGAATTGAGGGCTGAATTTTAAGTAATATGATTTAAACAGATCAATTTTATTGAAGTTCGCATTCAGGGTGATGAAGTCGATACTCTTGGTAGAACTCTCTGTGAAACCTCTGGAATGGAGATAGTACACTCCAATGCTGGTATTCTTAGTGATAAAATAGCTGGGCGAAATTTCAGAAGCCAAATAACGCTCGGTGGCAATTGTCATACTGGTGTTACCATTATTGTCAGTTGTTTTTTTATTGGAAAACAGGTAGCCGGGATGTAACCCCACATTAAGTCGTAACTTTTCTTGCTGCACCAACTTATACCGACCCCAGAATATAAATGACCACGGCTTGCCATCTTCAAGCGAAAATCGGAACTCTGGGTCGAAGGTAAATCGCTTGCCCATATTCAATATCACCAGGCCAGCAGGCTTATTAAGCGAGAATGTAGGTATCAGTGATATACCGTTATTGGTTACTGAAGCAAAGCCACCAAAATATCGCGTACTGTCGGTTGACTGGGCATGCAGGGTATTGGCACTCACTAAAATGAGTAATAATATAAAAACACCAAGGTAGTATGTTTTGAGGTTTTCCATGATACAAAAGTAGGAGTGTCTGTGGGCGGCAGAAATAAGAAATTCAAACAGTATGCTATGATAATCAAACAACTGATGTCTGTTTGAATACCTAAACCTATTATGCTATCGCTTTTCTTCAGCGATCTTTTCCCTATTTGACAATTCTCTAACAGCTTATCGCAGAAAAAAAACAATAAGGCACTCTTTATTTCATACCTATTTTTCTGTGTAAGGTGAAGTGCCCTTCACAACCGTAAATGGTTGTTCTAAATAATTTTCATCATAGGACATTCGCACCACATAAGTTCCTGCTTCAATAAAGTTATCGTAGTGGACAAAGTAAGGATAGTCACTAGTTTGTTTGCTGACGATCATATCCCAGCGAAACTGATTGAATCCGGTTTGACCGTTTAACATGGTGTTCCAAACTTCTTGGTTAGCTGAGTCACGTATGGAAATGATTATCTTTTTGGCTTTACTTAACCAGTATGTAAATGAAGCTTTTTCAACCGTGCGGTAATCGGGTTCACCTCCTGCAGAATTAAACCAGGGCCTTTTCATTGGCTCTATCTCAAAGAAGTAGTCTTTGCCTACGTGCAAATTTTGACTCACCATTTTTTGTATGGGCTTAAGGTTGATCTTGTAGATACCGCGTCCATGTGTGGCAGCAATAAGGTCCATGGTGGTGTTATGGATTTCTAAATCAGCCACAGCCGCAGCAGGCATATCGATTCCTAAATAAGTCCACGTGTTTCCGCGGTTGATGGAAAGGTATACTCCACGTAATCCTCCGGCATACAATATGTTTTCATTCATAGGGTCTTCCTTGATCACATTAACCGGTTCATCCGGCAATCCTGCTGAAATGCTCTTCCAGGTTTTTCCATAATCTTCTGATGTGTAGACATAGCTATGCAAATCGTCACTGTTTATTCCGGTCATGGCCATATAGACGCGGGAGGTTTTGAAACGCGAAGGCGCGATACTTCGAATGTAATGGTTAGCAATTCCGTTAGCATGTTCTTCCCAATGGGCACCATCGTTTTTTGAAACCCAGAATGTGCCATGATCAGTGCCCGCATACAACAACCCCCTTTCAGTCGGTGACTCTGCAATAGCTCCTGTTGCAAATGATTTCTTTTCTTTTAATGAGGATACAGAAAGATTGGGACTAATCACCTTCCAGGTATCACCCCGATCTGTGCTTTTCATCAGGTAATTACCTCCATGATACAATGTCTTACTTGAGTAGGCCGACAAAAAATATGGAGTCATGTAATTGAAGACTAATGTATCCTTCAGTTCCTTAGGAAGCATGGGCATAATGCTGATAGCTTCATCCTTTGACTTGTCTAACCGCACTGCATCACCATGCTGCCGGCTATAATAAATAATGGATTTGTCTTCAGGATCAAGTTGTGTTACGCAGCCATCGCCACCATCCCATGGATCAATCCACACATATTTCCACGGGTCAGGAAATTTGGTATTCAATTCTTTTGGCGGGCCAACCACCGTGGCATCGTCCTGCGTGCCACCATAAATCAAGTATGCCGATTGATCAACCGTGATGTCGTAAAACTCTCCGGTGGGAATATTATTATAGTGAACCCAGGATAGCCCTTTGTCATAACTCACATATAACCCTCCATCATTGCCGACTGCGAGATGATCCGGATTATCGGGGTTAATCCATAGTTCAGTTTGATCAAGATGTAGACCTTGTGCAAGACTTGTTGTCATGTGGGTTACCTGCCCGCCAATAAAAGAGAACGTCTTTCCGCCATCCTGGCTTTGGGCAAGACGAACACCCAGGCAAAATACTTCTTCATCGTCCTTTGGGTTTACGTACACATCCGTGAAATACCAACCAATACCCGGAAAGATTTTAAAGGGTCTTTCATGTGTCTTGATCCAATGCTGCCCACCATCTATCGACTTATAAAGTTCGGCTGCTTCATCTCGTTGATTATTGAGATTGTCAATCAAGGCATATACCTTCAATGGATTCGTTGATGAAACCGCCAGGCCTATGCGACCAGTCTTCGGTCCAGATGGCAACCCATCCGTACAGGAAGCCCAGGTTTTTCCACCATCATGGCTTTTATACACACCACTGTTTTTTCCATTGATGCCCGGATAGACTTCCCATAAGGATGCATACATGATCTGCGGATTAGTAGGCGAGATGACAATGTCATTGGCACCCGTTGCTTCGTCCTTGTACAATACTTGTTGCCAGGCCTTTCCTCCGTTATCCGTGCGGTATAATCCGCGATTTTTGTTCTTCGACCACAGATGCCCCAACACACTAACCAAAACGATATCCGGATTGGTAGGATGGATGGCGATTTCTGCAATAGACCAGGAATCTTCAAGGCCAATAGTTCGCCAGCTTTTGCCGGCATCGTCCGACCGGTACATACCTGTGCCGGGCAAAGTAAAATTTCTTGGCTTCTTCAGATTTTCACCTGTGGCTAAATAGATAATGTTTGGATTGGAGGGTGCGAGCTCAACGTCTCCAATGCCTAATGAATGTTGCTCATCAAAAATGGAATTCCAGGTTACCCCATGATTGACCGTTTTCCAGAGCCCTCCCGATCCGAATCCAACATAAATGGTGCCCGGGTGTGCGGCATCCACTTGCACTACATCAGCACGCGCTGAGTTTACCGTTGGGCCCAAGGGAATCCACGCTAATTTGAAACGGGTTTGGTCTTTCATTTCCCGATAGGTTTCAAATGAAGCCACTAATGGAGAGTTAGGCTGCTGGGAAAAAGCAAGATGACCAAACAGCAAAAGAGAAATGATCAGGAACGTTGCGTGGCAATACTTCATGGGAAATTACTTTTTGAGTTTTGAATTCAATGTTTTCAATTACCCTAAACTAGGTAATAATACAATGGGACCTAAAGCTGGTTTTAGTTATATAAAGTTTTCACGTTATCAGCCAGTTGGCGAACAAGTTATTAACCTAGGTTAGACATCCGGGTTTACCTGCCGCAGGGTTCCGAATGCATGCTTACCCAAGCTATATAGAAAGTTTTTTAGTGCGGCAAATTTCAGTACTCAATCTTTGTCATTTCACAACGGGCTCGGGCAGCGACACTTATTGGATAGGCTTTGGTTATATCTTAGGAATCCCTTTTAGAAAGTTTTTTAGCGCGGGATTTAGTAATTCAATCTCTATCGCTCATACAGGGCTGGGGGCAGCGACACCTATTTGGACGGCTTTGGTATAAGCATTGCATTCAAATATTTTTTTCATAATCTTATTTGGTTTCTATAGTTATTGAATAATTTCAATAAGAACATTTCAATTATGGCGCCCGCCCCTATAATTGCTTTTAACTTAACCATAGGGCCTTGCTGAAGAACTAGTTTAGACTTTTGTACACACTTATGAGTCGAGGTCTCATCAATCGACTTTTTTAGCTTGCGCTTTTTTCTGTTTTTTGAAATAACGCTTCAATGGAAAGCTGTGTTGCATGGCTTCCATGTTCTGATCCAGTTTGGCAGAGGCCAACTGAGTGTTGGTTAATGTGCCTTGAAGTCTTGCAGCAAAGACGGTGTCGGATAGCAATACTCCAATAGCATTGTCACCTTCGTTCATCTTAGTTGTAATTTTTTGCAATTCGCCAGACATCTTCTTGGCATCTACACTAACCTGAGCCACGTTTACCAGCGCATGATTAAACGTGGTGACGTAAGACGTGTCCATGAGTAGCTTTGTAACAAGTCCATTTCCATTGTTGATTTGCATCATTACTTTATTCAATTCAGTGGTTGCATTTTTTGTATTGTCTCCTGCTGCTTTCAATGCAGAGATGGCGCCACGCAAATCACTGGACACAGGACCCTCGTGAAGAAGTTCGCCCAGAATTCCTTCGCCTTTATTTATTTTGGAACTGATTAGTTTTAAATCCAACGTTATGGAGCGCGTAGTAGTACCAATCTCCTTGGCAATATTGATAAGCTCCTGTGTATCGGTAGGAGAAAGGGAATTAATGGTGTCCTGGTCCTCAATAATATTTACGGATACACCGGGTCTTATAACGACAATCTTGTTTCCGACCAAACCATCAGAACCGATGAAAGCAGTTGCATCCTGTTTGATAAATTCATTTTGCTTGTCTTTGAGCGAAAGACGAATGACCACTTTTCCTTCTGATACAATTTGTACAACCCTCACCGTTCCAATCTTGACCCCTGATAGCCAAACATTATCACCTTCCTTTAAGCCTTCTACATTTTTAAAGATGGCCGAAACGGTAAAGGTTTTGTTAAAGTAATTGTTTTGACTGCCCAGATAAAACACGGCTAAAAGGAAGATGGTAATGCCGCCAATAACAAAGGCTCCTAATTTTATATTTCGTTTGTAGTCCTCGTGATTCATAGTATTAGTTAATAATTGAAAAATTTAGTCAACTCCTGGTCAGTGTTAGCCCGCAATTCATTAAAGGTTCCTTCCATTTTATTCTCACCACCGAACAGGGCAATGATCCGATCAGAAGTAGATCGCGCACAACTAATATCATGGGTGATGATGATAGACGCAGTATTGTATTTATCTCTCATGGCTAGAATCAATTCATTAATTTCAGCAGACGTAACAGGATCAAGTCCGGCTGTGGGTTCATCGTATAACATGATCTTTGGTTTCAGAATTAATGTACGTGCAATACCAATTCTTTTTTTCATACCACCCGAAATCTCTGCTGGTTTTTTATGGATAGCACTTTCAAGACCTACTTCCTGCAGGGCCGTGACCACTAAATCTTTCAATTTATCTCTATCGAATATTTTCAGATTTCTTTTCAAAGGAAACTCCAGGTTTTCACGAATGGTCATGGAGTCGTATAATGCACTTCCTTGAAACGAGAATCCTATCTGCAGACGATACTCGTTTAACTGATCAGGCGTTAGTCTTGGCACATCGTAACCCAGCACTTTTATTTCACCTTTGTCCGCGTGTAACAAGCCCACCATGCATTTGATCAATACTGATTTTCCAGAGCCTGACTTACCAAGAATGACCAGATTCTCCTTTTCGTATAAATCAAGAGTTACATTCTTTAATACCACCTGGCTTCCAAAGCTTTTTTCAACATTCTTGAGTTCAGCTACCTTCTGTCTTGAAAGTGTAAATTCCTTTTGCCTTGGAATAGTTGTTTCTGATTTCATCGGATGAGATTTAAAAACTGTAGCATAATCAGATCGATCACGAAAATGAAGACCATCGAAACAACAACAGCAGTGTTAGCAGCTTTTCCAACACCGGTCGTTCCCTGATCAGAGTAATACCCAGCGTAACAAGCCGTAGTGCCAATAGCAAACCCAAACAAGGATGACTTAATCAGGGAAGAGAATACATCCAAATAGGTAATGGAGGTAGATACTTCATTGATGAACAGTAGGAGACCAGTGCTGTTGAAGGAGTGGACCATAATAAACGAGCCCACTAGTGCCACCGTATCAGAATAGATCACCAGCAAGGGAAGCATGAGCGTGGTTGCAATGATTCGTGTAACAACTAAATAGTTAAACGGACGAGTACCTGAAACTTCCATCGCATCGATTTGCTCCGTCACTTGCATACTGCTTAACTCCGCACCGATGTTCGAGGCTAACTTTCCAGCACAAATAAGACCGGTGATGAGTGGACCTAATGATCTTACAATGGCCTGCGAAACTAATGAGGGCAACCAGGAAGTAGCTCCAAACGAAGCGAGAGATGGTTGAGATTGCTTTGTAAACACTATGCCAGCCAGAAGGGAGGTAAATGTTATTAACAGGAATGATTTATTGCCAATGCTATAAAACTGATTCAGTATTTCTTTCCCTTCCAAGGGTGGTCTAAATGCGCCTCTAAAAAAACGACCGATAAATTTAACAATAAGAGCCACTGTCAATAGTACATTTCCAAACTTCATCAACTCAAGGTTTAAATCGTTAATGGAGAAGTTCATGCCAGTAATAAGTACAATGGGACACTGCCAAGGGTGTGTCTTTGATATTTCCAACGAATATTAATTCCCAACATGTGTAGAGATATTTCTACAAGACATACAGCATTGTTATGAACCATCAATAGAAAAAGATGAATTTAATAGGACGGATTTTGGATAGCAGTCGATCACGTATGAGGATATTGGTGATATTCATCTTGTTTTCGGTAGTCGGACTGTCCTGCTATGGGCAGGAAAAAAGGAAAGGGTTTCCCATTCTTAAGAACAAACTGGTTGTGCTGCGCGATACTTCATTCATTACTCATCACGATACCATCCTGTATTTGTCAAAAAAGGAAATTCGGGAAGTAAAGATCAAGGAAAACCCTTCAGTACGATCTGATCGGTTTTATGATACGATTCGAAGCAAGGCATCGAAAACCAAAGTGACGGATAAGGCGGTTTCATTTCTTCTGAAGAAAAAAAAGAATGGAAAAGTCAAAGTAAATGGTGCGGTGATCAAGAGCGAAAACGCGTTCAATCAATTTGTTGGATATACGATTGGTACCATAACATTTAAGACCGTTGATCTACTGGAAGGTTCCGTCATGGATACACTCCAGAGGGCCACTACTACTTTTGGCAAGTTTGTCAATAAGGTTCACAAAGATACCCGGGCTTCCGTAGTGAGTGCAAACCTGTTGTTTAAATCGGGTGATGCGGTAGATCCTTATCGACTGGCAGATAATGAAAGGATCTTAAGACAATTTAGAACCATGCGCGATGCCAGGATTTTATTGAAGGTGGTGGATGAAAAAAGGAAGATTGTCGATGTAGCCGTGGTTACGCAAGATGTTGGCTCAATTGGCGTCAGCGGAAGCTATAGTTCTCCTCGCAAATTTCGTGTGGATGTGTATGACATTAATATATTAGGGTATGCGCAGCAGCTTCAGCTTTCTTACTTTAGAAATAATGCAATGGCACCGATTAATGGCTATGGCGTTTCATTAAGAAGCCCTAATATCAGAAGAAGTTTTGTGCAAGGTGAAATTCAGTATACGCACAACCAGGAACGCACGCAAAGTCGTATTTCCATTGGCCGTGATTTCTTCACGCCTGAAATCAAATATGCGGGTGGGGTAGAGTTGTTCACCACCGCAGAGAAATTCTATTTCGAAGATTCAGATACCTTAGTGCTTCCATACCAGGAAAATCGTGTCGATGTTTGGATGGGCCGCTCTTTTGAGCTTCAAAAAAGATTAAACTTAATTACCTCAATAAGGTTTCTGAATCGTGATTTTTTTGAAAGACCCTTTGTTTCATCTGATTCAAACTCATTTTTTTATGACCGATCATTTTGGTTGGCCAGTGTTACAATGATTAAGCGGAACTATTTAAAAAGCTCCTTTATTCGTGGGTTTGGCAGAACAGAAGATGTGCCTATCGGTGGATCAGTAACACTGCTGCTTGGGCATGAACCAAACGAATTTTTTGATAGGAACTATTTCGAGATGAATAGCAATGTAGCCAGATACACGGAGCGCTGGGGTTATATCAGTGCCGGAGTCACGTTGGGTTCATTCTTCAAACAAGGAAGGGTAGAGGATGGCGTTTTGTCCTTGAACACACTTTGTTTCAGCAATCTATTCAAGATAAGACGTGTTCGGTCCAGACAATTTGTTACGATAAGTTATACGAAAGGACTGAACCGAATACTGGATAAAACGCTGGGCGTTGAAGGCAAATGGCTTGATAGAAATCGCCTGGCACCTTATGGATCAGAGCGACTTGTACTTACGCTAGAGAATGTATATTTCATGCCGTGGTATGTGTATGGATTCAGGTTTGCCTTTTACCACCGTGTTAACTTAAATCTACTGACCGATCACGAGCTTCTTCGAAAGCAAAGTTTATACTCTTCCATTGGCGGTGGTGTTCGTATGCTGAATGAAAATTTTGTACTCCCAACATTCACGTTGGGAGTAAATTACTATTTCAGAAAAGAGATGTATTCACCTGATTTTGAAATAAAGTTTTCCACTACATTAAAAAGATTATTTGGCAACGACCAGGCGTTTAAGCCTGCAGTCGCGTCATTTCTATAGCTGATTTAATTTGTCATTCTCAAGCGTATGTCGTAGGTGGTTCCTGGTTAACGGCTGCACTTATATCTTTCCCTGCTTCGCCAGCTTTTTCATTTCCTTGTTAGCGTAGATGGCCACTTCAACCCTGCGGTTAAGCCTTCTTTCTTCATCGGTTGTGTTTGTGTTCAAGGGCTGTTGTTCGCCATAACCTTTTGTGGCGATTCTCTTGTCAGGAACACCCTGAGTTACCAGGTAGTCTTCCACGCTGACTGCTCTTTTTTCAGATAATTTTTGATTATATGCGTCTTCACCGGTATTATCTGTATGACCTTCGATGATAATATCAGTATCGTCATACTTTTTTAAGGTGGACGATAAAGTAGTTAGGTTTTCTTTTGTTGATGATGTTAAAGATGATGAGTTCAAATCGAACTGGAGGCCGGAATGAAAAGTAATGAGTATTCCTTCACCAACCCGTTGAACAGTTGCACCTTCCAGGTCCTTTTGAAGCTCTGCAGCTTGTTTATCCATGTGATTGCCAATAAGCGCACCAGCCGAGCCCCCAACAGCTGCTCCGATGATAGCACCCACAGCAGTATTACCAGATTGATGACCGATTACCCCTCCGATTACCCCGCCAGCACCAGCGCCAATGGCACCACCTTTTGTTGTATTGGAAGCTCGGCACCCAAGCAAGAACGGTGTTAGCAAGGCAATCAGTATAGTTAACGCAAAGGCATTTGTTAATTTGTTTTTTTTCATGACTGTTGTATCTGTTTATGTGAAAAAAGGCGTAACGTTTGAGTGACGTCTTTCATTGATCTAATAATTTTCTATTTCTTTGATAACTTCTTCCTTGGTTTTGCCAAGGCGAATCTGCAAACGACCTAATAGTTCATCTTCTTTTCCTTCCAGAAAGATCAAGTCGTCATCAGTAAGTTGAGCATACTTTTGCTTTAGTTTACCTTTCATCTCATTCCAGGTACCTTTGAATTGTAGCTTATTCATAACTGGAAGTTGATTAAGCTTTAACGCGCTCATTCGCCTGCGAAATAAGATCTTTGCCTCGTTGGGAAAGTTCGTCAACGCCACGATTGTACTGACTCTTTAAGGACTCAACGCTTTCTACAAGAGTGGCTTTGAAATCATTGGCAGCATTCTTTGATCTTTTTATGATTTTCATTCTTGTTTGCTCACCACTTTCAGGAGCCAATAAAATACCAACAGCCACACCAATGGCGGCACCTGCCAGTAACCCACCAATCAAATTCTTAGCTTCCATGTCTATTAATTTTAAAGTTTATGCTCACAATATGTGAGATTTGAAAACCCTTTAGAAATTAGCATGCCAACTAAAATGACCTTTGAAAGGTATGTTACATTGATTTCATAATGCATCTGTTGAATTAAATTCTACATATTGTGACTTAACTCTACACCAGAAAGTCAGATCATGATCTCTAACCATTGCTCTTGTAGAGATTTTATCAATACAAAATGGGTATTTAGCTCCACGTTCAGTAACAGAAAGTTTTAATTTGAACTAGTGCGATGCATTGGAAAGTGGCATGTAATTCGTTCCTACCGGAAGGTGGCTTCTGTTTTAAAAGTTCATATAAATAGGTATCAAGCATATGTTATTAATGAAAGGAACCATGATGGAAAATAGGTATAAGATAGGTGAGGTTGTGTGCGAGCGCATCCGGCCAGCCCAGAAATTAATGGTGAAACGCTTTGAGAACAAGATCTATCATTGTAGTGCACTTGAAAACAAAGCTGTAAAGAACCTTGTATTTACTGAAAGAGAGCTCATGATGGTGCCTGCTTATCCTTTGTAGGTGATCATGTGGAATACATACAAACATTATTATTCCTTTTGGAAGTTTGTCTCATCTCGTCATAATCCTATTCGGAGCATCACTGTTTAAGAAACAGTAAAGATGACCTTCGAATAAAGCCTGCTCAATTAATCGAGTGGGCTTTTTTATTAAGTAGAAAATTGGAAAGACTTAATGTGGTCGTCAACTTCTGCATGTCACCACGATCACGTTCCTTCATCGCTATGTTATTATACAGTACAATCTTTTTCTGATTCAGCACTCTCATCTTCAGATTATGTCTTCGGTCATCCGGATATTTAGATTTGCTCTCTGCTTTACTTTGTTTGGGTGCATTTCAAATTCGTTATTCAAACATTCCGTCTCTATGAGACGGATAAGCGGGAAAAGAATTCCAATACTACAAACATTCACTCCCTAACGGGATTAGGCTCTGTAGGAGCCAAATGATTGTAGAAAGTTATTTTTAAGGGAACGAGCATCCCATAGGGATGAAATAAGATTGCGATATTTTGAAATGCACCCTTTGTTTTTAATTTTCAACAGCTGGTCAGCTCCATAGTCTTGCGATCTGGTGTCTATTTTTAAAGTATAAAATATCTTCCTTGGGCTAAAATAAGGAAGTCTCCAATGAAGGAGACTTCCATGCTAACCAGCGAGTGAGATTATCCTGAACCAAATACCCCAAACCCGCACTCGCTTAATCAGACTTTGAACAATGCTAATAACACCCTCCGGTATTAGACCCCATAAAGCTTCCCCAATAGGATGTAGAATTGGAGAATATATGAGAGTTGGTCATAGGCCAATGATCCTTGTCGAATCCTGGTGCATTTTTTAGGGTCTCAGGGTCCTGATCCAGGACGCAGGTTTCGTTTTTTGTATCCATGGATAAAAGTCGGAAGGGTAAGGCAAAGAATTTTTCACCAATGCCCAGAAAGCCACCAAACTCAATCACTACATATTCAATTTTCCCTGTCGTGATATCAATCATGATGTCCTTAATGTCACCCAGCTTTTCTTGTTTGGCATTGTAAACTTTGTTGGCCATAAGAGATGATGCAGTCAAATACCTCAGTGGCAGGTTGGGGTAGGCACCATCGTGGTTCACACCTGTTAAATTTTCTTCTGATAGCTTTATCATATTTTTTAAAGTAATTGTTTTTGTGTTGCTTGTTTCAGTTGTTATTTTACTTTTCCTTTTGGGTGGCATAAGCATATTCAGGTTTATCTTATTTTATTGCTTAGATCCGAAGGCTGCTAATTTTGCCTGGCGTATGGCAGTAAGTATTTTGTTTACATCTTCTTTATGCTTCGAGACTACAACGTCCTTGTCTCCTTCTGCAGTGGCTATGCGTAACGCATAACGCTTTCGCACAGTTAGCATGTAGATACTACCGATCACAGCAATGCCAGCGCCTGCGAGAATTTGAACATCGATTGTAAAATAGGTAGCCGGAATTGACAGCTTGTCAAGTAAAAAAGGGGGGATGATTTTTAAGAATACATCTGTGATCAAGAAGCCACCAAGTAGGATTAATAAGAGCCCGGGAAGCCGTTGCGGCTTTAACACGGCAAGCCCGAAATCAAGAATGCCTTTTAATAAGTATCGTGTGTTTTTTACGATTAACCTTCTATTGGTTACTATCACATTATAACCATCGGTGTAGAGGAACTTGTCTGGTTTCATAGCTCTTACCAGTTAGTTTTTTTCCGACTGGTAAGAAATATTAAACCTCCAACTCCGATTAGAATTAACCCTGTAATGGGCGACCAATAAATAGGAGTCTTTTCGGTCGTGTTGATTTCGATCGCACCCAGATCTACCACTTTCCTTTTGGTGATGATATTAAATCCAGTGAAAAGGCTCATTAGAATTCCGATGACAATCAAAACAATGCCTGTATTTTTCATAGTAGTTAGTTTTGAAATTAGGATTACAATTTTCAACCCATTATTGGAATTGGGAATTTAATGGACTTAGACAGCATTGTAGATGAAACTTGTGGAATTATGTATACAGGTGGTGCTTCAAATCACATAAAAGCTGTTAACTACAAGCTTCTGGCTACTGTATGAATAATGGTTTCTGGCAAATAAGAAATGAAGGAATACACTCCTCCTCTCATTACTTGAATGATACTTAATCAGCTTGAAGTTTTCAACTACTGGCCAGAAGCCTTTATCTATTCTGCCAATTTGAACATCACACTAAACGTTGTTCCCTTATCTGGTTCGCTGGAAACGTGTATTTCCGCATTGTGACTGCTAAGAATGTTCTTTGTTGAGGTAAGGCCTAGCCCAAGACCGCTTGGCTTACCGGTAAAGAAAGGCTCATACAATTTTTCCATTTCGTCTGCAGACATTCCTTTGCCGTTGTCGGTAATAGAAATAGTAATCATATCCTCCTTCTGAAAAGTGGCAACAATCAATTTTCCTTCTTGCTCTATCATCGCTTCAATAGCATTGATAATAATATTTAGAAGGGCAATTTTTACTTTTTCTTTATCCACCAATATCCGGAACAGGTTTTCCGTATACTTCTTCTCTAATACAATTTCTTTAAGATTGATGCGATCAAGTGCAAGGGCAATTGTCTCCTCTATCAAATCGTTGACTGTGATTAATTCCAGTTGAAGCTCCTTAGGCTTGGCTGAATTCAGCATGTCCCCAATGAGATTTTCGATTCGATTTGCATTGCGTTGAATGATGTCGGTATACAAAGTTACATTCTCATTGTTTTTAGGCATTTCGTCTTTTAACTGCTCGAGTGCCAAATTTAAATTAGTGAGCGGGTTCCTTATTTCGTGCGCAACTATGCGCGCCATCTTATCAGTGAGCGAAATCCGTTCAGCTTTAACTAATTCTCTTTCCGCTCGCTTGCGCAGGGTAATGTCATGAATAATTCCCTGGTAGCAGCAAAAGTCAGGTGATTGATCAGGAATAAAGACACAGTTTAAAAGACACCACTTTCGCTGCCCAATCTGGTTGATGAGCTGCACTTCAAAGTCTCTGATCTGCTGTACCTCCTTTAAAGTTTTTAAGAAATATGTATAGTCCGACTCTTCGGCAAAGATCTGACGAATGGTGATATTCTTCTCTTCTTCTTTGGTGTATCCAAAGTATTCGAGAAAGGATTCGTTCAGGTTAATTAGTGCGAAATCGATCCTCGCAAGGAAGATAGGATCAATGGACCGCTCAAATAATGAACTGTATTTCTTTTCCTTTTCATCCAATTCATGCACTAATTGCTGCAATTGTTCTTCTTTCAATTTTTGATCGGTAATGTCCACCACCACTCCCAGAATATTTCCCTTTTCAATTTCCGTCTCTGCCGTCACAGCAATGTAGAAGTAGCGAATCGATTCCCTGACTATAGCGCGATACTCCATACGGAACCCTTTGTTACTGGCGATCGCCTTGTCGATGAAGCTTTGCAGAATACCTTTATCATCTGTATGCACGCTTTCAATGAATGTATTCCACGAAAGTGCGAATGTATGGGATTGACCCAATATTCTGTACAAACCATCTGACCACACCATGGTGTCATTTTTCAGCGACCACTTCCAGCTTCCCATACTAGCGAGTACTTCAGCTTCCTTCAGCAATAGTTCACGTTCTTTTACAAGATCACTTTTTTGTTTTTGTACGGTGATGTCCACTACCACGCCAAGTATATTTCCTTTCTCAGCTTCCGTTTCGGTCGTCACGGCAATGTAGAAGTAGTGAATCGATTGACTGACGATGGCGCGATACTCCATGCGAAACCCTTTGTTTGTAGCGATGGCTTTGTCAATGAACCGTTGCAGAATATCTTTATCATCGTTGTGTACACTTTCCATAAATGTATTCCACGAAAGTGCGAAAGTATGTGATTGTCCTAATATCCTATGCATACCATCCGACCACACCATGGTGTCATCTTTGAGCGCCCATTTCCAACTGCCCATATTGGCCAATACCTCCGCTTCCTTCAATAAAAGTTCGCGGCCTTTCACTAAGGCAATTTGTTGCGCTAAATCCTGTTCGGCTTTTTCACGTCTTCTCAATACATCAATGGTTCGAAAGAAGATGATCACTGACGCAGCAATTGCAAATAATGCATAGAACAAAATGGCAATAGGCGCAATGCTTCTGAAATCATTCTCCTTTTCTACCTGTTGATTGAATAGAATAAGCTCGGCAGCTTTAATTCTTTCGGTTTGTGACCGAATGACGCTCATATTCTCTTTGCTCTTGTACAATAGATTTTTTTCAAAAGTTTCCATGTAAAGTGATGACTCCCTGGCATTGGCTAAGATCTGGGGGATTAACAGGAGCTGATTCTGAATAGAAGCCTTTAGACTGTCCACTCGTTTTGCTTGCAAAGTATCATTGGATACAAGGCTATCGAGCGACCTGATCAGTGTGGGGATTTCTTGAATAGACTTATTGTAGGGAATCAAAAATGTCGAATCGTGAGTCAACTGATATCCACGATGACCTGTTTCAGCATCTTTGATTGAGGAGAGCGTCAGTTCCAATGTTCTTAATACCCTGTTGGAATGACGTATCCACTTCACCTCATCAACATAGTTACTAAGATTGCGATAGGTCATTAAACTTATGGTGAGCAGAACAATCACGATAAGGAAGAAGGTAATCTTAGTGTACTGTTTTTTCATGTTGGGGTTTTCAGTCTACAAGTGTGTATCTAATTCTATAGTAAAAGGCAACGCATAGCTTAAATGGAAATCGTTTTCACTTGCTTTAATCATGGCGTGATTATTACGTGATAACATTAAACCAATATAAATGAAATGACTATGAAAAGTAAAAACAAACTATTTTGTCTCATGCTCTTAACCGCTTCGGTTTCATTACTAACCACCGGTATAGCATCGGCACAGTTTAGAAAAGCCGGTATCAAAGGAGGGTTGAATGTGAGTAATTTGTATGTTGATAATGTGAATGACGAAAATCCACGATATGGATTTAATGCCGGTTTATTTGGCCAGCCATATTCCACCAAAAACTTTGCCTTGCAAGTGGAATTGTTGTATGACACAAAAGGATCGAGAACGGTATACGATGGCATTGTTTATCAGGAAGTAGATTATAATCTCAATTATTTGACATTGCCTGTTCTGGCGGTGTTTAAGTTAGGTGAATCGGCTGAGATCCAGTTAGGTGGATATGCCGGTTATTTGTTGAACACTAACATTTCATACTCCGGAAATCTTGGCAGTGGTGCAGACAAAATTGATAAGAGTAATCTGAAGTCAATGGATTATGGACTGGTCGGTGGCTTTGCATTAAACTTTGGAATAACATCAGTGGGCGTTCGATATAATTATGGACTTGCCAAAATCGCGGAAAGTAACACTGCCAAATTGTTGATTGGTGATTCAAAAAATTCATCTGCTCAGATCTATATTGCTTTTAATCTTTTGAAATAACACCCAATCCACACCCTTCTCCAAATGGAGAGGGGAGGTATCATGGTGTTGTCGGAATGTTATACAACTTCAACTTATTGTATAGTGTTTTGCGATCGATGTTCAACTGTTCTGCAGCTTTCGATTTATTGTACGCCACTTTTTCAAGCACCTCAATGATGGCTTGTCGTTCGGCAGAACCGGCAATCGATTTTAACACTCCCTTGCCCTCATCAACGGGGAGCCCATTATCATCAACGCTTCCATGAATTATTTCGGGTGGCAGGCTATCTACCAATACTTCGTCACCAGTAGTCAGTAATACTGCCCGCTTCACCACATTTCCCAGTTCACGTAAATTTCCATGCCAATAATAGCTTCGCAGGTAGCCTGCGACTTCTGGTGAGAATGTCTTTGCATTTTTTTTCAACGAGGCATTCGCTTTTTTCAGAAAGTAATCTGCAAAGACCATAATGTCATCCTTGCGCTCGCGCAGGGGGGCCAGTTGAATATTAAATTCATTAAGCCGAAAGAAAAGATCCTCGCGAAAGCGACCGCCTTTAACCGCTTTCATTAAGTCTTCATTAATGGCAGCGATGATACGTACGTCTATCGAAGTGTCTTTTGTTGCGCCAATTCTCTTGATCTTCCTTTCTTGTATAACTCTGAGCAACTTTACCTGATTTTCATACGACAGATTACCGATCTCATCTAAAAAGATAGTGCCTCCATTGGCTAATTCAAAGCTGCCTGGTTTATCGAAAGTAGCACCAGTAAACGAGCCCTTGACATGACCGAAAAGTTCGCTACCCGCAAGTTCCTTAGGCAACGCACCACAGTCGATGGCAATGAATGGCCGGTTATTTCGCGGGCTGAATCTATGAATGGATTGAGCGACAAACTCTTTACCTGTACCGGTTTCACCATGAATGATGACAGACATATCAGATGGAGCGATTAATTCTATATGTCGTTGCACTGCCTGTGATTGTGTACTCTTGCCAATGATAAAGTCTGCAGTAGACAGATTTTCAGATTTTGCTCCCGTTGATTTAGGCTTTGAATCAGCTGACTCCGGCAGAATGCTATTTCTACGTTTGTTTTTTTCAAGCGTTTCCTTTATGGTTACCAATAGCTCATCAGGAAACAATGGCTTAATAACATAATCGTTGGCTCCATATCTAAATGTTTCAACCGCTGTCCGTACATCGGCATAACCTGTTATAATAATAACAGCCACGGTAGGAGATAAAACTTTGATTTTTTGGAGTAATTCGAGTCCTGTATAATCTGGAAGGCGATAGTCGCAGAGAATAAGATCTACCTCGTGATTTCGCAACGTGCGCAAACCATCATCGCCTTTGTAGGCCACCTCTACCTGGTAGTTATTTTTGGTCAGGAAATTATGCAAGGTCAGGCAAAGGTCCTTATCATCATCAATTACTAATATGGTAGGCATGCCTATAAGGGTTTAGGTTTGGGTTGCGGAAAATGAACAGCTCGAAGGGCATCATCAATACTTCTTTTTGACAAAGGCTTTGGTACAAAATAATCTGCACCACTTTCCATGGCTTTCAATCGTTCACCATCGTAAGCGGTGATGATTACAATTTTTGAATCCAGATTCAATGTGTTTAATCGCTTCATAATATCGTAACCTGATCCATCTGGGAGATTGAGGTCAATGATATACAAACAATAATTTGAGGCTTCGATTTTAGCGAAGGCAGCTTTAATACTAAGTGCATACTCTGCCTCTATTCCCAGACTCTGCAGGTATCTGGTCACGAGGATACAGATATCGATTTCATCATCTATCACTAGTACTTTATCCATAGAAGATAGTTTACTTAAGTCAAAGGTACATCTATTGATGGCGCATTCTTTAACTTTCTTTTTTGACTTAGCTGCTCTCTCGTGTAAAATGGAAAAAAAGCTTTTACGAAAACGATGATGATGATCATGTAAGCAGCGTAGCTACCTAGTATAATCAATAGTGTTGATGCCACATTCATTCCATAGCAGTTTATTGATAGTATACATTAGCTGGAGAATAATGTGCCACCTTTTAAGGTGAGGTAATTTTATAATTTTTTTGATGTCAGTGTGCTGAATCACTACAATTGCGGGGATAAAATTCCACAATGCTTTACTGGGAGGCAGGTCGTAGCGCCCTTGATGAGTGTTTTAATGCTGGTACAACAATTCGTACACATGAAATTAAATACATATTATGAGAGATCTATTATATCTAATTGCTATCATTCTTTTAGTCGGATGGGCTTTTGGTTACTTCTTTTTTAGCGCAGGTGATTTTATACATATCCTGCTGGTCATAGCCATCATTGCCATCTTGTTTCGCGTAATTCGCGGTGACAGGCTTTAAAAAGTTTATTCGTATTAAAGGTAACGATAATGGAGAGACACTTTTCCAAACGACCCTTATCAACACGCATTCTAAGTTGGGTAATAATTATTGCTATCAGTGTATCCCTAATTCTGATTTTTGGTGGAATCATATTTTCGACCGTAGTTGAGAAGAGAGCAGCCATTGAATTCAAGAAGATAAATGGTGCATTTTCGTCTTTAAAGATTGACCTTCTCACGCGCTCAATAACGGTGCAGAATTTAAATTGGCAAGCCAATCACACCCTATATCCACACACCATTGTATTAAAATTTGTCAGACTTCAAGGGATCAGTCCGTTCCAACTTTTTTACAATCATAAAATTCAAGCGAGTGAATTGCTGTTAGACAGTGGAATAGTTTCCTATAATTCAGTACCCGTAATCGATTCAATCAAAGTGCCCTTAGCGAAATCGTATGGTGTGGAAATTCAACATATCACGATACGAAATGTGAAAACGATAGTGAAGAGCGACTCACTCCTGAAAATGGAAGCAATACTCTCAACTTCTTTTGGACCGATCAATATAACATCTCCCGATAATACTGTAGCATCACTCAAATCCAGCTTGCAATACTTGAATGGGTCAGCAAAACAATTGCTCATAAAAAAAGATGGCGGGTTTTACACCATCAGAGTCGCCCGCTTAAATTTCAATAGCCAAACGCAGACCATTGCCATCGATTCCTTTGTACTCATCCCTAATTATGGGAAATATGAATTTGCTAATGAACTGGGCGAGCAGACAGATAGAGTTGATTTGGGCATTGATAAGATTGCTGTAACAGGCTTGAACTTCGCTGGTCTGCTCGACAGTACAATATCCATTCATAAAATTTCAGTACACACAGCCATACTTCATGTCTTTCGTGATAAAAGGATACCGGATCGAAACAAATCAATCATAGAAATGCCCATGACCGCGTTGAAGAAACTCCCCTTCGGTATCCGTATAGATAGTATTGCCATCGACAACTCAAAGATTACCGTTGAGGAGTTGTCTCCTGGAGGGTTCCGACCCGGTTATATTAATTTTCAGGAGCTCTCTGCCGTTATGGCTGGGCTGAGCAATAGATACAAAATTAAAACACCAAAATACGCGCAACTTACGGCCAGTGCAAAAATAATGGGAAGCGGTCAGATCAACGCGGCCTTTCTTTTTCCCTTGGATGAATCTCCAACTTATTTGGCAAGTGGTGTTGTCTCCGCTCTGCATTTGAGGAATTTAAATTCTATTCTTGAAAACACTGTGCAGATCAGGATTGAATCCGGCATGCTAAATGAACTTCGTTTTAACTTTAACTACACGGATATTAACTCTAAAGGCGGCATTGAAATTAAGTATGAAGATTTGAATATGACACGTCTGAATTTTGATAGCCGTAAATCGACTAATTTTCTAAAAACACTATTACTGAACGCATTTGTTAAAAACTCAAAAGACAAATCAACTTCTCGCGCTAAACGGATAGGAGTAATCGATGTGCAACGTGATCCTCATCACTTTATTTTCAATTATTGGTGGAAATCGCTTCAGTCAGGATTAAAGTATAGTGTACTGGGTAAACCTGATCAGCCATCCCCATCCGTACAATCAAGGGCAAGGGTAAAAAAATAATGGCGAGTTCTCTATGCGGCAGATGTCCCAATTATTACTGTGGACAAACTTGCCCACACCAATGCACATAAGCAGTCCAGGAACTGAAGCGACAATATATTTCGTCTGGCACGGTATTGATTTGATAAAATAAAATTGAATTCATGTTAAACAAGCAAACTCAACAACCCTTTTATCAGAAGCTAAGTTTTAACCTAATTTCTATTAGCATTATCTGCTTGGCATTAAATTATGGACCTGCTTTTATACTTCCACTTCTTTTCGCCATACTTCTGGCAACGATTCTACTGCCGGCCACTCATTATTTAGTTAGAAAGAAATTACCGAAGTTCTTCTCCATCATTTTGCCACTCTCATTTGCACTCTTGATGACGGTGGGCATTTTATATTTTCTGTCTGTTCAGATATTAAATTTTCTGGATGACCTCCCCGCATTGAAGGAGCGCTTGAGCGAAGTAGGTAATTCGCTTCAGCACTGGGTAAATGAAAACACGCATATTACAGTTTGGAAACAAAATCAATATATAAAGCAAACCATTGAGAGCTTAAAAGATAAAGCTCCTCTAATTGCTTCGGCCACCTTTGGCTCACTGGCAGGAATACTCACTTACCTTGTGTTGCTGCCCACATATACCTTCCTGATTCTCCATTATCGTTTGGTGATTAAGAAGTTTCTGGTAAGTATGTTTAAAAATGGATCAGAGGAAAGCGTCACTTCTATTTTAACTAAGTCCACTACTATTTCGCAGCAATATGTTACCGGGTTGATGATTGAAACCGGAATTGTATTCGCCCTTAACGCTATTGGATTTTTGGTACTAGGGATTCGGTATGCCATATTTCTTGCGTTGTTGGCGGCACTACTTAACCTCATTCCGTATGTTGGCATGCTCATAGCCAATGTACTGTGTATGCTCATTACCCTGATCAGCTCAGATACCACCAGTAATGTAGTATGGGTTGGGGTAATTCTGGCGATCGTTCAATTCATTGATAATAATTTTGGAATGCCCATGATTGTTGGCAACAAAGTACGAATCAATGCATTGGTCACTATTCTTGGTGTAATCATTGGCGGCACACTATGTGGCATACCAGGCATGTTTCTGGCCATCCCAGCGTTGGCCGTGAGCAAAGTAATCTGCGACAACGTAAGTGAATTAAAACCCTGGGGTAACCTTTTAGGCGATGGCTCTGAGGATAGCCCGATGAACCAAATAGATTATAAATCCAAAAATGAAAGAAGTGACTGGCTAGAATAGGATAGATGACACCTCGAATCTATTTGAAACCAATCAGGCATAAAAAAAGAGGTGCATTTACACCTCCTAGTAATACTTAAATAGATAGATCAATTCGATAGTTGAAATGTAATTGGTATGCTAAACGTAGAAGAAACAGCTTTTCCATGTTGTGTACCGGCTAGCCATTTTGGCATTGACTTCACCAAACGTATCGCTTCATCCTTCAACGCCTGATTTTCATCGCCAACAAAATCTACTGCTGTCACATCTATTACATTACCATTTTCATCTACAACAAAATCAATAAAGACAGTACCTTCCATTCCCTCATCACGGGCGGACATTGGGTAATTGATATTGTCATTCAGGTACTTCATCATGGCAGCATCGCCACCAGGATAGGCGGGGTCAATCTCTGCTTTGATGTAAATGACTTTGCCCATTGCATTCGTGAAACTAGGGGAGGCATTTGCTCTTTCCATAGCGGCAATTCTCCTTTGTTCTGCTCGTTCAGTTCTTTCCTTTTCAATTCTGGTGCGTTTGGCAATGGTATTTGCCTCTTTGGTTTCTGCCGTTACTATTTCGGCTTGTGCATCCTGAGTGTTCTCATTTGATTTTGATCCGCATCCTTGCCAAACGACAAGAGCAAACGCAAAGACAAAAATCTTTAAACTCGTTTTCATGGTTTTAGTTTGATTAGTTAAAATGTGTTTTAATTGAGTAGAGCAGAATCATGCCAGATGAGAGCATCCAATTAATGACTCCATTCATCCATTTAAGCCGGTACACTGTGTAACAAATACCTGCTTATGCGGAGATTATACCCCGAAAAATGAAAGGTATCAATCAAAATTATGGCATTTTTTAGCTTGTCGTTAATGGCATTGTGTTTGTTTGAGAGGAAACAACTATAAAAATTATTCAATGAAAACCAAGAAACTTTTACTCACCGCAGCAGTTGCTTTCTCCATGATTATGCCAGCATTTGCTACTGAAACCAGGGCAGATGTTTCGAAAAGCATCACTACGGAATCATCGGCATCACCTCGTGCAGAACAAATCATGAAACGCCTGGAAGAAATAAAAGCGATGGATGTCAACTCCATGTCACGTGCTGAAAAGAAAGCGCTTCGTAAAGAAACAAAGGCCATGGAAAAGGAAGTAAGGCAAACGAATGGTGGTGGTGTCTACCTTTCTGTAGGTGCCTTATTGCTCATCATCATATTACTTATTGTCCTTCTCTAGAGGGATAAATTACTTCCTGCCGACTCGCCCCACAAGCGATTTTATTTCCATCCAAATTATATCGCCTTGCATTTGCCTGCACTAGGAGTGTGAGCGATATGCCTTTTCGGTCTTCTGTAATGGCCGATCGGTTTAGCATTTCATTTACATAATATGGCCCTTCAGGTACAGCGGGAGTAATGGGGTCGCCACAAACAGTGTTACCATCCGAAGATATTGGTGTGGTACTTTCATCTTTGCACGATTGCACGATCAAGGGCAAGGCAGCTACAGAAAAAGCTGCCCGTTTCAAAAATTTCTTTCGATTCATCTATGGTATCTAATTTTTATAGAAAATAAAAACATTAAATAAGAATTTTGATTGAGTGATTCACAGATTCATTCAAACCTAATTCACTTCTTTTTGGTGGATTCGAACCGGGCAATAATCAAGGACAATCTTATTGAAGTAAAACTGAAAACACCTTAGGTACTTTTTGGTCTGCTATTGCACTACTTTTTCTGTGATTTGACAACCGTATTGATCCACTCAAAAACATCATCAAGATTATAATCTCCTTGATGACGTCTGTTCCAGGGTAGTGCATAGTTTACATTGTACCCATGGTTGATCAGCTTGGTGTAAAGGTTGATCGAAACGCTGAAGGCAGCATCACGATCAATGGCTCCGTGACGGACGTACCAGTATTTTGCTGTTGTGCTAACGCCATCGCCAATGAAGTTCATGGGATTTAATAATCGTTCGACTAATATTAGGAACTTTTTCACCGATTAAAAGCGGGGCGATGGCTGTTGGCTCTGGCGCAACAACCGATTGTGTGAATCCTGAGAAAGAAAACACGGAGAGTAAAAGGTTAAACAGAATGTTTTTCATACTTAAATTATTAAACTGAATTAAAAATATTGGCCAACGCCAATGACTAAGCCCGCATTTTTATTGTAGTCGTATCCATAGTCAATGCGGAGCATCGTATCAAAAGCTCGTTTATAAATCAGACGAAAGCCAAGTCCTGAAAAAGCCCGCATGTTCTCACTTTGGGTAAAATCCTCAAAACTACCACCTGGCTTTCGCCACGAACCAAAATCAAAAAATCCAACACCTTGCGCTGCCAGAATTTTTTTATCAAAAAGTGTGTAACGTAATTCGGTATTAATCACCACCGAACCAGTACCGCGATCAACACGGTTGCCTACACCGCGTATGTTCAGGTAGCTATCTAATACAAAAGGTGCGAATGGGCTATCATCATTGGTGGCAATCCCTGTGCGGAGTCGGTTAGCCCAGTTAAAACGTTTCCCAATCTGCTTAAAGAATCT
This sequence comes from Cyclobacteriaceae bacterium, assembly GCA_043774745.1. Taxonomy (GTDB): domain Bacteria; phylum Bacteroidota; class Bacteroidia; order Cytophagales; family Cyclobacteriaceae; genus ELB16-189. The sequence goes on along the minus strand of JAYVTC010000226.1, from coordinate 2,455 downwards.
CAAATCGTTAAATATGGTTACAAAATTCCTTGCTTCATCAAGCGAATGAGTAAATTCGATGTTAAGTTGATTGTAAAGACCGTCTACATAAAATGTATGATAATTAAGATGGTTACTCTTAAAAATGAGTTTTGAAAGTAGCTTGTCTCCTTGTACTATTTCGCTCAGTTCATTCATCTGAGGTTGTTGCTCTTCAAATTCTTCGCTAAAGACACCTAAGCCAAAATCCAGCGTTTCCCGAAAGGATAAAAACCGAATTGCACTTACATAGCCAGTAAAGTTGGTATAGTCATAGTTCAAGATTCCATTTTCTGTACTAAGAGGCTCAACCGTAGCCCATCGGATCAACGAAGCAGTTGAACCCCAACGCGAATTACCTATCCGATCCGTAGCGTAATTCAGGTACAAAGAATGACGGTCGTAATATTGATAATAGGCGAATAGCTTATCTCCTCGACCGCTCAAACTCAAACTTTGAATCCCGGCTTTGTACCAAAACGTATCCTCCGTCTTTCCAAGTACAAATACAGGCAGGGTATTTATCATTTCAATACACTCAAAAATAATTTTGACATTACTGCTATCGCGAAGAATTCTTGTGTTTATTTCTGCAAGTATGCCAAGGTTAAGTAATCGTTGCTTATCAGTACCTAGTTGAGCTGAGTCATACGTTCGTCCAACCTTTATAGTAGTGTATTGACGCAAAAAAGATTCCTTGGTTTTTGTTAATCCGGTAAACTCAATAGTGTCTATTGGTTGTTGTGCCGATAAGGTAGTGCAGATACCAAAATCCAGCATTGCCACGAGTACCATGGGTATGCAATGCCTGTACATATTATTTTACTTTATTAGCTTTAACATCTAATAGTACTGTTAATTCATCGGCCAGACTAATGCTAGTTCCCCCTACTTCAAAGTCCCTTCTATTTATTTTGAACTCACCTGTAAATTGTAGTATACCCTTATCCTCTGAATATCGAAACGGGAAAGTCACTTCCCTGGTAGTTTTCTTAATTGTAAGCTTTCCGGTGATGATTGCTTCCTTCGGCTTATCTGATGCTACCACTTTTGTGGAAACAAATCGGATAGTCGGGAAGTTTGTTGCACCAAAGTAGTCCGGCTTGCGCAGGTGACTATCACGCATACCTATTCCTGTATCGATGGTGATGGCTTCAATGGTTACATCAAACTTTGCATCTGACGGGGCAGACACATCAAAATTTATAATACCCTTCAGTCCTTTGAAGCTTCCATCAACAGAAGACCCGAAGTTTTTTATTTTGAAGCTAACCTTGGATCTTTCATCAACAGGAACAATGAGTTGAGCACGAGCAACCAAATAGAGACCCAAGAAGACAAAAGTAAGAATGTATCGCATGCTACTGGGTTTCGGATTTGCCAAACAGAACTGAAAATTGCTGACACCAGATAAGCGCAAATTTGAATTCGTTAATATTGGTTGTATTGGGAATTTCATAAGTCTGTTTCCCACTGGTTGATTTTAACTTTCCAAGATTAACAAAGGAAGCTGCGCCCGTTGTGGTGCTCAGATAAACCCGAAGATCAGGACCGTTGCTGGATGAAAAATTATTGAGCAGCAATATCTTTTTTCCATTGCTGTCATAAATCTGAGCTACACCGCTCACCGTGTAGTTTCCACTTCCCATCCAAGTTCCTTCGCGCAATAAAGTGGCCTTGGTTTCATCGAAGATATCGTTGATAGGAGTTGTAGGAGTGGTGTCTTCCGGGCTACATGCCAACATCAGGCCGAGTATTAGAAAGGATAATTTTTTCATAGTTAAAATCGTTTAGTTATACCCGCGCTGAATAAACTTGATTTGTTACGAAACCGATCATTCACTTCCGGCAGTTGTTGTACTTTGGTGTCTGTCGTATACTCGGTAAACAAAAATTGATACGCTAGTTTAATCGCCAGATTTTCTGTAAGGAAATAGCGCGCGTAAAATTCAGAATTCAGACTGCCTTGATCGTTGTTACCAATTAACAAAATATTAAAGGATGTGGGCTTAGCTGAAGTAGCTTGCCCTTGATTCCCATTACTATAAGAACCATTTTGCTTATCTCCGAACGAAAATCCAATAGCGTCAATGTTAAAGCCCACACCAAACTTGGGAGTAAATCGATACCCTAAGTTGATGGCTAAATTTAAAGCATTCACCTGTGGAGATTGCAGCAACAAAGAATCAGATTTATTTTCATCAGCAGCAAGGCTGGCAGGAGCAGACGCGTAATACTGTGAAGAACCAAAATAGCTGGTAAGTCGACCGCCAAAGCCAATTTCTATTTTTTTTGATTTCCCCAACGTCCATAGGTGAAAATAATCAACGGAAATACTTCTCTGATTGCTTCCAATCGCACCGGTAAAATCACCATAATTGACAGTTTTGAATTCTTGTGTAAACGCTGAATAAGATATGAGGCAAAAGAACCAAAT
>JAYVTC010000225.1:0-4479 GCA_043774745.1 Cyclobacteriaceae bacterium | reverse complement strand
GTGATCCCGCTGGGATTCGAACCCAGGACCCATACATTAAAAGTGTATTGCTCTACCAACTGAGCTACGGAATCATTAAATGTGGCTAAATTGCGGTCGTTTCCGTAATTGAGGCTGCAAAGGTAACAGGATATGAAAAATATACAAACGAGCGTTTTAAAAATTCTTCTGCTAATTATAATTACTTTTTTCGCCTATAGCACAGATGCCCAAATATTTACCAGGCAGCTGGCCTATGCTGACTCTTTATTTAAGGTAAAACAATACACTCAATCGTTGGAGATTTATGAGGAAGTGCTTGCCGCCAAGCAATATTCTTCCTCTATGTTGTTGAAAATGGCCTTCATTGAAGAGGCGTTGGGAAAAGTAGGTAAGAGCCTTTATTACCTGAACTTATATTACCTGGCCACAGGCGATGATCAGACATTATTAAAGATGCAGGAGTTGGCTACCAAAAACAGATTGGAGGGATACGAAAATCTGGAGTCGGATCAGTTCTACTATCATGTCAATAAATACGGCTATTTAATTTCACTGCTGATGGCGAGTGTAGTTTTATTTGCATTGGTCTGGATGTATTCTCAAAAGAAAAAAGGTAAAAAGCCTATTGGAGTTGTCTTGGTGATGATGATTTTTCTGGTGTTGCTGGCGGTGAATGTGAACTTTCCATTGGCGGATTCTACCGTGATGATCACCAGCACCAGAACCTACCTGATGAGTGGACCATCGGCAGGAGCCAACGTGATCGGGGTTGTAGACGAAGGACACAAATTGCGTATGCTGAACAAAAAAGATGTGTGGCTCGAAGTGCAGTGGTTTGACCAACCAGTCTACGTAAAAGAAAATCGGGTTACACCCATCACACTTTAATAGCGAACTGAAAGAGATCCTTTATATTCTTTATCGGTAAATTTGATCAGGTAATAATACACACCGGCTGCCTGATCGGGGGCATACCATCTGAATTTCCGGTTCGTACTTTCAAAAACAGAATTACCCCATCGGTTATAAATCCGAACTAATTCAAATTTGCGAATGCAATTGTCGGGGGGAAATGCAATCAATTCATCCGGGTTAAATGTTTGATCACTCAATGGACAAGTTTCAGTCCCTTCTGTTGCAAAATAGTCGTTGCAGCCATCACCGTTGGGTGTAATCACGTTGGGGGGAAGAAACTCTCTGTTATTATTGTCAATATCTTTCAACCGGATGGTAAGCGTAACGGTATCGGCTTTGATATTAAAACAACGGTCGTCACCCAATCTGAATTTGAATGTATACGTGTTCTCATAAATATTGTCTTTGAATATGGAGCAGTCGGGCGTCCAGGAAAAAACGGTTTCCACTTTTCCTTTACCTTCTTTGGGAGTAAACACATATCCTTCCGGAGGTATACTTCCAGTTGCTTCAAGTAGCGTAAGTTTCAATAAATCCTTATCGGGAAGAATATCAGCATCGGTGCCAGTAAAGTTAAATAAAATGGGTTCACCTAACGTAAAGGAAACGGTTTGATCATTGACCACGGTAGTACCATTTTGAATGACCAGTTCAGGTGCATTATTTAGAGTGGGAAGAATTTTCACTTGCACATCTACCGTATCGGCTTTGTAGATACGACACTTGTTGCCATTGTCAACCACGATAAAACGAAACAAGAATTTATCTTTCTTCCTCAAATCAATTTTCGCGCACGATAAATTCCATTCAAATAAGGACGACACCTGGCCAGTACCGGTAGTTTTTGGAAACGAAATACCAAACAGGCTGAGCGAGTCCCTTTGCTTCACATCTAACACAAGAAGATCATTATCAATAAGATCTTTTCCGGTAACGGTGAATGATAAAGTTTCATTGATTCTTCGCTCGAGGTTAAGCACTCTTCGCTCTTGCGGATCGGCTGTAAGATCGGTATCGATGAAAGGATCTGCATTGCCAGGAAGGAGTACATTCATTTTAAACGTGGAGGTTACTGGTTCGCCCGTGTCGCACACATCTTTATCGTTGGCCAAAATATTCACTTCAAAAGAAGTCCGCTTTGTAAAATCAAAAATATCGCAGAATGCATCCCACCGGATTTTACCTTTCACAATTCCATTTACCCGCGGCTCATCGATTTGCACTGTAATGCCGGCATTGGCTAATATAAATCCATTGTTGGTGATGGAAACAATTATTTCATCATTGTCATCATCACGTATTTCAAAGTCTGATTCATAAAATCCACCTTCATTGAGTGTGACTAAAGTAATGGGATCGATTGGTTTTACAAAGTAAGGCTTGTTGTTTACGGGTGGCTGAATGTTCACTTCAATCTTAAGAGTATCGCTGAGCGGCAAACTACAGGCATCATCAAAGGCGATAATACCGATTTGATATGGCCCGCCTTCAATGTAAGGACAGGCGGGGAAACAAATGGTAAAGTCTTGCGTGCTGCCATTTAACAAGGTAGTTGATGTGACCTGGGGAAGAATCTCCTTTACATTTTTTTTGAAATTCAGAGACACGGCACGAATGGATATTTTCTCGCTGAAGTTGTCTTCAATTTTGCTGGCATCCGGATCGGACACTCTTACCTGGATACAACGATCAGCATTCAAAACGTTGTTGGAGAAACTTACGCTCATCGTATTATTATAAGTGAAATCAGTATCAGTTAATTTTTTTCCGGTAATCTGAGGAGGTTCTGCTTTTGGGCACGCGTCTACTACCAGCATTTGAAAATCGCGTCTGCTTTCACCTATTTTTTCACCATCACGGTATTCATCAATCTTTACAGCAAAAACAAAAAGGCCTTGCGTGCGCGGTGTGGCGGTGAGCAAACCGTCTTTACTGATTTTTAAATCAGGTTTACCATTAATGATGTTAGATAAACTGTAACTGGGTTTCCATATAACTTCCGGATAGGGGCCGGCTGATGGCGTTGGAAACGCCACTGCAGCAGTCGTGTTGAGCGGAGTAACCAGGGAGTATGCTAATGAATCACCATCGTCATCTACTCCTGCAAAATCAACATAGTAAGGGCGAAATGGGCAAGCAAAATCGTTAAGGGGAGGAAACAAACGTGGTGAAGAGTTAATGAAAGGCTCTCCTTTTTTAACTACGGGAGGAAACTCAAGATAAAATGTTTGCCCTGCAGAAATACTGGATCCTGAAGGTATCTGGCTGTAAATGTTTGTGATGGTGTAGTTGCGGCAGCAGCGTTCCCATACCACATAATATCCTGCAGGATCGCTATAATTTTCAGGTGATAGAGTAAGCGTAGAGGTGTATAATAACTTAGAGGTTACGATTTCTCCATTGGAGCACTCAGGTTGTGTATAAGGAACATTAGATTCATTAGAAAGCTGCAGAAGTACAGAACCCATAAGGGCCTTATCTCTTTTTCTATAGATTGTAGCCCTTGGTAAATTTGCACCCACATCTTTGGCTCCCGGGTTACCATTAATCTGATCAAAATAAATGATGAGATTTAGGCGGTAGGTGTTTCCCGTGATATGGATTAACTCAAACTCACCACCCACAATATGTGAAGCAACCAGTGGAAAGGAGATCAGCAGCAGCAGCGTTAGGATTGTCTTTTTCATCACTTCACCAATTACGAAAGATAGCTAATTTGAAACACTGCTGAAACGGTCATATTTTCAGTAATTTCGCAGCCCCTGATATAGTAACCAGACAAAAATAGAGTTCCATGAAAAAAGGAGACATACTGAGCGATATCGTGATCGAAACCATGGCGGCTGAAGGCAAGTGCATCGCCAAAGTAGACGGACTGGTTATTTTTATACAGGGCGGAGCGCCCGGAGATACGGTGGAGGTATCGCTCACCAAAATAAAAAGTAATTACCTCGAGGGGAAGGTGGTAAATGTGCAGAAACTATCCCCACATCGGGCCGAGCCTTTTTGTGAGCACTTTGGAACGTGTGGAGGTTGTTCATGGCAACATATTAATTATGAAACACAATTAAAGTATAAACAACAGCAGGTAATTGATAATCTTGAACGGATAGGAGGATTAACACTCCCTTCAATAACTCCCATTCTCGCATCCAAAAAAATAAATTACTATCGCAACAAACTGGATTACACGTTCACGGCTAATCGTTGGTTAACAAAAGAGGAACTCAATATTGCGATAGAAGAAAATCGTTACGATGTAGGTTTGGGCTATCACATCCCCCGCATGTATGATCGCGTGTTTGATGTGAACAACTGTTATCTGCAACCCGATCCATCTAATGCCATTCGCTTGCTGGCAAGAAAAGTAGCGGTTGAAAACGAGATTCCGTTTTTTGATCTGCGCAAGCAAGTTGGTTTTTTGCGCACACTCACCATTCGCACCGCAAACACAGGTGAGGTAATGATCATCTTGCAAGTGACGTATGATGAAATGAAATGGATTGAGTTGATGATGAAAACACTCACCGATGCATTTCCTCAGATCACATCGGCCAACTACATCATCAACGGAAAAAAGAA
>JAYVTC010000224.1:0-2660 GCA_043774745.1 Cyclobacteriaceae bacterium | reverse complement strand
ACCAAAGCCGATCCATTGATTATCAGGACTTATTGCAATGCTGACTCCGTAACCTCTTCCCTTATCGGGATTTACAGGAATGCGCGCCAGAATTTTTTTTGATTGAAAATTATACACACGAGCGGTATCACCATAGCCCGCGGTAACAAAGAATTTTCCATCGCTGCTAATAGCTACATCAGTGAGTCGTTCGTTGTCGGGTTCGGTTTTGAAAATTTCTTTACCTGAAGATGTTTCCCATATTCTAACAGATTTATCACCACTGGATGTAATGAGATGTTTTCCATCTGGCGAAAAATCGAGACTGTTTACACTGGCTTCATGACCAAGAAAACTACGCACTTCACGACCTGTACTCAACTCCCAAAGTTTAGCGGATTTGTCGCGACTGCCCGTAGCCACGTAATTACTATCGGGACTAATAGCAACAGCAATTACAGCTAACTCGTGTCCTTTTTGAATAATTGTTTCGATTGACTGACTCTTTGACAGCAAAGAGAGAGAAAGTATGATAAAGGTAAAAGCGTACCTCATTTCGTTATAGGTTGGGCTTTTCCTCTGGTTGTTCAAGTGGCTCGGCCTGTTCAGGTATCTCATTCCAGTTCTTGGGCTCTTCTTTGTGCAGATACTCCAATATCTTTTGCTCCACTTGCTTTAACTTCAGGGCGCGAAGATATTTTCCGTTACGTGCTAAAATCAATCGACCGGTTTCTTCGGATATCGCAAGTACTAGTGTATCTGTAGTCTCACTCATGCCTATAGCGGAACGATGGCGCAAACCAAAATGAGGAGGCAGGTGATCATTTTCACTCACTGGCAATACACATCGCGCAGCTTTAATTCTTCCTTTATAAATAATGATTGCTCCATCATGCAGCGGGCTGTGTTTATTGAAGATGGAAAGTAGTAATCGCTTGTTTACTTCGGCATTGAGCGGATCGCCAGTCTCTGCATAAAATTTAAGTTCAATGTCTCGCGAGAAGACAATAAGTGCCCCTGTGCGGGTTGCCTTTAATGTTTTCACAGCCTCCATCACTTGGGTTATATCGAATTCATCATGATGCTCAGATCGCCAGTTGGTGATGGTTTTAAAAATATCATCTCGATTAATTTCGGTGGTGCGGCCAATGAGCAATAAAAATTTTCTGATCTCCGGCTGAAATAAAATAATCATGGCCAACACACCTACACCCATAAACTGACCAAGGATAGTCGCCAGTAGTTCCATTTGTGCAGCGCGCACAATCAGATAAACTAAATAAAGAGCCAGGATGCCAAGAAATATATTCATGGCTAAACTTCCTCGGATCAGTTTGTATACCTGGTAAAGAAGAATAGCTACTAGTGAGATGTCGATTAAATCAACCCAGCTTATTTCGAGGAACCCAATTTTAAAGGCCAGAATCATCTAAAACAAAGGTAATGAAAGTGTTTATCTAATTTACTTTGTAAAGCATCATTTACAATAACGGCTTCATTTTGTCTGACAAACGAATTGTTTCTTTAGCTTCTTTTACATCGTGCACACGTAAGATGGATGCGCCTTTAACTAACGCTATTGTATTCAATGATGTTGTTCCATTAAGGGCAAATTCAGGAGTAGTGCTCAACGTTTTCCAAATCATTGATTTCCTGGACAGACCAATCAGCAAAGGTTTGCCAAGCGCATGAAGTTGTTCAAGTTGATTCAGCAATTCAAAATTTTGGTCTGTTGTTTTAGCAAATCCAAAACCAGGGTCAATCAATATGTCTTTTATACCATGCTGATTTAATTGATAAATAATAGCATGAAAGTAGTCGATGATTTCTTTTATCACATTATCATATTGAGCGAATTGTGTCATGGTTTGAGGAGTGCCCCGCATGTGCATGATCGCATAGGGCACTTGAAGCGTAGCAACAGTCCGAAACATGTCTTTGTCCAGCTGCCCTGCGGAGATGTCGTTAATTACATCACAGCCTTCGCTAATAGCCTGATGCGCAACTTGTGAACGGAACGTATCAATCGACAGGAGAACCGATGGAAATTCCTTTTTGATAGATTGGATTGCCGGCTTTACGCGATTCCATTCTTCATCTTTAGAAATATCTTCGGCTTTAGGTCGAGAAGAGTATCCGCCAACATCGATAAAATCAGCACCTTCCAGAATCATTTTTTCAGCCTGCTTCAATAGGTCGCTTTCACGAGTGTATAGGCCACCATCGTAAAAGCTATCCGGGGTCAGGTTGAGGATACCCATCACTTTTGGAGTGCTTAGGTCGATGATCTTACCCCGCACCTTGAGTGTTTTGTTGGCCGAAATTAATTTACTTTGCACCACCTTATGAATGATAAAACTGCACACGAATATAAAGAGGTGATCGCCTCTTGCAAAGCATTATTTGCACGCAAAACGCACGATTACGGAACAGCCTGGCGTGTGTTGAGAATTCCCTCCATCACCGACCAGATTTATATCAAGGCCCAGCGCATTCGCAGCATTCAGGAAAAAGGTGTTCAGAAAGTAGATGATCCAATCAGGGATGAATTTGTTGGCATTATCAATTATTGTATCATAGCCCTGATTCAATTGAACCTGAAAGGCTCTACCCAAATGGAGATGAGTTTTGATGACCTGGAGCCACTCTATGATGAGGAAGCAAATGAAACTTTTGAATTG
>JAYVTC010000223.1:0-14769 GCA_043774745.1 Cyclobacteriaceae bacterium | reverse complement strand
AATCTGTGCCTATCACGTGCTCTCCTGTTACCTGTTACATACTAATCTGTTGCCTATGTCAAGCTCTCCGTTACCTGTTACATGCTAATCTGTGCCTATCACGTGCTCTCCTGTTACCTGTTACATACTAATCTGTTGCCTATGTCAAGCTCTCCGTTACCTGTTACATGCTAATCTGTATGCCCGGCTGCTTACGTGGCGGTGTGGCTTAACCAGGGAAGGAAAAGTTTAGTATTTTCGGAAATGAGATTTGACAATAATCTATTTCAACTTGCTGCTACCGATCTATCCGATCACTTAAGCTGCGCACATCTTACTCAACTTAAGCGACAAGTAGCGTTGAAGGAAATCAAACCTCCTATCTGGCGCGACCCTTCTCTGGATGTGTTGATCCAGCGAGGTCAGGAACATGAAGCGGCATATGTTGAGTCTCTGAAACGAAAGAAACTTAGCATGGTAAGTCTGCAAGGTCAAAACGCAGAGGCTACACTGGCCGCAATTGAAAAGGGAGTGGATGTCATTGTTCAGGCGAAATTGGAAAAAGCACCCTGGATGGGTTACGCTGATATTCTGCTTAAAGTGCCGGGGAAAAGCAAATTCGGTGACTGGTCGTATGAAGTACAGGACACAAAACTTTCACAGAATACGAAGGCCTCTACGATTCTGCAATTATCCCTTTACACGGATATACTCGCTGGTCTGCTTGGCCATGTACCCGAAAAATTCCATGTGGTAAGACCGGGCATCGATTTTCCTACTGACAGTTTTCGGGTGGCCGACTTCAGCGCCTATTACCGGCAGGCCAAGAAAAACTTTGAACAGGTTATGGAAGGAGAAGCATTGGCTACTTATCCAGAGCCAGTGGAACATTGCAGTATTTGCCGATGGTGGAGAGTATGCGATACAAGAAGGCATGATGATGATCATTTATCCATCGTAGCTGGCATTCGTTCGCTTCATATTGAAGAACTGAAAACACAGAACATTAACACACTCGAACAATTTGCCACCACCAAAAAACTTCAAAAGCCTCAGCGTGGTAACAAAGAAACCTATTTGCGCAAACAGTCCCAGGCAAAGATTCAATTAGAAGGAAGAGTTAAGGATCAACTTCTTCATCAGCTGCTGCCGCATGAATCCGGGCGCGGACTCAATCGCCTACCTGAACCGGACAGTGGTGATATCTATTTTGATATTGAAGGAGATGCGTTCTATGAAGACGGAGGCCTTGAGTACATCTTAGGATATTCGTATGCTAACCCTAAAGGAAAACTCATTTACAAAAATCACTGGAGCATCCACCGTGCTGAAGAAAAGAAAGCCTTCGAAGCCTTCATGCAGTTTGTAATGGCGCGATGGAAACAGTTTCCGAATTTATACATCTACCACTTTGCTCCTTACGAACCGTCAGCCATAAAACGGCTGGCTCGCGTACATGCCATCTTTGAAAAAGAAGTGGACGATTTGCTCAGGGCAGAACGATTCATTGACTTGCATGCCGTATTTAAAGAAGCATTGCTAGCCAGTGTGGAGCGTTATTCTTTGAAAGACTTAGAGAAGTTTACGAAATACATGCGCAACGTAGAACTGCACGATGCCAGTGTAGCCCGAAAGTCGGTTGAAGTGGCGCTTGAGCTTCATGACTTTAAATCCTTGCCAAAGGAAACCATTCAAATCACGGAAGGGTATAATGAAGATGACTGCCTCGCCACATATGCCTTGCATCAATGGTTGGAAAACATACGGGCAGAAATTATTAAAGCAGGAACTCTCCCACTTCAACGACCAGAACGGAAGACCGGTGAAGCCAGTGAAAACGTGCAGCAACTTGATACTCGATCTATTGCTTTGTTTAAGAGTTTAATTAAGGACTTACCTGAGGACAGCGCTTTATGGGCCGATGAACACAAAGCAAAATGGCTTCTGGCTCATCAGGTTGATTATTTTAGAAGAGAAGATAAAAGCGCGTGGTGGGAATATTTCCGCGTGCATGAATTGGAGTTTGATGAACTGCTTGATGAACGCAAAGCCATTGCCGGTCTTGTGTTTATAGAAGAGCTTCCCAAAGCGCCTCGAGAAAAAAACGCAACCCATCGCTACCGGTTTCCACCCCAGGAATTAAGCATCGATGAAGGTGATGACCTCATTGAGGTAAAGGGCTACAAGATCGGTTCGGTAAAATCCATTTCATTGGCAAACTACACCATTGATATAAAGAAGACAGCTAATACAAAAGATGTTCATCCCTATGCCGTGCATGTTTCGGAGCGGATTGATCCGGGAACGCTTGCTACCTCACTGATGGATCTTGCAGCTGCCGTTGATAACTATGGATTGGATCATGCATGGCCGCAACATGCCGCAAAAGATTTATTGATGAAACGAAAGCCTCAGCTTATCAATAATACAGAAGGTGCAATTATCAATAAAGATGAAGACGCTGTAAAGGCTTCCATTCGCATCGCTCTTGCTCTGAATAAAAGTGTATTGGCCATACAGGGCCCGCCTGGTTCTGGTAAAACCTATACCGGGGCAAAGATGATTATCGAACTCTTTAAGGCAGGAAGGAAAGTTGGCATTACGGCAATAAGTCATAAGGTAATCAGAAACCTGATTGATAAAGTAATTGAGCTAAGTAAGGAAGAAAAGATAACGATCCACTTTGTACATAAGGTGACGGAGAAGAGTGATAACGTGCCTGACGAAGTTGTTGAAACAACGGATTCGAAAAAAGCGATTGCCTCTTTGCAACAGCACAACGTGCTTGGTGGTACTGCCTGGCTGTGGGCTGATAAAAACTCCAATGAAACATTGGACTATTTGTTTGTGGACGAGGCAGGACAAATGTCACTCTCTCACGTGCTGGCTGCATCACAGGCGGCTCATAACCTGATTTTGTTAGGCGACCCACAGCAATTGGAGCAACCACAAAAAGGTGCGCACCCGGAAGGCAGTGATGTAGCCGCACTCACCTACCTGCTGGATGGTCATGCTACGATGCCCGAAGGTAAAGGACTGTTTCTTGATATTACACATAGACTACACCCCAACATTACCCAGTTTACCTCTGAACTATTCTATGAAGGCAAATTAAAATCACTGCCTGGATTGGAGAAGCAAGTGATTGATGGAAACACCGGCTATGATGGTGGTGGTTTATACTATGTGCCCGTTCACCACAAAGGCAATCAGAACAAATCTATAGAAGAGATTGAAGTAATAACTGGAATTGTAAAACAGGTATTGAAAGGAACGTGGACGAATGCCAAAAGCGAAACACGACCACTCACCTCTGCCGATATTTTAATTGTGGCTCCTTACAATGCACAAGTATCAGCCTTGCTTGAAAAACTACCCGGTATGCGCATTGGCACGGTAGATAAATTTCAAGGGCAGGAAGCTCCTGTGGTGATTTACTCAATGACCAGTTCCTCTCACGAAGATGCTCCGCGTGGCATGGGATTTCTTTACAGCCCTAACCGATTGAATGTGGCTACCAGCCGGGCTAAGAGCATTTGCATTTTAGTGGGCTCACCGAAGTTGTTAGAACCGGAATGTAAAACGATTGATCAGATGAGATGGGCGAATGCGCTTTGTGGATTCAAGGAATTATCGATCTTAAATGATAGAATGTGATTTGACTTAAAGTGCATCACCCTATTATGCTTTCAACCTTACAACAGGAAAGAAATCTTTACTTAAGTGATCAAAATCACCGTCCGCAGTAATTAATGTTGCCCTTGTAACAACAGCGGTAGCGGCTATCCATAAATCATTCTTGCCCATGTTACGGGCAGTTAAATGTGATTTTATTGTTGGATGAGTACCTTGACTGAAAGCATCAATTTCACCATAGGCCTTTACAATCTGCCCTGAGTCAATAGGTATAATCAAAAACTGATTTAACAAATTGTGAAACAACTCCATCCTCTTTTCTCCCCATTTTCGTTGAATGGCTAGCGACTCCATTTCTGCCTTCGAGACAATGGAAATCATCCGAAGATTTGTACTTTCCTGTACTATGCCTTGCTCAAGCTTAATAACTAAAGGGTGTTCCTTAATTAGGTAGATGAGGATATTTGTATCGTATAGATAATTCAACGTGGAAGTGATTTACTTTATTATTTCTAATAAATCTTCAAGGGAATCTTCCACTTCCAATTGCTCGGTAATCCTTTTGACTTTGTCGGGATGGTAACCTTTGTATTCCTGCTCCTCCACTATCCTTTTTATATCCGTCAATTCAAATAGTGGCTTTGGTAATTGCTGAAAATACTTACCCTTTTTGTCAGACTTACTGAAACCCGAAATCTCAAATGTGATTACCTGACCCATAGGATTATAATGAGCTACACCTGTTACTGTAATTTCACTTCCGAAGTAACTGGTTAATTCACTTATTTTTACTTTATCAGTTAATATTGCTCGGATACGCTTCGTGCCATCTATGATCAACTCGAGCTGGTTGTTGCTGTGCTTGAGCATATCCAACACTCCGATAACTTTTGTTTTTATACTGGCAGGTGTTTTCTCCTCTATGGATTTTATTTTCTCTATATTCTCCTTCCTGAGTTTCAGGGGTTTTACTTTTTTGCCTGAGCTAAATTCGATACAAGAACCTTTTTTAGTCAGGAACTTTCCAAAGTCACGCATCTCACGTAGTAATTGCTTATCCAGCAGAGAGGAATCTAATTTGCCCCCCAAAGCCTGATTGAATGCCAGCATGCCTAAACCTAAAGCTGAATTTTTTGCTATATCTTCTACGGGTTGATCTGAAAATATGGGAACCTGAATGCTTGGTAGAGTATCTTTTAGCATTGGTGCCTCTATCTCCAAAATCGTGGAACCTTCCTTAATTCCAGAAAGGTTAAAATCGAGCGATTTTGTTAGCCAGGAGGCTTGCTTACCACGCTTGATGGCGCTATTTCCCTCTACAAAACTGAGCAGTGAGCTTTCAGAAAGGCGAATAAGATGATCGCTCAACTTGCTCATCAGGCTGAACGAAATCTTGCCCTCCTCAAGATCAAAACCCTGAAGGCGAATGTAATGTTTGATTGTTTTAACAGTTTTTGCGGGCATTTAAAGTTTAAGCGGACACCAAGATAACAAAAATGGGTATTATTTAATTTCTTGCAAATTCAATTAATAACTGATCCTATTAGGACTTTACAATGCACAGGTCTCTGCGTTAATTGAAAAGCTACCCGGTATGCGCATTGGCACGGTAGATAAATTTCAAGGGCAGGAAGCACCTGTGGTGATTTATTCGATGACCAGTTCCTCTCACGAAGATGCTCCGCGTGGCATGGGATTTCTTTACAGCCCTAACCGATTGAATGTAGCTACCAGCAGGGCGAAGAGTATTTGCATTTTAGTTGCTTCACCGAAGTTGTTAGAACCGGAATGTAAAACGATTGATCAGATGAGATGGGCGAATGCGCTGTGTGGATATCTTGAAAGGTCCATAAGGTAACTACTTAAAATAGTTTGGTCTGTGTTATTGCTTTAGGATGAAACGTTCCCATAATGACAAAAGGATTGGGTGCATTTTTCAAATGAAACTCAAAGGTTGTTCCTAAAAATAAGTGTAGATCTTTCGCATTTGCAAGGTCATCAAAATACTTAGCTCGCACACCCGCGATGGCTTTGGCCTCGTCTCCTTTATACTGATCGTAAAGGTTCCAGTAGAGTGCACCAATCTCCCAATCTTCAATCATGAGTTTGCTGCTTTTGCCTTGGTTGTCTTCAAAGCGATAGGAAAATTTATAGGGCAACTTTTTAACTACTTCTGTCTTGCCTTCTGTGGTTGATGCAAAAAGATTAAAGCTGCTGCAAGCTTGCTAATTTTTCTGTACTCCACTCCCGCTCTGCTTCCTCCACAAGAAAATCTTTGATAGCAGCAGGTTTAAATACGGCTAATGAAGTTTGTAATGCTTTGTCCTTCGCCTAAGCAATTAATTCCTCCAAATTATAATAGACCTTGCCTAATACCAGTTTTCTGCGTTCGTGTCAGGCATCACCATCCGGGGGAACATCAGAAAGTAGTTTGATCTCTGTCTCATGAGATACCGGACGAAAGCTCTCCGGACGAAAATCCTTTTCATTCTTTACCAGATCAATTTCAATCCATTGATACTTTTTGTACTGCTGGGCATAAGGCCGCTGACGAAACTGCACTGGGTAAATACGAATCCATGAACCATCCTCACGGAACCCTGCCGTACAAACAAGTTCTTCGTATTTGGTAGAGAGCGTTGGGTAGGTTTTAACGGTTATTAAAACTTTGGTAGGCGCCATGTCAAATATGCTTTACTTCATACTTAAAACCAGGAAGTTTTTCAATGGCCTCGGCCAGATGCTTGCGATGGCATTGACAAATATTTGCTTCAAAGCAGGTTAATGCAATGCGCTTATGCGTTTCCAACAGAAGTAAAATTTCCGTTTGGGTAGGTATTGTCTTTGTTAAATTGTTTTTACGATACACTTCAAACAGTTTATCATAGTCGCTTTGATCCTTCCGTTGCTGGCGTTGCTCAGATTGAATACCTACCTCCGGAAGATGGATGTATAATAATCCCAGGTTTTCACAAAATCGTTTTAGCTGACTTTTACTAAAACCATATTTCATACTTAAAGGATTATTGCGAACATCCACCAGCACCTTCACATTATTGCGGATGAGGCGATTGAGGTATTCTTCTAACGAAATACCTTCATAACCGATGGTGAAGAGTGTGACGGTATCTTCGTTGGTCAAGCTCGCTTTTACGTGTTCAAGTTCCTGATCACTTAACATACTTTGAGCCTTAATGCTCTTGGTTGCCCAATACGGAAAGTTCACGTAGGTGTGCTTCATCAACGCATTGGCACTCATGGTTCCATAATGCTGCTTAATCTTCAGCAATTGCTTTCGGTCACTTTCCATTAATGATATCAGGTAACCTTTCTTTTCGTTGCTTTTAAAATGGTCCTCCGTTTCCGAGACAATACCCCTGCCGGCCATGGCGGTTAAATCTGCATTGGCCGAGTAAGAATAGCAGCCGAATTTGTAGGGCACAAAATCAAAGGCTTTGGCATCCTGGCATTGGGTAAAGAGGAAGAGCAGTTTTTGCAAGCGAATCTTTTCTAATTCACCTTCAAAGAGTTGCAAAAGCGCTAGTATTATTTTTCTTCTATAAAACACAACGCAATTTAATGATTTTGAAACGTGTCGTTAAATTTTCAATAACCATCAATCCTACATTGTGATGTTGATAATCCCGAAGGGATGGAATTATTATAGGGTTGTTAGCAAGCATTTCATAAACCCCGAAGGGGTGATATCATGTCACTCCTTCGGAGTTTTAAGGCTATGCACATAACAATAACCATTGATTTTAACATGAGATAATTACCTTGTCTGTTGTGATCAATATCATCATAGCCTTTACGATCAACTTATACTTTGGCCTCCGGTTGAAGACTCTGCTGAAAGAAAATCATAGGATTAATAATGGGTAATATACCTTGTTCAAAAGAAGTACCCTTTGAAAGGATATTTAACATACCGCGAGTTGATGAAATCAAGAGACCGACAAAAGTAGCCATTACTGAGGTGGGCACTCCTTTTTCCTTATCACTGATTGCATACAGATTTTCAACCTCAAATTCTGCTCTAGTTTCAATCGAACCCAGTAATAGTTGCTTCGCAGGTTCTGCGAATATTTTAATCGGGCAATTGAACGTAAGCGTCTTTTTATGTTGATCAATATTATAATTTATACTAATCTCATAGGTAATTTTCTGTGGATCAATAGTTTCATGGGTAGCTTTTCGATTCTCAAATGAAATGAGATCAAGCGACTTAAACTTGGATTGAATATTTATATTTTTTACTTCCGTCATACTAGTTTAATTGATCACAAAGTTGACTGATATCAATTGAGTTGTCTTCCTGAAAATCTTTAGGCGAATGATTTAACACACCGGTAGCTCCCTTTACTGCAATGGAAATAGTACTTGTTCCATTCTGAAATTGGAAGACGTAAACCGATGGCTTCTTTGTCGAGATTGAAAAAATCGATTCACCCAAAACTGCTTCTAACTTGGCAATCGTCTTGATGGTAAAATTGTGTGTGCCTCGCATCCATTTACTGATCTCAGACTCTTTCTTACCAAGCATTTCTGCTAATTGTCTTTGGGATATATTCTTTTTGGTCATGATTTCATCAATGCGATCGACAATCGCGAATGAATGATCAATCATGAGTTTTACCTCTTTAGGTGTATTCGCCCTGATTTTATTTAGTTTATCCTGGATTTTCATAATTCAATTTCAAATTCGAGACTACCAATCAGCTGTTGGTGCTGCATTGTAATCAAGCCTCTATTAATGTCTTTATTTAGTTGATCTCCCACCTGCCGAATTATATTCACTTGAAAATACAGCGTAGGGTCTTCTTCAAATGTTCTTGTTGTTTTATGGCCGCCTCCAGCCCAAATCAAAAATTCTTCATTTATCCGATAGCAGTATAACCGAAGCTGAGAACTTTCAACCGGTATTGCTTTAACCTTGCCGCCTTCCAATCTAAAGTACCTATCCAATGCACCATTTTTGCCAATGATATCCATCCAGTAAATAAGTCCATCAATATTCTTTTTAAACTTCTTCTGCCCGGAAAAGGCATCAATAAATTTTTCGAATTCTGATGTAGAATCATCTTTGAAACGGACCACATAAAAGGATGCTTTTGAGTGGATTTGGAGTAAATCAACACAAACTAAACGCTTCACTTATAAGTTAAGTTTCAAAATTAGCTAATTAATTCATTTATCCAACTATAGGTACTAAAACCTTAATATCGAGATGATTACCCAGACCTTATCCGGAATAACTATCAAAGCAGTAATAGTCCTTTATAGGATTTTAAGCCTCAACAATCTTTATCTCCTCCCCTGTCAATCCATAAAGCTGATAAACAAGTTGGTCAATTTTCCTCTCTAAGATAATTGTTTCCTTACTTCCACTTTTCAAAGACAATAATTTGAGAACAATTTCTCCAAGTTCATCTTGAATCTTTTTGCTTGCTTTAGGTACTGGCAATTCTTTTAACTGTGAAACCTTTACTTGGGGAAATAGTTTTTCCTTTTCATCATAAAAATTTCTAATGAAAAATGATATTAGGCGACTACCGAGAATCCCCGCAATAAATGAAGCCCTCACCTCTTCAGTCTTTGGCTTTGTAATATATACTTGCTGATCAGCAACAGAATCATCATTGCAGTAAGTTACCACCAATCGATCACCCAATATTTTGCGAGAGTAAATTCGTTCCCCCTCAAAAAATCTTGGATCTCGAGGCTCTGCAAGCCAAGGTCCATATTTAATAAATTCATTTGCTTGAGGTTCTGAAAATCTTTCAAGATTCTTTCCATATATAAATGGCCTGTATCCTTTTCTTTGATCCTTTGAATTGTAAGGCCTTTTATCTACATCCTTCTCTGTTTGGACTCCTTCGGAGAATGCCGATAAACCATAACCTCCAACTCTATAAGGATGAATTCCTCTGGTAATATTACAGACTTGTCCGAACGAAAGGTTCTCACCAATTATTTTTCGAAGTAGATTAGTCACTGAGCTATCGGTTGTTAATGAAATAGGTATTGAACCATCAGAATAGCGAATCTTTTCATGGACAGAGTTTGTTTCAGTCTGTAGTTCCCTAGTGATTGACTTAACCGTAAAAATGTCGGTTTTTTCCATTTCACTTTTCATAGACATATAAATTACGGTGTCAACATTAACTCCTTCGAATGTATTCGGTGGGGTAGTGGTCAAAATGAATTCGGAAGAATTTGCGAGTGAAAAGGATCTTAGAATTCCAGCATAAGTATTGTTCAACCAAGTATTCGGCACGATGAGAGAGATAACTCCATTTCGATTCGATAAACTTTGAGCCTTCTCCATGAATAATACATATAGGTCTATTTGGTATAGTGCCATTTTATAAAAGGATTTATAATAAACTTTTAAGCCTTCGTTCATACCTAGTGCCTTCCAGTCCCTACCGAAAATGTAAGGTGGATTTCCAATCACCACATCAAACCCCTTAAAAATCCCTTCATTATCCAATACTTCTGGAAACTCAAACCGCCACTCAAAAGCATCCTTGTATATGGCACTATCTTTTATTTCTTTTATCTCAGCCGTTAGTTTGTTTATCTCAGCTTCAAGCTTACCAATCTCCTTATTCCTCTTTTCGGCACTCTCTTCGTTTTTACCAAATGGCACTTCTGGTTCAAAGAGCATAATGCCAGTTCCTCCTCTACCCTTACCGGTGAGTTTATATAACTGCTCGCCTAACTTGGCTATCCTCTTTTTTCGAGGGTCAGAGTAATTGGCAATCTCAGTTTCAAAATTTGCCTTAATTGTTTCAATTAATTTTTCTACTTCGCGCTTTTCTTCCTTTGAAGTTGCATGATGATAGTTATGAATGGCTATTTTATAAGTATCAATAGTCCACTTACTTTTTCGAAGAGCCTTACTTAGGTCAGCATCCAGCGGAAAACGGCTAATGAGTGAGTTGCCTTGTTTGATATTGATATCAATGTTAGGCAAGGTTTCCAGTTGGGTGTACTTGCTGCTCTCGGTGTAATAGGCATTCTTCAGCAACTCAATCCACAAACGCAGGCGGCAGATTTTTACTGAGTTGGGGTTGATGTCTACACCAAAGAGACAGTTTTCAATAATGGTTTGCTTTTCGTGGAAAAGTGCCTCTTGTACCCGCTGGCTTTCCTTGTTGCTGGGTTTGTATTCAAACAGATCATGTTTATCGATGGAAATAATCAGCTCATCGTTGATCACCTCTACGGCATAATCGCGCAGCACTTTGCCATGCCGGTCGCTGAGGATGCCCAGCTCTGATTTTATCGCAATGATTTCATTGAGTGCCGAAACCAGGAAGTGACCCGAACCCACGGCCGGGTCGCAGATTTTTAAACTGTTGATGAGCGTATTGGCTTGCTCGATGGAGATGGTTCTGCCGATGAGGTTGTAGAGGTCGGGGAAGTTTACCTCACCCCCTGGCCCCCTCTCCACGGTGGAGAGGGGGTTGGGGGTGAGGGTTGAAAATGTTATGATTTGCTGGAGAACTTTTTCTGGGTCGTTCAGGACTTCATCGTTGGTGAAGCGGATGGTGCGGATGCCGAACTCTTTTAGAACCCCTTCGCGATTTTCGTCATATTCCTTTTCGGATGCGGAGTCATGTATCGGTCCGTCAACTTCTACCGCTACGCGGGTTTCGGCACAATAAAAATCCAGTATGTATCCTTCGCGGATGGGATGCTGCCTTCTGAATTTCCAGTCGTTCAATTTTCTATTGCGCAGCAACTGCCATAACAATTCTTCTGCATTGGTCTGATTTTTCCTCATCTCACGGGCATGCGCCAACAACTCCCGTGGCAACCCCAACTCCACGGTAGTCACTTTGCCCCTCTCCACCTTGGAGAGGGGGTTGGGGGTGAGGAAGAACTCTCTAAACTTCTGCACCACGGCCTTGCGTATGGTTTCGCGGCACATGTACATGGTAATGAAGCCAGGCGTAAAGAAAGAGCCATCTTTATAGCCATTGATCTTTTCAAAGATCAAACCCAGCACCGAGGCATTGATCAGCGCTTTGTTTTCTTCCTGTATCTCTTCCTTTCCTTCCGAGCTAAAATCGTAGGCATCGAGAAACTCAAACAGGTATTGCAACATGGGCAACTCCCCTTCGCGCTTCTTTCCATTTTCGGTTTTGAGCACGGTGCCGCTGGAGATTTTTAGTTTCAGTCCATTATCCAAACTGTTGATGCGTATCGCATCGGCTTCCAGCGGACTGATGTCAAACAGCGAGCTGTTGAGATAAGGTACATGCTGAAACTTATCGCGCGTAGTGCCGGTGCGTTCCTCCTGCTTGCGTGCCAGCACCTGGAAGAAGAGTTTATTCAGTTCATCATAATCCGGTATTGTTTTAAAATCAAGAAAGCGAAAACGCTTGTCGCCTGCATGATAGTTTAACAACTGGCCTTCGAGTAGTTTAAGAAACAGAATGCGGTTGATCCAGGTAATGCACAATTCAAGGCCCACGTTGAAGAGGCGTTCTTCCTTCTTCTCTCCAAATTCGGCTCCGTTGCCGGGTAGTTCGCTGAGGCGATCTTCGGCAATCAGCGTATTAATTACATTCTCTAACAACGAGCCGGCATCGGGTTTCTCCCTGCGCTGAATGATTTTCTTGCCACCATCCTTCTTTTCTTCCAGGCCAATCAGGTGAAGCAGTTCGCTATAGAATTTTGTATCGAGCGAATTGCTGTCGTTGGCAAAGGGTTGTTTTAATAAATGAGCCGGAGAAAGAATCTTAAAGAGATCGATAAGCTTTGAGTCATCTTTAGGATCGTTGTTGGCAGCGAGCTTTTCTACTTTACGAAGATCAAACCACGTAAATGGTATTTCCTCTTCCAGTGATTTCAGAAACTTAAAGGCGATATCGCTGTAAAAGGAATCGGTGGTGGGTGAAGCTTTTCTTTTATTCTTCCAGTCGTTATAGTCTTTAGTGAGTTCTGTATTCTTGTAAAACAGTTTATCAAACACGCTGGCATCAAAAACAAACCACTCATACATGTTGGTGGCGATCATGTATTTGATGTCGATGTTATCTTTATCGATGCGTTCGCGCAAGTAATAAAGAATCAACTCATGCATCGCCTTCGTGTTGAGGTTCTTCACACTCACCATGTCGGGCGAGTTGGGGCGCTTGGCCTCAATGATCACTACCGGCTTCTTATCTTCATAGATAGCGAGGTCGATCCGGCCCTTTGTGTTGATCTGGTTTTTTCCGTGGTAGTAGGTGTCGTAAAGAAATTTCGTAACAAGGTTCTTAACGTGTTCCTCACTTTCCTTTTCATCAATAGCCTGAATGAAGTCCACCAGATTCTTTTTAAAGACCTCGATGCCCGCACGGGTGACCTTTTCTTTGAGATAGGCTTTGTTTAAGGATTGTTTGGGAGTAAGCTGACTAAGACGCATGAGGTGCAAAATACTGAATTGTGAATTTATTGTCTATTGAATGAAGGCTTTTCTGTTAACTCGATCTGGCTAAGTTTTAGCGTCTTTCAGCTCTTTCCTTTTATAATAAAAAGCCCCGGTAGCTTTGACCACCGGGGCATAATATATAATCAGTTATTCTTTTGTTTAGTCGACTTTCACCACCCTTACGACTTTGCTTCCTGAGGCCGTGCGTACATGAACTATATAAACTCCTTGTACGATGGGCCTTTCAATTTCTATCGTTCGATTAGTTTTCTCAGCTGATTGAAATATTACTTTTCCAGTCATATCAGAAAGTTTTAATGCAGCTTCTTCTTCACCAGGAGTTTTAATGGTTAATGTTAAGCGTTGCCTAAAGGGATTTTCAAGTATTTCAACAGCAAACACTTCAGTAGTAAGTTCGTCATCCTGAGTGTTTTCTGAGTCTCTGGCGGCAAGATTTGATTTAGTCATATTGCCAGTAGTAAAGCTTGTGGTCTTTCCCCAAAATCCCAGGGACAAATTGGTGAATACCCTTGCGTAATAGGTAGTTCTTTTATTAAGACCAGCGAATAAAATATTTGGAGAAGTTGCTGTTTTTACGGTAGACACACCATCAAAATTTGATGACGTATTTAACTCAATCGTATAGCTGATGGCTTCCGGGATTGGATTCGAAGAAACCGTTATCGATGTAGAAACATCTTTAGCACCATCTGCAGGACTTATTACATAAGCAAAGTATTGAGGAGGAGCTGTCGTGAAACTGGTTACTTTACCATAAAAGGGTGAAAGATCGGTCTTAACCCTGGCAAAGTATTTTGTATTATAACTAAGCCCAGAGAAAGATTGATTACGTACCCCAGATTTACTCAATACACCAGAACCAAAATCCGATGAAGTACTCAGTTCAATTGTGTATGTTTTTACCTTATCCAGTTTATTAGCAGCAACCTTAAGCTCGTTCGCATTTTGATTAATTGCACCATCCGTAGGCGCAGTTAAATAGACTGAAGGCAACTGCGGAGCTTGTTGAACACCGGCAGGCGCTGTTGATGTTAAATAGCGAGTGCGCGTGCTATCCGTATTAAATTCAAATACTTTCAGATAATATGTAGCCCCAGGCTGAAGATTGGTTAAGTCAAGAGAATTGCCGCTACCGTTGTACATGACTGTTTCCCCTGCACTCACCGTACCTGAGTAGAATGCATTGTCGGCTGGTATAAATGAAGGTTGACTTCCAGACTTCATAATAATCAATCGTTGCTCACCGTTACCCGCTGTGAAGTTTAATTTCATCGATGTCGGTGTGATGCTTGAGAAATTTATGCCGGATGCTGAAACTGTTGGTGCCAGAACATCAGGCACCGTGCGCTGAGAAGCTGAAGGAGCCCCATCAATCAGGTATCTCGTATACGTACTATCAGTATTGAACTCAAATACCTTAACGTAATACGTTGCACCTGGCAGAAGATCGGAAAGGTTAACCGAGCTTCCGGAACCATTATAAACTACTGATTCTCCATTTTCGAGCGAGCCGGTATAGAAAGAATCGTTGGTTGGTGTAAATGCAGGTGCACTGCCTTCCTTCAGTATCACCAACCGTTGTTCTCCATTGCCTTTAACAAAGGCAACTTGCATGGAAGAATAAGAAATATCTGAGAAGGTAATGTTACTGGTTGCTATTGTTGGAGCTAAAACATCAGGCAACGTTTTCTGTGTAGCAACCG
>JAYVTC010000222.1:0-35410 GCA_043774745.1 Cyclobacteriaceae bacterium | reverse complement strand
ATCTATGGCCCGGTTTACAATCAATGGTGATTTTCTTTATGGATTGGATGGAGCAAATATGGATGTGGTTGATGTGTCTCAACAATCGCAACCAGTAGCGAAGAATGAAGTCCCGTTAGCATGGGATGTTGAAACGATATTTCCTTACAAGGATAATCTTTTTGTTGGTTCAAGAACGGGCATGTATATCCTTGATTTGAAAACGCCCACTCAGCCATCGATCATCAGTCAATATTCACATCTTCGTAGTTGTGACCCTGTAGTAGTGGAGGGAAATTATGCTTACGTTACTCTGCGCAGTGGCTCAGCATGCGAAGGATTCACCAACCAACTTGAAGTAATCGATATCAGTAACCTCAAAATGCCTACGGTGATAAATACGTATCAAATGACAAATCCGCATGGTTTGGGCATCGACCAAGGAACACTTTTTATTTGTGATGGTACAGATGGTTTAAAAGTTTATGATGCTTCGAATGTATCAGCCATTTCAGCAAATCAATTAGCCCACTATAAGGAAATCAATGCTTTCGATGTAATCCCATTCCAACATGTGGCAATGGTAATCGGTAAGGATGGTCTTTATCAATATGATTATTCGGATGTAAAGAATATAAAGTTGATTAGTAAGTTGCCAATTGTTAATCAATGAAGTTAATTTTCTTAATGATCGGAGTCCTGATTGTTGGCACAACTGCCTTTGCACAAAGTGAGCGCCAGGATTCTCTTAGAAAGAGAAAGATTGAATACTATTTCCAAGTTCAATCGGGATCTTTAATAGGATGTAACTCTTGTTCGGATGGAAAACAAATCAACTTTAGTGGCTCCACAACACATGGAATAAAAATTGGCCGGAAGCTTAGAGTGGGTGCTGGTGTTGGATTGGATTCCTATTTTGATTGGAACACCATGCCGGTGTTTGGCAGTGTTAGTTGGGATTTGATTGGGAAAAAGAATGCACTCTATGTTGAATTTAATTATGGTGGCGCTCTGGCTTCCTGGAGACCGATCGAATATCAGGAATATGGTTTGCAAAAAACGGATGCCGGTAAAATGTATTCCTATGGTTTGGGATATAGAATCAAGTATGAGAAGATGCATATCTCTATTGGTGTAGGCCGCAAGACACAACTGGTCACCTCTTATTATGAATACCCAACCTATTATTGGAATAACAGAAATTATATTCTGGGTGACCCGAGTCGGAAAACAGTAAAAAATGAAATGAACCGCCTTCAAGTTTGGCTAGCAGTGGGTTGGAAATAATATTATCCTGCTGTTTCTAAAGCATCGAGTTCAAGCATGATTTTTTCCCACTTGGAATTTTCTCCTTGCAGTGTAGTGTTAAGCGTATCAAATTTTTGCTGGATTTCGTTGAGTTTTTCAAAATTGCTATAGACCTCTGGCTTTGCCATCTCATCTTCAATTTTCTTCTTCTCAAGCTCAAGTTTCTGAATGACTTCCTCTACTTTTTTTAAATCCTGACTGAGCGATTTAATTTTCTTTTCGTTGATATTAACTGATTTCGTGTTCTGAGCTTTTTCTGCCGGTTTGGGCTCCGATTTTTTTACAGCAACAGGTTGAATAATTCCTGCTGCTTCGTTTTTCTTTCTCCAGTATTCATATTCATCGTAGGTACCCGGATATTCTTTTATCTGGTGATCTTCGATGTACCAGATCTTATTCGCCACCTGATTTACAAAGTGGCGATTGTGAGATACCACAACAAAGGTTCCCTGATATTGTTGCAGAGCTTGGATCAAAATGTTTTCCGAAATAAAATCAAGGTGGTTAGTTGGTTCATCAAGCAAAAGAAAATTGGCTTCTGAAATAAGAGTCTTTGCCAGGGCTACGCGTGATTTTTCGCCACCTGATAATACTTTGATCTTTTTAAAAACATCCTCATCCGAAAAGAGAAAGCAACCCAGAACGTTTCTTAACTCTTGCTCCGTTTTACCACTGCCAGCCTGCTTGAGTTCATCCAGAATTTCATTGTCAACATGTAATGATTCAAGTTGATGCTGTGCATAAAAGCCGTAGATCACATTGTAACCTACAATGCATTCACCTTCTACCTTTTCAGTATTGGCAATAATGCGGAGCAGCGTTGATTTACCTTTACCATTGGCTCCGATCAAGGCGATTTTATCACCACGCTCAATAATGGCGCTGGTATGTTTTAAAATCACCTGGCTTCCATACGACTTTGAGATGTCCTTCATGGTTACAACATGGCGGCCTGAGGGCTGCCTAAAAGAGAAGCGAAAGTTAACAGCGGCAGTATCGTTCACCACCTCATCAATCATATCCATCCGCTCCAGTGATTTCACGCGTGATTGCACTTGCTTTGATTTGGTTGCCTTAGCACGAAAGCGTTCAATGAAACGTTCTGTCTGCCGGATTTTTGATTGCTGATTCTCAAATGCATTGTTCTGAATTTCTTCACGCATTTCTTTCTCCTTCAAATAGTAGGAGTAATTCCCTTCATAAGTCACCAAATCCTGGTTGGTAACTTCTACTGTTTTGGAGATCACATTATTCAGAAACGTTCTGTCGTGCGATACAATAACTACAGCGCCTTCATAATTGCGCAGGTAGTTTTCTACCCATTCAATAGATGGTAAGTCCAGGTGGTTGGTGGGCTCATCCAGCATGAGGCATGATGGCTTCTCTAACAGCAATTGAGCAAGCATCACGCGCATGCGCCAGCCTCCGGAAAATTCCCGCAAGGGTCTGTGCAGATCTTTTGTGGTGAAACCAATTCCTTCCAAAACTTCTTCGGCTTTGGCTTGCATGGTATACCCATCCAGATGTTCAAATTTCTCCTGAAGTTTGGTGAGCTTATCCACCAGGTCATCGGAGTATTCGGTTTCTAACTGATGTAATATTTTCTCTATCTGCCTTTGTGTATCAACAGCTTCTTTAAAAGCTGCCATGGCCACGGTGAGAATGGCATCATCCGATTGGTAGGAGAGAAGATCCTGATTCAAAAATCCAATAGTACAATCCTTTGATTTGCTGATGGAACCTTTATCGAGGTTAAGATCTCCATTAATTATTTTCAATAATGTGGATTTGCCACGACCATTCATCCCGATAAGGCCAATTTTATCTGTTGGTTTAATAAACATGGACGCATCTTCGTAAAGAGGTCGCCCACCGATGAAATATGAGATATTAGAGATTGAGATCATTTTGTAAAAATCCCCGCCAAGTTAAGGTTAAATGAGGGCATAGACAAAATGGCTATAAAGATCGTTTTGGATAAGCCACACCCAATCATCAAAATTATTAAGATTTTGGGTTTTAACCTTCCGATATTTGTTTTGTTAAAGTCAGGTCTGAAAGAAATCATCATTTAACGAGTTTATTATATGACTAAATACCCATTGCTCACTGCACTCCAATTTGTTGTGCTTATTCTATTCTTTAATGGATTAGAAATACCGACTAATACTTATACCGGGAAGTTGGATGTGTCTGTGCCGGCAATCACAAAAACCAGTGCAGATCTTCCTTTAAGCTCTATCAAGCTACCAAAAGGTTTTTCCATTAGTATTTATGCAGAAGTTGAAAATGCGCGCTCGATGGCGATATCTCCCAGCGGAACCATATTCGTGGGCAATCGAAATGAAGATAAAGTGTATGCCATCAAAGATACGAATGGCGATTTTAAAGCGGATAAAAAGTGGGTGATTGCTTCCGGGCTTAATATGCCAAATGGAGTTGCCTTTAAGGATGGTAATTTATATGTGGCCGAAGTGAGTCGCATTCATAAGTTTGCCGGTATTGAAAGCAAATTAGATGCTCCCGGAAAATCTGAAATCATCTATGATAAATTTCCAACCGAAACTCATCATGGCTGGAAGTACATTGCCTTCGGTCCTGATGGTAAATTGTATATTCCTGTTGGAGCGCCTTGCAATATTTGCGAGTCAAAGGATCCTGTCTATGCTGCCATTCATAGGATGAATCCTGATGGTACCGGCCTTGAGTTATTCGCCAGCGGTGTTAGAAACACAGTAGGCTTTACCTGGCATCCGGAT
Source organism: Cyclobacteriaceae bacterium (assembly GCA_043774745.1). Taxonomy (GTDB): domain Bacteria; phylum Bacteroidota; class Bacteroidia; order Cytophagales; family Cyclobacteriaceae; genus ELB16-189. The sequence continues at coordinate 31,364 of JAYVTC010000222.1, read as the reverse complement.
ACGAAAGATTTGTGGTTCACGGATAATGGAAGAGATATGTTGGGTGACGATGTTCCTCCATGTGAATTGAATTCAGCATCTAAAAAGGGAATGCATTTCGGTTATCCATACTGCCATGGCGGCACGATCAAAGATCCCGAGTTTGGAAGTAAACGCTCTTGTGATGAATTCACTAAGCCAATGCAAAACCTGGGTGCACACGTTGCACCACTGGGTTTAAAGTTTTACACAGGCAATATGTTTCCAAAAGAATATAAAAATAAAATTATCCTGGCTGAACATGGATCATGGAATAGATCTATGAAGAATGGATATAAATTGAGTATTGCAAAGTTAGAGAACGGAAAAGTAGTAAGCTATCAGCCATTTGCTACTGGCTGGCTGGATGAAGCAACTCAAAAAGTTTGGGGGCGTCCCGTAGATGTATTGTTGTTACCTGATGGTTCTATGTTAGTTTCCGATGATCAGGCCGGTGTTATTTATCGCATTTCGTATAAGGGATAATAAAAAATGGTAAGGCAGTCTTAAGGGCTGCCTTACTAAAATTCTTCCGCTACTTCGTCTACTTTTTTGCTTTTATCCTCGTGCATCAGTTTTAACATCGGTGCCGACTTATAGGTCAGACGATTTTTTTTGCCGTCTCCTTTGAATACCAAGCTTAGATTTTCAGCTTTCCAATAGTAGGCATGCAAGCGCACACTAAATGTGGCTTCGCCATACGATTTCTCCAGCCCCTGCATGACACGTTGATCTTTGGGCAGATACACGTTGATCTCATAGATAAGACCTTTGTATGTTTTCAGTTCTATTTTCTTAACGGCCACTTCACCAATTGATTTATAATCGGGATGTTTTGTTTCGTAAATTTTTACAGGGAACATCTTCTGTTCCAGGATATCTTTTTTAAACACAGCGCCTTTAACGCTATCGATAGGGCTTCCTAGCTTAATATCTTTAAAACCGTTTCTGCGGTCAAGTTCAGATGCATTCTGTGCCAACAGACTTGTGTTGATTAATATCAACAGAAAGCTTATGTTAAATGATTTCACTATGGTTTGGGTTCGTTAAACTGGATGTGTATTGGCACTTGCACGGAGTCCCAGGTAAGAATAATTTCAGCCTTTTCGTTTTTTTGATCAATACTGATTGTAAAAGGTTCATAAACTGCACCCTGCAAAAGTTGACTCGGTACGTTAAATCGCAAAACATCCATTTTTGAATTGTAGTTGTAAGCTCCCCATAATCCAAGATCGTTATTTATAATAATCGTCCACGAATCTTTCTCTGGAATGGTAAATAGAGAATAAGTGCCAGCCTTCAGTGGTGTATTAGCAATCTGGATATCACGAGTAATCGTTATTTCAGTTGCCTCATTAGCTCCTGTTCGCCACACCTGGCCATAAGGGACGATGCCTCCGAATATCAGGCGTTCTCTTTTGTGAGGCTGGCTATACGTTATTTTTATATATGTATCCTTGTACCGGGCACTCGCGATTGCTAATGGACTTGGCCTTGGCTTAATTGCCTCCTGAGCAGATGATACTAGGGGGATAAATAAAAAAAGAAGTAAACTAAACTTCAACGCTATTCTCATTATTCCTTTTTTGTCTGCGAATATAGTATTTTGATTTCAATCATTACTTTTACGGATATGACGCGCCCAGCATTTGATGACATCTATATGGAGTTGGCAGTAAACCTTGCCAAACGATCTCATTGTATCAAACGCCATGTTGGCGCGGTGCTTACAAAAGATACCCGTATTATTTCAATTGGCTATAATGGTCCTCCATCAGGGACCCATAATTGCGATGAAGAGTGGCCCGAGGAGGGTTGTCCACGCGATTCGAAAGGAGGCTGCTCATTAGCCATCCATGCGGAGCAGAATGCAATTTTATATGCCGTGAAGAACAAGACATCTGTAGAGGGCGCTACCCTCTATGTTACTCTTTCTCCTTGCCTGTCATGTGCTCGCATCATCTTTAGCATGGGCATCAACCGGGTTATTTATTTTAACTCGTATGCTGAACACAAAGGAATTGCCAATGATGAGGGGGTAGATTTTTTGAATAAGTTTGGTATTACCTGCGATCGTTATAAAGGCACACTAACCAATGTAACCCATATGATATAAGCAAAAAAGCCAGATTACCCTGGCTTTTTTTTGCTATCGTTTACTGACTATTAATTCAACACCTTTTCAATGGTGCTTAATAATGTTGCAGTAATTCCTTTAGTCTTTTTAGCGTGAGCCTGCTTGAGCACGTCATGCGCCTTTCCGATCACCTCGATCAGTCCGGTCCGATTCTGATCATAGCGATAACTTCCAAGGCACCATTCGATGTCTGCCTGAAGTTGTCGCTCTAAGTCTAACGACTTAAGTTTTTCCAGAACCTCTTCTGAAACTTTCTCAATATTCGCTGATGAAGTTTTTGCTTTGGGTTTGGCTACACTCTTTTTTGCTGGTGCAGTTACCGTTTTAGCAGATGCTTTTGCCATAGTTATTTGATTTTGATTGATGCAAAGTTAAGTCTGTTTAACTTTGGCAAACAAGCTAATGCGCAAGTAAATTTCCGCAATCGAGTGTGTAATAAAATGAATTTCAATGGGTTGCAATAAAATTCTGCCAATTCGTATAAAGCCAATATTTAATATAACAGCAGAGTATAATGGCGAATGATATCTAAATATCACATAAGAGATTCATGGTGATATAACAGGACAAAGAGATCATATGATCATTGATGAAAGGATTGAAGTCAACTCATGAAGGAAATCTTCGTATCACTAAGATTTCAAGAACTGCAAAAAAAAAGAGAAGTGATCCTGGATCACTTCTCTTTGCTAAAGTATCAAGTTGAACTTGATTACTTCTTCTTCTTGGCAGCCTTCTTTGCAACTTTCTTTGTTGCCTTCTTTGCTGCTTTCTTAGCGGGTTTTTTTGCCATAACGTTTTAATATTTTTTGTTAAAACTGTACGAAAGGTATAATAAAAAGTTAATTCACAAAAATTTTGTATTAAAAATTTCTTTTTCACAAAAAAAAATCAGGTACGCACTTTTTATTTTTTTATCATAACTGCACATCGCTTTCATCTTAAATAATATTTACTTCTGGTGATAATATGATGCTGAATTTTTCTTTCACTGATGAGATAATGTTCATCGCGAGGTGAAAAATTTCTTTACCATTTCCATTTCCATAATTCACTAATACTAATGCTTGTTGTGGATGAACACCAATATCATTTAACCTTTTTCCTTTCCATCCGCACTGTTCAATCAACCATCCAGCAGGCACTTTAACTTCTTGATTTACAGAATGATAACCAGGTATGTTGATATATATTTTTTGTAATGATTGATAGTGTAGTAAACTGATTGTAGGATTTTTGAAGAAGCTTCCTGCATTACCAACATGTGTTGGATCAGGTAGTTTACTCTTACGAATTTGAATCACCGCATCACTGATTGATTTCAATGTTGGTTCAATGATATTCATCGCTTTCAAGGTGTCTTTGATAGCGCCATAGTTGGTATTGATGATATGATTTTTCTTGGTCAGACTTAAAGTAACACTTGAAATAAAAAATTTTTCTTTGAGTTGATGTTTAAAGATACTTTCGCGGTATCCGAATGAACATTCATTGTTTTGAAAAGTCTTTTCATCACCATTGAGACGATCTATTCCAGTAACTTCTTTCACCACTTCTTTCACTTCAACACCATAAGCTCCTATGTTTTGTATTGGAGCTGCACCTGCTGTGCCAGGTATGAGTGAAAGATTTTGAATGCCGCCCCATTGGTGATTAACACAATGAACTACCAGTTCATGCCAGATCTCTCCTGACATTGCTTTTATACTTACCGTTTCATCATTTTCATCAACAAGATGTATTCCTTTGATGTCGGTTTTAACAACTAGTCCATCAAAGTCCTTTGTGAAGAGAATATTACTACCTCCGCCAAGGACTAATACCTTTTCATTCTTATATAAATCGGTTTGCAGTAATGATTTTAACTGATCCTGAGAGGTAATCTGGCAGAAGTAGCGCGCAGTTGCATCTATTCCAAAGGTGTTATAAGATTTCAGTCCTACATGTTCATCAATCTTGATCAAAGCCATTTTATAAACAAGGAAGAAAAAACCGATGAAATAACGAAATGATTAGTGAAATGATTTAGTCACTTCTTCATTGGATAACTTAAAAATACAAATCCTGGGAAAGCGACCTGCCGCGAACGTTGTTCCGCACACAGCAAGGCCTCCATCGGTGGTTGATAACATGGAGGCAATCTCAAATGGATTTGAAAATCCCAGATATCTACTACCAATGAACTCGCCATTACTTTCATCATATCCATAAAGTACGATTTGAGTACTTCGTGAGTCACTCCCATAAAGTGCAATTTTCCTGGTGCTGATTGTTACCCTAATGATTTTTACAGGCGCATTGGCAACCAATTCCGGAAGGGGATTACCACCAAGATCGATACTTGAACTGATGCCTGATGTGCTCAATGCTGAATTTGGCAGAAAGTAATTGTCACCGAAGTTAAATCGTGATAATGCGAACTTGCCGCCATCCAGGGATACCAACTGGCTAATACCCCCGTCATCCTGCTGGCCTTGAACAACACCTTGTGGGTCATCATCGTTTAGATTGGTGAACACCAGCGATAAGGTGTAATTGTAAAAGCCATTGAAGTAGTATTGGCCTGATGTTGTTTTACCAACGAGAAATGGAAATTGTTTTCCCGTGCGTAGAAAGTGATTGATGATAGGTTCCTCCACAGCATCACCTGCGCCAATGCTAAAGCCTTTGGATTGGGCAACGGAACCAGATGGCGTAATAACCGATACAACACTTTGTTTACTAAAATTATCATAACGGAGCAATACGAAATTAGTGCCATCAGGTGCGGCAGCGGCCGGGTAGGAGCCACCGATATCAATAGGGTCACTCAAGGTACCTTCCCCATCCATGTGTAGCAGTTGTGTTTGTAATCCCACCGAACTCATGCAAAAGAAAAAGTACTTTCCTCCATTTTCAAGCAACGGCCCGATTGGATTAACAAAACTCTCATTGACTTCTTTTTCAGAAATAAAAGCTCCGAACTCATCCACTTTCATAATATAGATTCCGCTAAAGTTTGAATCCTTAATTCTTCTTCCACCTAATATGAGGTAACCCCCATCAGGGGTTTGTTTCATATCGATAGGATAAAAGGATGCATTGAATTGATCGTTATCATAGATGCGGGTAAAATTTGATTTATCCGATGCAGGATCAGATTCATTCGAGCAACCTCCAAGGAGTATGATGAAAGAAATGATTAGTAAAGAGCGCATGGATTATCGGTCTAACGTGTTAAAGCTGTTACTAAGAAAACGCATAGGGAAAAGCACACCTGCTGAAATAATTATATTATTCAGATCAAGGTCATCCGGGGCTTCTCCGATACCTGCCAGGATATCGTTGCTATATCGATTATTTACATGGGTGATATTGCTCATGCCTTTCCAATAGGAGGCATCCAGCGCGAGACGAACATTCCCTAAATTATAATTCACACCCAGTCCGGCCATCAAGCCCCAATAGTTTTCGAATAAATCTTTGGCGCCAACAATGATAGGATCATTGCTGAACTGATTTGTTCCACCTGAAGCATAGTCAGTTCCTGAAATTTGTACAGATTTGTTTGCATTGATCAACATGGAATAAAAAATGCCAGCCTGAACATAGGGCCTGAATTTTCCCTTGAGAATGTCATACTTAATGATCAATGGAAAATCGGCATAATCTACTTTTTGTTCCTGATCATATTGAAGGATTAATTTTTCAGAAGTATTGTCTGGGTTATCCCATTGGTATTGGTTGGAGTAGGTAAACCGACTATGACGGTAAGTAGGTTGAATGCTAAACGAGAAACCTTTATAGTAGAATGTCGCCTCCAACGTTGCCTGACTTCCGGCTTTATTAAATGAATCATACACTTTATCCGTTGATGCCTTCGGGTAATTGGTAGGAGTCATTACCGTATATTTTTTTATAGGTGATGGGTCTGATAGGTTTGTGCCTGCCTTAAAACCTAACCACCATTGTTTATCCAGAAACTTGCTCTGTTGATTTGGTTTAGAAGTAAATCCACCGTATTTTTTTTTGGATTGTGCTTGCGCAGATAAGCCAATCGCAATTAAAACCAGGATAGCCATTAATGGTCTCTTCATAAATTATCGGGTAACGATGAGTTTTTTTGTTTCTTGAAAGAAACCTGTTTTCAGTTGGTAAAAATAAATTCCCGAAGGTAAGTCAGATACATCGGCCTTGACAATATGAGTTCCTTCTGTTCTTTCTTCATGTAAGAGATTTTTAAGTGTTCTGCCCTGACTGTCTTTAATATTGATATCGACCAGATTGGTATTGTTGATTTTAAATGGAATGGCCGTAAAATCTGCAGCAGGGTTAGGATAGCATTCATCTAAACTAAAACGATTGCCAATAAAATTTTCCTGAACACCTGATATGACTTGGGTGGCTAATGACAGAGGCTCATAATTTCCGGTGCCGTCTTCTTTAGGCCCATTAATGAAATCCTTGAAGAAGATATCGTTATTGATTTTCGCTTCATCCACCAGCATCCAATCGCGCAGCAGGTTAGCATAGACTTGACGATAATCATATTGCATCTCTACATTTTCCTTATTGAGATCAGGCACTTTACCTACAACACCAGGCTGAACACCTTTTCCAAAAATCATGACAGGTGCTCCGGTTCCATGATCAGTTCCATAACTTCCATTTGCTCTCACGCGCCTTCCAAACTCAGAAGTAGTAACAGTGAGAACACGATCTTCCAAACCGCGCGCCCTCAGATCATCCTGAAATGCTTTCATAGCAGAGGAAATATGATACATCAGTGCAGCGTGATGCCCCATAGTGGGATCATAACTTTCAACCTGTTCGGCATGTGTATCGAAGCCACCTAATTTTACAAGAAACACTTTTGTCTTAACCCCTAAGCCAGGCCCACCACCATCCAGCAAACGGGCAATCAGTTGCAGTTGAGGAGTCAATCCATTTTTCATACTTCCTTTGGGGGCATTAAATGGATAACGCTCCGGGTACGTCACTGAAGATGTGGGTGCATTTTTATATAGATCATAAAGCCGTTGGGCATAGTCTTGAGATTTGTCTTCAAGCCCTAAAATCCAATTCAGTTCTTTTCCATAAGGAGAGTTGTCGAGAGCCACCGGTGGTTTTCCACGCGGATCGATTCCCTGATCTGTAAATCCTTCCAGCTCTTCTACCAGTTCAGCAAAACTCTGCGGATCATTCAACGAGATTGATGTTGGAATATTTCCTTCCTGATGAAAGATCAATGAAACATCACTTCCCATTTCAATGGCCAGTGGATCTTTCATTTCCGGATTAGGAAAATCATTGGGATAAGTTTTGGGAGCAAACTCTTGTTGCAGGTAACGACCCACCCAACCGGAGGCGAAATAGTCATCAAAACCTCCACCCATAAATGAAATATCTCTTCCTCTAAAGTGCGATCCATTATTGTTTTTATAGGATACTCCCTGAACTAAAGTCATTCGACCACGATCATAAAGTTCTTTCATGGCAATCATGTCAGGATGAAGTCCTACCTGCGCATCAGATGGGAGTGTACTGTCAAGGGCAATCATTTTACGTAAACTATTCTTTGCGGGTATGGCAATGTTGGCGCGCCATCGATAATACAAGTCGTAGGCTTCAACGGGTATGATACTATTAAGTCCATCATTGCCTCCATGTAGTTGAAGAATGATGAGTACGCGATCGTTAGTACTTTGTTCAGCCATCCGCGTAAGCGAATTTTCTGCCATCAACCGAATGGGAATTCCGCCCAGGGTAAAGGGAACTGCTGCCAGCGAAAGTTTCTTTATAAAATTTCTGCGTTTCATGCTCAGCGTTAGTAAAGTTGATACTCGGGTGATTGTAACATGGCATTGAAAAGATTTTCCAGTTGGCCTTTCACCACCTCCATTTCAGTTAAGTTATTCCAGCGGAATGTCCAGGCACCTTCTGGGGTTGCATCGATCAGGGGTGTTTTTAAAAATGCCGTGAGAAAGTAGTTTAATCGCTCTGCTGTTAAACCTGCATTATCATCCAGTGCGGGATCGAAGGTTAAATTATCCGCCAACGGAAGAAAATATTTGGCTAGTTCAATGATCAGACTTTGGGCATCTGAGGCAATGGCATTACTAATATAAGTCTGCACAAATACAACAACATCAATCTTTAATGCTCCTGGCATCATTTGGGTATCCGATACGAGATTCCGGATAAATTCATATCTGCGTGTGAGGTAATTGGTGGAGATCCAACTGCGATGGTAAATAGGATATTGATGATAGGCATCATAACCGGCTACATCGAAGGGTTCATAGAAATGCATCCCCATACTTTCTAACTCGCGAATGAGTTCTCCTGTTTTTTCATAGAACGATGCAGCACTCGTTACCGGGTTGGGCAATTGAACGTCAAATATCCGGAATGTTCCCACCATCAGATCAAGAGGTGATTTAATAATTCCTCCAAAGTTATCGTCACCTACACCGGCAGCCGCATCATAGAAATGCTGACTTTTGAAAAGATCTTCCAGCACGGGTTGAATTTTATATCCATTGTTAACAAAGGTATTTGCCATCGCTGCAATGACGGTGTCATCGATGGCTTGACTGATTTCGTGATAAACAAAAAAACGATAGACCCTTCGGCAAAAGTTGCGTGCTGTTTCGGGTTTCGAATAGATCAGTTCGATCAATTGACTGATTTCGTCCAGAGCGCTCGCTTCTGTGGCATTTGAACCAGATAATAATAAAGGATCAGGTTGAATGGTGACGTTGTTAAACCGATCACTGAATTGTTTTACACTATTATCATGTGCGTTGGCATTGGTGATGCTACCTCTTACTTTACCCCGGGGAAGTTTTATGGTTCCGGCAAGGTCAAGATCCACTGAATTATCTGGTGTAGAGAACGTTGTATCCAATTCCCAACCTGATAATACCTTGGCTGCGGCACGCACATCTTGCTCTTTGAAATTGAAATAATCACCGGATACCGAAGCGGGAGGTAACGTGCCCTCCAAGCCACGACCTATGGAGAATAACTCCAGAAGTTCGCGTCCATAATTTTCATTCACACTGCCATTTACATTGAGGTTACCATCCAGCAGGCGCAACATCGCATTATCTACACTTATTTTTTTTGTGAGCTCTTTAACATTATAAGTTGGACTTAAAGTCTTATCAAAACTGAATTTTCTATAGAGTTGATTTTGAAAATAAAGTGACCGGCTATTGTCTACTTTCGATTGAATGGTGGTGAGGACAGTATGAAGGAAGAAAACTATTTTCTCACGTGTTGCATACGAAAGAGAATTTTCAGTGGGCACGCCAATACCCAGCATCTGAGCCATAAACCAACCTTTAAAAAATTCCTGCAGATCACTATCGCCACTATTAGCGTCAAGGATACCTGACAAGACCCACTCCGTTCCCGTTTTTGGATCAAGTGGTAATTTCGGATCGGGTAGGGGTTGTTGAAAGAGCAACGTCACTGCTTGATTAGCTGATAAGGTTGCAAAAGAATCTATTTGTGATTTTGTGGGCCCGAACGAAGCTCTATGCAGCAGATGGGCGGCTCGTTTGTAACCTAAAGGACCGGTGAAAGAGAGTAAAGGCATAGGTAAGAAATTATTCTTCCGACAAGTTAATCCATCTCGCCTTAAGGCTAGACCAATTTTCCTGTTAAATGACTTTTATACCCGACTATTGTATTTATAACTCTTTGATCTTAAGTTACCCTGCTTTTATAACTTTATAGAGATGAAAATTATTGAATGTCCGCGCGATGCTATGCAGGGCCTGGTTGACTTTATACCCACAGAAAAGAAAGTGAGTTACATCAATCAATTATTGAAGGTGGGGTTTGATACGATTGATTTTGGCAGCTTTGTTTCTCCCAAAGCGATTCCTCAGCTTCGCGATACCGCTGAGGTTTTGAATAAATTGGAATTGACCAAGACGAAATCAAAGCTTCTTGCCATCGTAGCAAATACACGTGGAGGAGAGGAGGCATGTATGTTTGAGGAGATAGATTATCTGGGCTTTCCTTTATCACTATCGGAAACGTTTCAAGAGCGAAACACGAATAAGTCCATCGTTGAAGCTTTGAATGTGGTCAATGAGTTGCAGGAGTTATGCATCAAGCATGACAAAAAGCAAGTTGTTTATATCAGTATGGGATTCGGAAATCCTTATGGTGATCCTTATGATATGGGTATAGTGGAAAACTTTGCCGACATACTTTCCACGCTTGGCATTGAAATCATTTCATTGGCTGATACGATTGGCGTTGCACAACCTGAACAGATTACTTATTTATTTAAGACCCTTACCGGCCGTTTTACTAAAATCGAATTTGGTGCCCACTTGCATGCTCATCCATCTACGAGTTTGGAAAAAATCGAAGCCGCTTACGTTTCAGGATGTCAACGATTTGATGGTGCGATCAAGGGATTTGGTGGATGCCCTATGGCCAAGGATGATTTGGTCGGGAATATGGCTACTGAAACGATAGTGTCATTTCTTGATTCCAAGCATGATGCTCCTCAACTTAACAGAGATGAATTCTCTTTGACTCTCCACCTGGCAGATTCAATTTTCACTCACCCATCTATTTAAGCACGAACAATTTTCCAGGTAGAGACTTAACTACATTCTTAAACTCCAGCGTGAGGAGGATGGAAGCAAGTTTACTTGGATTCAGTGAAGAACGAATGCTGAGTTCATCGACCATCATGGGTGCGTTCTTAGCTTTTAAAATTTGAATCACAGTTTGTTCATTAGGTTCAAAAGAAGAAAGATCAAGCGAAGGGGATAACGCAGGTGCATCTGAAGACCAATTCATGATGTACTCCAGATCTTTAACGCTGTTGAAAAGATTCGCCCGGTTAGTCTTTATCAGCTTATTACATCCTTCAGAATAGAGACTTCCAATATTTCCAGGTATGGCGAATACATCCTTATTATAACTATTGGCAATATCCGCTGTAATGAGTGCGCCACCTTTTTCAGCAGCCTCTACAACGATGAGTGCATCGCATAAGCCAGCGATGATGCGATTGCGCGCAGGAAAATTATGTGCATCGGGTTTAGTCCCAAAATGATTTTCTGTTAGCAAGCCACCCTGGGTTATCATTTTGCGAGCAGTGTCTTTATGTGCTGCAGGATAAATTACATCCATGCCACTGCCCATTACTCCGATGGTGGACAACCCATAATGAAGCGCATATTTATGTGCTTGTATATCTATGCCATAGGCGAGACCACTCACGATCAGGGGTTGATGTGGAGCAAGATCATGGCAGATCTTGTCGACTTGTTCTTTTCCGTATTCTGTGGCTTGTCGCGTACCTACAATGCCCACTGACTTTATTGGATTTAAACTTTCATTGCCTTTATAATAAAGTAATGAGGGTGCGTCTTCAATTAATTTTAGTCGCTGAGGATACTTTTTGTCGGTGAAGAAGATGATTTCAGTTTCTTCTTTTTCGGCTTTTTTAAATTCTCGTTCGGCTTCATGAAATGAATTTCCATTTTTAATCGCTGCTGCTGAAACTTCGCCAACGCCAGGAATTTTCAGGAGCTTTCCCTTGGGAGTTTTGAACACTTGTTCCGCAGAGCCACAATAGCTGACCAACTGTTTGACTAAAAAATCACCTATGCCTGGAGTAAAGTGTAGTGAAAGAAAGGAGAGACGTTCCTGATCCATGTAACTGATTTACGGATAAAAGAATTATATTTTTTCCCTTATCTGCACTAAGAATTGGCGCACTTTTTTCAAAGAATCCAATAAGTCCATTTTATCGCGCACGGATTGTGAGTCATTTTTGATCATTTCTTTGGCTCCCTGAAGAGTGAAACCCTTCTCCTTCACCAAATGATAGATCGTGCGAACATTTTCAATGTCTTCCTTCGTGAACTGGCGATTGCCTTTTCTGTTTTTCTTTGGCTGGATGAGATCAAACTCAGTTTCCCAAAAGCGGATAAGAGAAGGGGCTACATTAAACATCTCGGCTACTTCACCGATTGAATAATATATCTTCTCAATTTCTTTTTCTTTATACGCCATGAGGGACTTGCTGCCTGTATTAAGTCGTAGTGATTTACGAACTCAATGCAAAGTAATAATTCTTTATACTTGATGCAACGGCCATTATTTTTTTTATTGACAACCTATGCACATTAGTTTGTGGGTTTCCTGACCCATCCAGTTTCACTTATTTGGATAGTGCTCGCAGGGAAATCCTTCCTGGTTAATTCTTGAATGCGCTTTAAAACTTGCTTTTGTGAATCAATTTTAACCGGTGAGCGGTAGGATTGAATCGTTGAAGTGATGTGTGCCTTTAAAAAATCACCTTTCGAATTGGTGTATACCTTAACGATAGGAGCCCATCCATTAATACCTGACACATTAATTCCTCCATACGTGCAGAAGTTGCCTAGACTATAGGCTATGAAGCGATCTTTATAAACTTCTATTGCTCTTGTAACATGTGGACCGTGACCAAATATGATATCAGCACCTTCATCGATCAGTGTGTGAGCAAATGCATATACGTCACCACGGTTTTCTCCATGAAAAATTTCATTCTTGCGAGGCACGTGTTGATGTTCAGGCCCTTCGGCACCACCATGAAATGAAACGATCACGATATCACTGAGGGAATCGAGTAGGGCTACAATTTTTCTTGCTCCTTCGATGTCATTTAAATTCATGCAGCCGCTGTTAGGTGCAAATGCTGTGAATCCATATCGCACACCCTCTTTTTCAACAATGGTATAAGGCTTTGTTGTTTGGCCTGCATGTGAAAGACCTATTTCCTCTAGCGCTTTGATGCTGCTCTTTCTGCCCATTTCACCAAAATCTCCTGCGTGATTATTAGCAAGGCTTATGAGATCAAATCCTGCATTCACCAGATTTTGTACATAGTGTTGCGGACTTCTAAACACATAACACACCTTGGGATCCCTGCAAGTTTTTGCTGTCCCTCCCTCATTGAGAAGTACTCCTTCCAGGTTACCCATCGTAATATCCGCACTGGAAAGTATCGACTCAACATCTTTCATAAGGTCAAGACCATTGTTTGGAGGAAGCCTTTCTGCGGTAGGATAATTACTGCCCATCATGATGTCACCTACACCAATAACGGTAATGGTGTCCTTTTTTTGCGCCAATACATCAAAACTTAAAAACACACATAGTGTGATGAGTAGGAATCTATTCATATTTAAATTATAAGAGTGCAAAGCAAAAAAGAAGTTTTGAATTGATGAAATGGAGGAGAGGTTTAATCCAATGAAGAAACAGACTGGCTTCCAAGCTCAATCAATTTTTCGTATTCTTTGTTGTTAAGATCGCGTTGAAAGAAATTGATGGGGTTAATAAATCCATTTTTATAGAGGACTTCATAATGTAAATGCGCAGAAACTGATAATCCTGTGTTGCCAACATAACCAATTATCTGGCCTCGCTTTACGTGTTGCCCTTTTTGAACAATAAATTTGGTGAGGTGAGCGTAGCGTGTTTCAAAATCAAACCCATGATTGATATACACAACATTTCCGTAGGATTGAGAAATTTGTGCATCGGCAATACCATCTCCTGTTGCATAGACCGGGCTTCCAATTGGCGCGGTAAAATCCAAGCCGTTGTGAGGTCTTACATACCCTAACAACGGGTGCATGCGAAGACCGAATATTGTGTGGAGTTGCTTCAGATCTTTATTGCTAACAGGTTGAATGGCCGGACGCGAAGCCCACATTTTTTCTTTCCTCTTCAATTCTTCCTTCAGTTGTTTCATAGACTGGGCTTCAATATCCAGTCTGTTTTTTATTTTTTCAGATTGTTCGTAGGCAGTCCTGATGAATGGATTTGCGATAAGCGAACTTTCTTTTTCACGACCACCTACACCGGCCTCACGCTGTGTGAGGTCTAATGGTTCTAAATCAAGAATCACACGATAATTGTGATCATCATTTTGTTCCAGTTTACTCAACTGTTGTGAAGTACGCTCAAGTTGCATGAGAAGTACTTTCCACTCAGTTTTAAGACTTTGATTTTCTGCAGTTTGAAGAGTTTCATCCAGATGAGGGAACTTGGAATTAAAATAAACCAAACTGACCAAGCCAATAATAAATGAGATACTCAGGAATATGAGAATTCTACGGCCAGCAGCTTTAGGCGAAACGATGATAGCCTCGTACTTGCAGTTTTCTGTATTGTAGGTGTATTTGACTTTTGCCATTAATCCAACGATTGGTTTTGCTTTTTACTTTTGGTTACCAATTCCTGGTATTGCCCGGCATTTAATCCTTCTGCAAAAAATTTTATAGGATCTATGTTTTCTCCATCCTGGATGACCTCATAATGAAGGTGTGGCGCTATAGACCCTCCCGTTGATCCAACGGTTCCTAACGCTTGTCCCTTCTTTATTTTTTGACCTACGTGAACTGTAATTTCTTCTAAGTGACTGTAGCGGGTAACCACGCCATGACTATGATCGATTTCTATATAGTTGCCATAGCCTGCAAGAAGATCACTTCTTTTTGCCATGATTACCTGACCATTCCCGGCTGCTAAAATGGCTGTGCCTCGTGCAGATGTAATATCAACCCCATCATGATGGTAATGTCCCTTGTGGAAAGGATTGATTCGTGTTCCAAATCCGGAAACCAAATTCGTAAACTCAAAATTCTCTACAGGCACAATGGAAGGAACTGAGAAAAGCGTTGAGAGATCTTCTTTTTTTACACTTGCCTTCGCATGGAAAAACTGATTGCTCAATTTTGCCGATGTATATAAACTTTTAAACCTGGAGTTTAGATCATTGATAACGTCATTGAAATCTGCATACTCAGCTAGGAGAATTTCCTCTCTATGATTTATAGACGGACTTCCTTCACCTGGTAATTTAGTCTCAAAGAGCTTTTCATATAAGTCCAGATCCTGTTTTTTCAACTCTTCCAACGCATCGTTGGACTGCAAGAGTTGACTTGTCAGCACAATCTTATGTTGTTTCAATGATTCATTATCCGCCCTCAATTTTTTCTCTATGGGCGTTTCAATAATATAATTTTGAAGGAGGAGGAGACCACCGAAAAACAAAACTCCAAAAGTGAGATAGCTGAAAAGAGTTATAAACACATTGAAGAATGAAATCTTCACGCGCTCATAGCGTAGGTTTTCGGGGTTATAACGAAACTTAGTTCTCAGCATTAAAGCAAATTCAATAACATATATACCCCAAACTCAAATTTCCCTGCATCCTAATTTCAAGGATTCCTTTTATTATGACCACAATGGGATTAATTTTGTGGTTTATGACGGTTTAGAACTCATAAATATAAATAAAAACTGCTGCGATAAAAGTTAAAATAGTATTATAAGCGATGAACTCCAGTATAATCAGACTAAAATTCCTTGAATTCTTTGAACAGAAAGGCCATAGGATAGTTCCTTCGGCTCCTTTGGTGCTAAAAAATGACCCCACCTTGCTTTTTACCAACTCGGGCATGGTGCAATTCAAGGATTATTTCCTGGGCAACTCCTTACCGAAAAGCAGACGAATTGCTGACACTCAAAAATGCCTTCGCGTAAGCGGCAAGCACAACGACCTGGAAGATGTGGGTCTGGACACCTATCACCACACCATGTTTGAGATGCTGGGCAACTGGAGCTTTGGTGATTATTTTAAAAAGGAAGCGATCGCCTGGGCATGGGAACTCTTAACTGATGTATATCAACTTCCTAAAGACAGGCTGTATGTTACCGTTTTTGGAGGAGATAAAGGCGACAACCTTTCGGTGGATGAAGAAGCAAAGGAATTGTGGAAGCAGTTTGTTCCTGAAGAGCGCATCCTTCACGGAAGTAAAAAAGATAATTTCTGGGAGATGGGTGAGCAAGGCCCCTGTGGACCATGTTCTGAAATTCATATCGACTTAAGATCTCCGGATGAAGTAAAGAAAAAAACTGGACGCGATTTAGTGAACAGCGATCACCCACAGGTAGTGGAGATTTGGAATCTTGTATTTATACAATTCAACAGACTTGCATCAGGAGCACTGGAGCCATTGCCTGATAAGCACGTAGACACCGGTATGGGCTTCGAGCGTTTATGCATGGCCATTCAGGGGAAGACTTCGAATTACGACACGGATGTGTTTCGTCCTTTGATGGATTTCATTGCGAATGAGGCAAAGGTTACTTACGGAGAAGAAATCAAAAACGACATTGCTATTCGTGTGATGGCCGATCACATTCGTGCTGTTTCTTTTGCTATTGCAGATGGACAACTTCCTTCGAACACCGGAGCAGGCTATGTAATTCGCAGAATTTTAAGAAGAGCGGTGAGATACGGATTTTCTTATCTGAATTTCAAGGAGCCTTTCATGTATAAGCTGGTTCCCATTCTGGCGGACCAACTTAAAGATGTATTCACGGAGTTACATCAGCAACTCGATTACGTGAGCCGGGTAGTGCATGAAGAGGAAATTTCATTCTTGAGAACGTTAGAAAAAGGGTTGAAGAGAATGGAAACCATTGGAGATGATTTGAAAGACAAGGTGATCTCAGGTGAAGTAGCGTTTGAATTATATGATACGTTTGGTTTTCCATTGGATTTAACTTCCTTGATTGCCCGTGAGCGTGGACTTTCAGTTGATGAAAAAGGATTCAACGAAGAAATGCAGAAGCAGAAGGCCCGATCCAAAGCCGATTCAGTAAAAGAGACATCAGATTGGATTATAACTGGATTTGCCCCAGACATAATTATAGAAAATCCTCAAGCTAATTATAAAGGTTTTGTTGGTTATGATTCTCTGATAACAGAAACAAGGATTATAAAATATAGATCGACCACTTCGAAAGGAAAGGATTCTTATCAAGTTGTTTTGGAAAAGACTCCGTTTTACGCAGAATCTGGCGGTCAGGTTGGTGATATTGGTTATTTGGAGTTTGAAGATGGAAGTATTTTGAAAGTCTTGGATACCAAGAAAGAGAATAATCTTATTGTTCATATAGTAGACAAGTCTCCAAAGGATACTTTAAAAGTGAAGGCTGTTGTTAATGAAAGCAGAAGGAGATTGATAATGAACAACCACTCGGCCACTCATTTACTCCACGCAGCTCTGCGCCAGGTGTTGGGTAAACATGTGGAACAAAAAGGATCATTGGTGAATGATAAAATTCTTCGCTTTGACTTCTCTCATTTTGCTGCGATGACAGACGATGAGTTAAAGAAGGTGGAAGATATCGTCAATAAGAAAGTGCGTGAGAACGTTGAACTCAATGAGCAACGCAACGTGGCCATCGAAAAAGCAAAGACCTTAGGTGCGATGGCATTGTTTGGAGAGAAGTATGGCGACTTTGTTCGCGTCATCACATTCGATCCAAAATTCTCGGTTGAACTTTGTGGAGGAACACACGTGCCGTTTACCGGCAACATTGGATTATTTAAAATTCTATCAGAAAGTTCTGTTGCGGCAGGCGTGCGAAGAATTGAAGCAGTGACCGCTGATGGCGCTGAACAATTTGTGAATGAAGGATTGGGTTTATTGAACGAATTAAAATCCGTGCTCAAGAATCCAAAAGATATTATTGCTTCTGCTAAAACGTTAATGGACGAGAAGCATGCCTTGGAGAAAAAACTGGAAGCACTCTATCAGCAACAAGCCAATGTATTGAAAGATGTGCTGGCAAGTAAAGCAAGTAAGACAAATGGTCACACATTGATTTCTGAAAAAGTGAGTGTGCCCAATGCGGATACGTTGAAGAATATTGCCTACGCTCTTCGCAATCAGTTTGAAGATCTGGTATTGGTACTGGCTGCTGATGTCGATGGCAAACCGCAAGTCGCTGTGATGATTGGAGAGAAACTGGCAGCCGAAAATAAATTTCATGCAGGCAACCTGGTGAAGGAGCTTGCGAAAGAAATAGATGGGGGAGGAGGAGGACAGCCGTTTTATGCAACAGCCGGGGGGAAGAACTTACAGGGTCTGGATGCTGTTTTAGAAAAATCGCGTAAATTGTTAGGCTATTAATTTAATGCCATGAAGGTGGAAGTATATTCAGATGTGAGCGAAAAGAAAACCGAAAAGGTAGTGCAATCGCTTTCGCCCTCAGAAAGTCTAATCCGGTGTCTTGATTTGCTCGACTTCAATCGAGCGTTAACAAAGTCCCAAAAATTCGCACCCAAAAAGAATGATGAAGGTATGGAGTGGATTGAATTGAGTTTCCTGAAGAAATGATAAATAGCGAGATTCGATGTTCCCTTCAAAAAACTTGTTCAGGAAATCAATAACAAAAGAACCCGCCTTTATAAATTAAAATGGACAAAACCGTTCGCGATAAATATACAGTGGTCATAGGGTTGGAGGTGCACGCACAACTGCTGACGAAAAGTAAAATCTACAATTCAGATTCTGCTGAATATGGAGGGGCACCCAATACACACGTGAGTGTGATCACGCTGGCGCATCCCGGCACATTGCCCAAGCTAAATAAAAAAGTTGCTGAGTTTGCTATGAAGATGGGATTGGCTTGTAACTCCGAGATTTCACGATACCAGATTTTTGATCGTAAGAATTATTTTTATCCCGATCTTCCAAAGGGTTATCAACTCACACAAGATCGCACCCCGATTTGCAAGGGAGGTTCTATCGCCATCGCCAATAAAATCGGTGAGAAACATATTTCATTGAACCGCATTCACATCGAAGAAGATGCCGGAAAGTCCATTCACCTGGATAACGAGACTGATACCTTACTGGACTTCAACCGCTCTGGTGTGGCGTTGATTGAGATTGTAACTGAACCTGCTTTGCGAAGTTCAGAAGATGCAGGCACGCTGGTGGGTGAAGTTCGCAAATTGGTCAGGTATCTTGAAATCTGTGATGGCAATATGGAAGAAGGCTCACTTCGTTGTGATGCAAATGTGTCTGTGATGCTGAACGATGCCGGTGAGTACGGAAAGAAAGTGGAAATTAAAAACAT
Organism: Cyclobacteriaceae bacterium; assembly: GCA_043774745.1. Lineage (GTDB taxonomy): Bacteria > Bacteroidota > Bacteroidia > Cytophagales > Cyclobacteriaceae > ELB16-189. The sequence goes on along the minus strand of JAYVTC010000222.1, from coordinate 12,253 downwards.
GAACTCCATCCGCAATGTGCAGCGTGCCATTGACCACGAAGTAGAGCGACAAATCAACTTGATTGAAAATGGGGAGCAGGTAATATCAGAAACACGCACCTATGATAGTAACACTGGCGACTCTTACAGTATGCGCACCAAAGAAGAGCTCAATGACTATCGCTATTTCCCTGACCCGGATTTGAGCCCGATGATCGTTTCAGATGAGTGGCTCGATGAGATAAAAAAGTCGATGCCAGCGTTGCCTCGTGAATTGAAACAAAAATTTATCACAGAGTATAAATTACCGGAGTACGATGCGCAGGTGCTTACCGATTCAAGGGAGGTGGCAAACTATTTTGAGTCCATTTGTAAGCACTGTCACAATTTCAAAGCCGTATCCAATTGGGTGATGGGGCCGGTGAAGTCCTATTTGAATGAATTGAAAGAAAATGAATTTCAATTCCCTGTTTCACCTCGTACATTAGCCGATATTATTGCATTGGTAGAGCAGGGAAAAATAAGTTTTGCGGTAGCATCTCAAAAGGTGTTTCCTGAACTGATCAGGCAGCCTGATAAGACCCCGCTCGCGTTGGCGCAGCAATTAAATCTCCTTCAGGATAGCAATGAAGATTCTATCATGCCCATTGTAGAGCAGGTGATCAAAGAGTTTCCGTTGAAGGTAGAAGAATATAGGAAGGGAAAGAAAGCCATCATCACGATGTTTATGGGTGAGGTAATGAAGCGCAGCAAAGGAAAGGCCGATCCTAAATTGGCCACTGAATTATTATTGAAAAAATTAAGTTAATAAGGATATGAAGAAAATAAGCATTCAATTTTTAATTACTGTAGTCGTCTCTGTTTTTTTAATCAGTTGCAAGAAGGAAGCCGGGTGGGAGATAACGCTTCGTGGAAAGGTTGGATTTCCACAGCAAGGTCAGATTACTATTCAGCAAGTGAAAACTGACAATACGGGTGAAATTGTGAAGATTGAACTCGGAGATGATTATAAATACGAAAAGAAAATAAGGTTAACTCAACCAGGGTATTACAGGCTTTCATTTTATGACAGACAGTTTGTAGTGGTCATGCTTAACCAAAGCGATGTTGAAGTAAATGTAGATGGTAATTCGATGACCGGCTTTGCGGAAATAAAGGGATCACCAGATCATGATTTGATTTTCAAGATACAGGGAATCATGGGCAACTTTCAAAACTCACCTGAAATGGCAAAGCTGGAAAAGGAGTTTGCCGAAGCTTCAACTGCTAAAAATCAAGGAAAAAAAGAGGAGCTTCAGTATGAATATATGAAGATTGTAAGCAAGGCTCATGTTTTAGTTTCAAGCATTTTAAAGGATCAGCCCGTGTCCTTAGGTATAGTTAATTTATTACAGCAAAATAATATCCTCGACAGGGATAAGTATTTTGATGTTTATCTCATCACGGCTGATAAACTGAAAGAAGAATGGCCTGATTATGATGTAGCCAAAGAGTTTATTTCCATGGTGGATAAGATGAAACCCACCGCCATTGGTCAGATGACTCCCGAAATTGAACTTCCAAATCCAGAAGGTCAGGTTATTAAGTTGTCTTCTCTGCGGGGGAAATATGTGTTGGTTGATTTTTGGGCAAAGTGGTGCGGCCCTTGTCGCAGCGAAAATCCAAACGTGGTAAAGGCATATCAAAAGTATAAGGACAAGGGCTTTGAAGTATATGGCGTATCACTCGATCGTAAAAAAGAGGATTGGGTGCAGGCCATTCAGGAAGACGGACTTACCTGGACACAAGTTTCTGATTTAAAATATTTTGAATCCAAGGCAGCAGCCGATTTCAACATCTCGGCCATTCCCTTTTCACTTTTAATTGATCCCCAGGGCATGATCATTGCCAAGAATTTACGCGGTGCCGCATTGGATAAGAAGTTGGAAGAAGTATTGGGTGGGATTTGATAAAATAAACCTAGCATAGAGAAAGGCCTCAAAAATAAAATACTGAGGCTTTTTTATTCTTTATACTATTTGCTGCTCACCAGTTTCAATTAAGTTATATCCGTGCTGTTTGACTATTTGAATGAAGGTCTTATCTTAGACATAGTATGAACAGAGTATTAATCTTTTGTATAGTAGCCTTATCCTGGACAAGTTCTTTTGGACAAGATGTAAAAACTATTGTTGATAGATATTTTCAAAGTATTGGTGGGAGAGTTTATATTGAAACGCTTAAAACCTCATCGTTCAGTTATAAATCATTCGGTTTTTATCCTAAAATGGACACCTCGTATATAGAGACAAAACAGATGCTGCCATCTAAACAACTTAGTCGAAATTATTATAACAACGGTAAATTAAAATACGAATCAATTAGAAACGGTGACAGTTTAAATCTTTTTTTAGTTGAACCTTATCCTAGTAAGATATCTGCACGTATTAACCAACCTATTACACTTGATCCTTCCACCGAAATACTCGGGCTACGTAAGTCTAAGAATCTTAAGTATTCAAAAACTGAAAGTTTGAACGGAATTGAATACCAGGTTTTGAGAACAGATTATGATGCGGATATAAAGCAGCCTAACAAGATGTTTTATTTTGATAATCAAACGGGACTTCTTGTTGGCCAAAAAGTAAATGATAATGTTACTCTTTATAAAGACTACCGTAAAGTAAAATCATTTTTGTATCCTTTTATTCACGAACAGTATCTGAACACGCTATTACTTAACAGAGACATTTATGAGAAAGTGGAGTTCAATATTGATCTAAAAACCGATGACTTCAACGCTAAAGTTAAAGATATTCCGCCCCTGAGAAAACTGGATTCAAAATACAGTAACGGGAACCTGAGTGAGCTAATAAGCAATTTTTATGGAAATAGAATACTAATAGACATTTGGGCAACTTGGTGTGGCCCCTGCAAACGCGAGTTTACTAAATATGACGATGATCTTTATGGATTCTTAAAGGATAAGAGCATTCAATTACTTTTCATCAGTCTTGACAAATCAGAAAAGGAAAACGAATGGAAAAAGGATGTATTATGGTTTAATCTGAATGGCTATGATACTATGGCTGGAAAGATTTTAAGCAATTCTATTAAGAAAGAAATAAATGATGGTAAACCGCTAGTGATACCTCGTTACATTTTAATCAATGAGAAGGGAGAGATACTTTCCAACGACATTGGCAAACCATCATCTTCGGACTTTAGGGAAAAGGTTTCAAAATTATTGGAATGAGTATCAAAGCTACCTCTAAAAAAATGCGCAACGGTAGTGGAACATCAAGGTATTAAGTATATTTATTTTATAACGTTTGTTCGCGAAGAGCAAATCTGGGCCAATTTCAATTAAATAACGATGAAACAATTTGGATTACTATTACTTCCTTTCATTTTTGGTCTTTGGTCATGTACAGGAAACAAGGGCGATGAAATCGGAGAGGCAACAAAAGAGAACAGGATTTTTGATAACGCCAACTTACTAACACCGACTGAAGTGGACAGTATATTTTACTTGATTGAGGACCTTGATAAAAATATTGGATCTCAAATAGCTATTCTAACCATCGACACACTCAATGGAGTGGATATTAAAGATTATTCAATCAAAGAAGCTGAGAAACTCGGCCTGGGAAGAGACAAACAAAAGGATGGGTTATTAATTATGGTTTCCCTTAAGGATAAATCCGTTAGAATTGAAGTAGGGAATGGACTTGAAAAAATAATCACGAATGGGATTGCGGCCAGGATCATTAGCGATGTAATTGTTCCTGAATTCAAAGAAGGCAGATTCGGCCGAGGCATTTATAATGCAGTGGATACCATAAAAGTATTGATCGAGGGTAACAAAGGACTTGTTGGCGAAATGCCGGAAGGAAAGAATTGAAATGGCCACTTACCATATGTCCTTTGTTCCATGGTGACGATACATTAAGGTATTAAGTATATTTTCTATAACCGTTGCTCATTGGCAGAGGGCGGCTTCGGTAAGCCACCTAAAGTCAATAAGCTTTTTCATTTATAACACGACTTATACCATTTGGGCAAATAGACATAGTGACCAAACTTTTTAATGACTACCGTACTGTTACTAAGTTGGTAATCCTAAGATCATGAAGTTTCGGCTTTTAATTTTAATTACCTGTTTAAGTTATAGTTCATTTGGGCAGGCAACTATTTATTTAAAGATTCAGACTTCAACAAAATATGCCAGGGCCCGGTTCGACATATAAAACACCTTGTCAGAATCACAACTATTTGATTACTTTCCATCTACTTAATTACTCCCCTGACATGAAGAAATCAATGGTGTTCTCACTGCTCTTATTCATGAGTTGTAACTCCTCACCCGATCAACCGACTACGGATGCTTCCCATCAGTTGGAAACATTCCTCGCTGGATTTACACCTTCAACAGGGCGAAACCGAAGAGCTGCTCATGATGATCTTTGTAAGAAGTCTTTTGAAGAATCACTGGCTAAAACAAAAGAACAATTGGCTGCCCTTCGTGCCATCGATCCTGCTCAGCTTACAGGCGATGATTTAGTGGATTGGAAATTTGCACAAAGCCTTTTGGTAGGACGTGAATTGGAACAGGAAAGAATGCAACCCTGGAAACGCGATCCCCGATTGTATATGTCCTTCACCGGCATATCCGATGTCATTGGCAAACCTGGTGAACCTTCAACCAAAATAGAAGAGATTTCCGAGCGCTTAACACTGGCGCCCATTCAATTATCAAATGGAATGAGTTTGTTGGACACCTACGTGCCCCGCTTTCAGGAGCTCAGCCTTTTCATGGCAGAAAATGGTTACGTTCTCTTTGATAAGGAACTATCGGATTTTATAGCGAAGGCGGGTGCTGAAGGTGCTGCACTGACCGACCTGTCAAAAGCAGCGCGTGCCTCCTTGGAGAAATACATTGCCTTCCTGAAAGATGAATTACCTAAAAGGCCATTGGGAGATTTTGCCATCGGCCAGGAGACGTATAACCTCATGTTGAAAGGTCAGTACCTGTTGGATTACTCCAGCGATAGTCTCTATGCCTATGGATGGAAAATGTTTAACAATACCGTAGCGGAACTGGAGGTGTTGGCAAAGAAAATTGATCCCAACAAAACATGGCAGCAATTAGTCATCGAAATAAAAAATGAATATCCTGATCCCAATAAAATGATTGAAGCCCATCAGGAGTGGGTGGACAAAGCAGGCGAGCATATTAAATCGAAAGATCTCATCACTATTCCCTGGGAGGAAAGAGTGAACGTGGTGCCGCGGGCAGAGTATTTACGCAAGACTTCCTATTATGGAAATTTCTCCAGCGCCAAAGCTAAGGATCAGGACAGCATTTATACATCAGAGTGGATGATCAATCCCTACGAAGAACAATGGGATACCAAACGCAAACAAGAATATCTGGTGGAACATGACTGGGGCGTGATCATTGTAACAGCGCCTCACGAAACGTATGGAGGGCATCATGTGCAGGGATTATATCAACTTCATAATCCACGTCCGCTCAGGCGAAATAATGGCATCTCCATTTTTTCGGAAGGATGGGGTTTATATAATGAGCAGTTAATGCAAGAGACCGGTTTCTTTCCGAATGAACGTATTCACCTCAGGCAACTTCAATTGCGTTTATGGCGCAATGCTCGCGTGATCTACGATGTAGGCATGCACACCGGAAAATTGAGTTATGAAGAAGCTATAAACCTAATGACGGAGAAAGTGGGCTTCCTTCGTTGGGCAGCACAGCTCGAAATTGATTCATCAACTGCATCACCGGGATATTTCATTGGCTATTTCACGGGCATGATGGAGATCTTAAAAATGCGGGAAGCCTTTAAACAAAAAATGGGCGAGCAGTTTTCATTGAAGGATTTCCACGACCGCCTGATGAAAATTGGTAACATGCCACCCGCATTAATGAATGAAGCCTTATTTAATGGGATACAATAGAAAACACACAAGCATTGAAACTCAATAAAATTATTTCAACAAATCGTTCATGAAGAAAGTATTGTTTGTCTCGCTGATATTGTTTTCGGTTCAATGTTCTTCCGAAGAAGAAAAAACGGCAACCGATGCAGCCAATCAATTAAAAGAGTTCATTCAGAAGATGAGTCCTTCTCATGGTAGAGGTAGAGGAGCAGAAGATGATGAGATGAGTGCGGTTTCATTTGACACTGCACTAAAGAAAACCAAAGATCAACTTACTCAGTTGCGAAGCATCAACACACTGCAGTTGACTGGCGATGATCTCATCGATTGGAAATTCGCACAAAGTATTCTGGTTGGCCGGGAGCTTGAACAAGAACGCATGATGTCGTGGAAAAAAGATCCTCGCTTGTACATGACGTTTACCGGAATCAGTACCATGATGGATGCACCCGGAGATGTAACAAAGAAAATCGAAGACATTGAAAAGAAGTTGAAGCTGGCATCCACACAAATGAAAAATGGAATGCTACAACTGGATGTTTTTGTTCCGAGGTTTCAGGAGTTGGGCTTGTTCATGGCGGAGAACAGTCGTGTACTTTTTGATAAAGAACTGCCTGCCTTCATGGCCAGAGAGGGAGCTTCCGCCCAGCGACTAGCAGTTACTGCATCAGAGACACGCCAGGTGCTGGAGGAGTATATCACGTTCATCAAAAATGAATTACCCAAAAAGGCTCCGGGCGATTTTGCCATTGGCATCGACACGTACAATGCCATGCTCAAAGGCCAATACCTTCTTGAATATGATGCCGATAGTCTTTATAAATTTGGGTTGGCACAGTTTAATGCAACGGTGGCCGAGTTAGAAGCACTTGCCCGCAAGATGGATCCCGATAAAACGTGGCAGCAACTTGCCATAGAAATAAAAAATGAATACCCTGATCCACATAAAATGATCGAAGTGCATCAGGAGTTGGTGGATAAATCGCGTGAGCACGTGATTAAAAACAATCTCATACCCATTCCTTGGAAAGAAAGGGTGAAGGTAGTGCCCCGTGCCGAGTACTTGCGTAAAACTTCCTACTACGGGCATTTCAGTTTTGCCAAAGCCAAAGATGCCGATAGCATATATACGTCCGAAATGCATATTAATCCATTCGAAGACCAGTGGGATGATAAGCGAAAAAAGGAGTACCTGGTGGAGCATGACTGGGGTGTGATCATGGTGACCGCTCCTCATGAAACGTATGCAGGCCATCACATCCAGGGGTTATATCAGATCAACAACCCACGACCTCTAAGAAGGAATAACAGCATCAGTATTTTTAGTGAAGGGTGGGGGTTATACAATGAGCAATTGATGAAGGAAACCGGGTTTTTCCCGAATAATAAAATTCTACTCCGTCAACTTCAGCTTCGCTTGTGGCGCAATGCCCGCGTTATCTATGATGTAGGAATGCATACGGGCAAGATGACGTATGAGGATGCCGTGAAACTGATGACAGAGAAAGTTGGGTTCCTGGCCTGGGCTTCTCAGCTTGAGATTGACTCATCATGTGCTTCGCCTGGATATTTTATAGGCTATTTTACAGGCATGATGGAAATACTCCGTATGCGTGAAGATTACCGTACAAAAATGGGGGCTGATTTCACGCTTAGCGATTTCCATGAAAAGTTGCTAAAGGTTGGAAGTATGCCGATTTCCTTAATGAGGGATGGACTGTTGAAATAAGGTGAGGCAAAAAAAAGGGAGCATTACACATAGTCTTGTTGGACAAAAGTTCATTTTTAGTGAGTATATCCAAAGGGCTTTAGCCCAATTGCATAAGTCGAGGCGCGACAATTGGAAACGCACCCGACAAAAAAAGACGTTATTACCATATTATCATGGTTTCTTAGCGTTCCGGTTACCGCAGCCTATTCTTTGCTTATTTACCATGGAACTACTTTTCTTACTAAATTTGTTCTTGTTAAAAATTCACAAATCGCTGCAAGCATGAAGAAATACCTGGTTTTCGTATTCGCTGTGTTGGTTGCAATGCTCGTAAAGGCTCAGCAACCTGAAGTAGCCATCGCGGCTGCACCAGTAAAATGGATGAGTTTCGAAGAGGCCGTTGAGAAATCCAAGACAGAAAAGCGCAAGATTTTTATTGATGTATTTACCGACTGGTGTGGCTGGTGTAAAGTGATGGACAAGAACACCTTCACCGATCCGCAAATTGCCAAACTATTAAATGAAAAGTATTACCCTGTAAAGTTTGATGCAGAGCAGACTGGTGATATAACATTTCGTGGTACCACATTCAAATTTGTTCCTTTCGGAAATAAGGGCGCACATCAACTGGCCATGGCCTTGCTCAACAATCAAATGAGCTATCCTAACTTTGTTTTTCTAGATGAGGAGTTTCGCATCGTACCCATTTTTGAAAACTCTACTTCCGTGCCCGGATATCGTAAGCCAGAGGAGTTTCATATCTTCTTAAGTTTCGTAGCCGGTGATTTTTTCAAGAAGGCCAATGTTCAGGAATATCAGAAAGAATATAAGTCGCCCTACACCGTCCCCGCTCCAAACACAAATGGGGGCAAGTAAGTACAAGTGGTGAGTAAGCCCAATAAAAAAGCCATCATCGTTGAATGAGGGCTTTTTTTATAGCGAGCGGGTGAAAACTTTAGTCTTTGTGTTCCTGCTTTTTAGTTGTCTTGTTATAATCGATATAACCCATGGCGGCAGCAAAGCCAATAATAACAGCTACTATCGTTACAAATATATTAGCTCCGTCTCCTACATTTTGCTCGAACATAAATCAGTTGTTTACCTGGTTGCAAATTTAGTATTTATACGCAAAAAGCCAAGCCTCTTTTATTTTGAATTTAAATGCCCAGCTCTTCCTTATTCCTTTTTAATACCTCAATGATAAAAGTAATATGCTCATTGAGATCCACACCCAAAAGTTCCACTCCTTTATATACTTCCTCCTGATCTACCTTCGAAGCAAAACCCTTGTCTTTCAATTTCTTAATGACGGATTTCGTCTCCAAAGAAGTTATCCCGTCAGGGCGCACCTGGCAGCAGGCCACGATAAAACCAGTCAGTTCATCACAGGCCAACAGGGCTTTGTCTAGCAAACTATCATAGGACACATTCCACTTGGTGTAGTGAGCCGATATGGCGTGGGCAATGTCATCTTCACCCATCGTCCTTAGCTTCTCCACAATTATGTTCGGGTGCTTTTCCGGATAGACTTCATAATCGGCATCATGAAGCAGTCCTGCAATGGCCCACTGTTCTTTGTCTTCGCCAAATTTTTCGGCATAAGCCTCCATCACCAATTCAATGGTGCGCATGTGGCGTAATAAACTTTGACTTTGAGTTAATGAAGAGAGAATGTTTCTGGCTTCCTGGCGTGTTATCATTTGACCTTGATGTTCCTCCGTTTTGAATAGAATATATTAACGCCACCAATTAATAAGGCAAGCGAAAGAATAACCAATGTAATAATCATACGAGTCTTTTGAAGCTCTAATGATTTTATCATCGTTTCGGATTTTGATGATTCCAGTTCCTTTTCTTTTTCGTGTAAGTCGAGCGCTATTTCCATCTGGGCTATTTTGCGCGAGCTCTCCTCACCAAATACCTTTTCGCGGGAAGCATCGAAGCGCACCATAAATTCATACGCTTCTTTCATTTTACCTTGTTTCGCATAATTATTTGCCAGACTCTTTAATATGGTTGGTTCATAGATACGGGCCTGAAGTTGATTCACCAATTGGAGGGCGCTGTCCAAATAGATTTCAGATTTTTTATATTGAGAGGTCATGCTATTAACCTCACCAAGGCTGGCATACACATTTAATTGAGTTAATAAATTTTGATTTTTCTTTGCCAGTTCCAGTGATTTCATGAAATAGACTCCAGCTTCCTCAAAATCATCCTTCTTAAAATAAAGATTGCCGATATTATTAAGCGGATCGGAAAATGGCATCCCTAAGGAATCACTAAGCCGATAGGACTCCGTATAATAGGTTAAAGCTTTGTCGAATAATTGTAAATCATTATTCAGATTACCTAAATTATTGAGCGAGCCAACCAGTTTTACTTTGTCATTTAATTCAACAAAGGACTGATGCGACTCTTCCAGATACTTGGTGGCCTTTTCATAATCTTTCTTAAAGGAGTAGATGTTACCAATATTGTTCTTAGAAGTGGCAACGCCTTCCTTGTTTTGAATAGTTTCATAAAGAGCTAGTGAATTCATGTAATACTCCAGGGCTTTGTCCAGTGCGCCTTGATTGCGGTAAGAAACACCAATATTGTTGTAGGCAGCTGCCATGCCTTTTTTGTCGTCAATTTCCTTTGCCAGGGCCAGCGCGTGACTCGCATATTCAATGGCTTTTACAGGATCTGAATTATTCCATGCCCGGAATAACTCATTGTAGGTTTTTACTTTAAGCTCGCCTTTAGCGGTCTTCAAAGCAGTTTCAAGACTATCCGTTTTTGATTGTGAATGCGAGCCGGTGAAGATAAAAAGTAATACCAGCGGAAGAATGAATTTCATTGGTTGATAAATTTATTTTTAAAGCCTTTTGAAGTACCTATGTGGAAGGAGCATTACTCTTTCCATATAAATATTTCGAAATTGAATTTTTAAAGACTCTAAATTTAGGATTTTATCAGCGAACCGTAAATTTTAAGTTCGATATATTCTGGATGGCACATTTGAATAAAATGCCAATCTTTATGCGTAATTAAGAAATAATATGAAAATACTAGTTTTGTTATTCTCACTTTGGGCGTGTATTGCGCAGGCACAGGCTGATATAGAAGGATTGGCAATTATGAAACCGATAAACACCTTATTTAAGGGTATGAATCTCGGAGATAGTGCCATGGTGCACAGTGCATTTACGGCAGATGCTACAATGGCAAGAATTGGTAAAGACAAGGAAGGAAAGGCAACACTGAGAAGGGAAACTTCGCTGTCTGGTTTTTTAAAAGCTGTTGGATCGCCACACAAGGAACCCTGGAGTGAACCAATCTGGGGCACCCGTATAGAAGTGGATGGAGACTTTGCTCAAGTTTGGACTCAGTTCGCTTTTTATGCAGGAAAAAATTTTAGTCATTGTGGGGTGGATGCGTTTCACCTGATTAAAATGGAGGGTGCCTGGAAGATATTTTATCTTGTCGACACTAACCGCAAAAAAGATTGTAATATACCTAAATCGATCAGCGATCAGTTTAAATGATGGCTTTGGGTTGCAGCAGCTAAATCCATTTACCGGCATTCCACTTTCTAAGTAGGTATATGAAATATCTGTTATTTGGTCTTCTTATTTTCAATCTTACCGTTGCACAGGCCCAACCGGTTACTACATTTATTTTGGTTCGTCATGCTGAAAAAGGAGATGATGGCACTAAAGATCCTGATCTTACTGAGGCAGGAATAATACGAGCAGAGTCACTGGCGAATTTATTGAAGGAGACTAAAGTTGACGCCATTTATTCCACGGCATTTAAGAGAACCAGTAACACGGTGGCGCCACTTTCCTTGGCAAAGAACATACCCGTTCAAGGTTACGAAGCATTTAAAGGTGATGAAATTGATAAAATGCTGAAACAACATGCAGGAGGTACAGTCGCCATTGTTGGACATTCAAACAACATCCCCTGGATTGCGAACTATCTTACTGGAAAAGAAACCTATAAGGATTTTGAGGATAGCGATTATAATAATGTCTTTATTGTATCGGTATTTAAAAAAGGAAAGATCGCCAGCGTGGTTTGGTTAAATTACTAATACACTTGATCAGCTAAAACTTGCCGACTTGTCAAGGCTATATTTATTAATTCGCATGCTGCTTTCGTAGTAATTGATTATACGAACCATTAAATTACGATATGAGATGGTGTGTTATTAGCATTCTTCTTTGCAGTATGGCCGTAGGTGGTTATTCGCAGCAACACGAAGAGATACGTAAAAGCATTTATTTTGGAGGAGGTAGCTATGACATTGACGAAGAGCAGATACTGATGCTTTCCAACTGGCTTGACTCTATTCCCAATCTCCTCGACAAATACCAGATTCAATTAATCAGTCATACCGATCCAATCGGAGGCCGCGAATTCAATGAATGGCTTTCAAAAATGAGAGGCCAATCAGTTTATGATTTGTTGCTTCAAAAAGACATTCCCGATCAATTTATTACCGTCAAAAACTGGGGCCTTGAAAATCCGGTTTACTCAAATCAAAACTATCGGGGCATGCGCCTCAACCGCAGGGTGGACGTGATCTTATATCCACTGGTGTATTGAATTGCTTTACCAGTTAGGGCCATCTAA
>JAYVTC010000221.1:0-26363 GCA_043774745.1 Cyclobacteriaceae bacterium | reverse complement strand
AAGCCTAATTTCTTTTCTATTAAATAAGAGTTGCGTTCGGGGGAATTTCGGGAAATGAGTTCGGCGAGGAAACCGGCGAGGAAGAGTTGCATGCCGATGATCATGGTGGTCATGGCGATGTAGAATGAGGGGCGGTTGGTGAGTGCGAAATCATGGGCTACGAGCTTGGCTATGATAAGATAGAACACCATGGCGAAGCCAATAAAGAAAGACAACGTGCCATATAAGCCAAAAAAGTGCATCGGTCTTTTGCCAAACTTGCTGACAAATGTAATGGTGGCAAGGTCGAGAAACCCATTAACAAACCGCTCAAGACCAAACTTGGTAGTGCCATATTTCCTTGGACGGTGTTCTACTACTTTCTCTCCTATTCTTCTGAATCCAGCCCACTTTGCAATCACCGGAATGTAGCGGTGCATTTCGCCATAGACCGAAATGTTTTTTATTACCTGGTTGTGATAGGCTTTCAATCCACAATTGAAATCATGAAGATGGATGCCTGATATTTTGCGTGTAACATAATTGAAAAACTTTGAAGGCAGCGTTTTTGAAATCGGATCGTGTCGTTTCTTTTTCCAACCACTGACTAGCTGATACCCTTCGTGTTTGATCAACCGATAAAGGCCAGGTATTTCATCAGGACTATCCTGCAGATCGGCATCCATGGTGATCACCACATCGCCTTGTGCGATTTTAAAGCCAGTATGCAGTGCTGCTGATTTTCCAAAATTACGATTGAACTTAATGCCTTTAAAGGAAGAGTTGATGAGATTCATCTTCTGAATCTCATCCCAGGTTTGGTCCGTACTGCCGTCATCAATATAGATTACTTCATACGAATAGCCGTGCTCTTGCATCACACGGCTAATCCACTGACTGAGTTCGGGAATTGAATCCTGCTCATCTTTAGCAGGTATGATAACGGATATGTCAGTATGCAACGGCATCTAGAAAGTTTCTTCCGGATTTTTCTTTTGCGTAACCAGGCTTATCAAAAGCGCCAGAATTACGATCATAATAACTCCAAAAAAAAGACCCATGCCAAACATGATCTCTGGTGTCATGAATTTTTCAGTAATCGACATGGCCTGATCAATTTGAGCATCATCCATTCCGCGCTCTTCCATGGCTTCCCGTTGCTTATCGAGAATTTGTTGGATCATGGAGTTGTCGATAAACTTCATGTAGATATAAGTGAACACACTTGACATTGTCGTGGAAACCAATGCTAACCAAAAGCCAATGCCAGTGCCCTGCCCGATGGTCATAAAACCATCACCATTCTCTTTGTAATATTTATGTGCGAGGTATATGATAACGCCAGTAATCAAAAGGCCAGCCCATCGGCCAATGCCTTCCGTCATATTAATGCCAGCGATAACCATGATCATAAAATAGGCGATGGATATCACTCCTGAAATCAATCCATAACGAATACCGGCTGCTCGTGTAGTTACTTTTTCTTCGGGTGTTTCAACATGTTCCATAGTTTATAGGGTTTTAGGTTGTCGTCTTAAAATTACAGATATTATTATGCTAATGAAAAAGCTGATAATAAAGGTTTTTCCGAAGTAATCGACAGCCAAATCACTTCCGTTGGTAGCCGGAAGCTTATTTAAATTAGCTTCATAAGCTTCTTTACCCAATTGTTCAATAATGGCCGGTTGTATGGATTTCAATTGTTCCGTTGCAGTGGCAATATACGAAGTCAGAAATTCAGGCATTATAAAACAAAATGCCCAGATCAAAAGCGAAGCCACCGAAGCAAACACAAGCGTAAATAAAAATGAGCTAATCATGGCTTGCCCAAAATAAAGAATACCGTCTTGATAGTCATCACGGAATTCTTTTAGGGTCATCACAATAAAAACAGACAACAAGATCAGACGGAAGTCAAAATAGATTGGAAACAAAAATGGGTGTTTGCCTATGAAGTAAAGTGCAAGCAGCAAGGAGAATCCAAGGCCGCCAGCAATCAATCCATTGCGCACCGAGAGAAACGCGAGGCGCTTGACTGAACTAAACATCCAATGCTTGTTTTGAATTATTAAACACAGCTACCGCTTTTCCAGTAAGTGTTTTTCCCAGCCAGGGAGAGTTTCTTGACTTTGATACGTTAACAGCTGGCAAAAAAGTCCATTCGCAGGCTGGGTCGAATAATGTGAGATTCGCCTTCACTCCCATGTCAATTGTAACGGGCGCAAGATTCAATAATCTTCGGGGAGCTTCTGTAATTTTTTCAATCAACAGGTCCATATCTACTGAGTTACTTAGCGAAGCAATGTGCGAAGCGAAAGTTTGCATATTGATCATTCCAAAATCAGAGAGATCGAATTCCAGGAATTTGCTTTCATCATCCAATGGAATATGATTACTCACGATCACATCAATGGTTCCATCTTTTAATCCTTTGATCAATGCTTCCTGATCTGCCTTTTCGCGCAGCGGAGGATTCACTTTATAGTTGGTGTCAAAATCTGAAAGTAGTTCATCGTTAAGCAGTGATTGATAGGAAGCGATATCACAACTAATGTTCAGCCCTTTCTTTTTGGCAGCGCGCACCAGGTCTATTGCTTTAGCGGTAGAGAGTTTTGAAAAATGTAAGCGCCCACCGGCATAGCCAAGCAACTTCAGATTTCTACTCACTGCCACTTCTTCTGCAATACGTGGCATTCCTTTCAATCCTAACATCGTACTGTTTGGTCCTTCATGCATCTGACCAAATAAGTTAAGCCAGATGTCTTCCGGATGATCAATTAACAGTCCGTCAAATTTTTGAAGGTATTGAAGCGACTTGAGAAAAATGTCAGTATGCCATATCGGTTTGAGTCCATCCGTAAATGCAATGGCACCCGCTTCATGCAAGTCAATCATCTCGGTGAGTTCTTCTCCTTTGCAGTTCTTAGTTACGGCAGCTAATGCATGCACCTGCACTAATCGGCTCTCATTATTTCCGGTGATATAACTTACCTCATTTTTAGTTTGCACGGTGGGAAGTGTATTGGGTAACACCGCTACTTCCGTAAAGCCACCTGCTGCGGCTGCTTTGGCAAGCGATGCAAGGTCTTCACGATTCTCATGGCCCGGATCGCCCACGCAAGTACCAAGATCAAACCAGCCTGGTGAAAGAATCATTCCTTCTGCTTCGATGATTTTGTCGGCAGCATAATTTTTATCTCCTATTTCTTCAATACGTCCGTTTTGAATGAGAACGTTCTTAATCTTTTTATGAAAGGGAGATTGCGGTGAAAGGATTTGAGCAGAGCGGATTAGTGTTTTCATGTGCTAATTTTGATTTTTTCCCACGTCAAATGGAATCTCCAAACGATTTTCCTGCTTTTGTGTGCGCGAAGTACGTTGAGATTTCATGAGTATTAATTTTCGCCAGCTTCTTTTAACATTCTATCAATTATTTCCTGAGATATTCTAAAATCTGTCTTTATCAGCTCATCTAAAATTTGTTTCATAGAAGGCAGTACACCGAGGTGCTTTGCTTTTAATAAAATTCCAAGCGTACCAGTAAGTTTTAATCCGAGTGAACTGGCAAACTTTCTAGCCTTACGATCATCCAAAACTAAAATGCTGTCATCAATTTCAAATGCTAAGGCAATGGCACTTGCTTCTCCTTGATCAACAGTCAGCGAAAGTGTTCTGATTAGGTTTAGATCCTGGGCATCTCTAACCACGATTTCAGCTGGAAGATCACCACCAAATTCTTTCAGAATTAATGAAGTGACAAAAATTTGAGAATATAACTTGGGTAATAACTCTAACTGACCTATTTTCTGAAGGAGTATTATACAACTGGTATCTGATATAATAATTTCAGGCATTCTTAGTATCCGAAATTAAATCATCCACAGAATCACTAAAAACTGAAAAACCATACTTCCCCATAATCTCAATAAATGCTCGCTTCGAAAAACCAGCCAGTTCAGCAGCTTGACCTAGTGTGAGTTTTTCTCGCTCATAAAGTTCTCCTGCCAGTATAATTTTCCATTCAGTTTCATCATAACTGAGATGGTCGGGCACAGACAGATTTATTGTTTTCATACACTTACTTTAAAAACCTGATCAATAGAACTTCGGCCAGCAGGAAAAACAGCGCCAACATAAGGGCATACTTCCATAAAGGCGTACCCAAATATCTCTCTTTTATCTCATTGCTGAAAGTCTCTGTGGACGATGCCTTGAAAATTGAAATGTGGTCGCCACCTCCCAGTGCCGTTTTAATCTCTTCACCACTAAACTGACCTAGCATCGATTCCTTTTTTTCAAGGTTGAAGGCAACCAGATCAAGGGTATCACGCCTGTGCGTGACATGGTAGAAACCCTGGTTCACCGAAAAGCGTGGTATCTCCAGCAGAAGGCGATCGCCAAGTCTTCGTTGCGAAGGCACCAGCTCTTGCGCCCCAATCAATTTGGCAGGCTCCTCACCCACCAGGCTGTCGGTGGAGACGGAGATGAGTGATGATGAAAGATAGAAATAAGGTTTGCTCTCCGCCTTCTTTCCGCTTGAAGCGATGCGATACATGATGGGAACGAACAAGGCATTATTAAAAAAATCTGTTGCGCCTTTTTCCAGTGAACTTGCTATAACAAACGTATTACCAAACCGTGATAAATAAGGCATTGCATTTTTGAATCGGAGAATGGCTGAGCGATCAGCGCCCCAGTCCAACATTCTTTGCGCGCGCGGCATTGCCAATGCCGATGTTTTTTCTTCAAACACATTTTCAAAAAACGGATTTCGGAAATCAGGACGATCAAGTTCCTCCATCTCTGTCTTTTCTATTTTCTTGAGATCCGACAATCCAAGTAGTTTTTTATACGAATCCATGTCCGGTTGGGTGCCACTTACCAACAACAAGCTTCCTTTGTTGCTATACGATTGCAGGGCAGCGTTCAATGATGATTCAATTTTATTAAGGCCGTTCAACACAACGAGGTCGGCAGCATCGAGCAAGTTGTAGTCAATATTCTTTACGGAATAAGATCTGAAATCAAAAAGCTGGCGATTGCCATACACTTTTTCGATGAAGGTAGTTGTAGCGTCTGGCTTTATCTCGATGACTCTTAATTTGCCTGAATAGTTAAGTGTGAAATAGAACTCATTATCAAAGCTTACCGGAAAATCACTGAAGCTGAACACTGCTTCGTTGTAACCTTGCAAGGAACCGGACAAATCAAATGAAGTTTCCACAGCACTATTAGGCTGTATCGTTAAGGAAGAAGTCGCTGCCTGCACTCCGTTAATTGTAAGTCGGGTCACTAAACCTTCCAACAGGCGCGGGCCTTCGTTGTGTAAGCGCACGCGCACAGAATTTTTTTCACCACCAATCACAAATGGATTATCAAGAAAGACGGAATCCACAAATACGTTGGATAGTTTATCATATTCCACTGGCACTAATCGCAATTGCCAGGTCGAGTCGATCACAATTTCTTGGCCCAGGGTAGACTTCTGAAAATCAGAAACCCAAAACACAGTGCTGCCTGCTTCACCAATGCGTTTGGTAACTTCATCCATCGTGCGACTGATGGGCGAAAGACGCAGCTGAGATAATTGATCAATAATTTCAGAACCTGATTTAAATGAATTTGAAAACGGAGCGAAGTCGTTGGTGAGCAGTTTGAAACGAGTTTCCGGTGGAAACAATTCTACAATCTCTCGCACAAAACTCACCCCGGCATCCAAAGCGCGGATCTTTCCTTCCACCGGGGCCGACATACTAAAGGAGTTATCAAGATAGATCGCAATATTTCGTTGCGAATTGATTTGCTCGCGGGCCGGCAAAAAGGGTTGGGCAAAGGCAAGTACCAGAAATAGTAAGAAAAGTAGCCGGGAAGCCAGCACCAGATATTTCTTAAGCTTTCGCTTTTGCGTGGTCTCTTGCTTTACCTGTTTCAGGAATTTTATATTGGAGAAATAAACCTTGGTGGTTTTACGGAAATTAAAAAGATGGATGATGATGGGTATTGCGAGGGACGTGAGCGCCCAGAGAAACATCGGATAGTTAAAACTCATCGGTGCAAAAGTAAGCAATCGACCCGGATTAGAACGCGGATTTTTCAGCCGATGTTGTGAATCATACACCGATGTTAAAAAACAAAAAAGGCCACCTCATGGAGGCAGCCTTTTTGGCTAAAGCTTGAAGCACTTATTTCTGCTTTCCGCCCAGCATGAGTAAATCGTTTACATTGATTTCTGTGATGAATCGCTTTTCACCCTTGTCTGTTTCGTAATCACGATGCATCAGCTTGCCCTCTACGCAAACCTCCATGCCCTTTTTCAAATACTTGCTCGCCACCTCAGTAAGCGGGCCCCAGATCACAATATTATGCCACTGCGTGTCTTCCACCTTCTCGCCTTTCGCATTTTTGTAGCTGTCTGCAGTGGCGATGGAGAACGTTGCCTTCTGGCTTTTGCCAAACGTTTTTACTTCTGGATCTTGACCTAAGCGGCCAATTAACTGTACACTGTTTCTTAAACTTTTCATAATTGTATTGTTTGATTGTTAAAAATTGATTTTCCGAAACTGTATCACCGGGTTTGTTCCGATTGACGATACAAAGGTGTGGGGTCGTCCAAACGATAGTCGTATGTTATTCAATTACTTTCGGTTATATTCGTTTATAAACGTTTATAAACGGATAGCAAACTCATCAAAAGCATCGAAAAATGATCAAAAAAGAAGAAAAGGTGTGTTTGGAGTGCGGGGCTAAAATGAAAGGCCGTGCCGACAAAAAATTCTGTTCCGACCAGTGCCGGGTGTCTTACAACAACAAATTGAATCGTGATGAGACGGCTTACATGAACAATGTCACCAACATTTTACGAAAGAACCGCAGGATATTAATCGAACTAAATACCACCGGCAAAACAAAAGTGAATCGCGATAAGCTAAATGAAAAAGGTTTTGATTTTAATTATTTCACCAGTCAATATGTAACGAAAGAAGGAGCAATTTATCATTTTTGTTATGAGCAAGGTTATCTTGCTCTCGATAAAAACTGGTACTTACTAGTGACAAAGAAAGAAGCTTAAATTTAAGAACACATATAAAACCCTACCTCATGAATAGTTGGTCTTTGCAAGGAAAAAAAGCATTAGTAACAGGAGGCACCAAAGGAATCGGTCTCGCCATCACACGTGAATTTCTTGAACTCGGTGCAGAAGTATTGGTGGTGGCACGCAACACAAAAAGCATCCAGGGAAAACTAAAAAACTCTGCCAATCTTTTTACGGTGGAAGGTGATCTCACCGATGCAGAAGTACGTAAATCACTAGCTAAGAAAATGGAAGAAAACTGGGGAAAGCTGGATGTGCTGGTAAACAACGTTGGCACGAACGTTCGAAAAAAATTTGTTGAATACAGCGAAGAAGAATATCGTCAGCTTTTTGAGACTAATCTGTTCAGCATGATGGACCTTACCCAACGGTGCTATCCGCTGCTTAAAAAATCTGGAAACGCCAGTGTTATTAATATTGCCTCTGTTGCTGGCAGCATTGATATCTCCAGCGGATCACCTTACGGGATGACCAAAGCGGCCATCATACAATTTACTAAACATCTAACGGGTGAATGGAGTGCCGATCACATTCGGGTGAACACAATTTCACCGTGGTACATTGAAACACCCCTTACCAAATCGGTATTGGCAGAAACTGACCGCTTTGAAAAAATAATCGCACGCACACCCATGGGGCGTGTCGGGCAACCTGAAGAAGTTTCAGCTTTAGCATCATTTCTTGCGATGGATAAATCCAGTTACATCACTGGACAAAACATTATGGTTGATGGTGGAATGAGTGTGAAGGGACTATAGAAATCGAACTTTGATTAATTGCCTATCGGTATATCCCTGTTATAACCATTGGTCAGCTCATTAAATGGCAATTGAATAATCAATATACCTTCATGATACTGTGCTCGAATATTTTTCGTATCAACAAAATAAGGTATCTGCTTATTGCAGACAACTTGTGGAACGTAGACCACTTCGCTACGTGATTCAACGGTATGCTCAAAATAAACAGTCAGCTGATTGTTGGTGATTTTCACGTGCATGTTTTCTTCCGCTATGCCGGGAACCTTCACTTCAATCTGGCGATATTTCGAATGCGGTGAACGTTTAATAGCAGGTTCGGATACTCCACATTCAGTGTGTTGGTAATATCGATACTTTGAAGTATCTCATCACTAACTAATCCTTTTCTTCACATATCTTTCAAAACTTACTTTGTACTCCACAATCATCATTCCTATGGTTGAAAAAAGTCAAAAAGGCAGCATATCGAAATGTCTTTAAGCATACCAGAGTAGTTTTTTGATTTTTATTACTCTAACGGGTATTCTATCACTTCTTAAAAATGAATTGGGGAGATCGGTCTTTTTCTACCTCTGTCTGAAACCTCGTTGCATTAATGACATACCTTTTGTGTAGCACGGTTGCAACAACATCACATTTATCTGAAATATGTTTGAGCATTGCCTATGCTGAACTACTTTTCGCCTATGGATTCAATGAGTCTTTCATCAACGCAGGAAAAAAAGTTATACGACATCGCTTTGGCGCTCGGTGTATTTACCATTTTGTATAACCTCGCTGAAGGAATTATAGCTACATCGTTTGGATTTGAAGATGAAACATTGGCCTTGTTTGGCTTTGGGGTGGATAGTTTTATTGAATTGATTTCCGGAACCGGCATTGTAGTTATGGTACTAAGAATTCGACAAAATCCACAAAGTAATCGTAGTACTTTTGAAAAGACTGCGCTAAAAGTAACCGGTGTTTCATTCTATATGCTGGTGGCAGCATTAGTTATTTCCGCTTTGCTTGTTCTTTATTCAGGTCACAAACCGTTAACTACTTTTTGGGGAGTAATCATTTCTTTGATCTCCATTGTGGTCATGCTTTTCCTGATCTACGGAAAAATAAAAACGGGAAAGCAACTTCAATCTGATGCCATACTTGCCGATGCAAACTGTACCAAAGTGTGTATTTACATGTCTTGCATTCTCCTTGCCTCCAGCGGCATTTATGAACTCACTGGTTTCGCTTACGCGGATGCATTAGGTACCTTAGGGCTTGCCTGGTTTTCTTACAAAGAAGGAAAAGAATGTTTTGAAAAGGCTACCAGTAATAAGCACTGTGGCTGCGATCACGATCACTGATTACCTTCACACAACCTTCCATCATGAAAATCAGTATACGACTTGCTAAACCGGATGATGCGGCAGCGGTTGCTGATTTAATACATCAAATGGGCTATTCTGTTTCTGAAACGCAGACTGCAAAAAGAATTCAGCTGTATTTACAACCATCTTACATGCTTTTGGTGGCACAAAAAGAGAATGAGGTTGTTGGGTATATCGCACTCCATATCTATAACGTGGTTCATTTACCAGCACCAGAAGGTCGTATTATATCATTTTGTGTTGATGAAAAAGTCAGAGGATCTGGTGTTGGCACTGTTCTGCTTCACGCAGCAGAAGATTACTTCAAAGAAAATGGTTGTTATAAAATTGTTCTCAACAGTAATCTGAAAAGACCAGATACACACCAGTATTATTTGAACAGAGGGTATCAATTTACCAGCAAGCACTTTGCTAAGTTCTTAATGAACTAAAAAGTAAAGTGGAATGCCCATTGATTAAGTAGGGCAAAAGTTTCTATATTTAATTCACACATTTATCTAAGACCAATTAAGTATGATCAGGACAGTCTCTTTCAAAATTATTAATATGGGTATGATGTTACTGCTTATACTAACCTGCAGTAGCCTGACAAGCAACCTAAATCAATCCAAAGAAAAAGGGTTTACTAAAATATTTGATGGCAAAACATTGAAGGGTTGGGATGGAGATCCTGCCTATTGGAGAGTTGAAAATGGTTGCCTGGTGGGAGAAGTCACACCTGCTACCCTATTAAAGACTAATACATTTATCATCTGGCGGGGAGGAGTAACTAAAGACTTCGAGTTGAAAGGTTCATTCCATATTACGCTGAATGGAAATTCAGGAATTAATTATCGTAGCGAACAACTCAAGGAAATACCATTCGCATTAAAGGGCTACCAGGCAGATATCGATGGTAAGATCAACTATACGGGACAAAACTATGAAGAGCGTGGAAGAACTACCTTAGCTTATCGGGGGCAAAAGACAACCATTGCTTCACAACCAAATCCTGAGCAGGAAGAATCGTTCCGAAATAATATCAAGAATAACGCATGGCTTGGCATGAACGTAACCGGATCGATGGGAAGTTCCGATTCACTAAAATCCTTGATTAAAAGTGAAGACTGGAATGAGTTTCATTTAATTGTAAAAGGAAATCGATTACAACACTTTATAAATGGTGTTTTAATGAGTGACGTAACGGATGATGATGCAGTAAATCGAAAACTGTCAGGTGTGTTAGGTGTGCAAGTGCACGTTGGTCCGCCTATGAAAGTTCAGTATAAAAACTTACGAATAAAGCATCTCTAAATTTTAGATGTCTGACTTTTTTAACTTTAGATAAGAGAAATAATTAAACAGCACGGTCCAGACAATCGCTATCGCCACTGCACTCAAGGCCACATAATCCTGAATCTCCTGAAAAGCATAACGGGCAAAAGGAAGAGGCACCAGGTTGGTGATGGACTCTAATGGAAAAAACTGTTTTAACCATCCTATTTGTTCTTCAACTCCTGATCGGAAAATATTCAGCTTGATGATGGCTTCTATCATATTGGAGAGCATCAACAACACAATGGTAAGACCTGAACGCTGCACCAATACACCCAGCATCAGCGCATAGGATAGAAAAGCAAATACTTCTAAGAAATAGGCGAAGAAGAATTCACTACCTAAAAAGAAAAAATCCCATTCCACTTCAGGTGTGTAGATAAATCCTGTAATCAAGGCAATTGATAGGATCATGACCACACTCATCAGGCTCAATAAAACATTGGTGAGAATCTTTGACTTTAAAAATTCCCATCGGCTCAATCCATCAATGATATTTTGCCTTAAGGTGCGATACTGATATTCGTTCGTGATTGAAATCACCACCATCACAGCCAATACAATCTTGAAAAGGCCACTGATCCAAATCAGGTTTTGCCAGATATCTGGAAAGTGATATAACGGAATCCTGCTAATGTTAATGGAGGCACCAAACTCCGCACCTTTACTGGCAAGCCATTTCAAAATTTCCATTCCACTGGCAGTAGTAAAACCGAGGGTAAGAAAATACAAACCACAGATCACCCAAAAGGTGCGGTAACTTGTTAATTTCTTGAGATCAATTTTCAGCAAGTGCAGCATACTATTATTTATCTAAAACTTGAATCATTAAACTTTGTGACTGGCGTCTGAAAGAATTTCGAGAAATTGCTTCTCCAGGCTTTTCTTACGAGTGGCTAAGTGCGCAGCAACAATTCCTTTGTCAAATAAAAAGTGGTTGAGGTCTTTGCTGTGAAAGCCATCTTTCATCATCACCTGGTATAATCCATCCTCCTTCTTAATGCTGGCGCTACCCATAAATTCCTGTAAGAGGATTCCCAGGTCATCGTGATAGGCTTGCACTTCTACAATCTCTTCTCCTTTTCCAACATCATCCACAGGACCTACGTGCATCAACGTTCCACGTCTTAAGACAGCAAAATGAGTACATACTTTTTGGACTTCATCTAACAAGTGACTTGCCAGGATAATTGTTTTTCCATCCGCTGCAATCTTCTTAATGATCTCCCGTATTTCAGCGATCCCCATGGGATCAAGGCCATTTGTTGGCTCATCCAAAATCAAAATAATAGGATCACTCACCAGCGCAGAAGCAATAGCCAAACGCTGCTTCATACCTAATGAATAGGTGCGATACTTATCATCTTTCCTGGCTGTGAGTTCAACCGTTTCCAAAACTTTAGCAATATTATTTGGATCAGCCCCCTTAATCATCGCATTCAATTCCAGATTTTTTTGTCCGCTCAGGTAAGGATAAAAAATCGGATGCTCGAGTACAGCGCCAATCTTCTTACGTGTATGATTAGTAGCTGGCTCACCAAACCAGGAAAAACTTCCGGAGGTCGGGTTGACAACACCCATCAGCATTCCTAGTGTTGTGGTCTTACCACTACCATTGGGGCCAAGCATTCCGAATACCTGACCTCGCTTTACTTCCAGGTCAAGCTGATTGACAGCGCATAGCTTCCCGAAATTCTTGGTGAGTTTTTGTATTGATAAAACTGTTTCCATTACATGTGATGGATTAATTCAATTCTTTAACTTCTTCTTCTCGTCCTTACCTTGGCTTCCTTTATCATCATCTTGTCCGATAAAGTTTTTAATCTTACCTCCAATATCCGTGCTTCCATCAATGACTTTGAATAAATCAGGGGCTTTGTTTAATGCGATCTTTCCGAGAATATCCAACACGATAACACTGGTGGAATCGGTGGCCAGGATAACGGTTCCTTTGATGTCACCGTTTTTCTCATTGAGATAGACATCAAAATTGCGCCCATCATAGCGCCCCGTCATCACCTCTTCGTATTCTTCACCTTGATAACCTGTCAATAATTTTTTATAATCCGACAGTTCAAATTTCGATTTGGTCTTATCGATCATCAGAAATCGCATCTTCTCAATGTCCTTGATCAATTCATCAAATCCTGGGTCCTCCTTTTGATTTAACATACGAAGGGTATTTCGGTAAAAGTAAAGAGTGAGTCCATCATACTTGTCATCCAACGCTTGTGTTGTTTTTGTTTGACCAGAAACAAGACTGGCCGTACAAAAAAGAATCAGGGCGAATATACCTTTCATCGGATATCTATTTATTAATGGCAAGAATGGCAAGAGTCGTGTTCTTTGGATTCAGAAGTTTAGGATCAAGGTACCCTTTCAATTCAATGGCCACAACTTCATTCTCTTCTTCCACTAATACGAAGTAATGGTTTTTATTGTTGTTTCCTTCATGCAAATAAATGGAAACTTCCTCTCCGCCATCTCGGATAAAAGCCAGTTCCTCATAAGAATCCTGCTTTAACACTTTTTTAAAACCTCTTACTGAAAGATGTTGTGCTGTAAATTCGGAATTCGGAATCGTGATAATGTCTACGTGTTTAAGATCCTTTATAGCCTTACTGAATTCAAATTCTCCAGCCATATTTAATACCAAACGTCCCATCCAGCCGCTCAAAGAGAAACTGTGAACGTCCGGTTGATCTTTAAACTTATCTTTTAAGGTTTGATAACTATTACTTTGAGCAAACAAACTAGTTGTTGTGAGTAATGCCAATGCAAAGAGAGATATGGGTTTCATAATTATCTGATGGTTTGTTGTAAGACGAATTAAAAAGAAAAAAGGATGCATGAATCAACACACATCCTCTTCTCATTTTTGAATTAGTCCTTCTTTTCCTTACCCTTCACTTTCTCCAAATTCTCCAATCCATCAATGTTCACTGATTTGCCGATTTTAGAAATATCTTTCAAATCAATTTCACCGAAAAGTGTCAACACCATAAATTCTTCATTGCCACCCATCACCATCACCAATTCACTGATTTTACCGCCTGCTTCTTTAGTAAAGAATTTCATGTCCTTGTCTTTATCACGAATGGACATCAATTCTTCAAAGGTATTGGTTGGGATCATTGAAATCGCCTCCTTATATAGCTCTCTTGAATTGCGTGCCTCGCTCTTTGACAAAATCTTTAACCCTTTAATTTTACTGATCGAGGCGATCATTGCTTTTTCTTCTTCTGTATCACCCGATAGGTTTGCCATCATACTAAACATCTTGCCGCTGATCGTCACCTGACTGAAGGTTTCATCGCTTTGATATTTAGAGAAGAACTTAGCAATGGCATCGTTTTGGGCGCTTGCCGCTATGGAGCACATCATCATTACTGCACCAATCATTAACTTTTTCATACGTATCTGTTTTAATTTTTTTAAGTCTTTTTTTTAAATCGTCTCTTCCTTTTTCCCTTGCTTCTGAAGTTTCTCTTCTGCCTCGTTAAACGCTTTTATCTTACCAGCTTCCTTCTGTGCTTTATTAAATCCTTTCGATATCATCATCAAAGCCTTCTTTGTTTCTTCAAGAGCCAATTTCGGATCGCTGTACGTATCCACTATTTCCGGAGGATACGCTTTTCTTACTTCCTGTCTGACAAAATAAGTAGCGGTAATGACTACTAACAATCCAGCTGCGATACGAGCAAAATTGAAAACCATGCTCACTGATTTACCTTCTGGCTGTTGCTGTTTGATTTTTTTTCTTACCACTGCATCAAAGTCAGATCCTTCAACACCGTGAGCTTGCTGTGTTTCAAAGTAGCGGAACAAATCAGCGGTCTCTTTTAAATTTTCCGGCACCTCCCCACGAAAGTGTTCCCGAAGTTGTTTTTCTTCTTCCAGAGACGTCTCACAGTTCCAGTACCGCTCCAGCAGTTGTTCGAGTTGCTCAGAGTCCATACGCGTTCATTTTTACAAGTTTTTCTCTGACTGCACTGCGTGCCCTAAATAAATTCACTTTCACCTGATTCATGTCTAATTCCAGTATCTCACAAATCTCGTTATAACTATACCCTTCTATGTCGCGAAGGTGTATCACCTGGCGCTGCTTTTCAGGCAGCGCAGCAATCATTTGATTTATCTGTTGCATATTCTCATGAATTTCTGTCCTCTCATGAGGCGTTAACCCTTCGTGACGAATCTCAAAACCATCGTTGATTGAATCGGTACTTCTTCGCTGGCGGGCACGAAGGCGATCCAGTGAAAGGTTTTTGGTGATGCGCATACACCAGGCTTCCATGTTTTGCACTTCGGCCAATTGATCTCTTCCGTTCCAAAGCTTGATGAAAACATCTTGTACCACGTCTTTCGCTTCCTCCGAGCTGCCCAGAAGCCTGAATGCAAAGCGGTAGAGCTTGTTTTTAGTAGGAAGTACCAGGGTTTCGAACATTTCGAGATTCATCGTTTCAGAAGCAAGACGGTAGGGTTAAATCAATGTTACAATTAAATTTAAAAAATTTACAGATGTCGGAATTTTATTGAAGGTCTATTTAACTATTTATTACAATATTGAAGGAATTATGGACGAATCAGAGGATAAAATAATTGTTTTCGAATCATACGATACCGTGATGTCGGCCAATCTGGTGAAAACAAAACTGGATGCTTACGGAATACCCTGCTTCTTAAGTGATGAAAATTTTGTTGGACTGTACCCCATTCGCAACGAGTTATTTCCAGGGGTAAGGCTTCACATTTTTGAAAAGGATAAAGAAAGAGTAAGTGAAATTCTGACAGAACAAAACATCTCTGAAGCAGAAGCAATACACTGTCCGCACTGTGGATCACAGAACGTTCAAGAAGATGTTGATAAAAAGGGTTTACTGAATGACTTGATCACCAGCGTAATGATTGGATTATTTCTCAATCCAAAAAAACTATACCGGTGTCACAGTTGCATTAAAGAATTTTAACTCTTGCCAGACAATACTAAATCTTCAGCACCGTAAATTCAACCCTGCGGTTATTTGCCCTTCCTGCTTCTGTATCATTAGTATCAATTGGTTTTGATTCACCATAGCCTTGAGCCTGCAACCTGGATGAATCAATTCCCTGACTAATAATGTAGTCTACGACCGATTGCGAACGCCCTTGGGACAAATTTAAATTGTAAGTATCTGATCCCTTACTATCGGTATGACCCGAAATCTCGATAGATACATTTGAATTTTGTTTAAGAAAGTCCACCACTTTATTGAGCTCGACAAACGACTCCGATTTCAGTGTAGTCTTATCAAAATCAAAATAGATATTTTTTAACCGCACAGTAAGGCCTACCTCAATGGGGGTAAGAACAATATTTTTAATCACCGGTGTTGTCTCTTCATTTTGAACCTGCACACTGTCATTGGCATTCAGGTAACCATCCGCTGAAGTCATGAACAAATACCATCCAAAGCTAGCAATGGGTTGTTCATATTTGCCCTCATTCGTGACGAGTGAGTAGTTAACCGTCTGATCAGGTTTGTATGCAATATTGACTTTTGCGTTTTTGACCGACAACTTGGTTTTCTTATCTGTAACATCACCGGCCAAAACAACTTGCTTTGCCAAAGGCGTTAAGAAAACATCCACATGAAACGTAGTGTCACGATTGATGCGCGGAACTTTATAGTTCTGCGTGAATGGAAGGAACCCTGTTGCTACAGCTGTCAGGGTATACTCATCAATCTCGGGAACACGGGTTTCAAAATTACCATTCACCGTGGTCTTAAGATTAACCGGAATTTGCTCCTTCAATTTTACTTCTACAGCGGATACCATTGGCTGCTTTGTTTTTCCATTGAACGTGGTGCCCGTAAGCAAAATTTTAAAATTACGTGGGTGTAAAATGAACAGGTCAAAATTTCCTCCATCTACCCTGGCCCCGGATCGAGCTGTGAAAATATTGCCATGTGTGTCTATTGAGAAATAAGCATCTCCGGAAGGCGTGTTCACTGATTTACCCAGATTAACAGGCTCTGACCAATTCAACCAGGTATCATCTAAGCGCGTCACCTTGTATACATCGGTACCTCCCACCTTGTCTTTCGCAAACCGATCGCTTGAAAAATAAAGGGTCTTTTGATCAGGAGCCAGGAACGGACTATAATCGTCCGCAGTCGAACTCATTTTTAATTTCACAGGCTTCGACCATTTTCCATTCTCCTGATTGGACAAATAAAAATCGCTGAATTTACTTCCCTCCTTTTCGGAGAAGTACATAATCAAATGCTTTTCATCAGAAGAAATTGTAGCTCCGTTGAATAACCCCTTGTCCATAGCTTCGAAACCAGGAATGACCAACTCTGTCCATGCGCCTCCGGAAGATACCAATGAAAATCCTTTTGAGTTTTTTGCTCTTCCTCCTCTCACTAACAATGAGCCATCGGGCAAGGTGTTGAATACCTGGTTATATCGATTTTGATTTAAAGGAGGAGGCATACGTTTTCCCGTAGACCATTCTCCTTTTTCAAGTGTGGAAAACCAAACATCCTGGCTGTTCTCTTTACCAAACGTGTTTTGAGGATGATTGCTGACGAAATAATATAATTTCGTTCCATCCATTGAAATCACCGGGGAGACTTCATGATAGAGTGTATTCACCTTATCACTCATTTTCACCAGCTCGTAATGAGAAGTTATTTCCTGAGCCTGTAATGAAAAGGCAGCCAAACCAAGACAATAGAGTAAAATATACTTCATAGGATAATTTATAAGCTATATAGTTTTTCTCAGTAAGAAGGTAAGTTTAAGAAACCTCTTCCACTTTGCAGGATAGCCACTACAATCAATAATAAAGCAATACCATTATAGATTAAAAGCTTCTTGTATTTGCGCGTTGAATCTGTCAGTTTTTTAGTAGTAAGGCGCGCCACTGTAATCAGGACAATCGCGATCAACATCATGCTACTATGTTCTACTAACCAATAACGGGCGGTGGCCTCCTTCATTGACTCTCCACTAAACACAACAGCCGGGCTAACGAAGAAAAGCACCAGACCTAATACCAACTGAGTATGTATCACCATAAAAAGCCATAATCCCAGTTTCTCATCAAGACTATTGTAGGGTGACTTATTGATCCAGCCCATGAAAGAACGTATCACAAAAAGCATCAAAAAAATCAGGGCAAAATACCTAAAAACAGAGTGGGTGAGGAGTAATAAGCTATGCATATCAATAAGTTAGATTTACCACTAAGTTAGCCCAAGAATTTGACTTTTCTAACCGATAATGATTTTAACTTTTTACACCGGGCATTAAATCAAAAGGACTTTTATACAAACTAATATTTATGACTCACTACAATATCTTATACT
The DNA here is from genome assembly GCA_043774745.1 of Cyclobacteriaceae bacterium. Lineage (GTDB taxonomy): Bacteria > Bacteroidota > Bacteroidia > Cytophagales > Cyclobacteriaceae > ELB16-189. The sequence continues at coordinate 8,488 of JAYVTC010000221.1, read as the reverse complement.
TCTTCGGTTGCAGATAAATCTTTAAAGAAGGCTATTTTATCTATCCACTTTCCTTTAATTTTAAAATGTTAATTATTGCTCATGAAGTTACTCATTCTCACTTCTCTATTTTTAATATCGGGACTTTCTGTTACTCAGGCTCAGCCAGACACGGTAAGCGTTGGCTCCTATGTAATCAGTGTACACGATATAAACTTTCGCGACAAACAATACACGATGCGCTTTTGGTTGTGGTTTGTATACGACAATCCGGATTTTGACTTCTCCACTCAGTTAGATATCCCAAATGCCAAGTCGATAGACACGCCTGAAATAATTCTTGACAGTCTGAATGGAAAAGCCTGGGCGATCATGAAAATGAAAGCTGCGATGAAGGAAAGCTGGAATGTATTAGACTTTCCGTTTGATAAACAGCATTTGAAGGTGCAAATAGAAAACACATTATTTGATAACCGAAGCCTGGTGTTCAAACCAGATATAAAAGGAAGTGCTTTTGATAAAAACGAAGCGATTGATGGATGGGAAATTGTCAACTTCCGGGTGACCGAGAAAACGAATGATTATGAAACCGGATTTGGAGATCCTTCTCCTGATAGAAGTCTTCAAAACTTTTCATCCTTTCTGATTGAAATGGATATTCAACGGGATGCGTGGGGATTATTTATGAAAATTTTCATTGGCATGTACATCGCCTTCCTCATATCCATAATTAGTTTTACGCTGCAGCCCTCTGAACTTGAACCAAGATTTGGGTTGCCAGTCGGTGGTTTGTTTGCAACAGTCGGTAATAAATACATCATCGATTCAATCTTACCTGAATCATCATCATTTACATTAGTAGATTCGCTTCACACGCTTACCTTTTTAGGAATTTTCGCTACTCTTGTTGTATCAGCTATTGCGCTAAAACACCATGACGATGGCAACAAAGAAGCTGCGGTTAGAGTAAACAGGAAGGGCACGAAATATGTGATCGGATTTTATGTTGTTGCCAATCTCATTATGATTGCCTTGGCAATCCTTTAAGGCAAGCCTAAACTTTATTCTTTGTATCTATTACAATGGTCACCGGGCCATCATTAACCAGGCTTACTTTCATGTCAGCTCCAAACTCACCGGTTTGAACAGGTTTACCCAATAGTACCGTTACTAATTGAATGAACTTTTCATATAAAGGAATAGCAACGTCAGGCTTGGCAGCCTTAATATAACTGGGGCGATTTCCTTTTTTTGTGTTCGCCTGTAACGTGAATTGACTCACTAGAATAATATCTCCATTAAAGTCTTTCACGCTGATATTCATCACACCTGCTTCATCATTGAATATCCGAAGATTAACAATTTTAGCAGCAAGCCAATCAATGTCTTCCTCCCTGTCGGCATCTTCTATCCCCACTAAAACTAGAAGGCCATTTTGAATTTGAGCTTTTATATTGTTCTCAATTTCGACTGAGGCGGAGGTTACACGTTGAATAACTGCAATCATTTCCTTATTGAAATATTAGAAACCTTGCAACTCGCCAGACTCGTGAATAAACTTTCCTTGCTTATTCTCTTTTGCAAAGCTTATCATAGCCCGTGCCACTTTTATTGATTCGATGCCCTTGTATTTAGTTGGAATAAGGAATCCTAAAATTTTATAAACTACTTTAGCAGCATCTTCACCAGCACGAGTCTCTTTTCTAGGACCTATTAATAGTGAAGGTCTCAAAATATGAAATGAATCAAACCCTACCACACTAATTGCATCCTCCACTTCTCCTTTTACTTGATTGTAAAAAATACCTGAACTCTTATCCGCTCCTAAAGATGAAACCAATAGGAATTTACTAGCTCCGTTAGCCTTTAATAGGTTGGCCAGATCTAAAGGATAATCAAAATCCACTTTACGGAAGGCCTCTTTTGTCTTCGCTTGTTTTATCGTAGTTCCCAAACAACAGAAGACATCATCTGCCTTCAGCCCGCTCTGATTTTTCAATTCATTTGCTTGCACTACAATATTCTCCAGCGTAGGATGTGAAACAGATAGTGGCTTCCGACTCAAGGCAATCACCTTTGAATAGGAACTTTCGGCCAGCAACAATTCCAATAATTGATTTCCAATAAGTCCGGTAGAACCAGCAATAAGAGCAGTCCGGCTTTCCATAATTAAAAAGTCTGTTGAATTTCTTTTCTTAACTCAGAAAGTGCGTGAGCAATCAAATCAACATTCTTGTTCATCACAGCTTCAAAAATCTTTTTAGACAAGTCAATACTGGTGGCCTCTGGAGGAAGTTGAGAGGCTGATTCATTAATCAGGATAATAAGATCTTCTTTTGCATTTCGGATTTGATTCCATACGTCCTCACCCATATACACTTGCTGCGAAACATTGTGGTTGTACTCATTGCGAATTTCATCCAGCAGCACCTTTTGAAAATCACGGCCCGAAAAGCCTGGATTGTTAAGTCGAATTAATAGATTTTGAGGAGCAATGCGCTCCAGAAACAATGTCATTCGCTCGTAGGCCTGAAGGCGGGCGGGCAAGATTGTTTCAATACTGCGTGTGCGTATTTCCAGTTTCTTCAGTTCGATCTCCTTTGAAATAAAGGAGCGCACCGTAAGAAACACAGCATAGAGCACCAAAGAGGCAGGTATGATGATCTTTCCAAATTCAATCAAAGCTTCCATAAGAATTAAATCAGGTTCAAAGGTGTTTAAATTTTAGATATTTTTGATTGTTAATTTCAATTTACCTGATGTTTGAAACCATAAAACCAATCGGACTAACCACCCGGGCTGCCGAAGAGGTTATCAAAATTATGCAAACGAAAAATATTCCGTCCGATTATGGCTTGCGGGTTGGAATTCGTGGTGGCGGATGCGGAGGAGTTTCTTTGATCATCGGGTTTGACAAGCAAAAATCTACTGACCTTGCTTATCAGGATGAAGGCATTGACATTTTAATCGATAAAAAACATACGATGTATCTGATCGGAAAGCAGGTTGATTTCTACGAAGGTGCTGACGCAAAGGGCTTCATGTTTGTGGATCAAACACCTGCCTCAAAGGAATAATCAATCGTACTTCTTCTGACTTACTGTTACGGTTGCCTTCTTACAAACCCCGCCAATAGGAGGATTGAATTTTGAAATCCTGACCTCTACTGCTTTTGCTTCGATGAAGGAATCAAGTGCTTTTTTTGCTATAGCATGGCACACCGTTTCAAGAAGTTTGGAAGGCTTCGCCATTTCTTCTTTTACAATGGCATACAGGTCTTCATAATTAATGGTGCCACTCAAGTCATCCTGAAAAGCAGAATCTGAAAACTCAGTATCAACCACAACATCAACCTCGAATTTATTACCCGAAGATCGCTCATGAGGATACACTCCGTGATAGGCATGAAATTCAAGCCCCTCTAATGCAACTTTACCGGTCATTGAATATCGTCAAAGAATGACTTTTGCATGCGGGGTTGTTGCTCAGCATTTACCATTACCTTAACCGGTTCGAGAGTTTGAATTGGGGGCGGAGATGGTATTGTAGGCAGCGCACTTTTAATTTCTTTTTCAATTTCTGCATTTGGAAACATCGCTCTCTTGCTCTCACGCTTTGCCAATGCCAGGTGCTGATCAGGATCAAAATCCCGGGTTGCGTTCTTAGCTCTCTCCGCTCGGTCCATCGTTTCACCAGCCAAACGCTTAAGATCAGAAAGCAAATTATCGCGATGCAATTCAAGTGTTTTATATTGCTCTACCATAGATTTGAGACGCTCTTCCATTTCGTCAATCATCTGACGGGAAATCATTTCGGCTTCTTCTATCGCATTTTTTGCTTTTGTCTTTGCTTCACTAAGCAACGCATCGGCATTAAGCTGATTCTCTCTTAATATTAATTCGGCTGTTTTATTGGCCTGCTCGATTACACTTGCTCCCGTATCTTCTGCCGTCTTCAATGTTCTGAACAAAGAGCTCTCCACCTCGCGCAGCTTTGATACCTCGCGTTCAGTTCCTTCCAGTTTAATGCGTGCTTCCTTGGTTTCATCTAATACACGCTCCCATTCCTGCGAAAGGGTTTGTAAAAAAGCATTTACCTCATCTTTGTCGTAGCCACGAAGCACTTTCTCAAAGGCCTTCTGGCGAATTTCCAGCGGTGTGATTTTCATGTGACGTGTGGATTAATTGAAAGATTAAAAAATAATTAGCTTAAAAAAATACTAATCCATAGCTCAAATGTATAGAATTGTTTTGAAATATGCCTAATAATCTGCGTGTTATGCAATTTCTAAGAATCAAATTTCAACTCCCAGACAGATAAGGTACGGTCATCACTGGCACTAACCAGTTGATCATTAAACGAAGTCCAAAGTAATTTATTGACTGATGTGCCGTGGCCTGCATGGCGTGCCTTATCAATTACCTTTAATAACTTCAATTCTTTGGTATCCCACACCTTTATGGATTTATCCATACTGCCTGTGACGAAATACTTTCCTGAAGGACTGAATGCCATATGATTGATGGCAAAAAGATGCGCGACCACTTCAGCAGCCTGCACATATCCGGAAGAGACATCCCACGCCTTCAAACGAGCATCACGCGATCCGCTGATCAGAAATTTATAATCCTGTGTATAACGAAGTGTAAATACAGAATTTTGGTGAGCCTGAAATTCATACTTCAATGAATAGTCATCCCATGAAAATATGCGAATGAAATAATCACTGAAGCCGACTGCCACCTCCCCTTCAATTGGGTTTATCGCTATCACACGTGCGCTTTTTTCAGAAGCAATGAGTCTCTTTTTAACCATCCATTTTTCTAAATCCACAACCATGACAGAACCATCACCGGAAGCAACTAAAATATCATTCTGAACCGACTGAATATCAAAGATGGAAGCGGTGGATAATTTCAAAGAAGCAATCTCCTTCTTTTCTTTCCAATCCAACAAATGGATGCCTTCATAATTATGACCTGCGATCAGGTGATCTTCCTTTTGTAAATAATGAATGGCATACACGGAGTTGGGTAATTTGGCAATTAGCTCACCTTGCTCGGGAGCGGCAAGATCCCATCTCACAATCATCCCATCTCCACCAGCAGAAAAGATATGCGTAGCATCGTCAGATGCCTCAACCGTATAAACACAATCGCGATGTCCTGTGAGGGAATGAATTTTTTCGACTTGTATCATGGAACTACTAACTCTTCTGAAAAGTTGTTTGTTCGGTTAATCCGATTTTTTTACCAAAATTGTATCATTAAGTTATAGAAACCAATGCCATTGATTAAAATACAGAATACAGGCGAGCAAAGTGCGTGGGCATTATGGTTCATTTCAGAAACAGAACAAGAGTTTACATCCTTAATTGAAGATCGGCCCGAGGTGACTATTATAAACTCTACTAAGAGATTGGAGTGGCTTGCGGGTCGTGTACTTCTAAGACAATTAGTTGAACATGCCGGACTTGAATATCAGGGCACTGTCAAGGATGAATTCGGCAAACCATTCTTAAAAAATCTTCCACCTCACATTTCGTTATCGCATTCCTTTCCATATGTGGCTGCTCAAATTGATTTTCATCAGGAAATCGGTATTGATCTGGAGCAACCAAAGTCGAAACTCCTGAATGTTGCACACCGCATACTATCCCCAACCGAGTTATTGGATGCAGGAAGTGATGTAATTAAACACTGCGTGTATTGGTGTGCCAAAGAAACGATGTATAAAGCTTATGGTAAAAAGGGACTGCACTTTTCAGATCAACTTCAAGTAAGACCCTTCATCTTATTAAATGCCGGTGACATCTATGGAAGAATTAATGTGAAGGAAAGTTCGCGTGATTTAACAATGACCTATATCATTCAACCCGACTATGTATTAGTCCACACTAAAACTCAATCAACATGAAATCTATTCTTGCTTTTGTTATCATCATCGTTAGCGCAAACCTGCAGGCACAAGACGTAAAGAATTTTACATTGTCAAATACCAAGGATGGTAAGGAAGTGTCTCTTTCCAGCTATACCTCATCAAAGGTTGTAGTTATTGTTTTCACCAGTCATGAATGTCCGTTTGATAATTATTATAAGGATCGCATCAAAGAACTCATTCAAGCCTATGTTGGAAAAGTTCAATTCTTATTGATAAACTCTAACACCGAGGAACAGGAAAGTGCAGAACAAATGGCTATCCACTACACCGATTTACAGGTTCCTTATCTGGCCGATAAAGATCAGGCGGTGATGAGTTCTATGGGAGCTAAAAAAACACCGGAAGTATTTGTAATTACACCTGCTGGAGGGAAATTTATAATCGCATATAGCGGAGCGATCGATGACAATCCACAATCAGCAAAAGATGCAAGGCAATATTTTTTAAAGGATGCCATAGAAAAAGTTTTGGCCGGTCAGAAAATTGATGTTTCAATACAACGCGCCACGGGGTGCACTGTCAGGAAAAAATAATGAGCATGAAACGATCCTTATCGAGGCATAAAATAGTTTGGTGCGAATCAATCCATTGAGCACATTGCTCAAAAAGAACTGATCTATGTTAATTTATCCACTCTGTTGAATGAAGTGTTTATTGAGTTCCGAAAAACCCGTGCTCCGCTAATCCTAATGAAGGATAATGATCAACTTGCGGGAATCGTTGACACCGATAACATTGCAGAGTTGATTATGATCCACAACGCAAGACGGATTTAGTTATTTAAAATTTTAATAGCTTTCTTAATGGTCGTTTCGGAAACTCCAAACTCCTGCGAAAGTATACGCACGCTTTCGCGATATCCCTTACTATTTTTTCTTAATTCCTGGTAGCGCATGTAGTATTCTATATACGAGAGCGTACTTCCGCTTAGCAGCCCCTTATGATAGAGATAGTCAATAATACCATTGCGATATAATTCCAGCACATTCATAACCATTTTATTATGCGTCCTTCACAACCTTAATAGCCTTCTTGATGGTGGTTTCAGAAACTCGGAACTCCTTTGATAAAAAGCGAACGCTTTCGCGGTATTTCTTACCATGCCCGCGCTCTTCCAGATAACGAGTATAGTATTCTACGTAGGCCAGGGTACTGCCACTCACTAACCCTTTGTTAAACAGATATCCTATGATACCTCTCTGGTACAAATCTAAAACGCTCATATATTTTTTTCTTTTTGGTATGGTAGTTACCCTTGTGTCATTATTATACCAAAATGAAAAACAGCCTTAAAACAGCAGAAATAAGGTTTTGTCAATAGTAACGCATCCCGTTTTGGGAAGGATTTAATTCCTTTTGTTTCAATGTGGGGCAGGTTTTAATTAACCATCGCCCCAGGGCAGAAAATGGTAGCCCATAACAAAAAGAGTTGATTTTAAACTCTCGACAATTGACTGGAAATGCGAATTTTAAAGAATTACACAGCGTTACCATAAGGGACAAAAAAATGTTTTGGCATAAACTATCTGTTGGCAAAGCGCTTCAAGTGACGGAGTCTTCCCTTCAAGGTATTACCTCTGATGAGGCAGCGCTGCGACTCGCCAAGTATGGAAGCAATGAGCTTGAAGAAAAAGAAAAGAAGCCCGCCTGGCATTTATTTTTAAATCAGTTTAAAGATTTCATGATTGTGGTGTTGATGATTGCAGCCATTATTTCTGGCATTGTTGGCGATCTCACCGATACCATTATTATTTTGATCATTGTGCTTTTAAATGCCGTGGTTGGTTTTATTCAGGAGTATCGAGCCGAAAAAGCAATGGACGCTTTAAAGAAAATGGCAAGCCTGCAAGCGGTGGTACTTCGAGATGGAAATTCTCTTAAAATCACCTCCACTCTTTTGGTGCCTGGCGATGTAGTTCTCCTCGAAGCAGGGAATGCCATACCAGCAGATTTGCGACTAATTGAAACTTATGGACTTCGAATTGATGAATCAGCCCTGACGGGTGAATCAGTGCCAGTAGATAAAGACACTGATGAACTAAAAGAAGAAAATCTATCTCTTGGTGATCGCATTAACCAGGCCTTCAAAGGAACGATGATTACGAATGGCCGTGGAAAAGGATTGGTCGTCTCAACGGGGATGAATACTGAAATCGGAAAAATTGCGCGTATGCTACAAACCAATGATCCGATCACGCCTTTGCAAAAGCGAATGACTGATTTTGGTAAGAAGCTCTCCTATATCATTCTATTTATTTGCGCATTACTTTTTGGCATCGGAATGTTACGTGGTGAAGAGCCTATGAAAATGCTGTTGCTTTCCATCAGTCTTGCAGTTGCTGCCATACCGGAAGCATTACCTGCATTGATCACGGTGGCTCTCGCTCGGGGAGCGAATAGAATGGTCAATAAAAATGCCCTCATACGAAAACTACCCGCCATAGAAACGCTGGGATCTGTATCTTATATCTGTTCTGATAAAACCGGCACGCTAACAATCAATAAAATGAAGGTCGTACAGATTCATGAGGTTGCTAATTCGCTGCCATTTCAATCTGCATCTCCTCTT
>JAYVTC010000220.1:0-9514 GCA_043774745.1 Cyclobacteriaceae bacterium | reverse complement strand
TGATCAGGATAAAGTGAATCCAGGATCAGTAATCCTTTCTGGTGTGATGATGCTAGAATATATGGGCTGGCAAGAAGCCGCTGATCTTATTAACAAGGGACTTGAAAAAGCAATTGCTAACAAGCGCGTAACCTATGATTTCCATCGCCAGATGGAAGGAGCAACGCTTCTTAAGTGTTCAGAGTTTGCCAATGAGATTGTAAAGAGTATGTAATCGATTTGTGCTTAAAATAGAAAGCCGCCTCGTTTAACGGGGCGGCTTTTTTTATCCTGATGCTTTAGATGCTATTACATCTTTCTCACCTTACCGCTACCCGAGGAATGACTATTCACCTGGGAAGGATTGCCTTTATAGGAAACACTCCCGCTTCCTGAAATGGTGGCATCTAATGAATTCTTTACATTCACTTCCACATCACCCGATCCCGAAATGCGAATTTCGCAAGCCTCTACCTGTAAATCGGCAGCTAGCACTTCACCGGAGCCGCTTATGTTTGCCCTGATTTCTTTTGCATTACCATTGGCCATTATTTTTCCAGAACCGGATACACCCACCACTACTTTATTCGCAGAAGCTAATCCGGCAATAACTTTACCTGATCCACTCACTTTACTATCTACATCTTTACAGGTGCCTTTGAAATCAATGTGGCCTGAACCAGAAACATTGGCACCAAGATCCCCATTTGCATCTGCTTCTAATGTCAGTGAACCTGATCCGCTTACATTCAAATCCAGGTTGTTGGTCTTAAATTTACCTTCTCCAATCAAATCCCCCGAGCCGCTTACGCTGACTCCTTCCAGATCTTTCACGGTTACATAAACCACAATTTTGTCATCATTATCCCAATCCCACATTTTCCAGTTTTCATTTTCACGACCAATGCTGAGGCGGCCACCGCTTACTTCGGTTTCAATTTTAGATAAAATTTCTTTGCTCCCTTCTATTTCAACTTTTTGTTCAGGGCCTTGCTTCAGATATAACTTGCCGGGTACCCGAAAGGCAATTTTTGTGAAGGTGTCTACGTTGCGGCTTTCTTTTGTTTGTGCAAATGAAATGGTCAATGCAAAAAAGAGAACGAAATAAGTGATCAGTATTTTTTTCATGGTTTATAAATTTTGAGCTTCATTATTACATTAACAGAGACTGAACCGAATCCATATGGTTGCTTACGCTAAAGAAATATTTTAATTAGTGTCAAATTCACCACCTTAAGACGCAAAAATGTAGGTTTGCGTTACAAATGAACGTGTTTTCTTTTCATACAATTGAGGGACCTTCGGAAGGCCTTTACAAACAATTAGGTAACAAATTCATGGCTTTTGCCTATCCTGTAAGTTCTGAGGAAGAAGTTAAAATCAAAATTGAAACACTAAAAAAGAAATACTTTGATGCCCACCATCACTGTTTTGCCTGGACATTAGGTGAAGATAAAAGAAGACACAGGGCATTTGACGATGGTGAACCAAATCATTCCGCAGGTGACCCAATACTAGGACAGATTAAGTCAAAGAATCTTACCAATGTATTAGTGGTGGTGGTACGTTATTTTGGTGGAGTTAAGCTTGGGGTGGGCGGCTTAATGCAAGCCTAGAACTGCCGCTGAAGATGCATTGAATAATACCATCGTTATTGAGCGCGAGATTACTCATTCCATCATACTTCGATATCCATATGAGTCCACAACCGATGCCATGCGATTGGTAAAAGAATTCGAATTGATAATAGTCCGTCAGAATTTTTTAGAGCAGTGTATTCTGCATGCAGATGTGAAGAGATTTTTTTTTGATTCATTTAACTCCAAAGTTGAACTATTGAAGGCCACCGGTCATAAAATTTCTTTTTCAGTAGTGGAATAATATTTTACCTTTTACTAAACTATCATTTATGCGCTCAAACAAGCAAGCGGCTTTAGGTTTTATATTTGTCACAATTTTAATTGATACCATCGGCTTTGGGATAATTATCCCAGTTCTGCCCAGCCTTATTATGGAACTGACTCATGGAACAACCAGCGAAGCTGCGCGTATTGGAGGATGGCTATTATTTGCATTTGCCATCATGCAATTTTTGTTTGCTCCTGTTTTAGGCGGTCTAAGTGACCAGTATGGACGAAGACCAATTCTGCTTGGCTCATTATTTGGCTTTGGACTCGACTACATTTTTCTTGCTCTTGCGCCAACACTAGGTTGGCTTTTTGTAGGAAGAATTATTGCAGGAGTGATGGGTGCAAGTTTTACTACGGCTGGTGCATACATCGCAGACATTAGTACACCTGAAAAACGTGGTCAGAATTTTGGGATCATCGGGGCAGCGTTTGGTGTAGGATTTATTATTGGTCCCGCGATGGGCGGACTTTTAGGAGAATACGGGCCAAGGGTTCCATTTATGGCCGCAGCAGTTTTGAGTTTACTAAATTTTCTGTACGGACTTTTTATTTTACCTGAATCGTTGAAGCAAGAAAATCGAAGACCGTTTGAATGGAAGCGTGCAAATCCTGTTGGATCACTACTTAACCTAAAGCGCTATCCGGTTGTACTGGGGTTGGTAGCATCGTTAGTATTGATTTACATCGCGGCTCATGCCGTGCAAAGTAACTGGTCATATTATACCATAGAGAAATTTAAGTGGAGCAGCGCTATGATTGGAAGTTCATTAGCAGCTGTTGGCGTTCTGATTTCTATTGTTCAGGGTGGATTGATTCGTATCATCATTCCCGCATGGGGACAAAAAAATTCTCTTTATGTTGGGCTTGGATTGTATAGCATTGGTCTTGTGCTTTTTGCTTTTGCAACAGAAGGTTGGATGATGTTTGTTTTCCTTGTTCCTTATTGTTTAGGGGGTATTGCAGGGCCTGCTCTTCAAGGAATTATTTCTTCTCAAGTGCCTTCCAACGAACAAGGAGAGTTGCAAGGTGCGCTCACTAGTCTGATGAGTGTTACTTCGATATTTGGACCCTTGCTGATGGCTCAGTTGTTTAGTTATTTCACCGCAACGAATGCACCTGTTTATTTTCCTGGTGCTCCTATGTTGATGGGTGCCGTGCTCATAGTGATTAGTCTGCTGCTTGCTACACGCGCACTAAGTGGCGAACTAGGCAAAAAGATTCACTAGTAATGGCTGAGTAGCTTTACGATCACCTTCTGATTTGTTCGCAAACATACTAGTGCACACTTTATGTGATCATATTAATTCACAAAAAAGTATTTATAAAAGTTTGCTCATCATCATTTTGTGGTGTCATAACTAACAATGAATATTTTTTAATGAGGTGTTTCAACTTAGTTGTTGTAATAATGCATCGCTGCATCAGAATTTGTGAAAATAAAAGTCATTAATACTTGAAGGCAATGAATTCCGTTTCATAGCTTCTTCCATAATCCGATTGGGCCTCCGCATTATTTCCAATGATTGTACATGCAACGATAAGGTCAAATAAAATCCACTGATGCCGATTGGAGAGTTGTGCAGCAGTGCTCAGTGTTTCAATTGCATCATTCCGTATCCTAAACCAAGGTAACATAAACCTGCTGCCCGATGGGCCATGAAAGAGCCCTCGGCTTTACTAATGGCGATCTTTGCCACTTTAAGTCCTTTTTCAAATTTATCCTTGAGAATGTGTGAATAAGCGGGCGGAAAATACGGGACGCTCACTTCCGGTTACAATTCTGTTTCGGGAATCTCAAAATTGCAATGATTTAATTGAGGTAATTTTTAAACTTGGTGTAAGCTGTGCTGCTGTTAGTATTAATAGTAAATACTTTTTTAAGGCTCAACGCCAATTCAAAGCACTATGAGGTATATGCTAACGCATAATTTGCCTCGTTCAGCACAGGGTTAATTGTTAATTCCTTCAAAGATGACCTTCTGATTTACCCTTTGCTATCTCGGATTTTTGAATCACTGATAGAATTGCTACAAGAGAAGTAACATTTATTGGTGTGAATGTTGAAAAAGTTCAAAATTCTTCAAATTTTAAAGTTTTCAGAGATTCTGACTTTTGAAATGTATCAAAAGTGTTAAAGGAAGTATCAGTTGAGACAGCCTTGCACTAGTTCAATCAACCACCTTTGGCTACCGGAAAACAACTACCGGATTTGCCATGAAAACCATCACCAGACAAGAAATGAAGATCCTCGATCTGATTAGCAAGGGATACTCAACTCCACAGATAGCTCTTACTTATGGTATTAGTTCCCACACGGTGGAGAGTCATCGAAAAAACCTGCTTTCAAAGTTTGATGCAAAAAATTCTGCAGAACTCATCGTCAAAGCCATTCAGGCTAACGTGTTGAATGTTTTTGCATTTGAAGGTTCTCAACTCCAAAAAACCGATGAACATGAAAACGATCAGAAAACAAGTTTACATTAAGCCGTTAATCAGTGTAGCGTTAATCTTGTGTGCCGTTTCAGTAATGGCACAAGATCGAACAGTCGGTGGCAGCGTTACTTCAGCGGATGAAGGCATTGCCCTTGCTGGAGTGAATGTGCTTGTAAGTGGTACCAATTTTGGCACAGTTACAGATGCAGAGGGAAAGTACATGTTACGAATACCGGATGGGGTAGCAACCCTCAAGTTTTCATTTATTGGATATCAATCGAAGAGCGTATCCATCGAGCAAAAGTCGCTCATTGACGTACAACTCATTACCGATATCGCTCAATTATCGGAGGTTGTGATAACAGGCACTGGTGTGCCAACGGAAAAAAGGAAACTATCTTTTGCTGTGGAGTCAGTCACTTCAGATAAGCTTCCGGTTGTCCCCACAGCCAGTATTGATCAGGCTTTGGTTGGTAAAATTCCAGGTGCACAGATTTCTTCTATCAATGGTACGCCTGGATCTGAGGTAAGCATTCTGCTTAGAGGAATCAATACGATCAACCAGGGAACTATGCCGATGATTCTGCTGGACGGAGTTCAATTGGTTGCCACTACTTTAAGTGCAATCGATCCTAACTCAATTGATAAAGTAGAGGTCATACAAGGTGCAGCCGCGGCAACAATTTATGGTGCACAAGGTGCTAACGGGGTAATCCAGATTTTTACCAAAAAAGGTAACAGGGGGAAAATTCAAATTGACTTTTCTATGAGTGCAGCAACCAATGAAATGCTCAATAATGGTGATGTCAGAAAAGCAAAATTACATGGATTTGCTACTAATCAAAATAACGAAGTGATTGTTGCTGGTAATCCCACTTTGCTTCTTGAACAAGATCCGGCCACGTTGCTGTATAATGGAAATGTGGGATATGATGCTTTTAATCCTTCAACTAAGTTTGATAAATCTTATAACAGAAACTTAAAATATTTTGATCACTTGAAAATATTTTTCAAGCCAGCCTTCTCTTACAATAATAGTATTGCCATTTCAGGAGCCAACGAAAAAACAGATTTCAAAATTGCAATTTCGAACATGCGCCAGGAAAGTGTATTTCGCGGTGATGGGTATAATGATCGCACCAATCTGGCTTTGAATTTCGGATTAGAGCTCGCACCCAGGCTTAAGCTGCGAACGATCACACAATTAATATATAGCCATAACACAATTAATGTTGTGGGTAAGCAGGATTTTGGATTACAGGGTATGTTTTTTGGAATTCTGAATACCCGTCCATTTGCAGATTTTGAAAAAAAGGATCTAAATGGGAACTACGGCATTAATGTTGGGGAAGCAGTGGGAATAAATAATAGCAACCCGTTTTATCAATGGCAATACTCAAATACAGTGGATAACAAAATTGATATCCTTCAGAATTTCAATCTCACGTATTCATTTGCAAAATATGTGGAGTTGGATCTGTTATATGGAGTCAATTACCAGGACAGAAATCTGAAACATGAAGTTCAGAATCAATCATTGAACCAGAACTCTGTCAATAGCAACAATTGGTCTGCCTGGAACAATTATAATGACAACACCGGTGAAATAACCTATAATAATAACGATCGTACTTTTCAGAATTTTAAAGCATCCGCGTTTGTCAGGTTCGACTTTGAAAAAGATTTTCACTGGAATACTCCAATAAAGTCGTCAACACAGATTACCTATGATTATCGCAACGATGAGCAAAAGAGATATGAAAGTTATGCACTGGGCATGCCGTTATCGCCACCACTTACGTCTATTTCCGGAACCACTTTTGGTGTATATCAGGATTATCGCGAGAAGTTTGTAACCTTTGGATACCTTTTAAACCAACGATTCGATTACAAAGAATTAGCTGGAATTTCTGCAGGATTCAGAACGGATTATTCATCTTCCTTTGGGAAGGGTTCAAAGCCATTTACGTTCCCGCGTGCTGATGGTTACTTGCGAATTTCTGAATTTGATTTTTGGAACAATAGTGGTATATCCAACGCAATATTAGAATGGAAAGTCAGAGCTGCCTATGGCGAAGCAGGAATTCAGCCCCGCCCGTTTGACCGCTATATTACATTGGGCTCAAGACCCCTGGGCTTAACAAATGCACTTTATCTTCCTTCCAATCAAAGCAATGCGGATCTCAACGTAGAGGTTTCAAAGGAATTTGAAGCAGGCACAGACATCGTCTTTGAAGGATTAAAAGGAAGCTGGCTTCGTAGCATGCAACTTTCGTTTTCTTATTGGACAAGAAACACTGACAATGCAATATTTCGTGTCGATGCTGCGCCCTCCTCTGGGGTAGGCACTGTATTAGATAATGCAATCTCGTTAGAATCAAAAGGCTTGCAAACTTCTTTGACTGCTGCAATTTTTAAAAATCAGAGTTTTAGATGGAATCTTGTTACAAATTTTAGTCATCAAAATTCAATCATAGCCGGAGTAAAGGGTGACGAAATAATTGTAGGCAACCGAATTCTTAAAGCGGGTGAGGCAGTTGGAGAATTCTATGGTTGGCTCATGTTGCATCGTGTCGATCAACGCAAGCCAAACGGAGATCCTTTTATAGAGCCATCGCTGCAATCTGAATATGAAGTAGCGAGCAATGGATGGGTTGTAAATAAAAATTCAAAACAGCCTTTTGTTTCACCGGACAGGTATAGTCTGGGTAATCCCAATCCCGATTTTATGATGACTTTCATCAATGAATTCTCTTATAAAAACTTTCTGACATTTTCCTTTCAAGTTGATTGGCTTAAAGGAAATCGCTTATACAATTCAACCAAGCAATGGATGTATCGCGATGGCGTTCATGCGGACTATGAAAAGCCAATTACTATTAATGGTGAAACAGGTGCATGGTCTGCTTTTTACAGAGGAACCTACAACCCTGCTTATTGGGATAAGAATTACTTTATTGAGGATGCTTCGTTTACACGATTACGGAATATTTCATTAGGAGTTGACTTCGCACGGGTTTTTAACATAGTAAAATTGAACAGACTTCAATTGGTGTTATCCGGAAGAAATCTCTGGACACTCACCAAATACACGGGAATGGATCCTGAAGTCAGTACGCGTGGTGCCAATAACAATTACGGTTCGATTACTTCTTTGCAGCGTGGCATTGATAATAATACTATGCCAGGCATCCGCACTTACCAGGTTTCATTATTTGTTGGATTATAATTCAATTAACCATGAAAAACATGAAAGAAATATGCGCGATAGTTTTTTTGATGATGATGAGTTGTCAGGATCAATTAGATATCCCCAACCTCAATCAGCCAACACCGATAAGTGCCCAAAATGAGCAAGGAATTATTTCACTTGCACAAGGTGCATTGTATATCAATGGGTTTCGCGAAAACAAGTTTGGCGCAGATTACTTCGGGCTCATTAATAATTTTCACGATCGCATGGGTGACATCGTGGGGTCTCCATTTGTACCCGTGGAGTTGTATTGTCCTGATTTAATTACACTGGATGATGGCGGTGCATTACAATCAATTAATCCCAAAGGACAAATAAATTATTTGCGAATAGTAAACGTTCCCTCGTCACAGGACAATGCGATTGCATATGAATGGGCTGCCATGTATTCTCTTAATGGTGCCATGAATATGGTGCTTGCCAATATAGATCCGATTGCAATGACCGATGCAAAGAAGAATACACTCAAATCGTGGGCGTGGTTCTGGAAAGGATTTGCCTACAGCCGGGTTGGATCATTATACTATGCAGGAATAATCAATAATGACTATAACAAAGAGAATAATCTCTATGTCAGTAGTAAATCAATACTTGCTGAGGCGGAGAGTAACTTTAAAAAGGCGGAATCGCTTTTGATTTCTTTAGGCGCGAACAAGGATTATCAAAGTGTGATGAATTCCCTGATTCCTACAACTTGCCAGGTTGGTAAAGGATTCTCTCCTTCTTCCGAAGAATGGATCAGGAATATTAATACCATGCGGGCGAGAAATATCTTGGTCAATACTGCAGCCTCTGAAATGACTGAAGGCCTCTGGGATCAGGTTTTAACCTTAACAAGTAATGGTGTACTTAAAACAGATCATGTATTCACGATGCGAACCGATCCTCTTGCTAATTTACTTCCAACCAATGGCTATACGGCTGCACAAGCTATCGGTGCTGCATCGAATGGTGGTGGCGGAAATAAAATTAGTGAACGATTTATTCAGGAATTTAAACCCGGTGATCTGAGGTTTGCTAACAACTTTAATAAAATATCTACATGGATTGGTCCTGGCGATCGGGGAACCAGTTTTAACACGCGTTATCAATTGGTGAATAAGGGTAAGGGGTTACCAGGTGTTGCAGTGATGTGCAACCGCGACATTGGAGCCCATGAAATTTATATCGCTGGTTTTTATGAAGAGAACTTACTCATGCAGGCTGAAGCCAATATCTATAAGGGGAATCTGAATCCAGGGCTTGCATTGATAGATGAATTGCGTGCGTATCAGGGTGCCGGGCTTGCACCTATAGCAAATACTGGTTTGAATACCGCTCAGGCAAAAGAAGAATTGCGAAGAGAGCGAAGAGTTGAATTGGCTTTTCGAGGGTTCTCATTTTATGATGCGCGCAGATGGGGTGTTTTAGAAAATGGAAGAACCGGATGCTTGGTAGTTGATTTTGATGGAACTGTTCATACCAACGCCAAAATTGACTATGGTTACCTTGATTACTGGGATGTGCCCATGGCAGAACTGTTTTACAATCCACCCGCGGAGGGAAGTGCACCGGTAATAAATCCTAAACAGTGATCCTAACTGGACGAATTGGGGCATAATTAAATCTAATTGACTCAATGCCGGACAAAGCATGACTTCAATCAGCGATTTATTTGGATGTAACTTTTTGAATTTAATAAGGCCGAGAGATTACTGTAATGAGAATGAACTACATCTATTTTATCATGAACAAAATAAACTTAATTCATTGGAGCGATAGATTTTTAACTAGTTGCTTTATCGTCACTGCAGGCAGTGCTACTGAAGAAATCGGTGCCGGTATTGCAAGTGGCTATGTGGTAGGTTTCTCAAATCTTTCCTACTTTAGTTAAGTGTTAAAAGAAGAGTTTGGTGTGTTGCCCAGCGAGTAACCCTTAATACTTAGTATGAAATCCAGA
>JAYVTC010000219.1:0-2052 GCA_043774745.1 Cyclobacteriaceae bacterium | reverse complement strand
CCCGGCCATCGTTATATATGGTCGTCGGGATTAGTAAATCTCACGGATCAATCAGGAACTGCACAAATGAGCTGGTCAGTTACCGGAGCAGATTCAATTAAAGTAATTGCTACTACCATCGATGGATGCATCGATAGTACTCAATTTATAGTTGATGTTCAACCCCTGCCAACTCCATTGATTTCAGGCGACACGGTTTATTGTAAGTATAGAAGTGGTTTGTTTTTCGTAACGAATCCTCAACAAAGTTTGTATCAATGGATGATTTTCAACGGAATCATAAATGGAAGAAATGATTCGACCCAACTTCAAGTGGACTGGAACAGTACGGGCATCGTTCAATTGCAATTAACAGAAACCACATCGTTCGGCTGTGTGTCAACAATTTCGAAATCCATTCTTATTCATCCACGACCTCAGACATTGATTACAGGTCCTGAATTGGTTTGTGAAAACTCCATTACCGGATATTCGGTAGTCGCACTTCGTGAAAACAAGTATCAATGGCAGGCACATGGCGGAATAATTTCCGGAACTGATACGAGTAATTCAATTTTAGTTCAATGGTCATCCTCAGGTTCAGGATATGTTGAACTCCTGCAAACCAGCGAGCATGGCTGTGATACGATACTTCGTTTTCCGGTAAGAATAAGTCCGCTTCCACATCCGGAAATAATAGGAAATATAAATCCGTGTATAGAAGGGAATCATTTTTATAGCGTACAAAATCAGACCGGCGAGACCTATATATGGAGTACTCAGGCAACCATTCTGCAAGATAATGGAAGTGAAATTTCAGTAGTGTTTTCACAAACAGATACTACAACGATTTTCGTTTTGGCGACAACGCAAGATGGTTGTAAGAGTAGTGATTCCATGACTGTAACGATCAGACCGTTGCCGGAACCCAAAATAATTGGAGATACATTTTATTGCTTTCAATCGACAGGATTGTTTATGTATATCGCTAATTTTGGAAATACGTACCAATGGAGTGTTAGTAGTGGAACCCTAAGTTCGAACGACCAGAGCAATGTGGACATTGTATGGGCTGCTTCGGGCGTGAGTGTTGTAACGTTGAATGAAACGACCATTTACGGGTGTAGTTCGCAAATCTCCAAACGCATCTTAGTAGCGCCGGAACCTCGGCCACTTATTAAGGGATCACCACAAGTATGTGATAAGAGCTCAACTGATTTTTATGTCGATTATCAATTTGGCCATCATTATTCATGGGTGGTGTCAGATGGTCATCCGTTTGTTTCGGCTGATCCCAGCAAAATTTCAGTCCATTGGATTCATCCGGGATTATCCATCATTAAAGTTTTAGAGTACTCCGAATACGGATGCAATGCTGACGATAGTTTACCCGTAAATGTCCGGGAATTACCACAACCTTTCTCGCCCGATTATAGCGGATGCCAGCCCCTTCAGGTTATTTTTTTGGCTAATGGTACAGAGCCGAATTTACAATACCGATGGGATTTTGGAGACGGCAATATTTCAGTAGCTGCCTCGCCGGTTCATTTGTACAAGAATGCAGCAGACTACGCTGTTAATTTAACATTCACGAATGATGGTGGATGTATCAGCAGCACACAATCTCTTGTAAAAGTTTTTCCAAAACCCCTTGCTGATTTCACACACAATTTCATCGGTTCAGTTTATTATGCCGGAACAGGTTTGCTGGAACTTTCCAATTTTTCCGAAGGCGCAATGAAGTACGCATGGGATTTTGGAGATGGCACTCATTCGACTGAAAGGGTTCCTCAACATGAATATCCGAAACAAGGTGATTATACAATTTCATTAATAGTTTCAAACGAGTACCAATGTTACGATACTATTAGTAAAAAAATTATTGCAGAGTTTGCGGAAGCCATCTATCTTCCGAACGCGTTCACTCCGAATGGTGATAATGTGAATGATTATTTTTCAGCTATGAAATTTAATATAATCACCTTACATATCGATATTTTCAATCGTTGGGGAGTAATTATTTATTCGTCCAATGATCCTGATTTCAAATGGAATTCGATGGTAGATGGAAAT
>JAYVTC010000218.1:0-2230 GCA_043774745.1 Cyclobacteriaceae bacterium | reverse complement strand
GCTGAGCCAAGCAAGCGCACGGAGCGCATGCAGGGAAATTCTTTTTTTAAACTCGCATGATGCTCGTGAAGTGCAGCCAGCCATACGCCATTATCATCCGTAAAATCATTTCTCTGGCGAAGAATTAAAACCAGCTTCTCACCTGCGTAAATAGCATAACAACCAAACATCGATTTCACCCGTGGTTGAATACGATCCAATTCTTCGAGTACAAATTCAAAAGGGATGTTAGACTTCATGGGCGTGAGGCAATGTTAATAAATTTTCACTTAACCTTATTCCAAGCGGGGAGTCTCCCGTCTCAGGGAACTTCGCGTAATACTAGTGACACCGAACGCGGAGATTCTGTGATACAATACAAGGACTTTTATATAAAAATCAGGAACCACAATTCATTTTCTTAACAAGAACCCTATTAGGTGGATCTATTCACATTCCAAAATCACTTACGATAACCGGTACATTTTTTTAATTTTGTTTTAAGGCAGCCTTGAGCCAGCCTGTAAAGAGAGGCGATCGTTATTTATTTAATGATCGCTTCTCCGTTTTCATGCTGCCATCTTTTGCTCCCCTTTACCGGCTTTGTTTTTAAGAAAATCTTTATCATAGGGTTTATTTGTTTTATAAAGGGTGTAGATCATCTCCAGTAATTTTCTCTGGATGGCCACAGCCGCTTTCATCCTCACACCATGCTTTGAAACCAATCTCACAAATATTGTTGTAAACCTTTCCTCGTTGCGTATGGCCGACAGAGCAGGCATGTGCATGGCTTTGCGCAGATACCTGTTCCCCTTCTTGGATATTTTTGATTTTCCCTTTACCGATGTGCCCGATTGTTTTTCCTGGACGTCCAGTCCCGCATAGCTTGTCAGCTGCCGTTTACTTCGGATCAATTCAAAACCGTTAGTTTCTGCCAACACTGTGACCGCGGTCAATAACCCCACACCTGGTATGGAACAAATAATGGCAACGGACATGGCCACTTCTTTTTCTCCCTTCACCAGGACGGCAATCTCTGCTTTGATCTCAACCTCTTGCTTGTTGAGTAGTTTGATCCGTGCTTTCACCCTGGTCACGCTTTTTTTATTGGGGAATGCCTGCGTTTCTTCAGCATGCAATTGGTTCTTGGAAACAGTTCTGTCTTCTACGATCTGGTCGCGTTCACGAGTCAATTGCTTTAGCTCTCTGAAAATTTCCCTGGGGTGTTGCCAGTTATCCAGTTTCCTTTCGAGACCAAACCTTGCTATCGCCTCCGATGCGGTCTTGTCTGTGATCGTTTTCACATCTAAGGTCCTGAAGTAGTTGCTAATCTTGTTGGGCAGAACGACACTCACATCATGTCCTTTCCCTTCTAAAAAATAGGCTAATGCTTCATGGTAAACACCCGTTGCCTCCATGACATAGCGAACGGAAATGTTCTCTATCGTTAACTTATTAACCCATAATATCATAGTAGCAAACCCTTTATCAGTATTGGGGAATGTTCGATGACCATATAGTTCCAGTTCCCAATCGAGATCATAAATGCGCCCCAGACATACCACCAGTTCTTTCTGGGCCACATCAATACCCAGAACTTGTCTCACAATTTTCTTCATCGTTTAATTTTTTGATTTTGTAAAAAAAATAAAAGTGAAAAATCCCTCTTCGCTTTGTCTCCTGGTTGGATATTCTGGATACTCCGACATGCAGAGTTCCTTACATTCTGTTCAAGCTCGAAGAGATAAAAAAGGGTGAGGCACTATCTCCGCGCGAACATGCCTCGAAAGCTGTTTAGTCCCGAATGCGCTCTCACCCTTTTTCACTTTCATCAAATCTATTAGTATTTTACTAAACGATTATAAAACAAACATAGGAGTCCCCGAGGCGGGAGACTCCGCTAGGAAGACAAACCCGAACCGGTATCTCGTTCGGTTTACGCGAAGATTTTTCGTAGGTAGGTGCGCATTTTACTTCATCGGGATGCCGGCTCTCGTGCCTCGACCGGTGTGACATTTCATAGTATAGTCCTACTCTACAACTTTCTGAATGGCTTTCATCAACACCTTATCATTCGACTTTTTAATAACGACAGCAATGCACTGATTGAATTTTGCAAACGCTTTAATCGCATCGCAGAGTTTGGCGATCATGGGTTTAGAAAGTTTGACCGATTCGAAGTGAAGATTATGAATCGTTAATATCAGTTGCTTGCGATCGGCTTTGGAATCCATTCGCGCTATGCAGGTAT
>JAYVTC010000217.1:0-3672 GCA_043774745.1 Cyclobacteriaceae bacterium | reverse complement strand
GTCCTTTTGAACCGGGCTCCAACACTTCACCGTTTAGGTATCCAGGCTTTCCAACCTAAGTTGATTGAAGGAAAAGCAATTCAGTTGCACCCATTAGTATGTACTGCGTTCAACGCTGACTTTGACGGTGATCAGATGGCCGTTCATGTGCCGCTAGGACAGGAAGCAATTTTGGAAGCTTCCACGTTGATGCTCTCTTCTCATAACATTCTTAACCCTGCCAATGGAGCGCCTATTACCGTTCCTTCTCAGGACATGGTGTTGGGTCTTTATTATTTGACTAAGGGAAGAAAAGGTGAGAAGGGTGAGGGCAAGACTTTCTATTCACCGGAAGAGGTAATTATTGCTTACAACGAAGGCAAGCTTTCAAAGCACGCTATCGTGAAAGTAAGAGTGAACATAAAAGATAAGAAAACAGGAATCATTGAAAATAAGCTTTCAGAGACCGTTGCAGGTCGTGTTATTTTCAATGAAGTAGTTCCTGTAGAAGTAGGATTTGTTGATGAACTTTTGACAAAGAAGAAACTTCAGACCATCATCGCTGAAGTATTTAAGTATGCTGGACAAGCTAAGACTGCGAAATTCTTAGATGATATCAAGGACATTGGTTTCCAGATGGCATACAAGGGTGGTTTATCAATGGGACTTGGCGATGTTAAAGTTCCTGACGAAAAGAAAAAATTGGTGGAAGAGGCTCAGAAAGAAGTTGCTTCCGTATGGAACAACTACATGATGGGTCTTATCACAGATAACGAACGTTACAATCAGGTTATTGATATCTGGACACGTACGAATACCATGCTGACCAACACCCTGATGAAGCAATTGGAAGAAGATCAGCAAGGATTCAACTCTATCTATATGATGATGCACTCTGGAGCCCGTGGTTCAAGAGAGCAGATCCGTCAGTTGGGTGGAATGCGCGGTTTGATGGCGAAACCTCAGAAAAATCTTGCAGGTTCAGTGGGTTCAATTATCGAGAACCCGATTCTTTCAAACTTCAAAGAAGGATTGGATGTATTGGAGTACTTTATCTCTACGCACGGTGCACGTAAAGGCCTTGCCGATACAGCATTGAAGACTGCTGATGCTGGTTACTTAACCAGAAGATTAGTAGACGTTGCTCAAGACTTAGTGGTTACCGAAGAAGATTGCGGTACGCTGCGCGGATTGAAAGTAACTGCTTTGAAAGACAACGAAGATATCGTTGAACCTTTGTCTGAACGTATCTTAGGTCGTGTTACCGTACATGATATTTACGATCCTCTTACTGAAGAATTGATTTGCCCAGCGAATGAGGAAATTACGGATGAGGTAGCGAAGAGGATTGAAGAAACCAGCATTGAGGAAGTTGAAATTCGTTCAGTATTAACTTGCGAAACGAAGATTGGTGGTTGTGCGAAATGCTACGGTAGAAACCTGGCCACGGGTAAAATGGTACAGGCAGGTGAAGCAGTAGGTGTAATTGCAGCTCAATCAATTGGTGAGCCGGGTACACAGTTAACACTTCGCACTTTCCACGTGGGAGGTACTGCATCTAACATTGCTGTTGATGCAAACATTAAAGCGAAATTCACCGGCACTGTTGAGTTTGAAGCTATTCGTACTGTTGACACAACGGATCGTGATGAAAATAAGGTGAAGGTTGTAATGGGTCGCACTGGCGAAGTTAGAATCCTTGATAGCGAAAAACGTGTTCTCATTTCTAATAACGTTCCTTATGGAGCATTCTTACGAGTGAAAGATGGCCAGAAGGTAGAGAAGGGTGAAGAGCTTTGCTATTGGGATCCTTACAATGCGGTAATCTTATCCGAGTTCGATGGAGAAATTGGATATGAGGCTATTATTGAAGGCATCACCTTCAAAGAAGAGTCAGATGAACAGACAGGTCACCGTGAAAAAGTGATTACCGATACTCGTGATAAGACTAAGAACCCGGCCATTATTGTTAACGGCAAGAACGATACGAAAGGTTATAACATACCAGTAGGTGCGCACTTAGCCGTTGATGAAGGTGAGAAAATTAAGGCAGGTCAAGTGCTTGCAAAGATTCCTCGCACCATGGGTAAGTCTCGCGATATCACAGGAGGATTGCCACGTGTAACGGAATTATTCGAAGCACGTAATCCATCTAACCCAGCAGTGGTTAGTGAAATCGATGGGGTGGTAACTTATGGAGGTATTAAGCGTGGTAATCGTGAAATCTTCATCGAGTCAAAAGATGGAGTTCAGAAACGTTACCTGGTGCCCTTATCGAAGCACATCCTTGTTCAGGATAATGACTTTGTGAAAGCAGGTCAGCCTTTATCAGACGGAGCGATTACGCCATCGGATATTCTTTCTATCAAAGGACCTACTGCAGTGCAGGAGTACCTGGTTAATGAAATTCAGGAAGTGTATCGCTTGCAGGGTGTGAAAATTAACGATAAGCATATTGAGTGTATTGTGAGCCAGATGATGCAGAAAGTGGAAATCATCGATTCAGGTGATACTACATTCTTGCCTGGTGAATATGTTGATAAGTTCGAATTCCGTGAGGAGAACGATCGCGTGCTTGATAAGAAAGTTGTTCTTGATGCAGGAGACTCTCAGCGATTCAAAGTAGGGCAGATCATCAGCCCTCGTGAGTTGCGCGATGAAAACTCCTCATTGAAGAGAAGAGATCAGAAGGTTGCAGAAGTTCGTGATGCATTATCAGCAGTATCAAGGCCTACACTTCAGGGTATCACCCAGGCATCTTTGAAAACGGAAAGCTGGTTGTCAGCGGCTTCATTCCAGGAAACTACGAAGGTGCTCAGCGAAGCTGCTATCCGCGGTAAAGCAGACCAGTTGATGGGATTGAAAGAAAATGTCATTGTTGGTCACTTGATTCCTGCCGGAACAGGTCAGAGAAGATTTAATGATATGATTGTTGGCTCAGAAGAGGAATATCAGAGATTGGTAGATGCGCCTGAGAGAAAGACAAAAGAAAGAGAGTTACAAGATTAAAACTAAGACCCCCTCCGAAATGGAGGGGGTTTAATTTTTATTTATATGACTGACGAAAAGAAGAATCCTGCCCAGAATCAGATCAACATTGAGTTGTCTGAAGAAATAGCTGAAGGTATTTACTCAAATCTGGCAATGATAGCTCATTCAAACAGTGAGTTTGTTATAGATTTTATCAGACTCATGCCTGGAGTTCCAAAAGCAAGGGTGAAATCAAGGGTAATAATAACTCCTGAGCATGCTAAAAGGCTGCTTGCTGCTTTAAAAGACAATATCAGTAAGTATGAGGCTACGTTTGGCCCTATTAAACAAACGAATGAAGCGCCACAGTTTCCTATGAATTTTGGAGGCACAATAGGCGAAGCTTAAGAACTACAAATAGTAGTAATTGTCCAGCAATTAAAGGAATTGACTCCTTAAGAAACTTCTTTGCGCAATCACTATCAAATCATCGTACTAAAGATCGTGAGAATCCACTCTCAAGAGTATAAGATTTCCTTTTAGACTTTATCAAGAGTTTATTATTAACTTAGTTCTGTAAAATTCAGAGTCATGTTATTGACTGGATTTAATCAGTATAATTTCTCATTAGTGGCCATTAAAAATATTTAAAACGTTCTTTGAAATCTTGATTTATAAGGGTTTAGGCTCTTAAAATGACGGTGACGACTTGAGCCGTAGATT
>JAYVTC010000216.1:0-61766 GCA_043774745.1 Cyclobacteriaceae bacterium | reverse complement strand
TTTTGCACATTCAAAAAGTTTACAAAAATACCTTGGGCAGTTTCGGGACGCAGATAGATTTTATTGGTGTCGTCCGCTAATGAACCCATCTCAGTAGAGAACATCAGGTTGAACTGCCGAACTTCTGTCCAGTTTTTTGTGCCTGATATAGGATCAGCGATTTCAAGATCATCAATCAACTGTTTTAGAGCCACCATATCGCCATTGCCCAGCGAAGTCTTCATACGCTCATTAATCTCATCGATTTTCTGTTGATACTCCACCACTCGTTGATTGGTGCTCAAAAACATGGTGCGATCAAAATTCTCAAAGCGCCTGGCAGCCTTCTCCACTTCTTTCTCAATTTTCTCTTCCAGCTTTTCAATAACTCCCTCGATAAGCTGATCGGCCCGATAGCGTTTTTTAGAATCCTTGTTATCGATCATCGGGTCGTTGAACGCATCTACGTGACCGGATGCCTTCCACGTGGTAGGGTGCATGAAAATAGCAGCATCAATACCTACGATATTGTCATGCAGCAGTGTCATAAACTTCCACCAATATTCTTTGATATTGTTTTTGAGTTCTGATCCGTTTTGTCCGTAATCATAGACAGCGCTGAGGCCGTCATAAATTTCACTGGATGGAAAAATAAACCCATACTCCTTGGAATGGGATATTACATTTTTAAAAAGATTGCCTTCCTGGTTCGCCATAAGCGGCAAAGATAGAAATTAAGTGTTAGCGCACGGCAATGGAGAGTACCAAAAAATTACTATCCTTGCAACGGAATGGTAACTATAAACAGGGAACCTTTCCCCAAAGCAGACTGGTGGCTGATAGTCCCGTTCATTTTTTCAAGCGTCTCTTTCACGATATATAAACCCAGTCCAGATCCGGAGGCCTTTTCCGAGGCCCGGTAAAACATATTGAAAATTTTATCCTGATGATCTTCTGCTATGCCATCACCATTGTCTTCTACTGAAAAAGAGAATGAATTGGATGTGCCAGAAGCTGTAATCGAAATCACCAATTCAGCTTTATTGCGATCGGCATATTTTATTGAATTACTTAAAAGATTATTAAGAATAACCCGTAGTCGTGATGTGTCGCACAGAACAATCAATTCTCTATCGATCTCCAGATTGAATCGTGGATTAATATCCACATCGGTGTACTTTATTAGCTCAACTAATTCATAGATGAGATCATACATGTTCACTTTTTCTCTTGCCGCAGGAATGCGCGAGTTTCGCGAATAGTCGATAATGTCATGAATCAGTTTATCCATGACCATGACCCGGCTCTTCATCAATTTCAAATATTCTTCACCGCCTGCGGCATCCCGCTTCGATAATTCTATCAACCCCGCAATAGAACTCAGCGGAGATCGTAAATCATGCGATGCACTATACACAAATCGATCTAGCTCCTGATTAGCCTTTATCAGCTCGTTATTCTTTTCAACAAGAGTTCTTTCTGAACGGGTAACCATGCGATCGAAAAAAATAATGATGAGTAATGCAATGATCAGAACAATTGTAAAATTGACGATCAGATAAAAATGTGCCTGAGCTGGGTTAAATTCGGTAGGCTTAAAAATAGCAATCACAAAGAGTGAGAAACTGATGATGGTAAATCCGATGCCCATCCAGCGTTCTTTATAACCGAACACAGCCAATGCACCCAGGCTGGAAGGAATAAAATATAAATAGGTTCCTGTTTGCATTGGATCCAAATCAATGCTGGAAAAGTAAAATGCAAATGCATTACATCGGATCAGGTGTAAAAATATAGCTATGTTCACTTTCTTCCAACGCAGGAGCAGCAGGCAAAAAAGGGCGATCAAAAACCCAGCAAAAAGTGACGCAGGTTCTCCTTCAGGATTAAAGAGATTGACAACGAAAAAAAATAAATCAACACCAATGTAGATAAGAATAAGATAGGCCCCTAAAGTTATTTTCCTCTTCTGGATTTCTGTTTCAACAACATTAGATCCTAGAATAAATCGCTGGAACATCATTATCCTCTTTATTTAGTAACGGGCTCTTCTTCCAGTAAAATAAAGTAAAAGATATAACAAGATTATGGCTAAACAGATCAATCCATTTATTATTTTTCACTCTGATGAATACTTCGTTCAAAGTAATTGGATTGGCGGTTTCCTTTTCACCTACAACACAGGCTATGGTGATGGAGGTCTCACGACTAGTGAAATGGTTTCAATCTGATTTGGTTTTAATCCATGTTGGAAAAAAAGATTTGGATAAAACCGATGCTCTCCAAAAACTGATTGATGGTTCTGAGCTTGATCCGGCCAGAATTAAAGTGTTTTGGGTAGAAGGAGATCCTGCAGAGCAGATATTAAAAGTATGCAACCGTGAAAAAGTTGACCTGCTTGTTGCCGGAGCGCTTAAGAAGGAAAACCTGGTCAATCACTACCTGGGCACGGTGGCGCGCAAAATTATGCGCAAAGCGAATTGTTCCATATGGATGATCATCGATCCATCGACCGATTTAAAGTCACTGAAAAATATAGTGGTCGATGCTGAGGGTGGCCCTGATATGCACGACATACTTAGCCTTGCGTGTACCTTGGCAAGCAAAGAACCTGGCACCTGGGTGCATGTGGTGCGTGAGTTAAAGTTGTTAGGTCTGGCGTTATCTGCCCGTGAGCAATGCACCGAAGCAGAATATGATGAGCTGCAACAAAACATGGAGCGCGAAGAAACTAACCTGATTCAACAAGCCCTTGATCACATTGAACATCATGATATTAAGGTGAACATTAAATTACTCTCAGGAAAATCGGGTTTTGAGTTGGCGCAATTTGCCAAACGTAAATCTGCCGATTTGCTCATTATTCACGCACCGCAAAGAAAGTTTTCATTCTTCGATCGCATCTTCACGCACGATCAGGAATACATATTCTCTGATCTGCCCAGCAATCTTTTAATCATTCAATCATCACGCAAACCATGAACAAGCTAAGTCAGCATGAGATCATGAATTTGCTGGTGCAGTTGAGCATCATGCTGATGATGGGCCGACTCTTTGCTGAAATGGCGCGCAAAATAAAACAGCCAGCTGTGATCGGTGAAATTCTTGCCGGTATTATTCTGGGGCCTACGATTCTGGGCATGATTCAGCCCGAGTGGTTTCATGGTTTGTTCCCTGTTGGTTCTTCTTCTATTGTGCTGGATGGGTTTGTGCAGGTAGCTGTTGTCATGCTTTTATTTATTGCTGGCCTTGAAGTAGATCTTCATATCGTTCTTCAGCAAGGGCGACAAGCCATTTACACCAGTACACTAGGATTAATCATTCCTTTCGCCATCGGCTTTATTTTTCCTTACTTCTTTCCGGAATTTTTTGGTAGCGAAGATAGCTCACGCCACCTTGCTTATTCTCTTTTCATGGGCACATCTATGGCGATTACTGCGCTACCCGTCATAGCAAGAATTTTGATGGACTTGAACATTTTCAAATCACGCATGGGCATGCTGGTCATTTCATCGGCTATGATTAATGATTTGATTGGATGGCTAATTTTTTCAGTGATATTGGGTATGATCGGGAAAGAACAAAACATGTCATTGTGGAACACCATCTTATTAACAACAGGCTTCACGGTACTCATGCTCACAATTGGCAGGGGTCTGATTAATCGTGGCCTGCCATGGGTAAATAAAAAATTAGCATGGCCGGGTGGGCTTCTCTCCCTGGCACTCGCTCTTTGTTTTTTGGCCGCAGCGTTCACCGAATACATTGGCATTCATGGAGTATTCGGAGCTTTTATCGTGGGGGTTGCTTTGGGAGATTCTGAACATATGAGTGAGCGCGCTAAAGAAATCATTCATCAGTTTATTAATAATATTTTTGCTCCGTTATTCTTTGTCTCCATTGGTCTGAAAGTAAATTTCCTTGTCAACTTCGATTGGCAGTTAACGCTGGTGATCATTGTTATCGCTTTCGCGGGAAAAATTATCGGCAGTGGTTGGGGTACAAGACTTGGTGGATTTACCTGGCGCGAATCTCTGGCCGCAGCTTTTGGCATGAACGCGCGTGGCGCAATGGAAATTATTTTAGGATTAGTCGCCCTTGAAAATGGATTGATCACCGAAAAAGTTTTCGTTTCTCTCGTGATCATGGCACTAGTCACCAGCATGAGCAGCGGCCCGCTGATGAAGTGGATGTTAAAAATAAAACCTAAGCAATCGCTGCCTTC
Organism: Cyclobacteriaceae bacterium; assembly: GCA_043774745.1. Lineage (GTDB taxonomy): Bacteria > Bacteroidota > Bacteroidia > Cytophagales > Cyclobacteriaceae > ELB16-189. Next base: position 57,562 of record JAYVTC010000216.1, on the reverse strand, counting down.
AGAAAATCATTAATCGGTTTTAAAACTTTTGCCACCTCGGCTGCCTTCTTAGCAAATTTTTTATCCAGCACTTCTTTGTCTGTGAAATTATGAGATACGATATAACTCTTGTGTTTGAGTAAGTCGATGTGTGGGTGATTTTTTGGATATCCTTTAGGAGCGGTTTTTAATTTATCAAAATCGCCAAGCGCTGGAAATAATTTTTTGAATTTTTTGTCGGTTAGTATTTTCAAAAAATCTTTTGTGTTGTAATCGATCTCTTGCCTGATCTTCGAAAGATTTTCAGCGTCTGGCATATACAATCCGCCTGCGATAAAACTTTTTCCGGGTTCGATGTGAATGTAATAGCCAGGCTCCTGGTCCATCTTGCCATGTTCTGAAAAACCAGCACCCATGTTTATTTTATAAGGTCGCTTGTCTTTGCTAAAGCGCACATCGCGATAAATGCGAAAACCCTGTTTGCGCGGATTCAATCCCGCCAGGCTTTCATCAAATGTGAGCAACTCTTTATGGAGTGCCTCAAGAAAATCTTCGAAGGTCAATTTCGCTTCGAGGTATTTTGGTTTATTCTTTTCAAACCACTCGCGGTTATTATTTTTCGCAATACTTTTTAGAAACTTGATAACAGTGTTGAAGTCCATCGTTTCAATTATTTGTGATTGAATTAGTATTTCTTTAACAATCCCTTAGCCCTGATTGTTACCGGTTAGGCAATACTTAAAAATAAGAGAAATATGCGATTGATTTCATTTGGGTTTGTTTTGGTTACATCAATTAAAGGTACTCAACGATTGTTTCAAGCCCAATGCCTCTCGATGCTTTTACAAGAATGGTAGAATCAGATATAGGATTTGCTTTGAGTTCTGCAATGAGCAAATCTTTGCTCTCAAAGTAATGTGTTTCAGGATATGACACTTTGGCTGATTTTATCAACTTACCACATAGATAGACGCGATCAAATTTCTTTTCTTTCAGCAATTCACCAATTAGTTTGTGTTCCTTTTCTGCTTCTTCTTCCAACTCAAACATATCACCCAGGATAGCTACTTTCTTCTGTGCTTGCATGGAAGCAAGATTTAAAATGGCTGCTTCCATCGAACTTGGGTTTGCATTGTAAGCATCCAGAATGATGGTGTTGCTATTCTTCATTACAATCTGCGAACGCATGTTGCCGGGCACATATTCCACAATAGCATGATTTGCATCTTTGGCACCTACTTCAAAGAATTTTCCTATGCATAACGCAACAGCGATATTTTCAAAGTTATAGGAACCCATCAGCTGAGTTTGAACTACCTCACCGTTCTCGGCTTTAAATTTTATGAATGGATTTGCATCGATTAATTCAGCATGATAATAATCGCCTGCCGCAGCATAGAAATAGGGTTTCTTAAATCGTTTAGCCATGTTCGCCAAAATAGGATTCTGCGAATTGATGAAGACTGTGCCTTCATGCGTGATCAAATGCTGATATAACTCCGACTTGCCACGAATAATATTTTCAAAACCACCAAACGTGCCTATGTGAGCTTTGCCAATGTTGGTGATAAATCCATGTGTAGGATTGGCGATTGAGCATAACAACGCAATTTCTCCAAGATGATTGGCACCCATTTCCACCACGGCCATTTCATATGATGAGTCGATAGACAATAGCGTTAGCGGAACTCCTATATGGTTGTTAAGATTTCCCTTAGTAGCATAGCTCTTGAATTTTTTATTGAGCACGGCATTCACCAATTCTTTACTGGTTGTCTTACCATTGGATCCCGTAAGGCCGATAACGGGAATGGTAAGTTTTGATCGATGATATTTTGCTAAGGTCTGCAAAGTCTCCAATGTATTTTCTACCAGAATACATCGATCATCTGATTCATAGTTCGAATCATCGATGACCGCATAGCCGGCACCTTTTTCAAATGCCTGCATGGCAAATTCATTAGCATTAAATTTATCTCCGCGCAAGGCGAAAAAAATTGAGCCAGGAGCAATCTGGCGGGTGTCGGTGGAAACCTTTCCGGATTCCTTAAATCTTTCGTATAGCTTTTCTATCTGCATAACCATATATAGCCAAAGGTAAAGTATCTTGCCGGCAAAATAACACGTGCGCCTGAGTCACCGTTATATGTAGGTGAATATTTTTCGATGAAATCTTTATACTCCATTTTGTTAGCTTTTATTGCTGGCTACGCGCAGGCTCAGTTTACCTATGAATTTAATCAGGATATTGGGGTAGAGGTGGACGGAAAACTATTAAGACTTCCCTGGGCAGGAGGGCTAAACTCAGTTCAGGTAAATACGATGGATTTAAATGGCGATTCAAAGCAGGACCTGGTTTTGTTTGATCGCACAGCCAATAAACTCATTACATTTCTTAACCAGAACAACCAGTTTGTATTTGCTCCGGAGTATGAAGCACTTTTTCCTGCTGAAGTAACCCAATGGATTTTACTGCGAGATTTTAACTGCGATGGTAAAAAAGATATTTTCAGCAGCGATCCGTTTGGTATTGTTGTATTTGTAAACACTACCAGATCGGGTGAAAAACTAACATGGCGTTCCTTCAACCCCGGGTTCCCTCTTCTTACAAAAGGGTTTACCGGTAACATCAATTTGAAAGTAAATGAATCTGACATTCCTGCTATTGACGATGTAGATGGTGATGGCGATCTGGACATTCTGAATGTTCGGTTTGTTGGGATTGGAACGGTGGAGTGGCACAAAAATCTGAGCAAAGAACGAACACGATCTTGCGACTCGCTTCAGCTAGAGCGGGTAACTCAAAACTTCGGAAATTTTGAAGAATGTAATTGTGGAGTATTCGCGTTTGGAAAAACGTGTGCCCAACTAAATGGAGGTAGAACTCAACATGCCGGAGGTAAAGCGCTACTTTCTCTGGACTTGAACAATGACGGAGATCGGGAGATTCTATTTTCAGAGGAAGATTGCGCGCGTGTTTACATGCTGGAAAACAAGGGCACAAAAGATGATGCTCTTATGACCACTGCCGTTCCGTATCCGATTTCAAACCCCATCGCTTTTATAAATTTCCCCGCCACTTATGCTGAAGATGTTGATCTGGATGGATTGAAAGACTTGATTGCCTCACCCAATATATACAGACGTGATTTTTTGAATGTTGACTTTAAAAACTCCATGTGGTTTTATAAAAACACAGGCACCAATCAATTGCCACAGTTTACTTTTCAAAAGAGAGATTTTTTGCAGGAAGAGATGATTGATGTTGGTGACTATGCCGTTCCTGCTATGATCGATGCCGATGGAGATGGTGATCACGATTTATTCATCAGTAATTATATAAATTCTAACTATTCAAGTGCGATTACTTTTTTTGAGAACATCGGAACAGTTAACCAACCAAAATTCAAATTCATTACTTCGGATTACCTTGATCTTTCTCTCTCTAATTATTATAACCTAAAACTTCAATTTGCGGATATTAATGGCGATCGCATCCAGGATCTCGTTTTTACAGGCACAAATGCAAAAAATAATTATACAGAATTGTTATTTGCTCCTAATCGTAGTGCCAATAGTCTGGACTTTTCAGGGCAGACATTGCAATCCACCAATTTCATCATCGAACAAAGCGAGAATATTCTGGTAGTCGATATAAATCAAGATGGTCTTGCGGATTTATTAGTTGGAAAAAGCAATGGTGCCATTGAATTCTGGAAGAATCAAGGACCTTCTGGTGAATTCAATTACTCGTTGGAAGATGAAAGTTATAATGGTCTTGGTCCCAGCATTGAAAGACAAAGCCCTGCTATGGCAACGGGAGATCTTGATGCTGATGGAAGAGGTGATCTTATCGTGGCCAATCAAAAAGGATTCCTTTCTGTCTATGGCGACTTTCGTGCACAAAACCCCAATGTGGAACCGGTAAAAAATTTGATTTATAATCCACAAACTGAAACTTATGAAGCAAAAAACCTGGGAGGCAGAGGCTGGCCTATAATTGCAAATTTATTTAACACCGATAAGCCATCCATTATGGTAGGTAACACCCTTGGTGGTATACACATTTTAAAAAATGATGGAGGCAAAGATCTTCCCGAAGAGCCGGTCATTGATCTTTTTCCTAATCCTGTGATGAAACAGGGAGAATTTAAAATTAAGGCAGACCGAAATGTAATCGTTCAGTTTTACACGGTGCTGGGTCAAAAAATTTCTGAGCCTTATTTTATTCCGGCCTATCAGGAATATCCGATTATCATTTCAGGATTACCATCCGGAATCTATATTGCGCGATTTTCCGCTAACGGTAAAACAGTAGGCAAAAAATTTATTGTTCAATAATCTTTTTTTAGCATGAGTTCATTCGCGGTAATATTTGACATGGATGGTGTAATCATTGACAGTAATCCGTTTCATAAAATTTCGCTTCGTCAGTTTTGCGAAAAGTATGGCTATCATTTAAGCGATCAGGAATTGATCAATAAAATTTATGGCCGTACGAACAAAGAATGGATTGCTAATTTGTTTGGAGCACTTCCAAAAGAGGAGTTGATGCGCTATGGGGAAGAAAAGGAAGCCTTATTTCGCGAGATTTATAAAGATGACATCAGGGCATTAAATAGACTAGCTGAATTTTTGAAAGACCTGAAAGAAAAAAATATTCCTATTGCCATAGGCACCTCAGCCCCACGCAGTAATGTTGATTTTGTACTTTCACATACTGGCTTGAAAAAATACTTCACCACAATTTTAGATGAATCGGATGTTGAACAGGGTAAGCCTAATCCTGAAATATATTTAAAAGTTGCAGCCAGGCTGGGCTATGAACCAAACCGCTGCATTGTGTTTGAAGATTCTTTGTCTGGAGTAGAGTCGGCACGCAGGGCAGGAACAAAAGTGGTAGGTGTAGCAACAACACACTCATTCGAAGAACTCAGCCATACTGATTTGGTAATTCAGGATTTTACTGATTTGGATCCGGCTTCTCTCTTGGCTGCTGTCTTTAAAGAGAATTAATCAGCTGATTAGATTGTTGGCAAATGCATATTTAATCAGGCCAACGAGGGAGGTCGTATTTGTCTTTCTGAAAATATTTTTGCGATGTGTTTCTACTGTGCGTTCGCTGATAAATAATTTCTCTGCGATTTGCTTATTGGAACATTCCTTGGCAATTAAATTCAATACCTGACGCTCGCGCTCCGAAAGCAGTTCTTCAGGTTGTTTGCTATTCAGGTCAGCCAGCACCATGCGCGTGATTTCAGGACTTACATAAGGAAATCCGTCCATGATTTGAAGCAAGGCCATTTTCAGTTCTGTCTGCTGTATACTTTTTAGAAGATAGCCATCTACACCTTCTTTTAGAATTTGTTTTACGAGTATTCCTTCATCGTGCATGCTTAAGATAACCCGCTTGACGGTTGGATATTTCTCTTTAACCACTATAGCTAATTCGAGGCCTGTTAATCCCGGCAAACGGTAATCTGTTAACAGAATATCTGGGAGATGAATCGGTAAGAGGTTAAGGGCTTCTTCAGCAGAATTTGCAGCGCCTAAGATCACAAAACGTTGATCCTGATCAAATAGAGATTTCAACCCATCCAAGACTATACGATGATCATCAACAATAAGTAGCTTAATTGACTTTTCTTCCATTGCCTCTAAAAGTAAGTCTTCCAAAACAAATTATGTATGAAGGATGGGCAAAAATTGTAATGGAATATTTTCGGCTTTGTATACGTTCGGAAAATGTCCCCAGTTAAGGATTGCGATCAAGCTTATACTTAATAGGGATAAGATAAGCGCAGTGATGTTATTGTTGAATGGATTTAACTGAACGTTATCAAAGACATAGGAGAGACCGAAAGCAACGATTACTGAAGCACAGGATGTGAGCAAAATATTTTGCAGATTATTACCACAAACATAGTATGCCATACTTTTCTCTTTAAGATGAACGTGTAAAACCCTGACAAACGTAACATACTGTGGCGATCTGTCTTCAGACTGATTGTTTGAATGGCGGTATTGATTACTGATTTGTACCTCAGGCTGATCTGCCGGTTTGATAATGGTGAAAAACCTCTTTCCGGATTTGGTTAGGCGTACTGATAAAATATTTGCGTACGGTACTACTGTTTCCTTACCGTCCGCCAGTAGTGATAGAGAGTATTCGCTCAAGATGACGGTAACTGGCTTTCCTGAAAAATTATTTTTAAAAGTATACTCCACACAATAACGTTAGGGAGAGTAAAAATACTTTTGTGGTAAGTTGCAGAGAATACCTATTTTGTGGTATTTTTCATCCGTACCAGCACGGATGATCAGGCTGCCATAGAAATTTGTTGAGGCACCGAGATGATTAAGGTAGTGCCTTGCCGGTCCTTTTGCGTATCAATTTCGATAGAACCCTTTATCATATGCAGTCGTGAATTAATATTCTTCCATCCATTTCCCTGGCTTTCAAGAAGCGAATTAGGATCGAAGCCCCTTCCATTATCTTCAATGGTAAGCACAAGCTCTTGTGGATGTTTTACCAGCTGAATGGAAATATGATTTCCTCCGCTGTATTTGATCACATTGTTTACCCACTCCTGGCAAATGCGATATAAGGCTATGCGATGTTCAGCAGACATATCATGATCAAGATCAAATGTCTGTACGGATACAGATATATTACCTGCTCGATTGATGCGTAATGCAAATTCTTTCAGCGCTTCTTCCAACCCACTTTTCATGAGCACTTGCGGCATCAGGTTGAAGGCAATGTTTCTGATTTCAACATTCATATCATTCAACACACCCAGTGCATGGCTCAACGCTGTCGCATCTACCTTTTCATTCGACAGGCTAAGTCTTAGCGCGGAAATCATCTGACCCAATCCATCATGTAAGTCTGCGGCAAAACGTTTTCGTTCTTCTTCCTGCGAAGCAATCACAGCCTTGAGTTGACCTTCTCGCAAGGAAGCGCGTGTGGCTTGCAATTCGGCTTGTTGTTTTAATGTGATTCGATTCTTCCAAAGAAAACCAAAGGCTAATATTCCGCCCAGTATCGCAACAAGCAAAATAATGGTTATGATGCTTTGATTTAAGCGGGCATCTTTCATTTCATTCACCTGCTTTAGCTGCAGAATCTGATTTTCCTTTTTTACTGTTTCATATTCTGTTTGCAGTTGGGCAATCTGGCGCGTTTTTTCCTGCTGATAGATTGAATCTTTCACAAGCACGTATTCGCGATACTCATGATAAGCCTTTTTAAAATCATTTTTTGCTGCCTGTATCTCAGATAAAGCTAACCGTGCCTCCATCACTTGCTCCAGTGCATTAATCTTTGAAGCTATACTCAGTGCTTCCGATGCTTCTTGTTCTGCTAATTGTAATAAGCCTTCTGATTGATAAATCTTTGACAGGTAGATCATGGCAAACGAGAGTTCTTTCTTGTTGTCATATTGCTTGTTCATCATTTTTGCTTTTAACAAATAGACTTTGGCTTTTTCACGATCTCCAAGTTTATCATAGGCCATGCCTGCGTTACAGAGAGAGCTTCCCAAAAATTGCTGGATGTTCTGCGCCTCAAACCTATGAGTGGCTAATAAGGAGTAATGAAGCGCACTGTCATAGTTGGGTAAATAGTAGAATACAGAGCCCAGATTTGCATAGCATGCGGCCACACCAAATTCATTGTTTAATCTCTGGTAGATGGCCAGGGCTTCGTGATAGTATTCAATCACCTTTGCATATTCTCCCTGAGCTTTTAGCACAATAGCCATGTTTACTAATACCATGGCTATTTTCTTTTCATCATTTATCTTTTCATAAATCTTCCGTGCCTCATGATAATATTCAAGCGCTAGCTTATAATTTCCTTGCTCATCGTAAATGATCCCGATATTGTTAAGAGTGTTGGCCGTTTTTGAGTCATCGCCCATTTCTTTTCGGAATCCCAAGGCTTTAAGTTCAAAGTCGAGCGCCTGCGCGTAATTGCCCTGAGCTTCATGGGTAATACCTATATTATGCAGGGCTTGAACCTCACTTTCTTTAAGCCCATTTTTTTTAGCCAGGTCAAGTGCTTTCAATCCGTATTGCCTGGCGGTATCGGCATTGATAAACCGGTATTCCCAGCATAATTCAACCAGCGTTTTGGTAGAATCCTCGGCAGATTGCACCGACCTTAGCACTGTTTTGAGGCTATCAATATTGTTATTTTGAGCAAATGAAGACAAAACAGGCAGCCAAAAGAATAAAAACAGGATTTTTTTCATAGCTCGTAAAATATTGATTTTAAGTCAACTGTGTAAAATTTCGATCAAAAAACAGGTTGAATACCGTATTTTTATTTGAGGGAGATCAATTCCTTCACCTTTCTTTTCGGCAGGCTTGCATTATTAAGAGGCTTTTCCCGATATTTGCAATCCCTTTTTAAGAGGGGCTAAATCAATAAGTTTTATGGCAAGAGTTTGTCAAATCACCGGAAAGAGACCACAAGTAGGGAATAAGGTTTCACACGCAAACAACAAGACGAAGCGTAGGTTCTATCCTAATCTTCAGACGAAGCGTTTCTTCATTCCAGAAGAAAATAAGTGGATCACTATAAAGTTATCTACCAAAGCTCTCAAAACAATCAATTTGAAAGGAATCACGGCAGTGCTTAAAGAAGCACGCGAAAAAGGCACCCTTGCCATCTAATCTTTAAAAATCAGCTTTATGGCAAAGAAAGGAAATAGAATACAGGTAATATTAGAGTGCACTGAGCACAAAACAACCGGCATGCCAGGCATGAGCCGTCACATTACTACCAAAAACAGGAAAAACACTACTGAGCGTATTGAGCTTAAGAAGTACAATCCGATCCTTAAAAAATATACCCTTCACAAAGAAATTAAGTAATCATGGCAAAGAAAGTTGTTGCTTCGCTTAAGAAAACAGACGGTAAGAACTACGCTAAAGTTATCCGCGCTGTGAAATCTGAGAAAACAGGTGCTTATGTTTTCAAAGAAGAAATTGTAATTTCTGATCTCGTAAAAGAGACCCTCGCCAAGAAGTAATTCGAAAGAATCTATATAATAAAGAGTCCCCGATGTGGGACTTTTTTATTTCTCTTACTTTTACAGGCACTTTTGAGCATTCAACTATGTCATTCTTTTCGGGTTTATTTTCAAAAGAGAAAAAAGAAAGCCTCGACCAGGGACTTCAAAAGTCAAAAGAAAGTTTTTTCGGAAAACTAACTAAGGCTATTGCCGGAAAGTCTACTGTTGATGACGAAGTCCTTGACCATCTGGAGGAAATCCTCATCTCTTCAGACGTTGGTGTTGAAACCACAGTGAAAATTATCAGTCGTATTCAGGAAAGAGTTGCGCGCGACAAATACCTCGGCACGTCTGAGTTGGATCGTATCCTACGAGAAGAAATTGCCTCTTTATTATCTGAAAATAACTCTACCGATCTAGCCGATTTTGAAGTGCCTGCCGGTGTTAAGCCCTATGTGCTGATGGTGGTTGGCGTAAACGGTGTTGGTAAAACCACGACCATTGGAAAGCTGGCCGCACAGTATAAGAAAAATGGAAAATCAGTACTATTGGGAGCTGGTGATACATTTCGAGCAGCTGCAGTAGAACAACTCAAGCTTTGGGGAGCACGCATTGGTGTTCCCGTTGTAGAAAAAGGCATGAACACAGATCCTTCAGCGGTAGCTTTTGATACTCTTAAGCAGGGTGTTGAGATGGGTGTTGATGTCATCATCATTGACACCGCAGGCCGATTGCACACCAAAATAAATTTGATGGCCGAGCTATCCAAAATCAAACGAGTGATGGAAAAAGTAATTCCTGATGCACCTCATGATGTGATGCTTGTATTAGACGGAAGCACCGGACAAAATGCCGTTATTCAGGCACGCGAGTTTACAAAAGCAACGGATGTAACTTGTTTGGCGATCACCAAATTAGATGGTACTGCCAAAGGTGGTGTGGTGATCGGAATTTCAGATGAATTTAAAATCCCTGTAAAATATATCGGTGTAGGCGAAAAGGTGGACGACCTGCAGGTATTTAACAAAATGGAATTTGTGAATTCGCTATTTCAGCAGAGGTGATTTTAAAGCCACCAACGAGTCAGTTTTAGGTATTAAAATAGAATTGTGACTCATTCTCTGAAGACTTATCTAAAAGAAATAGATATCTTCATTGAAAGAATGACGAAGCAATTTTCAATCAAGCACTTAACGCTCGCTTGTCTAGCCCTTTCGGGGTTAAGTTTTGTATCCATTAGCTCTATAGCCCAGATTAGCGGCCTTATTACCGATAGCAAAACTGGAAAGCCTTTAGCCGGTGTTGAGGTGTTTGTAAATAAGACAACCTTACATACACAAAGCGATGAATTGGGGCAGTTCCGATTAGACGAAATTTCCATCGGGTTTCATGAGATAGCGCTTTATAAAAAAGGATACTCCCTCTACCGGTCTTCAATAAAAATTCAACCAGACCGCGCATACAATCTGAAGCTATCTCTGCTAGCTTCCAAAACGAAGAAGGGCAAGAAGTTGACAGAAGAAGAAAGGGAAATGCTGAAAATTAAGTTTAGCCCAGCAAGCAACGATAGAGTAGCTATTACTTTAAATACAAACGACATTGGAGCTACTGAGGAAGACAGGAAGCGCATCATCACGGCAAAGGCTCCTCTAATAATTGAAAATGAGATTACCGGTTATCGCATATCCTTTTATCTGATGGGTTTACCCTTACGCGATCTGGCTCTTGCACCCATGAAATATGAGTTACTGCCCGCAGGGGATATTCAGCAAAACATTGACTGGGAGAAGAATCGGAAAAAATATTTTCTGGGATCACAACGCCATTGGCTGATGGCTATGAATGCCGATAAACTTGAAGAAGAAGGATATTCCATACAGGATGAAAACGGAAATAATATTGAAGCGAAATCACTGATCTCGGTCTCTTCACTAATAGGTTACGCTACGCTTAACATTGCTCAGCCACTGACTGTCATTTACAAAAACGATGGTACTATGGAAACCAGCAAGGTCATAACCGATATTCCAGTAGATGTAAATAGAGAAGGATTCATGATCAATTCAAAAGCGTTAGCAGCAACAGGTGATATGGTGAAGAAGCTAGACGATCAGTTGCCCTTTGATTTCCAACCGGTAGCAGGTGACGTGGATCTTGTCTACTCACAAACCATAGAGCAGTTTTACGAAAAAGTATATGTTCACACCGACAAACCTTATTACTATCCTGGTGAGCCCATATGGTTTAAAGGATACATCAATTATAAAAAGCCAATCTGGCGCGATTCGCTGAGTGAAGTGATGTATGTGGAACTCATCAATGCTGACAAGAAAATTACTTTAACAAAAACACTAAAAATTGACAGTGGCTTGTTTAGTAATGATTTTATTTTGCCGGATTCACTGAAGGCTGGTAATTACCACTTGCGCGCCTACACTAACCTGAATAGAAATTTTGGAGACTCAGTTCTTTTTATAAAGCAGATACCTGTCCTCACCATTACTGATAAGGTAGAGAGGGAGGAAGAAGATATGGCTGAGTCAATAAGCAGTATACTTACGATTTCGGCAGATAAAAAAACATACCACACGCGCGAGCGGATCACACTAATGTTGCAATTAAAAGATAACGAAGGGAAGTCGCTGGCATCAAATCTATCCATGTCGGTGACGGATGTCGCGCAGGTGGTGCCCATCACCGAGCCGGAAACGATATTGAATAGATTTCCTTTTGAAAAAAATGAAAAGAGCAGGGATATAGACTTAAAATATCCGGTAGAATATGGTGTAGGTTTTACAGGCAGATTCAAGAACGACAATAATAAGCCGGAGAAAGCCACACTCACCATACTTCAGATGAAACCCCGCACGATGATGATGGCTGCAACCAATGAGTTGGGTTTTTTTTCAGTAACAGGATTGAATTTTTACGATACTGCAACGTATTCTTTTAAAGCAGATAAGGCAAAAAATTATCCTTATGGAAAAGTGGAGATACTGCCAAGAGAAACGCCTGCCCCGAAATTTGAAAATGGTAAGTTCACTTTACGCGTTCAAAGCGCACAATCAATACAACGGATTATATCCGAGTACGAAGTGCCAAAGGATGTACGTTTATTAAAAAATGTTGTAGTTAAGGCAAGTCGGTTACCAGACGAACAGGAAAGGGACTACCGAGTAAAAAGGCCTTATGGTAATCCTGATTATGTATTAACCTCAAAGGATATCAACACAGGTTATCCGAATTTACTCTATTCTTTGGTAGGCAAAGTGGCAGGTATGGAAGTTAGGCCAGAAGTTAATTCAATCGTTTTTACGAGAGCCAAATACAACTCAATTAATTCTTCATCTTCCCCATTAGTAACAATAAATGATATACCCATGGGGGGAAACGCAGGTGATATTTTAGCGATGATTAACCCATCAACGATAGAATCGATAGGCTTTACAAAAAGAATAAATGTGATGTATGGTTCACAAGGAGCAGCGGGCGTAATATCAATTTATACAAAAACGGGACCTTCAGATGAAAAAGTAACTCCTAACTTTCAAACTGCGAAAATAAAAGGCTACTCACGTTCACGCCAATTTAGATTTCCGGATTATGATGATAAAGATACTGATCCTAAATTAGCCGATTACCGCTCCACCATTTATTGGAATCCAGTAGTGGTAACCGATGCCAAAACAGGCGCAGCTTCCGTTTCTTTCTTTGCCTCAGACTTACAAGGTAAATATCGGATTGTGGCAGAAGGGGTTACACACTATGGTGAACCTGTTCGGTGCGTGTATTTTTTAGAAGTAGATAATAATTAATCCTGGTTCATGGCTTCTCTCTACATTAAAAGATGAAATGAGATCCACCCTACTACTTTCATATCTAGTGATCTTGCTAGCAACAGCTTGTGTGGATAGGATTACGTTTGATTTTGAAAAACCTCTTAACAATAGTATTTCCATAACGGGGTACATCTCAGATCAGCCGGGCCCCTATGAAATAAGAATCCAAAATGTTTTTGACATTGAATCCAAGGAATCTACAAAGATCCCTATTTCCGTAAAGCAGTTAAAAATATCCGATAATCAGGGTCATGCTGAAATACTGAGTGAAGTGAACAAAGGAATTTATCAGACCGGTCCCAACGGGATAAAAGGACAAACAGGTGGTGTTTATACAATTACTGTTGAATTGTTGGACGGCCGGATTTATGAGTCATTGCCTGATACTATACTACCCGCAGGTTCACTGGATAGTTTATACTTCGAGCTAAAAAGCAAATACAATAGCATTGGAGAAAAGACATATAGCTATGATATTTTCTTTGATGCTTCCTATAATGCCAACAGTAACAATAATAAATTTCTATGGAAACAGACCAGCACCTATCAGGTAGAGTCACATCCGGAATTTCCAAATGGAGCTTGCAACTTCCTGCGGGAAACTGGTCAGTGCAATTTCGTGCCGCCTTGCAGTGGTTATAGAAACACAGGGACTAACGTACAGCCAAAATTGGAAAAACTATTTCCCTGCACGTGCTGCATGTGTTGGTACAATGTCTTCAATGAAATTCTAATCCTAAATGATGATCATTTAACAAGGCGTGGTGAATTGAAAGGTGTTAACGCCTCAACTATTCCATTTAACAAATGGACTTTGGAATATAAGATCAGGGTGGAAATGAGTCAGATGAGTTTGACTAATAATTCTTATCGCTTTTGGAAAGCTATCCGTGACCAGAAAGAAGCAACGGGTAGCCTGTTCCAGCCTATCACAGGAAAAGTTCCAAGTAATTTTATACAGACTTCAGGTAAAACCACACGCGTTGAGGGTCTCTTCTTTGCTACCGCCATCAATAGTAAAGTACAGTATCTAAAGAAGTTTGACCTCCCTGCAGAAGTTGTCATATCGATACCCACTGAAAGACCATTTGCAATCGGTGATTGTCGGGACCTATTTCCGTATTCGACAAACTTAAAGCCGTCATTTTGGATTGATTAAGTCTCTGATCTCTAACTTGATTAATTCTTCTTAAATGGAATTCTCCAGAACACCTGGTAGTTAAAACCCCAATAGACTGCCTTTGAAGTTTTTCCATAGCCCGGTATGTCGTAGGTTTCTAACTCTGGATTGCCGTTCACGTTTGGTGAAAATTTCATTCTGGCAGTATACCCCATCCAGAAATACTTCCAGACTTTTACGCGCAATCCTGTCGTTAACTCTGCCCATCCTGCTGAAGCATTTTGATTGGACAACTCTTTTTGAATAATGCCAAAATCGTCAAGGGTAGTTTCATAATTCAATTGCTCATCAAATGTTGAACGTCCATATCGGAAGCCAAGAAAGAACATATTCCTGTCAGGATCATTTAACAAAAAGTTGATATCCACACCTGCACGAAAGTAGCGACCATCATTGGTGTAGTATCCGTTATCTATGCTATCCTTACGCGACCATGATCCATAATCCAGCGCCAGGTAGTAACGACCAAAATCTACATCAGCATTTAACTCCCATCCAGATAAAGGGCTGTCAAATAATGTCTTTCCAATAGCAATTAAATCGGTGCCAATGCGCACACCGGTTGGCTTCTGAATACCACTACTTTTTAGAGAATCTCCTTTCTCTTCTTTATCCTGAGCCCGGGCGCTCAGAAATAAGAGCACTAAAGCACTACTTAAGAAATATTTCAAGATTACTAGTCGCATCAAGGAGCAATTGATTAATGGTAATTTTGAATAATTCGAAAGAAGTGTCTGGCACAGACAAATTTGAATAATTTGTAAATGCCCCACAGGAAGCCGATATCACCTGCGATTGTTTGGTATAAGTAAGATGCAGCGTCTCCACTCGTTTTTCGAAATAGAAAGTAAATGTTGATTCGAAATCCTCGGGATTTACAGGTAGTTCCACATAAGAAACTTTCTGCCCTGCGTAAAAATCTTTAGGCAGACCCGACACATTTATCTTCGTAAAGGTGATTTCCCGCGGAGTTTTTGAGTCTTTTTTGAAGTAGATTTTAACCAGGTTGGTGCTCGTAATAATGCAATCGGGCTCACTCAGGCAGCCTGAAAAGAGAAAAATCAACACTATGAACTGAACAATTCTCACCTGGTCTTAGTTGAAGATGCAAATATAACCCTTACTGCCACGCTGGGTAGAATCTCAACGAGTGTATTTTTAGTAAATTCGCACCTTATTTAATGACGTGAAAACAAAAGGTACCAAAAAGACAAAAGTCAATATCGTTACGCTCGGCTGCTCTAAAAACCTGGTCGATTCGGAAGTGCTACTTACCCAGTTGCGCGGCAATGGAATTGAGACTTCCCATGAATCAAAAAAGGATGATGCCAATATCGTGGTCATCAATACCTGCGGCTTTATTGATAATGCCAAACAAGAATCCATCGATACTATTTTGCGATATGTTGATGCGAAAGAGGAGGGAGTAGTTGAAAAAGTATATGTAACCGGTTGCCTTTCGGAACGCTATAAAACGGATCTTGAAAAAGAGATACCGGATGTAGATGCATGGTTTGGTACACGTGATCTATCGCGGTTGCTCAAACAACTCAACGCCAATTATAAGCATGAGCTGGTGGGCGAGCGAATATTGACTAACCCAAGTCATTTTGCCTACTTGAAAATTTCGGAAGGTTGCGACCGGCCTTGTTCATTCTGTGCTATTCCGATCATGCGGGGCAAGCACATTTCAAAACCTATTGAAGAGTTAGTATTGGAAGCAAAGAACCTTGCGAAGAAAGGAACAAAAGAACTTCTATTGATTGCTCAGGACTCTACGTACTATGGTCTTGATCTTTATAAAAAAAGAAACCTGGCAGAACTTCTTGAACGCCTATCAGATGTAGAAGGCATTGAATGGATTCGTCTTCATTATGCATTTCCTACGGGCTTCCCGATGGATGCACTTGATGTGATGGCGCAACGTTCAAACATTTGCAAGTATCTGGATATTCCACTGCAACATGGTTCCAGCCGCATATTGCAGCTCATGAGACGTGGAACCACCCGCGAAAAAACAGAAGCACTTTTAAATACGATCCGTGAAAAAGTGCCGGGCATTGCCATACGCACAACCTTAATTGCCGGGCACCCCGGTGAAACTGAGCAGGACTTTGATGAGATGATGAAGTTTGTGGAAGACATGCGCTTCGATCGGTTGGGAGTTTTTCCGTATTCGCATGAGGATAACACACATTCATTTTCTATGGCGGATGATGTTTCCGATGAGTTGAAACAAGAACGTGTTGATGCGTTGATGGATTTGCAACAAGGTATTTCGCTGGAGCTAAATCGTGCTAAAATCGGCAACACCTATAAAGTATTGATTGATCGTAAGGAGTCAGGTCAATTTATTGGACGCACTGAATTTGATTCACCCGAAGTGGATAATGAAGTTTTACTGGATGGCACCGAAGAATATATCAGGGTTGGTGATTTCATTCAGGCCAAGGTGACCGGTGCCACCGAATTTGATTTGATTGCTGAACGCATTTAACAACTTCTTAACAGCTTAAACCCATGATGGAAATTTTCAAACTTTATCAGAACTTAGTCGTTATTCGGGTTATGCATTTTTCTAATCTCACCTGTTGTTAATCATGCGCATTCAGAAACTTTCATTTGCGGAAACCAATTCATTCTCTTCTTTTTTTCTCGATTACATTCAGCAAAAGGAAATGTTAAAAAAATTCTATTCACTTTTTCCGGAAAAGAAAAATTTTGAAACTCAGATTCAAACTAAAAGGCAATCTTTTCCCGCTGCGCATCGCAGCATCCTGATAAGCACATTACAAAGCCAATATAAAAACCTATCTCAGAAGGATTCTGTAAAGAATAATATCAATCTGCTTTCTGAGTCTAATACGTTTACTATTACTACCGGCCATCAACTTAATATTTTCACTGGACCATTATATTTTATTTATAAAATCGTAACGGTAATCAATGCCTGCAAAGAATTAAAGAAGCAGTTTCCGGATGATAATTTCGTGCCAGTATACTGGATGGCATCTGAGGATCATGATTATGATGAAATAAAATATTTCAAACTCTATGGAAAGAAGTATACCTGGGAAACGGATCAGCAAGGAGCCGTAGGGCGATTCAATCCAAAGTCAATTGAAAAACTATTCTCCGATATTCCGGGTGAAATCAGTTTGTTCAAGAATGCTTATTTGAAGCATGATACATTAAGTGATGCGGTTAGGTATTATGTAAATGAGCTTTTTGGTGAGGAAGGACTCATTGTAGTGGATGCTGATGATCATAAGCTGAAGAAACTCTTTCATCATGTGATTAAGGAAGATGTGTTTAATCATACTCCGAAAAAATTAGTAGAGGAGCAAAATCAACAGCTTGAGTCGTTGGGATATCACCCACAAGTTTTCGCGAGAGACATTAACTTTTTCTTCGTTGATAGAAATCTCAGAAGCAGGATAGAAGAAAAGGATGGACGCTTTCATGTCGTAGACACATCCATCCAATTTTCGAAAGAAGAGATCGCGAGTTTGATTGAATCTGAACCCGAAAAATTTAGTCCCAATGTAATCCTCAGACCTTTATATCAGGAAGTAATTCTACCAAATCTAGCCTACGCAGGCGGGCCTGCAGAAGTAGTCTATTGGTTGCAGCTGAAAGGAGTATTCGATCATTTCAACATTCCATTTCCTATGTTGATGCCAAGAAATTTTGCCTTGGTGATAGAAAAGAACGTAGCTCATAAATTTGAAAAGACTGGCCTCGATTATAAGCATCTGTTCGAAGAAAAGAATTATTTATTCAATCAATTGATTCTAAAGAACACAACACACGATCTTTCGCTTGGAAAAGAGTTAACGCTTTTCGCTGAACAATTTTCGGTAATTCGTGATCGTGCAGGTCGTATTGATCCTACGTTAATAAAATTTATAGATGCACAGGCAACACGTACGGCAAGCAGTCTTGATAAAATTGAACAGAAAATTCTCCGTGCTGAAAAACGTGTTCATCGTGAAAAATTAGGGCAACTTGAATCAGTGAAGGATATCCTTTTTCCAAATGGCAGTCCGCAAGAGCGGATTGATAATTTTTTAAACTTCTATCAGAAGGATCCTCTGTTTATTAAAAGACTCCTTGAAGTATTTGATCCGTTTGATTTTAAGTTCAATCTTTTGTTTTATGAATAAAGATGAGCTTCGAAAAATTTATATGGCTAAAAGGCTGGCGTTAACTGAAAGTGAGTATCGAGAGCAAAGCGTAAAAATTTCAGATTTGTTTTTTAGTTCGGTTGATCTTTACCGAATACATACGCTACATCTTTATTTGCCTATCGAATCCAAACGAGAAGCCGACACCTGGCTCATTATTGATCGTATAAGAATAGGATTTCCTCACATTCGATTGGTGATCCCAAGAGTAAAGGGAGATGAGATTGAAAATATTTTTTTTGCTGGGTCTGACCAACTTGAAAAAACAAAATGGGGAATGGCAGAACCAATACAAGGAGCGCACGCTGATCCGCAAGATATCGATATGGTTATTGTGCCACTACTTGCCGTTGACAAACTGGGACATCGCATTGGTTACGGCAAAGGTTATTATGATCGATTTTTAAAATTATGCCGCCCAAATTGTATTAAGATTGGTGTCTCTTTCTTTGAACCAGAACAAAGTATTGCTGAAAAATCAAATCACGATGTGCTGCTGAACGCCTGCCTTACACCGGTTCAGATGCATCAATTTCAAAACTAATAGTTGAAGTCATCAATCAGTTCTTAATGGTATTGAACCCAATATCAATAACCTGCTCAGCCGAAAAAAGATGACCGTCTTTGGTAACTCCTCGTACAACAATTTTCATTGGCCCAATATCATCTCCAGTTGAAAAGCTAACCGAAGCAGGTGCGGATGAACTTAAGGTCATGGACGGTTTCCAATAAAGAGTGGAATGTAGATTAGGAATGTGATACGTTACAGAAATATCTGGTACAGACTGATTTTTATAAAAATCCACAGCACGGTTTAGGCCTACAATTGGAAAAAGATTTTTAACGATCGATGTCGGAGCCAAATTTCCTTTTCGTGATTCGACAAAAATGACACCGTTCTCGCCTAGTTTCCCCAATTGAGAAAGCTTATTAGGGTTATTAATTATTTTTATAAAAAGAACGTCTTCAGGTTTTAAGCCTAAAAAATAGGGTGTGTTCATGCACATAAGTCCATCAATCACATATAAAGGATCGCCCTTAGAAACTTTGGTTGTGTTTAAATATCTAAAAAACATTCTTACAGATTCAACATCGCCCCTTCTTCTGTGTTGTACAAATGGCACTACTTCGCGTAGCAGATCTTCCATTTTAGGAAATATAAGATAATCACCAACATTTACAGTGTAATCAACCCCCATAAACTCCTCTTCGAGTAGCGCGTTCGGATTAAGATTTTCAGAAGAATTACTACTTTGGTCTATTCTAAAATAATTGAATGAATTGGAGACTAATTTCTTTTTGAAAGCATATTCACCGTAAGGAGAGGGCTTTGTATCTTCAACTGAATTCCATCGTTGTGTTAACTTAATACTATCCTTAAGAATAGAAATAGTATAATCTTCGTCAAGGGTCTTAGAGTTATTCTGTAGTGAACAGAAAATATAATCCTCTCCCCAGAAATCGAAAATCAAAGGCATTTCAAATTTTCCTTTGTTCACGTAGGCTTCATATCCTACCGTATTCTTTTGAAGATAGGTTAATAGAATAGTTGAGTCTGGTGGAGGAAATCCTGTTTTATCTGATATAACCTGGCCCTTTAATGTTGACTGAGCTTGAAATGGAAATTTAAACGTTGTAGGATTTGATGATAAGATTGATTCCCAATTAATTCTTTTCCACGTTTGAGTTATTAAAAAATCATTGTGTGTCTGCGGTAATTTTCCAAAGCTTTCTATTCTTTCCGTTAGTTCAGGCAACTCTGATAAATATGAATTTGAAATATCAAATTCGTTGAATAAGTTATCCTGTAGTATGGTGATTGATGCTTCAGCTTCAATAGGAGCTCCTGATTTATCTATGATCGAAATTCCACCCGTTACATTTCCCCGCTGCACTGTTTGTGTGGGAAATTGTATTTTTACGGCTATCGGATTATCCAGAACGATGGGAGAAAATATGCGTTGCCCAATCAACTTACCCACAGAATTGAAAACAAAAACCTGATTTAGCACCCCCTGTTTTGAAGTAAGTCGAATTGAATTATTCGATTGATCCTGGCTAAGAACTATTTTCTCTTTTGAAACGATCTTCCCACTCGCTGTGCTGATCACATAGATTTCCTGATTATCTAGTTTTGAATCTTTGGGAATAGCGAAGGACACCTGTTCACCTTTATGATCAAGTTGCATAACAATGCCATCCTGATCTGATTTTGGAAGAGGCAGCGATTTATTGCTACCATTGACTTCCGCAAAATATGATTGACCACTTTCTGGAGTGATCATCAGACTACCCAGTCCGGTGGAGTCCAATTTCAATTTCTGAATGATTGTGCTTTGTTGATTTTTGATAATCAATTCTTCTGAAGGAGGCCCCACAACGACCAACTTGTTTATCAGGCCGTTGACAAAATGACCACCTTCAAAATAAAATTTAATACTGTGATCAGTACTCTCTTGAATCGCCACTTTATTTCGTTGAAGAATTTGTATTCTTTTTTGATAGAACCAGGGTTCTCCAAAGTTTTTCATCCAATCGGTATAGGCAACTAACTTATATACGCCAGGTGCTAACTCCTTATTAAAAACGATTTGATTGTTAGCGCTTCCATCTTTTACTCTAAAACGAATTTGTTGCCTGGTGCTACCTGAACCAGAGATTAAATCAACATTAACAATATGATTACCTTTGACCGGAATATTCTCTTCGCTGGTATACCAGGCATTAAAAAATGCAGTGTCTCCTGGTGAAAATACAGGTTGGTTAAAAACCATGTTGATCTTTACAGATGGATATTGCTGTTGATATTGTTCATATTTGGTTTGTGCCTCTTGTAAGAAATCAATGGGGTTCCAGGAGCAAAACACAAGCATCACCAGACTGCTTAGGATTGTTATACTTCTAAATAGAAACGCTTTCTTCATATGCTTCTTTCTTGTAAGGTTAATAGTATTAGTCCCAGTAAATAGGCTTTATATTTTTTGAATAAGGAAATGCATTTCGGCAATCATTAATAAAGGGTACGCTCTGTGGTGGGATTAGTGTTTGCGGATTCACATCATCAGGGGTTATAAAAATAGCATTGCTGTGAATGGACGTTGCATAGAACAGTCCTTCAATAGGGCCATCTTTACCGCTAATTTGAACAAAATTAGTTGGAACCCTACCTGTTATCGGCTGAAACAAACTGGAAGTTGCTGCTTTTTGTGATTTTACTCCTTTCCAAAAAGCGAAGGCACGTGTAGATAAACTCATTTGCCTTACTTCTGCATGCACCTTATGCATAAAGGTCCATTGATTGATGGGAACAACAGCTACTTTAATTCCAGTAAACTCGTCCGATTCTATCAACTCATCATCACTTATAATGAGTTGATCGTTAAAGAAATTGACCCAACAGGTGCAACATGTGCAATCACCTATCTTAACTAATTCGCCACCAGCGTTTCTATATCCACTACAGGGCTTAGGTTTTGGGCATCTGGCTTCGATACATAAAGTGTCATATAGTTCAGGGTTTGTTTCAATCTGATAGGTTCCGATAAACTGCCACAAATAATGAAAGCTATCTTTTTGTCCTAATGAGGAATCAAAGAAGACATCGAACCCGGGTTTCGTTGTTCCATCTGATTCTTTAAAGGATGACTGATTAAAATAAACATGATCTACTGTTCCTGATGCTACCAACGTATCAGGAATAGATGTATAGACACGTCCATCAAGTAATTCAATCTCTAGTCTATAAGCTCTTCCTACTTTTCCTTGTATGCCATTGGGGTCGGTTTGATATACGCCTTGTGCCACACTCGTTAATTGCTCTTGGGTGCCCTCATTGTCGGAGATCACCATGCGTTTTACGGATAGTGGAGTTTTGAGTGAAAGTTTTGATTCAATGTCGAACGCTCGGGTAACATTGATCTCATAAGGCCCTGGCTGATCGGAAATAAATCCATCAATAACGATCGCATAATTGGTTGGCTCGTCAATATTAAAATCGATCCTATCGACACACGCCCCGATAAGTAAGATGATAATAAGTAGGAGATACCGATTCATATGCAAAAACAAAAAAAGTCGTTCACCAAAGATACAAATGAAATTCTCACCTCAATTTTCTGATAATTGTTTTGATAAAACATATTAATCTTGCCAAAAGTCAGGTTTAACATTGGTGGCAAAAGGAAATAATGTAATGCAGCTATCGTCCCAGGATGGAATAGCTGGAATCACACTCACATTCGGTACATCATCTCGTGTTATATATAGCGTCTTTTTTGAAATTGACGTACTGTAAAAGATCCCGGAAATTGGTGCGGACGGACCGCTTATTTGAACCAAGTTAGTTGGAATTTTGCCTGTGACCGGTTGAAATAAACTATTGACAGCCTCCTTCTGATCTTTAATTGCTTTCCAAAAAGCAAATGCCCGAGGTGACAGACTTTGTTGACTCACATTAACGTGAAGCTTATGCATAAATATCCACCCATTCAAAGGCACCGATTGTATTACGATATTATTGAAGCGACCTAATTGTAATAATTGATTATCGCTAAGCGTAAGTCTATCATTGAATATACTATACCAGCACGTGCAGCATTCGCAGGGCTTACTTTGAATATAACTTGGAGGATAATCCGGATATGCCACATTTAAAAGCCCGCTGCATATGGGTTTCCAATTGCATTTACCATTATAATTCTGGCAGCCACCCCTTTCCTCTTTTAGCAGCTCTGGATGTGTGTCTGCCCGGAATGTTCCTGTAAACTTCCAGAGAAAATAAAAGTTGTTGAGGTCGCCAGACGATGAATTAAATAAAATATCAAACGAATATTCTGAGGTGCCTTCAGGATTCTTTTCCTCTTTAAAGTCAAAATATAGGCTATCAAGTTTTCCGGAAGCAAGTAGCGTATCGGGTATTGATTCATAAATTCTGCCATCTCTTAGCTCAACGCTAAGTACATAAGCGCGGCCGACAACACCACGAATGCCGTCTTGCCTGGTTTGGTACTCTCCATCGATTACTTGTGAAAGCTCCTCCAGACCGCCCTGGCTATCTGATATGATCACCCGACTGACATTAATAGGTGCTTTTATCGAATATTTAGATTCAATGTCATAGGCTTTGGAGATTTGTATTTTATAGGGTCCTGGTTGATCGGAGATATACCCTTCAACAACAATTGGAAAAGATGTTGTTACACCGATATCAAAATTGATACGATCCACGCATGCAGATGCGATCAGAATTAATAATACAGAAAACAAGGAATTGCTTTTCATTTATTCAATTCTCCCAAAAGTCAGGCTTAATGTTAGTGGCTAAGGGATATAATGTTAAACAGCTGTCGTTCCATTCCGGAATAGGTGGAATCATATTCACATTAGGCACATCATCGCGCGTGATATACAATGACTTTTCTGAAATAGAAGTACTGTAAAACAATCCGGAAATTTGCACCGATGCACCATTGGTTTGCACAAAATTGGTTGGGATTTTACCTGTAATGGGTTGAAATAAACTATTGATTGCATCTTTCTGATCCTTTATGGATTTCCAGAATGTAAATGCCTCACGCGACAAGCTATGCTGACTTACTTTCACATGAAGCTTATGCATGAATATCCAACCGTTTAAAGGCACTGAGTGAAGCATAATTTTATCGAAGCGACCAAATTTCAATAATTGATTATCACTTATCGCCACCTTATCATTAAATATCGAATACCAGCATGTGCAGCACTCGCAGGGTTTATCTCGTATGAAAAT
The DNA here is from genome assembly GCA_043774745.1 of Cyclobacteriaceae bacterium. Classification (GTDB taxonomy): domain Bacteria; phylum Bacteroidota; class Bacteroidia; order Cytophagales; family Cyclobacteriaceae; genus ELB16-189. The sequence goes on along the minus strand of JAYVTC010000216.1, from coordinate 33,587 downwards.
GGGAGGATAATCCGGGGATGCGACATTTAAAAGCCCACTGCATATGGGTACCCAATTGCATTTACCCCGATAGTAGACACAGCTTTTCTGATTACCCTCGGGGTGAGTGTCGGCTCTGAATGTGCCGGTAAACTTCCAGAGAAAATTAAAATTGTCGGAGTTGCCAGAAGTTGAGTTAAATAAAATATCAAACGAATATTCTGAAGCACCTAAAGGATTCTTTTCCTCCCTAAAATCAAAGTATATACTATCGAGCTTTCCTACAGCAAAGAGTGTGTCCGGTTTGGATTCATAAATTCTCCCATCCCTAAGTTCAACGCGAAGAGAATAAGCGCGACCTACAACACCACGCATTCCATTCTGACTGGTTTGGTATTCATCATTTATCGCCATAAGCTCTTCCTGATTACCAACATTATCGGATAGCACCACTTTATTAACAGTAATGGGAGTTCTTATAGAATATTTAGATTCGATATCAAAGGCCTTGGAGATTTGAACTTTATAAGGCCCTGGTTGATCGGATATATATCCCTCCACGACAACCGGAAAAGCTGCTGTTACGCCAATATCAAAATTGATACGATCCACACAGGCAGATGCGATCAGAATTAATAGTACAGAAAACAGCGAATTACTTTTCATTTAATTCAATCCTCCCAAAAAGCAGGCTTTTGTGTAAACGAATTTGGATACAATGCCAGACAACTCAAAGCAATGGGTTCAGGAGGATCTTGTGTGGGAAAAACAAAAGTTTTATCGGGCACATCCTTACGTGTAATCAATATTCTTTTATTACTGATGGAGGCTGCATAGAACAATCCTTCAATAGTAGCCGTTGCTCCACTCAGCTGTACAAAGTTACTTGGTATTTTTCCGGTGATCGGTTGGAATAAACTATTGTTCGCATCCTTTTGATCTTTTATGGCTTTCCAAAAGGCAAAAGATTGTCGGGACAAACTCATTTGATTCACCTCGGCATAAACCTTATGTTGAAATATCCAACGATGAACCGGTATATGTCCTGCTTTTATTCCCTTATACCGACCGAACTCAAGCAATTGATTGTCGCTGATAATCGGCTCTTCATTGAAAATATTGTACCAACAAGTGCAGCACTCGCAGGGCCCAATTCTAATAAATTCCGGATCTTTTGGAGTTCCAACATTGCGAAGACCACTACACTTAGGAACAAAATTGCATACGCTACACCGGTTGCAATCAAGATCACCAGAGCAAGGAAAATTAAAATCAAATTCAGGATTGGTATCTACCTGAAACGTGCCAGTGAATTTCCAGAGATAATAGAAATTATCTTGTACTCTTGAAGACGCATCAAAGAAGATATCAAATCCATAACTCGATTCCCCTGTATCTTGTGTACCCGTTTTCTTAAACGCATAATACACACGGTCTACAACACCAGAATTACGAAGCGTATCAGGTATTGATTCATACGCCCGCCCGTCAAATAATTCAACGCGAAGTTTATAAGCCCTTCCAGCCCTTCCACGTATTCCATCGGGGCTTGTCTGATAAACACCCCGATCCCGATTTGTAAGAAGTTCAGTATTACCCAGATTGTCTGAAATGGTAACGCTTTTTGCGGATATGAATGTGCGTTCAATTTTATCAGTTAGGTCGTGACCTGTATTTAGTTTTACCGTATAAGGGCCTGGCTGATCAGAGATAAAGCCATCTACCACTATGCCAGTAGCGAAACCATAGGGCACATCAAAGTTAATTCGATCAACACATGCTGATGCGATCAAAATCAATAAGAAAGAAGATAGCGAAGCATTTTTCATATAGAAAAAATTAAGCACCCTTCAATCACAAAGAATCCAGATTATCTACTGCCAAAAATCGGGCTTTGTAGTGGTAGAATTTGGAAATAAACCGAGGCAACTGTCTTCAAAAGGTAAATCCTGCACAGGGATCATGTTTTCCGAAGGAACATCGTTACGCGTAATAAACATTGATTTTTTAGCAATCGCTGTCGCATAAAATAATCCTTCGATAGGCCCGGCCGCACCACTGATTTGTATAAAATTAGTCGGCACTTTACCTGTAACAGGTTGAAACAAACTGGTAACGGCTTGCTTCTGCGCTTTAATCGCTTTCCAAAAAGCAAAGGCGCGTGGCGACAAACTCATTTGTCTTACCTCAGCATGAACCTTATACATAAAGGTCCATTGGTTAACGGGCACATAAGCCGCCTCTACTGCTTTAAATCTTCCTCCTTCCACAAATTGATTGTCACTTACAATGGGGCTATCATTAAAAATATTTGACCAACACGTGCAACACTCACAGGGCCTCACCTCCTCCAACTCTCCAAAATTATTAATCACATAGGCACTACAAGGTCTTGGCTTTGGGCACTTGCTTTCACCGCATGACACTTTATACAATTCAGGATTTGTATCCACCTGAAAGGTGCCGACAAACTGCCAAAGAAAATGAAAATTACTTTTTTCGCCTGCCGTTGAATTAAATAAAATATCAAATCCATAAATGGTTGCTCCTTCTTGATCTTTATCAGTCTTGAAATTGAAATACAAGTCATCGACAGTACCTGACGCCAATAACGTATCTGGCAGTGATTGATATACACGTCCATCTAAAAGCTCTACGTTTATTTTATAAGATCTCCCTATTACACCGTGTATGCCGCCAGGGTTTGTTTCATACGTTCCCTGAACTATTTCAGAAAGTGTTTCACTATTGCCCAGGTTGTCGCTAATCACTAATCGCTTAACAGAAATCGGTGCCTTGAGTGATTGTTTGGATTCGATATCAAAAGCTTTACTGATTTTAATTTGATAGGGCCCTGGCTGATCAGAAACATATCCTTCAATAACAATAGGAAAAGTTGAGGTTGTGCCAACATCAAAACTGATTCTATCGACACACGTGCAGCATAGTAGAATAACGATCACTGAAAATATGGAATGGCCGCGCATATTAGATTTTAAAGCTATAGGAGATAGATGGTAATGCTGTGCCTATAATGGCTAAGCGATAAGGCCGCAGAATTCCAGCCCTGACTTCTTTGAAGAATACGGAATAAGGATTCTTTCTGCCGTAGATATTATAAACCGAAAATGTCCAGGTGCCATCCAAAATCTTTTTTCGTTTATGATTTCCTTCAAACACCAAACCCAGATCTAATCGATGGTAGTCCGGAATTCGAAATTGATTTCTATCTGAAAACGAAGACACTGTAAAATTATCAATACTAAATGCGGACAAAGGCAATGTGATTGGTCTTCCTGTGCGATAGGTGAATCCACCAGTAAAGAAATACCTTCTTGATATGTTATACTTCCAGCTTAAGTTAACAACATGAGGTTGGTCAAAATTAGAAGGGTATTCTTTTCCATCGTTAATTGTTTCCTGAGGGAAAACGCCAACAATAGTTCTTAAAGAGCGCGAATAAGTATAACCTAATGATCCTACTAATCGCCCTGTCATTTTGGATACTTGCATCTCAGCACCATATGCCCTGGCCTTACCTTGAAGCAGATCTGTTTCTATCTGTGGGTTCAGGATGAGCTGTGCTCCATCTTTAAAGTCCAATATATTGTCAATGTTTTTATAATAAATTTCAAGAAAGGCTTCATACTTTTTTTCTTTGAAATTTCTGAAATAGCCTAAGGATACCTGATCGGACATTTGAGGTTTAAAATAATATCCACTAGGCTGCCAGATATCTACGGGTGTTATGGCCGTGGTGTTCGTTACGAGATGAAGATATTGATATATTCTATTGTATCCGAATTTGATAGAAGCTTCAGGAGAAAGTTCATACCTCAAACCGAGTCTGGGTTCAGGATTAAAATATGATTTTATAGTTTCACCTTTTGCAAAGGTAAGTGTATCAATTAGAGTTACTGTTTCGCGAGGTAATCCTGCTTTGTAGATATTTATGTCAGCCGGCCCAACAGCATGAAACATGGATAAGCGTACACCTAAGTCTACGAAGAATCTTTTAAATAATTCAAATTGATCAGAAGCATAAAGACCGGTTTCAAAGGATTTTTGATAATCCATTTGAATGTATTTTTTATCCGAAGTAGGTGACGATGGGCTAAAGGTTCCCGGATTGAAGTCATAGTAAGTACTTTGAGCACCAAAGGATACCTTATGGTCACTTAATTGAAGATGAAAATCAGCCTTGGCAGATGGGTAGGAAATTTTGTATTTTAAATTGAAACCAGTTAACGGATCTTTATCAGATACATCATAACTATAGGTGCCGTAACCTGCTACAAATGACGAGTTAAAGATTTTTGAAAATTCATGATCCAATCTCAAAGAGGCAAGCCCGGTATCCCAGCGGTAGGTAGAATCTCCGGTTAACCGGAACTCATCATGACTTAAATATCCGGAAAGTGTGAGTTTTGTTTTTTCAGTAAATCGATGAGTAAGCTTAGCTGTTCCGTCATAAAATTTTACTGTGCTCTTACTTAAATCAACATAGTTGCTTCGCACCGTATTGATCAACCAGTCTGAATAGGTTGTCCGAAACGAAACCGCAATAGAAGTCTTATCCTTTTTAATTGGTCCGCTCACCATCAGGTTGCTCGAAATGATACCGATACCACCGCTGCCTTCCCACTTTTGATAACTTCCTTCTTTCGAGCGGATGTCCAGAACTGATGAAACCCTGCCTCCGTATTCTGCTGGAATTCCTCCTCTAAAAAATGTTACATCGCGAATGGCTTCAGAATTGAATGAAGAGAAAAAACCGAAGACGTGCGAACTATTAAAAACGGGAAGACCATCATACAGAATCAAATTCTGATCGACACTACCACCGCGCACGTTAAATCCTGAGGCCGCTTCACCCGCAGTAGTTACACCGGGGAGAGCTTGTATGGATTTAATGATATCCACTTCACCCAAAAGAGCCGGAGCTCTTTTTATCTCTTTTAAACTAAGTTGAGTTAGACCAATTCCGCTGGTTGTTATTTCACGCACTGTTCTGTCCTGCACGATTACCTCATCAAGAATTTTTGCTGATTCATCGAGCTCCAGATTAATTTTCCCATCTTCGAAAACGTCAACGTCAATTATTTTTTCCTCATAATTGATGAAGGTATAGCGTATCAGGTGAGAGCCTGCTGTAAGGGTTATTTTATAGCTGCCTTCTGTATTGGTTACAGCGCCAACATTTGAATCTTCGACAAAGATATTAGCGCCAATAAGGGGGTCCTTGGTTTTGCCATCTAATACGGTCCCGGAAATATTCACTTTTTGACTTTTCTTCTGAGTGGAGGATGCGCTGCCTATCTGTACTTTATTTATTTGTTTTAGCTCCCGCTTAGCACTGTTAACGACAGCTTGTCGCTGAATGGCTTGTGTAGGATCTTTTATAAGAACGATAGTGTGTTCATCGAAAGCAACATAATTTAAATCGGAGCCAAGAAAAAGTTCAGTCAATGCATTCGCCAGAGTTTGTCCCTCATAACTCTGTTGAAAGGAAATATTTTCAATCCATTCATTTAGAAAATAAAATCGAACAGGATGTTTTTTCTCTAATTCCTCAAAAAGAGTAATTAATTTCTTGCCCTTCTCCGAGCCATCGAGTTTTTGATCCAGCACACTTTGGGAAAAAGAGAATGTGGAAAGAAGTAACAAGATGGGTATTAAAATCTTTTTCAAGCCGGTTTCTAATTTAGAATAACCGAAAAGATACCAAGACACATTGAACAAATCAAATGTTGGCCCTTACTTTGGGCGGAATTCTAAACTTCTGGTTCCTGCTGACTCAAACAATGAAATGAACCTAGCCCCCAGATGATATCGGTTGAATCAAGGCCAATCACTTTTCTATCAGAAAAGCATTGTTGAAGAATGTCCAATGCACGGTCATCGTTTTTATCGCGGAATGTAGGGACAACCACATAGTTATTGCTGATATAGAAATTAGCATAAGAAGCCGGCAGGCGCATGTCTTCATAAACAACGGCTGATGGCATGGGCAATTCAATAATATTTATTTGTTTACCATTCTCTAGTCTCAATGTTTTCAACTCCTTCAGATTTTCCTGAAGCAGTTCGTAATTCTCATCCTGTTTGTTTGATTCAACGATCGTCACTACGGTATCTTCATTAACAAAACGAGTGAGATCATCGATATGGCCATCCGTATCATCACCAACAATGCCATCGCCTAACCAGAGAATATGATTTACACCATAATAGTTGTACAAATATTCTTCAATCTGTGCTTGGTTAAGTTGTGGGTTTCGATTAGGATTTAACAAACACGCTTCTGTGGTTAACAATGTTCCCTTTCCATTAAACTCTACAGAGCCGCCTTCCATAACAATACCTGGATGAACCACAGGAATATGATAATGCTTTGCAATGAGCGTTGGAATTACGTCATCCAGGTCGAAGGGAGGATACTTGCCACCCCATGCGTTGTAACCCCAATCCACAATCATCTTTTTCTTCTCTTTCGGATTAACCAAAAAAGCCGGACCATGATCGCGGCACCAGGCATCGTTAGTAGGGTGAAAAAAAAATTCTACCTGCGATAGATTGGCATCTACTTTTTGCAAGTGGCCAAGTGCCTTTTGCTTCATTGCCCCATCCAGCACATTGATGTTTACTTTCTCACCTTCTGCAACTCGTTTAATAAATTCGGCATATACCGGATAGATCGTTTCAATTTTACCAGGCCATGATGCCTCTTTGTGAGGCCAGCTTAACCAGGTGGCTGAATGCTTTGCAAACTCTGCGGGGAAATAATATCCTAATTCTTTGGGGGTCATAATTGATATTGAAAATTAGATGTTGGATAGCTGATTCTAATCGAGCGGCCAGAAGCCAGTATCCTTCTTCAATGAATTAATCTTCGTCAATGTATCTTTTTGTAATCGGCTGATACGAATCAATTCTGCGGTCGCGAAGGAATGGCCAATGGGTGCGATAGCGATCTGTCTTACTTAAATCAATTTCTAAAACGTTCACCTCCTCTTCATCGTGTGAGCCTTTATATAAAATGCTTCCAAATGGATTGGAGATAAATGATCCACCCCAAAATTTCATGGCTCCATTCTGTTCCAGGCCAACACGGTTTACACCCACCACATGTACACCATTGGCCACGGAATGACTACGTTGAATAGTTTGCCAGGCATTGTATTGTTCCAGGTTAGTGGCTTCATCTTGCGAGGTTGCCCACCCGATTGCCGTTGGATAGAATAATATTTCGGCACCCATCAATGAAGTGATTCGTGCAGCTTCCGGATACCATTGATCCCAACAGATGAGTACACCCAATGTGGCAAATCTGGTTTTGAATACTTTATAACCTAAGTCGCCAGGAGTAAAATAAAATTTCTCGTAGTAAGCAGGGTCATCAGGAATGTGCATCTTTCTGTACTTGCCCAAATAACTTCCATCGGCATCAATCACTGCTGTGGTGTTGTGATAAAGTCCTTCTGCACGTTTTTCAAAAAGTGAAGCGATGATTACGATACCTAATTCCTTTGCTACTTTAGAAAGTGCATCGGTAGATGGCCCTGGAATAGCTTCCGCTAACTTGAAGTTTTCATAATCTTCAACATCACAGAAATAAAGTGATGTAAACAACTCTTGTAAACATACTATCTGCGCGCCACTTGTGGCTGCCTCTATTATTTTCTGAATTGTTTTTTCTAAATTTTCTTTTGGATCTTTCGTGCATCTCATCTGCACGGTGCCAATTCTTACTTTTTTCACCGTTTCGGGTTTTAAAATTGAGATGTAAAAATAGGGATTTAAACATTAAAAGAATCAGGGTTTTATGGCGCGCACCATCTCGCGTTTGCCGGGCGGGCCTGGCAAGGATTCAACGATCAACCCTAGCGTTTTTAGGTCCCGTTTCAGTTGGCCTTTTGCGCAATAGGTGATGAACACACCTTCTGATTTTAAAGTCTTAACAACTTTTTCGAGCACAGGTAGTTCCCACATTTCGGGTTGCTTATTCGGTGCAAATGCATCAAAATAAATCAAATCAAATTGCTCAGACTCTAAATCAACGAGTTGTAATGATTTTTCCAGTTTTAAGAGTTTGAATTGAGACGTAACATCTGCCCATTTCTGCCACTCAGCCTGGTGTAGTTCTTTAAGTATATTGTGGGGATCAGGATAGTTTAAATTCTCCCATACCTCCTGGCTCAGAGGATAGGTATCAAGAGAGGTATAGGCAACTGATAATTCGTTTTTAATTGCTTCACTCAGCGTTAACAATGCGTTGAGCCCGGTGCCAAAGCCCACCTCCAGAATGGAAATAGATTCATGCTTTTGTTTGTTCAGCAAGTAATTGAATCCCTGTGTAATAAAAACATGCAATGACTCTTGAATAGCTCCATGTCGCGAATGATAGGTTTCGTCCAGAGCCTCATTGAGCAGGGAGTGGCTGCCGTCACCGGTAATAATAATTTTTATTGTGTTCAAAACTGATTTAAGTCATCCCCAATTATGAAGTAATATACGCGCTAAATACTAACTTTAAAATGTTATGAAATGCCTGTTAATAATGAACCTAAAGAAAATTAATTGTATAGGCATGTGTCGTAATCGAAATATTCTTAGCACATGAAACTTACGCTTCCGGAACACAGGCACCTCGTTACACTACAGTATGTTTTATTTATTTCCGTAATTCTCTATTTTGGAAGCAGTCTGTTTGTGCCTCTTTCTTTTGCACTATTAATTAGTTGCGTACTCTATCCTGTTTGTGTCTGGCTTGAGCGATATAAACTAGGCAGAATGGGTGCTGTTATCGTAAGCATATCAATACTTACCCTACTTTTTAGTGCTATTGTGTATTTACTAGCGACTCAGTTGCTTGGATTTTTTCAGGAATGGCCCGGATTGAAATCAAAGCTTATGACCGCAGCGCAGGAAATCAGTGTATGGCTGAGTAGTAATTTCAATATTGATCGCGAGAAACAAATTCAGTGGTTAAACAAAATGATTAATGACTCCGGTGCCGGTGCGATGTCCATCATAAGTGGAGTGATATCGGCATCTGCCGTTGGAGCTGTGTACTTTATTCTGATTCCAATTTATGCTGTCCTTATTTTATACTATCGTCACAAATGGATGGAAGTTCTTTATCGTTTGTTCCCTGCCGAAGGTCGGGAACGTATCAGAGATATTGTGAAGCTCAGCATACAGTCTTACTACAACTTCATTAAAGGAATGGCGGTGGTATATTTAATTGTGGGGATCCTTAACAGCACAGGACTATTTTTATTGGGAATACCTCACGCTATTCTATTTGGATCCATTGCTTCGATTCTCACATTTATTCCTTATGGGGGTATTTTAGTGGCCTCACTATTACCTATTTCCGTGGCGTGGATCACGTATAATTCAATTTGGTATCCACTTGGTGTAATTGCCATCTTTGTGTTTGTTCAATACCTGGAGGCAAACTTAATTTTTCCGCTAGCGGTGAGCAGCCGATTGAAAATAAATGCCCTAGTCACGATAGTTTGCATTTTTGCTGGTGCAATTATCTGGGGTGTTTCAGGTATGATTTTGTTTATCCCATTTTTGGGGATTCTGAAACTTGTGGCGGACCGCACTCCTTCACTGAAAACATTATCGGTGATACTAGGAGACTAAAAGTAGAAGTGTTAAACTTTTTTTATCAGGACGACTGCATAGGCGTTCACGCCTTCCTCTCTACCAATGTAACCGAGTCGCTCTGCCGTAGTTGCTTTAATGGAGATATCATCTTCATCGATATTCATCAAGGGGGCAAGCACTTTTTTCATTTCCGGAATATGCGGATTCACCTTGGGCACTTCAAGGCAAAGGGTACAATCAATGTTTTCTACTCGCCATCCTTTTTCTGCAAGCATGCGAATGACATCCTGCAAAAAAAACTTACTATCCATACCTCTCCAGCGCGGATCCGTATTCGAGTAGTGAAATCCGATATCACGAAGATTGGCGGCTCCGAGCAGAGCATCACAAATGGCGTGAATAAGGACATCGGCATCCGAATGACCAACAGCCCCTTTGGCTGCTGGAAGTCTTATTCCTCCAAGAAAAAAATCACGACCTACTTCCAGTTGATGAACATCAAAGCCAAGCCCTACACGTATTTTCATTTTCTTAATTTTTATTTTCTGCCTGGTAATACATCACGCTTGCATTGCTTTCTCTGAAAATACGTTTAGCTACGCGGTGGATATCTTCTGTAGTAATGGCCAGTATTTTATCTTCTTCCTGATTTACCAATTCGGCATCACCGGAAAGCGCTGCAAAGGCAAGATTCACAGCACGATTAATTAACTCTACCTCACCAAATTCAATCGTGGCACGAGCCTGATTTTTTACTTTTTGTAATTCAGCATCGGTAACACCATTCTGCATAATCTCATCGAGAATTATATCTACTTCGTGCTCTGCATAAGTCAATGAAATACCATCTTTTACTCTTCCACTGATTACGATCAAGCCCGGATCAATAGATCCCATCGTAAAAGAAGAAATGGACGTGAAGATTTCCTTTGTTTGTATCAACGTATTATAAAGCCGGCTGGAATTACCGCGACTTAAAATATCACTCAACAAATCAGCTGCATAATAGTCAGCGTCAAATCTTCCTGGCATGTGATACGCTTTGTAGAGTGCATTGGCTGGAACGTTGGCCTTCACTTCTAATGTGCGCTTGTTTAGTTGAGCTGGTTCTGATTGAATCTTTCTCTCCGGTTTTTTACCGGAAGGAATTGGACCAAACCATTTTTCTGAAAGCTGTTTAACCTGGTCAACCGTAACGTTTCCAGCTACCACTAATATTGCATTGTTGGGAATGTAGTATTTGAAAAAGAATTCTTTCACATCATCAAGTGTGGCATTTTCAATATGGCTGATCTCTTTACCAATAGTAGCCCATTGATAAGAATGAGTCGTGTACACTAACGGCCTAAGCTTTAACCAAACATCGCCATAAGGCTGATTGAGATACCGTTGTTTAAATTCTTCTATCACGACTTTGCGTTGCACTTCAAGTGCTTGTGGATCAAATGACAAACTCAACATGCGGTCGCTTTCCAGCCAAAAACCTGTTTCTATATTTGCCGCTGGCACCATTAAGTAGTAATTCGTAATGTCTGCATTGGTAAAGGCGTTGTTTTCACCACCCACAAGTTGCAACGGTTCATCATAGTTTGGGATATTGACAGAGCCGCCAAACATCAAATGCTCGAAAAGGTGTGCAAAGCCTGTTTTATCGGGTCGCTCGTCACGGGAACCCACGTCATAAAGAATATTCAAGACTGCAATTTGCACGGTGGGGTCTTCATGAACGAATACCTTGAGGCCATTGCTCAAAACAAATGAAGAATATGGAATCATAATTGACCAAAATTAACAAACTTGACGATCATGACTCAAATAAAATATCAGGAACATAATTCACTATCTTTCCAACATAACGAATAGGTAATGGCTGTTGAGATCATTTTAATTATCCTAAGTACGCTGGTGGTTTTTTTCGTATGTGTTTGATCTGGCTGCCAGAAAATTCAGAATTCCATCCGTCATTTTACTTTTGCTCAGTGGAATTGGCCTTCAGTATGCCTCCAACATTTTTGGAATTACTACTATAAATTTTAATTCAGTCTTACCGCTTATTGGCACGATCGGTCTTATCCTGATTGTATTAGAAGGTTCTCTAGAGTTAAAACTGGAGAAGAGCAAGGCTCAACTTATTAAAAGCTCGCTCGCTTCTGCTTTCTTTATTCTGCTTTTCACCACCGCATCAATCGCCATATTTTTTTTCTACATGAGTGGAGAAACTTTCCACACCTGTTTTCTAAATGCAGTTCCTCTCGGAATCATCAGCTCAGCAATCGCCATCCCCTCGGCCTCTGTGCTACCCACCACCCGAAAAGATTTCATTGTGTATGAATCTTCGCTCTCAGATATTTTTGGAATCATCTTATTTAATTTCATGCTTGCCAATAACACAATTGACACCTTCTCATTTGTTCAATTAGGTTGGCAAACGGTATTGATTATTATTCCGGCTGGAATGTTTTGCCTCGGCCTTCTTTACCTGCTAAAAAGAATCACGCACCATCTCAAATTTTTCCTGATCATCTCGATGTTGATGCTGGTTTATGGAATTGGCAAACATTACCATCTGCCAACCCTGGTTATTGTTCTTGCTTTTGGTTTATTCCTCAACAATCTGCAATGGATAAAATATGAGTGGTTCAAGAGAATCTTTACCTACGAGCATTTCCCAAAGGATCTGAATCATCTCACACAATTGAGCGGAGAGAGTGCTTTTATGGTTCGCACATTTTTCTTTTTGATTTTTGGTTTCTCCCTGGATATTGAAACCCTGCTTCATATTGAGGTACTTGAATGGGGTGTTGTTATTGTGGTTCTTATTTATGTGATCAGAATTATCTACCAGAAATTCTTTATTCCAACCGCATCATGGGCTGAAATATTTCTTTCACCAAGAGGCTTAATCAGTATCCTATTATTTTTCAGTATACCGGAAGATCAAAAACTGGATGGACTAACCAATGGTCTTTTATTTTTCGTTATCCTGACAACCAGCTCGATCATGGCACTGGGTCTGTTGACTAGCGGTGAAAAAAAATCCCTCTCCAATACCCATTCTCTTTAGAAGTGGCGAATCAAAACTCTAACTTGCCTTCTGTTTTCAACTACCATGAAATACATACGCACAAAATATTCTGACGAAATCCTTCGCGGATTATATGAGGCATTAATTCGTCCTCGCCTTATTGAAGAAAAAATGCTTATTCTTTTACGACAGAATAAAATCAGCAAATGGTTTAGCGGCATTGGTCAGGAGGCAATTTCGGTTGGGATTACGCAGGCGCTTGACAGGGATGAATACATCTTGCCCATGCACCGCAATCTTGGTGTATTTACTGGCCGCGAACTTCCTTTCGTACGATTATTCGCGCAATGGCAAGGCACCATGATGGGCTACACCAAGGGCCGTGATCGTTCTTTTCACTTCGGCACCAATGAACATCATATTGTGGGAATGATTTCTCATCTGGGTCCGCAAAATGGTGTGGCCGATGGCATCGCGCTGGCAAGCAAACTAAAAGGAGAGCAAAAAATTACGGTTGTATTTAATGGAGATGGCGGCACCAGCCAGGGAGATTTTCACGAAGCTCTCAATGTCGCTGCTGTATGGGATCTTCCCGTAATCTTTGTAATTGAAAACAATGGGTATGGATTATCAACACCCAGTAGTGAGCAGTTCAAATGCAAGCAGTTTATTGACAAAGCCATTGGCTACGGGATAGAAGGCGTTCAGGTAGATGGAAATAATGTTCTTGAAATTTATGATACGGTGAAGTCTTTGGCAGACAGCATGCGCAAAAAACCAAGACCGATATTGTTAGAGTGTATCACCTTTAGAATGCGTGGTCACGAGGAAGCGTCAGGCACCAAGTATGTTCCTAAAGAACTGATGGTGGAATGGGCCAAAAAAGATCCCGTAGAAAATTTTGAAAACTATCTGATCAAAGAGGAAGTGATCGATGCGAAGTATGCAGAAACCATTCGAAAAAAAATAAAGAAAGAAATTGATGAAGGGTTGAATGAAGCCTTTGAAGAAAAATTGCCGGAGGCAAATACCTGCCGGGAATTGAATGATGTTTACGCGCCATTCACACAACAAGTTATTAACCCTTCTGAAAAGACAACAGAGAAAAGATTCATTGATGCAATTAGTGATGGCCTCCGTCAAAGCATGGAGAAACATTCCAACCTGGTTTTGATGGGGCAGGACATTGCCGATTATGGAGGTGTATTCAAAATCACCGAAGGCTTTGTTGAAAAATTTGGAAAAGATCGTGTACGCAATACACCACTTTGTGAGTCTGCGATTGTCGGTACAGGTCTTGGACTTTCTATCAAAGGCATGAAAGCGATGGTAGAAATGCAGTTTGCTGATTTTGTAACGGAAGGATTCAATCAGATCGTAAATAACCTGGCCAAAACTCACTGGCGCTGGGGGCAATCAGCCGATGTGGTGGTAAGAATGCCAACCGGTGCAGGCACAGCTGCAGGCCCATTTCACAGCCAGAGCAACGAAGCGTGGTTTTTTCATACGCCCGGATTGAAAATAGTTTATCCATCCAATCCATACGATGCCAAAGGTTTGCTTTGTGCTGCGCTGGAAGATCCAAACCCCTATCTTTATTTTGAGCATAAAGTGCTCTATCGTTCGGTGAAGGATATGATTCCGGATGATTATTATACCATTGAAATTGGTAAAGCAAAGTTGGTAAATGAAGGTTCTGATATTTCCATCATTACGTATGGCATGGGCGTTCATTGGGCGAAAGAGATCTTGAGCAGCATGCCTGATGTTAATGCTGATATTCTGGACTTGAGAACACTACTTCCCTGGGATAAAGAAGCCGTGATGGAAACAGTGAAAAAAACCAATCGCGTGTTGGTGCTTCACGAAGACACACTTACCGGAGGCATTGGTGCCGAAATCGCAGCCTGGATCAGTGAACATGCCTTTGCTTACCTGGACGCGCCAGTAAAAAGAGTAGCCAGCCTAGATACCGCTATTCCATTTGCGGCTACACTGGAGAATAATTTCTTACCGAAAGGAAGAATAAAAAGTGCTATCGAAGAATTGTTGAGTTTCTGATTTCAGAAGGCGCCATTTTAGGTAAAAAACAGGTCATTGCTTTTTTGCTTATCTTGGCCTGTTTCTTTGTTTAAAATTTGGTTTACACAAGCAATCATAAGACCCATGCTTTCGCATCCACTGCAAAATGGTTTGTAGTGCTTCTTATTATTGTATTCTCCATTCCTTCACTTGCTCAGGACAATAAGCCAATCAATAACAAAGGGAAGATTAAGCAGATGCGTGCCAAGGCGGTAAAGAAAAAAGAAAAAGGATCGACAAAAGATATTGCAGGGAAAAGATTAAGAACTAAAAATGCAAACTCTGTAGCAGGCAGAGCAGTGTATTCAAATCCGTCACCCTATGCGAATGAAAGAAAAGGCAAGGACCGTGTTGCCAAACCAGTCAGTGGCCAACCCCTTCGTATTCGTTCACGGTCAGCAGAATCGGCCAGAAATAATGTGTATCCGCAGCGTGGTCCATTTGTGAATCGGGGCTCAACGAGATCAGAAACAGGAAAGTCAAACAGAAGTCAATCGACCCGATCAGGCAAGATCACTACCAGACGAACATCCTCGTTTGGAGGGTCCGTTAACCCTCCGCGAAGTCGATCGCGTTCAGCTGAAACTTCACGTGCTAATGCATATCCACAAAAGGGGCCATTTGTAAATCAATCATCCGGGCAAACTGAAAGACCGGGATCAAAAAGCCAGGCAACCCGCAGGGGTCGTTTAAGCACGAATGCAAGAACATCAAGAGGCGTTCGTGTGAGCTCACCACGCAGCAGTTCTTCTTCGGCTGAATCAGCAAAGGGAAAACGCTTTCAGCAAACAGGATCGTTTGTTAATCGTTCGTCAAAAAATACGGAGACTGTTTCTTCAGGCTCTAATAGATATAGTCGCAGAGCCAAACTGAGTTCAGGACCAAATCCACCGGGAAAGAAAAGAATTGTGACTCCTCGATCAGCATCACAACAATATGTAACACGGGGTAGAAAAGATGTTTATTGGGGAAAGTTCTCGAAAGGTGAAAAGGCGATTACCACGGATATATCTGGCAATCCACTTCGCAGACGAAACTATCGAACACCTCCCAATGAAGCTGTTAAGCCCAAAGATCCTTATGCAGATCGTAAAAAATCATCTGGTGATCGAGCGTATTCAGGCACCTTCCGTTCGGGGCATGTAAGTGGTTCGAAGCGTACCGAAAAAGCATGGATGGGTGACGTGTCAGGGCAACCTATTCGTAAGCGGGCCACCAAGCAAGCTGAAGTAGCAGGAAGAAAAACAACCGGACCAGCGAAAGCCGGAGGCAGCATTAGCGCTTCTGGTAAGTATCGTTCTAACCGACCATTTAAAGCAGGGGTAGGAAGTATTAGTGCTTCTGGAAAATATCGCTCGAACCAACCATTTAAAGGAGGCGCAGGAAGTGTAAGTGCCTCCGCAAGATATCGTTCGAATAAACCATTGAATGGCCGAACCGGATCATCATTAAGTATCAGTAATAAAAATAGAAGTTACAACTATGCCCCGAAGGGAGGGGGAAGTATTAGCGCCTCTGGAAAATATCGTTCTAACAAACCATTTAAAGGAGGTATAGGAAGTATTAGTGCCTCTGCGAGGTATCGTTCAAATAAACCATTGAATGGCCGAACCGGATCATCATTAAGTGTTAGTAATCAAAACAGAAGTTACGACTATGCACCTAAAGGAGGCGGCAGTATTAGTGCTACAGGAAAATATCGTTCTAACCGACCATTCAATAATAGAATTGGGTCATTAAGTGTGAGCGGGAAAAACAGAACGTATGGCTTCAAGCCTAAAGGTAGTGGTAGCATCAGTGCTTCCGCAAAATATCGCTCGAATCAACAAATAACAAGTGGAGGTGGAGGCAGCATTAGTGCTACAGGAAAATATCGTTCTAATAAACCATTCAAGAATAGAATTGGATCTTTAAGCGTAAGTGGCCAAAACAGAACGCACAACTTTAAACCCAATGGCGGAGGAAGCATAAGCGGTAAAGTCTGGAATAATAACAACAAGCCAATTGAAGGACGAACCCTAAGTATAGGACCAAGCGCAATGGCCAATTTTCAAGGTAAGACTAAAACAAAAGAGCCTAAAAAAGGTGGAGGCAGTGTAAGTGGTAAACTATGGAATAATAATGGTCAACCTATTGAAGTGCGCATTCCTACCGGTGCTCAGGCTGCCGCTGTTGGCTATTCTGGTAAAACAAAACTTCCATTTTTTAAAAGAGCTTATGTAAGGAATCCTAATGCTGTTGAGAAAGCACTTAAGAAAGAAAGCCCTCTCGAAACTGTATACATGGCTGATGGCCTGCAGGTAGCTGTGAAAGCCAAACAAACAGGAACTAAGCCGAAAGCAGTAAAAGGTTCTATGCCTGGACTGGCCCCAACTAAAGCCACTGTAAAAGCCAGTGAATATTCCAGAAGTATAAAAATGTATTGGAGTTATAAGCATAATCCGAGCAGTGCGGACTTATCACTAAAGACCATAGCACCAGGCAGAGCCCATGCCCGCATCACGGACTATCAGGGAAACATTAAAATGGGTAAGTACAATGACAAAAGATTTTTACCCGATGCCAGATTTGCCCATGGTAAACAAAATAATGTGAAGCAGGAGCGAACTATGATGACTGACTTTAAGTTGTTATGGACTAAGATTTTTAAAAAGAACGGAACCCAGCCCACAGCAGTAAAAGAAAAACCTGTGCGTCCACGCTATGATAAGCGGGAGCGTGAGTTGTGGCCTGGCCTTTACGATTAACAAGAAAAAATGAACTGGACAGAACTAAAAACCGCAACTCAATTAGAAGCATTGCGGATCGAGTCAAAAAACCAAACCGTAATTATTTTCAAACATAGCACAACTTGCTCAATCAGCAGAACCGCATTGAATAGGCTGGAAAGAAACTGGAAGGAAGAAGAGATGACTTCCGTAAAACCCTATTATTTAGATCTACTTTCATATCGCGAAATATCCCGCAGTATTGCAGATCTATTTGACGTAGAACATCAGTCGCCTCAGGTAATTGTGCTAAAAAATGGTGAGGCCATATTTCATAAATCGCATTTTGATATTGAATTCGCCAGCATCAAAAACGCAGCGCTTACGACAACACCAATCAAAAATTAAACACCACTGTTTGTTTTACGGAATCAGATAAGCTAAGTGCCACTGGGCAAGTAAGTGCCGCATTTTTCAATTTCTGTTTTTGCACATCGGTAGCCTTCAATGTGGGGTGATAAAAAGTGATTTGAATCTCACCGATTTTTCTTGGGTTTGAAGTCATGATTTTCACAACCTCAGATCGTAGCCCCTTCAGATCGATTTCTTCTCTTTCAGCCAACATGCCCATGATCGTCATCATGCAGCTGCTAAGTGCAGCACTAACAAGATCGGTAGGGCTAAAAGCCTCTCCTTTACCATTATTATCAGTTGGGGCATCTGTAATAACCTTTTCTCCTGATTTTAAGTGTTTTGCCTGAGTTCGCAAATTTCCCTGATACTCAACTTCTGCCATTAGATTCATAACAAGACTATTTTTTCTGCGTTTCTTACTATAACTTTAACTTCGATAAGCAAAGTAAGGCGGTAGGAATGAAGGATCGTATTAAAATTTTCTTTTTTCTTTTTATCCTTCTGATAGTGGGATATCATTCGGTGCATGCTCAAACACAAGATAGCTACGAATACAACTCTGAATTTACCTGGGGAATTAACAAGAATTCATCGGGTGGTCTAATTGGAGGCTTTACTTTCAAAAAAGCCAAAAAGCGCGGTGATCGGGTTTTGGAGACCTATGGCCTCGAAATAATGAATGTGAAGCACTCACAGGAAGTAAGACGAAACTCTGCTTATACTGGTAATTACTTTATATACGGAAAGAGTAATTATCTATATGCCCTTCGCTTTCAATACGGCCGCGATTTCATTCTTTTTACCAAGGCACCACAGCAAGGAGTTGAAATAAAAGCAGTTTTTGCTGCAGGCCCATCCTTGGGAATTGTAGCTCCTTATTACATAGAGAGGACTGTGGATAACAGTTACTTTTCATCCGTACATGAGCAATATGATCCTAATAACCCCAATCATTCTTATAATAATATTCTGGGTACCGGTAATGTTTTTGAAGGCATTGGAGAGTCTAAAATTCAAATGGGTGGAAACTTGAAAGCCGCCTTAAACTTCGAATTAGGTATTATCAAGAGCCAGGTTACGGGCTTCGAAATAGGAATCTTGGCTGATGCTTATTTCAACAAAGTAAATTTAATGCCCACTGCTGAGAACAAATCTGTATTCCCAACTGTTTTTTTCACCCTTTTTTACGGCAATCGTAAGTAACCAGCAAATTTTCTTTTGAAATTTTGTGACCGGGAAATCTTTTTTGGATTGTATTGCTATATTTGAAAACCTAAACCGCAATTCTTAACGTATGGAAGCGAAAAAGACTGAATCCGCTGATTTGACGAAAAAAACTAGTTTTTTCTTCAGTATTGGCCTGCTAATAACACTAGCACTTGTTTTCACCGCCTTTGAATGGAAACAATATGAAGAAAGCCTGATTGATCTTCAGGGCAAAAGCACAAACACATTCGAAGAAATGTTAGAGGTTCCGCCTACTGAACAGCCGCCTCCGCCAGCACCAATCATTCAACAACCACAAATTGTAGAGGTGCCGGATGAAGAAGAAATTAAAGAAGACCTTAACCTTAAGTTTGACGTGGAAGTTACCGAAGAAACGAAAGTGGAGGAGGTAGTTGTAGCTCCCGTTGAAGAAAAAGAGAACGTAGACGAAATCTTCAGTGTAGTTGAAGAATCGGCCAACCCAAAAGGAGGTTATCCTGCTTTCTACAAGTTTGTTGGAGAGAAAATTAAATATCCAGCCCAGGCAAGAAGGATGGGTATTGAAGGAAAAGTATTCGTTGAATTTGTTGTTAATCGTGACGGTACGATTGTGGATGTTAAAGCCATCAAAGGAATTGGTGCTGGTTGCGATGAAGAAGCCGTAAGAATTGTGCAAAGTGCCCCTGCGTGGACTCCGGGTAAGCAAAGAGGTAAGCCAGTAAGACAGAAAATGGTTATTCCGATTACCTTCAAGTTAGGCTAATCAGATCCGTTAAATATAGAGGGAGCCTTGACTTTTTTTAGTCAGGGCTTTTTATTTGGTGTTTCCTATATGATTACTCCGCAAAGTAGACCAATCAATATTATAGCCCAGGTGGGAATTTTGGTAAATGCTGTTAAGCAAAATGTGCCAATGGTGAAGCCAAAATTGAGGAAAGTATTCTCCAAAGGTTGAAATAACAAGATGGCGGCTGCGATAACTAGGCCCGCATTTGCTGCATTAATACCTTCAAGCGAGGCCCGGATGGGTCTGAATTTTTTTAGGCTTTCCCAAATCCGAATCATAAAGAAAATTAAAAAAGTGCCTGGTAAAAAAAGCCCCGCAGCAGACATGATGCTTCCGAAGATCTGCCCTCCAATTCCGTAGTCGCGCATGGAGAGAACTCCCAAATAAGAACTGAATGAAAACACCGGGCCAGGTAGTGCCTGTGCAAATGCATATCCGGAAAGAAATTCATCATGCGAAATCGGGTGGTGAAGTGGCTTTGAAAACTGTACAAACTCAGTATAAAGCATCGGTGTCAGCACCTGCCCACCGCCAAAAATCAAACTTCCGTTTCGGTAAAAATTTTCAAAAAGGCGAACAGGCAAAGTAAGCTCGGGTATACTTTTCGTTGCCCAGCCTAGCAAAGCTGCAAAGACTAACACACCTGCCCACAAAAAAAAGTTTGCCCAGCTAACATCAAACTTTTTCTTCTCCTCACGAGGATGAGCCTTATAATTAAAGGCTGTAACTAACCCGGCTAAAAGCAAAACAATCGGAAAAACAAAAGGCGTCTTGAAGAAATAGGTCGCAGCTGCAGCCAACACCATCAAGAGCAATCCGCGTTTTGTTGTAACCGTTTTTAAGCTGATAGCATAACCAGCGTGGGCGATCATCCCTACTGCCATGGGCTGAATGAATCTCGTAAAATCCAATGAAGTTTGTTTTGAAACTAAGCTATTCATCAACATCCCGGCAACGGTCATAATAATCACGGAGGGCAACAGCCAAATCAACAATGTCAAATATGCCAACGATGGTCCCCCCATTCGATAACCAAGTGCTGAAAGTGTTTGAGTTGAAGTTGGCCCTGGAACCACCTGACATAATGCATTCAGTTCTACCAGATCACTATCGCTGAGATAGCCTCTTTTCTTAACAAGAATATTTTGAAAGTGGGCAATATGAGCTTGAGGTCCTCCAAAGCATGTCAGCGACAGATAGAGAACATCTTTTAAAAAAATGATATAGCGAACACGCTTGATCAACGAGACGTGATTATTTTTTTAGTCCTATTTCCTTCAATCTTTGATTCAGAAATTCACCTGCCGTTATATCGTCCCATAATTTTGGATGAGATGCATCCAGGCAAGATGATAAGGCAGCCAGATTAATTTCTGATCTTGGATGCATGAAAAAAGGAATGGAATAACGAGGAGAATTCATCTGGTGACGTGGGGGATTCACAACACGATGAATGGTGGACTTAAGCTTTTTATTTGTTAATCTTTCCAGCATATCGCCCACGTTCACAACCAGCTGTTCAGGCAATGCAGTAATTGGAATCCACTTTCCATCTCTGCGCAACACTTGCAGTCCATCAGCACTGGCACCCATTAAAAGTGTAATTAAATTAATATCCCCATGCTCCGCAGCCCGCACAGCATCAGCAGGAACTGCATCAGGATTTTCGATTGGGAAATAATGGATGGGGCGAAGGATGCTGTTACCATTTTTTACTTTTTCATCAAAATAATTTTCTGGTAGCCCAAGATAAAGGGCAATAGCCCTTAGCATTTGCACACCTGTGTTCTCCAATCTTCTGTAAACATCAAGCGCAATTTCTTTAAACTCAGGAAGTTCTTCTGGCCACACATTTTCCGGATATTCTTTTTTGATTGGATCATTATTCAATACCTCCTGCCCCACGTGATAAAATTCTTTCAAGTCTCCTGTGTTGCGACCTTTAGCGTGTTCTTTACCTTTGCCGATATAACCCCTCTGGCCGGCAAGGCCTTGAATTTCATATTTCTGTTTTACCGAATCAGGTAAAGCATAAAACGTTTTGATGGTGTCATAAAGTCGTACTGATAATTCATCCGTAAGAAAGTGATTACGAATTGCCACAAAGCCGATGTTGTTATAAGCTTCTCCCAAAGCCTGAACAAACTTTTCCTTTTTTTGAGGATCACCACTTGTGAAATCAGCGAGATCGAGAGATGGAATTGTATCGTATAATAACTCCGCCATGGTAGATGGTTTTAAGGGGTTATCGCAAGCTAATTATTTTTAGGTAATTTTACCTGATGTCCGATTAGGGCATGATCTTAGTTAAGTCAAACATTCCATTAAAAAATACATGATATGAAATCCATAAGCAGAAGAAAATTCGTCAACCAATCCTTGAAGGCAACTACCTTTACCGTTATTGGCTCACAGCTGGCTTCTAATATTGCCTTTGCCGAAGAGTCACCTCTTGCTGCATTGCAATTTTCACAGATTGCTTTGCCCTATGCAACCAATGCCTTGGAACCGAGTATTGACACATTAACCATGGAGATCCATTATGGAAAACACCATGCGGCTTACATTAAAAATGTAAATGATGCCATCGCTGCCGAGAATATTTCTTTCCCTACGGAAAAGGATTTCTTCGCTAACACTTCAAAACTTTCAGCGAAAGCGCGCAACAACGGAGGTGGAGCGTGGAATCATAATTTCTTTTGGCAGGTGATGAAGCCCGGCAGTGTTGCTCCTACAGGCAAAGTAGCTGACGCAATCAATGGAACATTTGGCTCTTTTGACAAATTCAAAGAACAATTTACACAAGCTGCAATGACACGCTTTGGTTCTGGTTGGGCCTGGCTTGTTAAAGATGGTAGTACATTGAAAATTGGTTCAACAGCAAATCAGGACAATCCACTCATGGATATCATTGATCTCAAAGGAACACCTCTTCTCGCATTGGATGTTTGGGAACACGCCTACTACTTAAAATATCAAAATAAACGAAACGAATACGTTGCCAATTGGTGGAGCGTAGTAAACTGGGATGAAGTAGCAAAACGTTTAAGCTAATTTTTAATCGGATGAAAAAATTAGCACTTCTGTCATTAGTCGTTCTCTGGTTTTCTCAAATAAGTTTAGGTCAGGAAATTAAGGCATACAAAACCTTTGGTGGTGTTCGCTTTGAAATGGATACTGTTACACTTGGGTTAAATCAAGTACTCGAAATCGTTAACGAAAATCCAGAAGCTTATGCAGAACTCAGACGGGCAAAATTAAATAATAATGTAGCTGGGGTACTTGGTTTTTCCGGGGGAATTTTAATTGCCTTGCCCATCGTCACTGCAATTGCAGGAGGAAGTCCGGAGTGGGGCCTCGCTGCGGGTGGTGCTGCATTGATATTAGCTTCTATTCCATTCTCCAATAGCTTTAGAGGCCACACTATGCAAGCTCTTGATCTTTATAATGGCAAATTCAAAACTTCAAGAATAAAACCTGGATTGCGATTTTATGGAACGGGAGCGCGACTAACCATACGCTTCTAATCAGCCTGATGACGAGAATACACGTGAAGTAAGTCAGTTGAAATCTGTTTCCTCAATATTAAATCACCCTGTAGTGAGGGGCCTTTAATTCCCTTATAAAATGAACGGGATGATGTAAAAATACGAGCCTCATCCCACAACCCTGTTTCGATAAAGAATGAGAGCGTTTGACTTCCTCCTTCAACAATTAATGATTGAATTTTTTCTTTGTGCAGCCAGGTAAGCAATTGTGAAATAAAATTCTGCTCATCTAATCGTACTAATTTTAGATTTGGATGTTCTTCGTGCTTGAGGAGATTAAAGCAAACAGTTGCTACCGATTTATCAAACAAATTGAGGTTATCGCTGAGTCTTAAAAAACGATCAATCACCAGTCGTACCGGATTTCTTCCACTCCAATCACGCACAGTGAGGTTTGGATTGTCATGCGCAGCCGTTTTAGTGCCAACCAATACAGCATCTTCTTCACTCCGCCAACGGTGAACAAGTTGTCTTGAAAATTCACAGGTGATCCATCTCGATTCATAATTGCTATGAGCAATAAATCCATCAGTGGTTTGCGCCCACTTTAAAATAATATAAGGTCGTTGCTTTTCGTGGTAAGTAAAAAAACGTTTGTTAAGCTCGCGACCTTCTTTTTCCAATACACCAGTGATGACATCAATGCCTGCTTCCTTTAATCTTTTTATTCCTTCACCCGCCACCAAAGGATTAGAGTCCAGATTTGAAATCACAACCTTCTTCACTCCATGATGAATAAGTAAATCAGAACAAGGAGGCGTTTTTCCGAAATGAGAACAAGGCTCCAGATTAATATAGGCCGTGCTGCTCGCTAATTGATTCTTGTCAGCAACGCTGGCTACCGCATTTACTTCGGCATGGGCTTCTCCGTATTTTTTATGCCAGCCTTCACCGATCACTTCTCCATCCTTAACAATGACACAGCCAGCCCTGGGATTTGGACTCACCACTCCAACTCCTATCAGGGCTAAGTCAAAAGTTCGCTGGATCAAAAGTTCGTCTGGAGTCATACAGAATTACTAACATTGCAAAGATCATTTTCGCAATGACCAATTCCAAAGAACTTTTCAACGATCTGGTAAGCCGTATCACGCTGGAGGAAGACAAATCCGAGATTCAGAGCATTGTTTATTTACTACTTGAGAAAAGACTCGGATTGACCAGAGTGGAAATATTAACAGGAAAAGAAATTACTCCAGCGGATACCTCCATTTTTGATCCTTTTATCACTCAAATTAATGATCATACACCCATTCAATATATTTTAGGCGAGACCGAGTTTTACGGTCGCATATTTAAGGTCAATTCTTCTGTGCTAATTCCACGACCCGAAACGGAATTACTGATCCATGAAATTCTAAGCAGTCTTAAAAATCAAAATTATGATGCCCCCAGAATTTTAGATATCGGAGCGGGTAGTGGGTGTATTGCCATTACGCTTGCCTTGGAAGTTCCTCGAGCAATTGTTCAGGCTACTGATATCAGCAAAGAAGCAATTAATACAGCGAAGCAAAATTCAGCGATATTATGCCCATCCGTAAAATTTCTTGAGCATAATGTTCTCTCAGATGAAATTTCTTTCGGCCCGTTTGATTTGATTGTTAGCAATCCGCCATACATATCTGAGGATGAAAAAGCGGAGATGAAAAAAAATGTATTAGCTCATGAGCCACATCTTGCCTTGTTTGCGCCAGCCGAAGATCCATTAGCTTTTTATAAAGCTATTGCATTAAAAAGTAAAATGACACTTTCGCCAGGCGGATCGGTATGGGTTGAAATCAACGAACACTTTGGAAACGAAGTAGTTGATATTTTTAAGGAATTGAGTTATCGCTCAGTTCGCATAATAAAAGACCTTGATAATAAAAACAGAATTGTAACGGGACTACAATGATCAAGCCTATTGTTTTATTACATGGCGCCTTAGGATCATTTTCACAGTTGGAGCCGATGAAAAAAATACTGGAGGGAAGAGGCAGAAAAGTTTATTCCATAAGTTTCTCAGGACATGGTGGAGAACCTTTTTCAGAAAACGGATTTGGTATTGAGGTATTCGCGAATGATTTATTTTTCTTTCTTGATGATGAGAAAATAGAAACGACAGACATCTTTGGATACAGCATGGGTGGATACATTGCTATGTGGTTGGCACATCAACACCCTTCACGGATAAATAGTGTAGTCACACTCGGAACTAAATTTAATTGGAATCCAGAATCCGCAGAAAGAGAAATAAAAAAACTAGATCCTGAAAAAATTCTGACTAAAATTCCTGCCTTTGCACGCATTCTAGAACATCGTCATGCACCTAATGATTGGAAAGAACTTATTAGTAAAACAGCAGAGATGATGTGTGATCTTGGTAACAAACCACTCCTTACACAAGAAATCATTTCAACGATTAGCCGTAAATGCAAAATTCTCCAGGGCGACCAAGATGATATGGCCGATCGCAGCTATTCAGAAAAGGTTGCTGGCTGGTTGCCGAATGGAATATTTCATTTATTGGAGAACACACCACATCCAATTGAAAAAGTGAAGCTCGAACTATTAGTTGATTTTATTGATTAACCGGAAACCTAGATCAACTCCTCACCAATCCAGAATGGGTGGACTGACATCAAACTGATGATTCCGTCTTTTTCAGTAAAATAACTTCCGGAAACAAATTCCGTGAATTCATATTCCATTTCTTCGGGTAAAAGATATAATGCAGTTCCAGCCGGCAACCATTTTTCAAAGTGACCTTTTTTAAGACAACTCCAAAGCTTATTGTCGACAAAAGCTTCTATATCCAAATTAGAAAATGATTCTATTTTCTTCAGATCATCTTTACTGCTTAACAAACAATTCACAGCGCCAGCTTTCGATGCGATAAGAAAATAAAATGAGGTTTCCAGTGGTTCGTCATCTGGATTATAAGAGATAAAACGAACAGGAGTTTGCTCTGCTAATTTATCTCTCCAATAGGTCATTTCATCCAAGGGTGTAATCACGACATCTACCTTAATACCCCAAGAAGTCACTGCTTCTACTTCTTTAGAGAGCACAATTACTGTGGGCATCCACTCCAATAACTCCTGGATTTTTTCAAATGAAATGGCGTGAGCATTGGCAATCAACAAAGCTGGTTCCTGATTTTCTCTTACAATGTGATGACTTGACATTATTGTTCAAAGAAACAGACTGAACCACCTACCCACGTTTTGTCTTTGTTGAACTTTACACCGATCATTTCACCGCGACTAAGGCGAGCGAGATTGGTAATTAATTCTGGACGAGCAGCTCCTTTATCCCATATAAAAAGTAAGCGTATTTCAGTTTTCACCAATCCATCGGGTGCTTGTATCACCGGCTCGTAATGTACTTTGTGTTGGAGTAAATAATTTTTACGCTCATGAAAAGGAATACTCAGAATGTCTTTTTCCTCCACATTGAAAATCACTCCACTTCCCGAAAAGGAGAACAAAGGTTTTAATACATAATTTTCAAGATCAGAAGGCACCGTTGTGTAATCACTCAAGAACTTACATTCTGGCACCGCATCGCTATGGAGAAATGGCATCGTGTATTTACTGATATAGAAAAACCAGTTGGGATGTCCTGCCCATTCCACATCAACATCTTCGGTTAAATGGAAATTTGTTTTCAATTCTGGTTTTCCTAACAACTCATCAAAGATCACACGATTGTAAATGCGATGAACTGGAATTTCGATTTCGTTCTTTTTGTAGAATAGTTTTCTGTTCCGTAACATCAAATCACCCAGATGTACTGCATCGATTCCTAAATGATGTTTCGTTACCAGAAAATCGATGTTTGTGTTTTGTTTTAATGGATCAATCTCCAACAAGATTACATTTTCCGGATTGTGATTTCCAACGATGGCCTTTTGCAAGCGCTTCCAATATTGCACAGAGCTTTCACCAAAATGAAAACCCAGATTATCCTGAATCTGATAATGCTCTTTGAACTTACTGCCCAAAAAATCCTGATAACCAAACAAGGAAGGAAATCCTTGCATTTCTATCAAGCGCGGAACCAGTTCATTGCTATTCCCTTCTGTGCAAACGGCAAAATCCAATGCCAGAAACAGCGTGTGATCATCTTCATTAGGCACGTATACCTGAGCGGGAATGGCACCCGACATTAATGTTTTGAAATCGGGGCGAACTATAAAATCGATGATCTCATCGGCTGCCTTGAAAAGTTTATCTCTAAAATTTTTGCCAACGAAAACAGGACTCTCAGCAACACGGAATGGTATTTTATAATTAAATGTTGTATCAAGATCATTCAGAAAAGCGTGATACTTCTGTTCTGAAAATTGCTGATTGAATAATTGTCGGGCGGAAGTTATCATAACGCAAGTGAACTTAACCGATGACCTAATGCCGTCATTAAAAAGCGTGGCACTACGGTGGAGTAAGTGAGCATGATCTTATCAGGATCATTGAGATGATCGAGCATCTCCCAATATTTTTTCTCTCCGTGCTTTTCTATCACCAATTCTTTTTTGTCTTCACGCAACAAATACATGCGCATACCTACCGCATCGGCTTCCGGATGAAACTGCATGCCAACAAAGGCTTCATCGAAACGGATGGCCATTATTGCTCTTTCCAGATCTATATGTGGACGATATTTTTCTATGCAAAGTAATGTTCCTCCACCTTCTTCAATTTTTTCTATGTTGGCGCGCGTAATCTGATAATCACGTGAATCAACAGCCCACATGGGGTCACTTAATGAACGGAACAAAGGGTCATGATGACCTTCAAAGGTTTTATGCACAGGCATCACGCCAAATGAAGTTGACTTTCTTTTTGATACCGTGCCATAATCGTAATACCTGCAAAAAACCTGGAAGCTATGGCAAATCAAGAGCACATGTTTTTTCTGATCAGGATGTTGTTGATTAAAGGTTTTGATATCGTCCATCAGTCCAAAGAACTTGCGCTCCCACAAACTTCCTGCACTATCCAGCGGACTACCTGGCCCGCCAGAAGAAATATAAATGTCAAAACTTAGATCGGCCACTTCGGATTTTTGTCGTACATCGAAGAATTCGTACTTCACCGTCATGTGACAATCGGCTTCAAATTCTTCGATGAGTTGGCGTAAGCCGCGCATGCCTTCGTTCGCAACTCCTTCATAGAGATCGAGAATGGCAATTCGTATTTGATTTTCTGAAGACAACTTCTACTTGTTATGGTAAGTAAACACGTTAATAATCCTGCAAAGTTAAACGCCTTCCATGGTTTCACTCAAAATAAAATCCACTACTTTTTCCAGGCTTCCTGTTTGTTGAAATACAGCGAGTTGCCTATCGGCCCCGGTGCCTTTTTCTAAAATCGTGTGAATATAATTGATGGCATGACGGCTGCCAAGTTCATCGACCACATCATCGATGAAATCCAATAATTCAAGAATCAACACACGTGTATCTAATTCCATTTGCTTGCCAAAATCAATCATTCGGCCATCCAATCCATAGCGTGATGCCCTCCATTTATTTTCATTGATGAGCGCTCGCGTATACATGATGAAGCTCATGTTCTGCAATCTCAACTTGTAGAGTTTTACCACCAATGCCTGAAACACTGCGGTGATCGCAATGGTCTCATCAATGCGCATGGGCACATCACAAATTCTGAATTCGATCGTATCAAAAAATGGATGCACACGCACATCCCACCATATTTTTTTTGCATTATCGATGCAATTGGTTTTAATGAGCAAGTTTACATAGTTCTTGAAATCATCCCATCCATTGAAGTGATCAGGAATACCCGTGCGTGGAAATTTATCAAATACTTTCGTACGAAAAGATTTAAATCCGGTATTGCGACCTTCCCAAAAAGGAGAGTTGCATGATAGTGCGTATACGTGAGGTAAAAAATAACGCACTGTGTTCATAATATGGATCGCCATATTTTTATCAGCGATACCTACGTGCACGTGCAAGCCAAAAATTAAATTTGATCGTGCTGCCTCCTGCATCTCTTGTACAATTTCATCGTAGCGCGGATTGGGTGTAATCAATTGTTTGCTCCAATGAGAAAAGGGATGCGTGCCGGCAGCTCCAATGCGCAGATTTAATGAGCCTGCTACTTCTGAAACAACTTTTCGTAATCCCCGAATCTCCTGGTAAGCCTGAACAACATCTTTACAGATGCCGGTGCCAACCTCTACTACGGCCTGATGCATTTCAGCCTTCACACTATCTTTAATGATATGAGAAGCCAGCTCCACTATTTTTTGATCATGCGATGTTAACTCGCGCGTATGCGGATCAACCACCATGTATTCTTCTTCAACTCCCAGCGTAAACTTTTCCATAGACGATTTTCCTTTTCAGCAGAGCCTTATTTTTTTGGTGATTTAGGTTTAGCTTCTTTTTTAACCGGTTCTTTTACTTCTGCTTTAATAACTTTTGTATTCGTGTCAACGGCATGGGTTACAAACGTTCCCCAGGTGAGATTATCTTTTCCGGGATTTTGTTCCTGAGCTCGCTCCACGGCAATCTTTGCAGATATTTCCACTACCCAGTCAAAATTCTCCTGACCAACAGAATTTACATCGGCATCCGGTGCTGGATTACAAAAATCAATGGCGTAAGGAATGCCATCTCGCACTGCCATTTCCACGGTGTTGAAATCATAACCCAATGCATTGCAAAGATCCAGTACGTAGTCGTTCACTTTCTTTAACAACTTCTCGGAAGCAGGACCATTATTGCTTTGATATCTTAAGTGATGCGGATTGCGTGGCTCATATTGCATGATGCGCACATGCTTTCTGCCAAGACAATAACAACGGAAGTAGTCATCAAAAATAATTTCTTCCTGAAGCATCATTACGAGTTGATTAGTTTCGCTGTAAGCTTTAAAGAAGTCATCCTGGTTGTTGAGTTTATATACACTCTTCCAGCCTCCACCGGCATGAGGTTTCATGTAAGCAGGCCAGCCAATGTGTTCAAATATTTTTTCCCAACTGAGCGGAAACTGGAGATTACTGAATGAAGCTTCTCCTGTGTCAGTGGGGCGCTCATGCGATGGAAGCAGAACAGTCTTAGGCACTGGTACACCCAACTTTACAGCTAGCGCATTATTAAAGAATTTTTCATCCGCGCTCCACCAAAATGGATTGTTGATTACTGCCGTTCCCGAAATAGCAGCATTTTTTAAGTAGGCACGATAAAAAGGAACATCCTGCGAAATGCGATCTATAATAACAGCATACCCGCTAGGATCTCCTTGTTGCACCATATCAACCAGAACAGGCTCTGCCTTAATGTCTTTTAAGCCCATCTTGTTAATACGTTCTACAAAAGCTTCGGGGAAGGAGCGCTCCATGCCGTGCAGTATTCCTATCTTTTTCATATGATTGATTTAGTTTTGGTTCTTAATGTCAATTATAATTTTTTGAAACTTTACAGATTCTGTCAGATGCGGATTGTGAGCAGAATCGGTAAACCAATATAGTTTTTTTTCTTTGCAAACAACCTGCTTGTAATAAGATTCTGCCAGCGAAAAATGAGTTTGATAGTCGTTGCTGCCGATAAGAAAATATATGGGACAGTCTAACTTCGGGGCAAACTCAGAAAAATTAGTTTTAGAAGCTTCGTTAAACATAGATAACCAAGTGATAGCCCATTGATCAACTTTGGCGCGGGTTGGTGAAGTGGAACCCGTCAATTTACTAAGCCACTTTCTATGGTAGAATAACTGATCGCCATTTTTGAATGGAACTTCTACCTGACTAAGTTCGGCTAATGCTGCTGTATTATTCTCGCTCATTGCTTTATCTTGCATGGCTTTCAACGAAAGTCTTTCGCTCTCCAATTGGTTTATCATGGGGCTCATGGCAAAATATCCTTTCAGCAGATCGGGCCTCTCTAGCGCTACTCGCATTCCCAAATAACCACCCCACGAATGACCCATTAAGTAGATTTTTTCCTGTGAGAATTTTGAGGATAGAAATTGAATGACTTGAATAGCATCACAGATAAAAAGAGAAACGGTTAATGGTTCTTGTGATTTGTTCAAAGTTGTCGTTTCCCCGCTCTCGCGCTGGTCCCACAGCACAACGATAAAATGTTTTTGCAATTCTTGAGTAAACCGATCAGCATAACTCATAGCCGAATTGCCCGGTCCACCATGAAGAAAAAGTAAAACGGGGGCCTTATCGTTTTCTCCCTGAAATTTTACCCATTGTTTGATGCCTCCTATTTCTACGGCTTCGCTACTATCAATCCTGAATCCAACTGCCATCTGTGGCAATATGATTATTAGAATCAATAGGTAGCGAACGATCATATTTATCGGATCAGCGACAAATAATGCGGGAACATTTCCTTCCACACAGGCCAGTCGTGTTCCGCATCATGGCGCACATCAAGCCAATGATTGATTCCTTTGTTTCGTAAAATTTCTGCCATTCGTTCGTTCGCACTCCAGCACATATCCTTTGTGCCTGTGCCCAACACCACAAGCATATCGTTAAAGAAATCACTTTGGGCATTGGGTAAAAAATCCATTGGATTATTAAAGTACACATGGTCATCATAGTGACCGTCTACCTGATCCCTGATGTCAAAAGCAGCACCCATGTTAAACACATATTTCACTACATCGGGGTGTTTGAAGGCAAAGTTGGTGGCGTGATATCCGCCAAAGCTACATCCGGCAGTAGCCACACGGCCTACGCCTGTTTCACGCTGTGCAAGTGGTACTAATTCATGATACAGCATCTGGTCATACCAATGATGATTTTTTGCACGATCAGCTGGATGAATGCTTTTATTGTACCAGCTCACTTCATCAATGCCATCAACACAATAAATTTTAACCAGGCCCTCATCCAAAAACCAGTTAACACTGTCTATTAATTTGAAATCTTTGTTCTCGTAGTAATGTCCCATCGAGGTAGGAAACAAGATGACTGGGTATCCGCGTGTACCAAAGGCAAGTACCTCAATGTCGCGATTCAAACTGGGCGAATACCATTTATGATAATGTTCGTGTGCCATATCAATTCAATTTATAAACCTCTATTTTTGTCTTTTAATTCGGAGAAAAGTCGGAATAAAGAGGCTTAAAAATCAATTTATCCTTAAAAAAATTATTGTCCTTGTCACATACGCATCATTACCATCTCGAAAAACTAACCGATATTCATTCCAAACTGCTGGGCAGGGATACCATTGTGGACATTTTTCTGCCATTTCAATATGAAAAAGAGCGTAAGCACTACCCGTTGCTCATTTTAAATGACGGTCAGGATTGTGAGGCAATTGACCTGAAAACCACACTTGAAAAACTTACTCACGACAAAGAAATCAAGGATGTGATTGTGGTAGGCGTACATGCCGGTGACCGAATGCATGAATATGGCGTGGCTTCCAAAGAGGATTATCAGGGACGAGGCTCAAAAGCCAAAAACTATACCCGGTTTATCATGACCGAGTTGATCCCATATCTGCACTACCGATATCCTATTTCAAAATTGCCGGAAGAGAATTGTATTGCTGGCTTTTCATTAGGGGGGCTTTCAGCCCTGGACATTGCTTTTCACCATGCTGATTATTTCGGAAAAGTTGGAGCTTTCAGTGGGTCGTTCTGGTGGCGAAAGCGTGATATGAAAAGTAAATTCTATTCGGATCATTACGATCGCATCATGCATCAAGCCATAAGAAGAGGAAAATTTAAGCAGGGATTAAAATTCTGGTTTCAAACCGGGCTGAACGATGAGTACCATGACCGAAATAAAAATGGCGTTATTGATTCTATTGATGACACGCTCGATCTTATTGTTGAACTAATCAAAAAAGGATATCGACCTTTTCATGATATTCAATATCTTGAGCTGGAAAACGGAGAACATAATCTTAAAACCTGGAAGCAAGCTATGCCCCATTTTTTGAAATGGGCGTTTCAAAACAGGAAATGATTTGGCTAACCAGATTGTTCCACTGAAATTCTGGAAAGTTTCTTTATTACTATGCGAGTTAAATTAATTGTTCAAAAACGCAGAAAAGATTTCTAATGTAAGATATTGAGCAACTTAGTTTGTTTTTAGAGATTTTTTTTTTCAATTTTCACATATAAATCAGATCATTAGTGGCCATTAAAAATATTTAAAACGTTCTTTGAAATCTTGATTTATAAGGGTTTAGGCTCTTAAAATGACGGTGACGACTTGAGCCGTAGATT
>JAYVTC010000215.1:0-11958 GCA_043774745.1 Cyclobacteriaceae bacterium | reverse complement strand
GACCTTTACCCAAAACGATCTGATCAGGTTTCTATACCACGAGACCTCGGAGAAGGAGACGAAGGAGATTAACAAAGCGCTCCTTTGTGATAGTGAACTACAGGCTCAATACAAAGAGCTGAATTCCGTGCGTCACGAACTGGATTCAGCACGCTTGGAGCCATCAGTTGAATCCGTTCAGAAAATTCTTCATTATGCGCGTAGCATGCAGGAGAAATAGTTATCGCAGCCTCTTAAATAAGGTCTTCCGTTTTGGAAGACCTTATGCTTTAGAGAGAATTCAGTTTACAGTGTTTTGATACGAATATTCTTCCATCTGACTTTAACACCACCACCATCATGAATTTGTAGCGCAATCTTTCCTGATCGGGAACCAATTTTTTCGTCTGATAATGTGATCATCTCGGTGCCGTTAAGCCAGGTTGTAATGGTGTTTCCCTTCACCATAACTTTCATTTCATTCCAATCATTTTCCTTTAGCACCTTTTCTTTATCTGCTGTTGGCTGAATGAGCCAACCTCTTCCATAAGATTCATAGATGCCACCACTGTGCAAATTCATAGGTGCAACTTCGGCTTGCCATCCGTTTACTACAATTCCTTCAATTTGTGAGTGGAAGAAAACACCACTATTGCCATTTGACTCCTGTTTAAACATTAATGTGAGTTCAAAATCTTTGAATTCTTTGTCGGTGGCGAGGTATCCATATTGTTTATCGAGGCCACTTTCACAAATGAGTTCTCCTTTACTGACATACCATTTTTCGGTGCCATGAATTTTCCAGCCTTTGAGGTCTTTTCCATTGAATAATTTTTCTGGTTTTTGACTAAAGCCAAATTGTGCTGTTATTAAGAGAAATAGGAATGGAATAAATTTCATAATTATCATGAGTTTAATGTTTTAAAATTAATAAATATTAGAATAAGCAGAGTAAAAAGCCTTAATCGATTGAGGTGATCCTCACTTGGTTTTCTTTCTTTGCACCGTGAAAGTTTTAATCCTTCATCAGCATTTTAATATTCCTGAAAATGGCGGAGCCATCCGATCTTATTATCTGGCCAAGGCTCTCGCTGATAGCGGGGTGGAGGCATCTATCATCACAGCACATAATCACAAAGAGTATATAAAACGGAGTATCGAGGGGATAGAAGTGCATTACTTGCCAGTAGCCTATGATAATCGTTTTGGATTCGTTGCCCGCAGTTGGTCTTTTCTGAAATTTGTGTGGGGTGCAATAAGATTGAGCTCTCAATTTAAGGACATTGATTATTGCTATGCGATTTCGGTACCACTTACTGTGGGATTGGCAGCGCAGTGGTTAAAAAGACGACATAAAATTCCTTACATTTTTGAAGTAGGAGACTTATGGCCAGACGCTCCGGTGCAAATGGGCTTTGTAAAAAATTACTTTTTTCAGACCCTGCTTTATCAACTTGAAAAATCCATTTATAGATCAGCCGATTCTATTGTGGCACTCTCTCCAAGCATTCAGTTAGCTATTGAAAAGAAAGTGCCGGGTAAGAAAGTTCATCTTCTACCCAATATGGCTGATTGTGACTATTACAAACCTGAAGAGAAGAATCCCTTGTTGGAGGAGAAGTTTAATGTGAAGGGAAAATTTGTGATTTCCTATATCGGAGCTATTGGCCTGGCGAATGGTCTTGATTATTTATTGGAATGTGCCAACGCATCGCGCAAAGCAGAACTACCTATTTACTTTTTCATTTGTGGCGATGGTGCCTTGGTTGATCGATTGAAAGGAAATGTAAAAGAGATGGGGTTGACAAACCTTACGTTTATAAATTTTACCAATCGCGATGGAGTAAAAGAATTAATGAATGTAACCGATGCCACATTCATTTCTTATAAACCTATCCCTATTTTAGAAACCGGATCGCCCAATAAGTTTTTTGATGGACTGGCAGCAGGGAAACTTATCGTGATCAATTTTGGTGGTTGGATCAGAAAAGAGATTGAAGAAAATCAATGCGGAGTCTATTTAGATCCCCATCAGCCCACTGACTTTGTAAAAAAGATAAGACCTTTCCTTTTAGATCAGGAGCTTCTCACAGCACATCAACAAGCATCAGGACAATTAGCAGAGAAGAAGTATTCCAGAAGTCTGCTTTCTAAAAAATTTGTGGAGTTATTCCGCTAAGCCGGTAAAACCCAACGCTCTTGCTTAAAAGTTTATTTTTTGTTTATTTGCTTTACAAAGTATAAGCATATATATGGCTAAAGAATATCTAGGTGAGTTTGAAGAGTTGATTTTAACGATGGTTGCCGCCTTACAAGAAGATGCGTATGGGGCTGCCATATCCGATGAAATCGAAACCCGATTAAAACGGGAAGTTAATCTGAGTGCTGTGCATGTAACACTCTACCGGTTGGAAGACAAAGGATATCTCAAATCCAGCATGGGCGGTGGCACGAATGAACGAGGTGGAAGAAGAAAACGAATTTATACCATTACGAATGCTGGCCTCGCCATGCTTAAAGCGATGAAAGCAGCACGCGTGGATTTATGGAAACTGGTGCCGCAGTTAAAGATTGGTTGAGGTTAAAACTTTTCTAAAAACTCTCTTGGAGAAATGATAGGAATATTTTCAAATGGGTTGAGAACTAATAGATCAGGATCACCGGAAACGATACAATTTGCTTTGCCCGAAATGGCCAGTTCGAGGTACATATCATCCTTTGGATCGCGGCAGATTTTTACTTTGTGTGTTACAGGAATCAAAGTAGCCACAGATTCATATTCCTTTATAAATTCGAGCCTTACTTCTATACTGACGTATTTATCAAATTTAGGTCTCATAGCTACATTAATCAACTCTGCAAGAACCGGGGTGGAGAGGAGAATGATATCAGATTTTTTGGCTTTGAGCAAAGCATGTCCTGAAGTGGACGTGTCAATTAAAAGTGAACTGATTAGAACATTGCAATCGAAAACAACGTGCATCTATTTCTGGTTGAGCAGTTGCTCAAGTATTTCAGGTGTAAGTCCATTTTTGCGCGCTTGTTCGCTTGCCTCCTTCATAATTTCCTCTATACTTCTTTTTCTTCCAACAAGAATATCCAATGATTCAACAATAGCTTTTTTTTCCGAATCCGACATTCTCTCAAGTTTTTCAGCAGTAGGATCACTTACAACCAATGTTATTGTTTTCATGTATCAAATATAATAAATCCAACATGAAAGCCGCCCACACATCATTTGCATTTCGATTACTGAAAGTGTTTTACCCACAGCACCTGTTCGAAGAAATTGAAGGCGACCTGATTCAAAAATTTGAGCGTGACGTCAGGAAATTAGGTGAAAGGAGAGCGAAGAGAAGATTGATATGGAATACGATTCGATTTTTCAGGCCTGGGATTGTGTTAAGAGGAATGTCGACAAAAGATAACCATGTGAATATGATTATAAACAACATTCAATTTAGCCTTCGCCATCTGGGAAGACAAAAAACCAACACCTTCATTCATATTTTCGGACTCACGTTGGGAATCACAACATGTCTGCTTATTGCTCTATTTATTAATCACGAATTAAGTTTTGATTCTTATCATCCGGACGCGAATCATACGTATCGGATCAACTCTGTTTGGAAAGAGTCAGAGAAACAATTTAATCTTTATGCAACGGCTATCCCCTTAGCCCCGGCTTTGAGGAGCAATGTAACCGGGCTTAAGTACATAGCGCAAGCCTTACCACAATTCGGGAGCGTGATTGAGATCGATGGTGAGAAACATTTTAAACAGGAACACATATTAATCACTGAGCCTGAGTTTCTCGACATTTTTAAAGTAGAGATAATTTCAGGTGAAGGTCGTAAAGCGCTGAGCAAGCCTTACCAGGCAATTTTGTCGGAAGCTGCTGCGTTAAAATTATTTGGCAATGAGCACTCAATAGGAAAGACATTTCGGTACCGAAATGAATTCGACATTACCGTTGCGGGAGTGATGCGCGACTTGCCATCCAACACAAGCCTTCCTGCTTCTATCCTGCTGTCATATGTTGACAATGAGAAATTCTTGAACAATGGTGATACGTGGTATTTCGGAAGCCTTACATGGACGAAGTTGCAGGCCACTACTTTTGTTGTACTTGAAGAGAATATCGCTCTCAACAAAATTGAAGAGCAGTTAAATTCCATTGCCAACAAGAATATAAATGCATCTCCCGAACTTGATAAATCCCTTAGAGGCGGCTTTGAAATGCAGCCTCTTCGTGACATACATTTTGATGATGCAAGATTCGGAGGAGGTCCGTGGGTGAAGTCGATCAGTCCAACATGGCTTTGGCTTTTTGGCGGTATTGGGGTAATTGTTATATCACTTGCCTGTGTTAATTTTCTTAATCTATCAGTCGCGCAAGCCATCACCCGGGCTAAGGAAGTAAGCGTACGCAAAGTTATAGGAGCTAAACGGATCCAATTAATCACACAGTTTTTGATTGAAGCTTGCATGCTGACACTGGCTGCGGGAGCACTCTCAATTGTGATAGCAAAACTTTTACTACAGCCTCTTAATATGGTATTGAATGAAAGTCTCGACTTTCATCAGCTCCAGACCCCAATCGTGATTCTTTCATTCCTGATTGGATTATTCCTATTAGGACTTCTTGCTGGACTTTATCCTTCACTCGTCATTGCAAGATTTAAGCCTTCAGAATTATTAAAGGCTGGAAAAACTTCAGCCAAAGCTTCCTGGTTGCAGCAAAGCCTGGTCGTTGGTCAATTTGCTATATCTGCCACTCTTGCGATAGCTGTCCTGTTGATTGCCCGGCAAGTCAACTTCATGCAGGTCAAAGATCTTGGATTAGAAAAGGAGAACATTTTACAAGTACCTCTTGCCAATGCAGAGTCGGCAAATGCTTTCGTTAATCAAGTTCGTGGAATTACAGGGGTAAAAGAAGTTTCCCTTTCCCGATCGGCACCAATCAGCAACGACCATTGGTGGAACACCATTAGCAAGGAAGAAACAAGTGAGCGACAAAGTGTGTGCGCTATCTATGGTGATGAAAATTTCTATTCTGTTTATGGCCTTCAATTATTAAGTGGTCGCATTCCTGCACCGTCAACGATCAGGGATTCGTTAGTCAGTAAAGTAGTCGTTAATGAAAAACTATTGGAAGCATTTAATCTCGGCTCCGCTCAGGAGGCTGTAGGTAAGCACTTCTGGTGGGGAGGCACCGCAGAGATAGCAGGTGTAGTGGCCAATTTCCATTGCGAGCCTCTGCGCTATACCATCTCTCCCGTGTTAATCACACAGGATCCAACAGTTTATTCTCAAGCAAATATCAGACTGGAACAGATTCAAAACTCAAATGCAATAATTGATATTGAAGCGACCTGGAAAAAATATTTCCCGGATGGTGTGTACGAATCAAAGTTTCTCAATGAAGATATTGACAACTTTTACAAGACGGAATCAAAATTCTATTCCTTGTTATTGATTTCTGCAGCATTGGCTATTGGCATATCATGCATGGGGCTTTGGGGAATAGCCTCTTTCGTAACCTTGAGAAGAGTGAAAGAAGTGAGCATCCGGAAAGTGTTGGGTGCTACCGTCTCGAATATTTTATCACTTTTGCTTCGCCAATTTCTAAAACCAGTTGTTTTGGCAGGAGTCATGGCACTTCCCCTGAGTTGGTATGCGATAACTACAATTCTCAGTAACTACGCATATCGGGTAAGTATCACCTGGGATTTGTTTGCCATTCCGATCATCATTTTGATTACGATATCAATAACAACTGTTGGTGCTCAAACGATTAAAGCCTCCTTAACGAATCCTGCAATTAATTTAAGAAGTGAATAGAGATAAAAGACATATTGAATCAAATCGGATTTTTAAGATTCTACGTCTTTTTTGTCCTAGTCACCTCTATGAAGAAATTGAAGGCGACCTCATTCAAAAGTTTGAACAGGACTCAAAACGGTTCGGTGAAGTTCGCGCCAAACGAAGATTGATCTGGAATGCCATTCGTTTTTTCAGACCAGAAATTGTATCGAGAAATAAGTTTTCAAATCAACAAAAGCAGACGATGATTTCAAGCTATTTAAGATTCAGCTGGCGCAGTATTGCACGGCACAAAGTCTTTTCGATAATCAATGTCACAGGGTTAGCTATTGGCATGGCGGTATGTCTGCTGATTTTAAACTACGTGATGTTTGAAAAAAGTTATGACACTTTCTTTGACCGACATCAGGATATTATTCGTGTTGGCTATTCTCGTTTCATCGATAATGAATTGCAATACAACAAAGCACAAATATTTCCGGCTGTTGGAGAAACGTTGAAGGAATCTATTCCGGCCATCGAAAATTATACAAGACTGTTTCCAATTACCACTCATGTAGAAGCGGTATTGTGGGTAGAGGAAGATGGAAATAGAAAGGATCTTATTGAGCCAGCGGTATATGCAGTGGATTCTTCCTTTCTCAAAGTCTTTTCAATGCACTTGCTAAGAGGGAACCCATTGACGGCACTTATTGGTGAAAAAAAACTTCTGCTTTCAGAATCAGCAGCGCTGAAATTCTTTGGCCATACCGATGTGTTAGATAAAACCATTCATTGGGATGGTATGGGTGATTGGTTGGTAACGGGTGTATTTGAAGACCTTCCTACAAACTCGCATATGCAGTTTGATCTCCTCATCTCATGGATGGATGTATATGGTGAAAAGAGCGCCTGGAACTGGGATGGTTTTTATACCTATCTTCTTTTGAGACCTGACGCCCATCCCGATGCGACAGAACGATTGGCTCAACACATATTGGATGAAAAAACGAAAGGCACTGAAAATGCTAATCGGGTAACTTCAAAATTTTTCTTTCAACCGATTGATGACATTCATTTACGTTCTCAACTAACGGGAGAAATGCAACCCAATGGAAATGCTGAAGTAGTAAAAGCTTTGCAGCTAGTGGCATGCGTAATCCTTGCATTGGCCTTGATCAATTACATAAACTTGTCAGTAGCACGTGCTATTAAAAGATCAAAGGAAATTGGCGTGCGGAAAATCATAGGTTCTTCCCAAATACAATTATCAATTCTATTTTTCACAGAATCTTTTCTGGTCAACCTGATTGGATTTGCCATCGCCATAACGCTCGTCTATTCTCTATCAGACCTCTTCAGCCTGCTAGCAGGAAAAATAGTAAGCATAGTGATATGGACTGACCCCGCTTTGTTTGCCTCAACATCTTTTGGAATCCTCGTCCTGTTTTCACTGCTCGCAGGATTTTATCCTGCCAGAATACTTTCCTCCTTTAGTCCAATTGCCGCCATGAAGTCATCGGTTTCTGTATCAGGTGGGAAGGGAGTACGAAGGTCATTGCTGGTAATTCAGTTTCTGATCACCATGGTATTGGTAACAATGACTTTGGTGATTAAGAATCAGATTTCGTTTATGCAGAATCAAGAGTTAGGATTTGCACTACATCAGAATGTAGTGATAAAGTCTCTTGCCACGGCCGGAGCCGAAATGGATAGTACATTCATTAACAACATGGAGCTTTTCAAAGCAAGAATTAAAGAGAATGCTCATATAGTCAATGCGACCATTACATCAAACATCCCCGGAAGGGAGAATGAATGGCTGGGAAGATTGAGACGATCAGAACAAGACAAAGAGCTAATTTCAACATCGCGCACACGCGTAGACAAAGATTTTATTCAGACGTATGGATTGTCATTGGTTGCGGGAAGAAATTTTTCAAATGAAAATCCAAATCAGGTCATTCTCAATCAATCCACGGCAAAAATGTTGGGCTATAAAACCGAACAAGAAGCAATAGGAAACAAGCTGATGAGCAATTTTGAAATCGTAGGTGTGGTGAAGGACTTTCATGAGCGATCTATCCATGAACTCATTACTTCAGCGATGTATACACCCGGACAAGGGTACATGAAATTCATTACAGTAAATGTTAACACAACTAATTTTAATGGGGCCCTACCTTTTCTGAAGCAACAATGGAAATCTGTTTTTCCCGATAAGCCATTTGAGTATTTTCTGCTAGATGAATTTTTCAATCGACAATACAATCAGGAGCAGCAACTAAGTAATGTGTTTCAATATTTCTCTGCCATAGGTTTGGGCATTGCCTGTCTTGGCTTGTTTGGATTCACGTATTTCATTACGCACCAACGAACTAGGGAGATTGGTATCAGAAAAACATTAGGAGCCTCACTAAAGAACATCATACAATTGCTTTCATCAGAACTTGCTTTGTTTTTGCTGATAGCAGGATTACTTGCTGGCCCTGTCAGTTATTATTTAGCAGATCATTGGTTATCTGAATATCCTGTACGGGCAATTCCGGGATTTGTAATTTTTGTTTTGCCTGTATTGCTGGTGAGTTTCTTTGCTTTTACTTCAATCATTATTCTTTTGATACGTTCTGCCCGGACAAATCCAGTTGAAGCGATAAGGCATGAATGAGGATTTGAAGAAATGAGGAGATTCAGGTAACTTTAGTTTTCGCATGGAAAGAGCCATCTCCAAACAGAAGCTAAAAAAAAACAACGTTCGAGGAAGAACAAAGATTGAAGGATCTTGAATTTTTAAAACTTAAACCCGCGGAACGATTACGATTACACGAAGTGATGCGAAAACGGATCTGGGGCGATAAATACAACAAGCTTTCACTGAAGGGATTGAAGGTTAAGAAAAAATTTTTTACATGAGTTTCTTTGGGAGGA
This sequence comes from Cyclobacteriaceae bacterium, assembly GCA_043774745.1. Taxonomy (GTDB): domain Bacteria; phylum Bacteroidota; class Bacteroidia; order Cytophagales; family Cyclobacteriaceae; genus ELB16-189. The sequence continues at coordinate 3,246 of JAYVTC010000215.1, read as the reverse complement.
CCCATGAACGAATTCTGAAAAGGTTCCTGACTTATGAAGTTGAGTTTGTTCTGATGGGTGATCGTGCCGCGATTTTTTACGGAGTAAGACGAACTACGTCTGATATTGATATTCTGGTTAAGCCAACACTTGCCAACGGAGAGCGGATTGTAAAAGCGTTTAAATCCCTTCAACTGGATATCTCAGAAATCGCTGCATCGGATTTCGCCACTCAACATGTTTTTACATTTGGTATGGAACCGGAAGCCGTAGACATTCTTACCTTTACAATCGGTGTCGATGTAGAATCAGTATTCAGGAATGCCGGTACCACAAAATTGATCATCTGAAAATAGAAGTAATCGACCTAAGAGATTTGTTGAAGAACAAAGGAAGTTTGAATAGAAAAAACGAAAAGGGATTGGTTGATCAACAAGACATACTTGCCTTGAGAAGAATTCTTAAAAAGAAATAGGGTATCCAGTTGCTGAATACCCTATTTCAACATTAAACCTTATCCTCTTTAATGGGTTACTAACACAAAACCATAATCAATATTTCGCTGCTCCGCTTGGGGTAGATTTCTTGATGAAATCTCTGATGTGTTCATTAGAAGTAGCAAGATCTTCTGCACGTAAGTACATCATGTGCCCGCTGCGGTAGCCCTCAAAACGCAAACGATCTTTCATCTTACCACTTGGGTCAAGTTGCCACATAGAATACTTCGCATCAAAGTACGTAGTAGCTCCATCAAAATATCCGGATTGAATCATCACATGCATGTATGGATTTTCGGCCATAGCCAGGCGAAGATTTTCTCCGGTTTGATCATTCGAATTATCCCAGGGACGAACAGGTCCAAACATGTTGTATTGTAAATCAGTTTTGTATTTCAACACATCTCTCAAATAGTAATTGATAGCCGGTGTGAATGAATGCAACCACGATGTAAGTTCGGAGTTGTAATCTGGACTATTTCCGGCCAACTGACGATCGATACCTAAGTAACGAGAATCCAAACGGCCAATAGTAAATCCTTTTTCGCGGAGAAGTTCTTTCCAGAAAAATTGTGTTGGCACGGCAAGATTGTGTTGAAGAATAATCTTTTCAGATAAGCCCGAGTAGCGAGACATTTTGGAAGCAATCTGTTTTCTTTTTGCTTCATCGATGAAACCTCCTTTAGCAAGCGCAGGAATTAGTTCATCAATGGTGAATGCTTCTACTTCGGGAAGAATATCACTCAAATCTTTTTGTTGAAGATCGGCAGGTAATGCTTTTTGATACCAGGCAGCTGCTGCATAATAAGGTAAAGCCAAAGCGTCATTCACCGGACCATCGCGCTTGATACCCAATTCAGTAGGCGATACTAAGATCACACCATTCAAATACATCCAATGTGCATTTTGCAGTTCGAGCGCTAAGCCAGAAACACGTGTTGTGCCGTAGCTTTCTCCAATGATATATTTAGGAGAAGTCCAACGACCAGTGCGGCTAACAAATACATCTAACCAATCAGCGAGATATTTAATATCAGCATTTACACCAAAGAAAGTTGACTTCTCTGCTTTCGGATCAAGGATGCGAGAGAAGCCAGTATTCACAGGATCGATATAAACGATATCAGCGACATCCAAAATAGAATGAGGATTGTCGCGCACGCCATAAGGTTGCACCGGAAATCCTTCTGAATCGATATTCAGTTGCTTTGGTCCGGTGTAAGCAACGTGCATCCACACCGAAGCAGAGCCAGGGCCACCGTTAAAGGAAATCACAAATGGTCTTTTACTTTTGTCAGTCACATCAGTGCGTTCGTAATAGGTATAAAATAATGAAGCACTGGGCTTCCCTTCGGCATTGAATACAGGCTGTGTACCTGCTGTTACTTTGTAAGGAACCACTTTGCCTTTTATGGTCACCTGACCGGTGGAGTTCACTGCTGATTCAGCCGGTAGTACGCGATCTGTTTGTGCGAAAGTAAGGATGCTTATAAAGCACGCTACCATCATTAGAGAAAAAGCTTTTTGAGTAAATTGAAAACGCATTGTATTTATAGTTGATTAGTAAGCAAAATATAAAAATGAGGGATAGAATCCACGAACGTTATCTGAACAGAAAAGAAAGAGGGTGAGCGGTTTATTCTTTGCCTTATTTCAATAGCTCAATCAATTTTTCGGGTTCGTTGGTGGTGATGTAATTCACTTTTCGATCAATAAACCAGCGCATGGTTTCTTCGTCATTCACCGTCCAGACATTGGTGATCAGTTTTTTCTTTTTGGATATTTTTAACCAGTCTTCATGTTGTTGGAAGACACTAAAGTGATAATCCAATCCATCGAGCCCGGCAGCGACTAATTCGTCAGGCGACTTATCACCATTCAAATACGTGACGGTGGCTGAGGGATCAAGCTCTTTTACTTTTTTACAGACATCGAAATCAAAGGCGATGTATTCAGTGATGGAAGCCACGTTTAATTTCCGAACCATCTCCACACATTTTTTGGTAAGCGCTAATGATCGCTCTTTGCTGATACTGGAAGATTTAATTTCAAGAATGAGTCGTGTAGTATTTTGATTTTTTCCTGCCAGCAAGTAAGATTCCAGAGTAGAAAGAGGTTCCCCGTTGGGAAGTTTAATTTGAGAAAGTTCAGCAGCACCAGTTTTTTCAATATGAATTCCCTGAATCGAATGATCATGTAGAATAAAAGGAACAGAATCGGATGACATGTGAACGTCAAACTCGCTTCCCCAACACTTCAGTTCAATAGCGTGTTGAAGAGCTGCAATAGAGTTTTCAGGAACGTTTGTATTTTTCCATGCTCCACGGTGAGCAATTACCTGAGTTGTACTTTTTTTCTGACTTATCACTTGAAAAGAAATGAGAAGAATGAGACAGTTAATTGAAAATAGTTTCATTAGATTTTATTAACGCTACTATTTTAAAATCAACTTTATAAAATACGTATTGACACCGGCATTGGGATGATAAGATTTAACCTTTAAAATAAAAAGGCCTGCACTGAGTTGATTAAAGTCTGCATCCCATTGAAGCAATTGCCGACCTCCGTTATATTTTCCAGTAGCTGATAATTCAATTTTACCACCCATGATATTTTGTATCGAAAGTTCAATTTCATTTTCGCCTTCTGGCAAGCTGATGGGGATAGACAATACCGATTCTTTTCTATCAAAGGGATTAGGATATACAGTTCCTATCCGCACATTTTTTTCAATGACCTGCTCATGGATATATTCCGCGGCACCGTAATG
>JAYVTC010000214.1:0-36293 GCA_043774745.1 Cyclobacteriaceae bacterium | reverse complement strand
GAAGCATTGCCGATAACTTACTGAAGCAATGGATTGATTCTTCTTATCAGCTTGCAGCAGCCTCATTGAGTAAAAGTTTAAAATTAGATTTAGATAGATTGTAATCTGATTATCAGTATTTTATTGTTTTATTTCATACTTTCGTATTACTTAGGTTAATTATCTACTTTTGTTAATTGTGATCATCCGTCTGGAATGACCCGAAGACTATTAACGTATGTAATCACCCTCCTGACGCTGAGTTCCTGCACTCAGCATCTCGTTTGTCCTGCCTATCAAAGTGCATTTATTTTCGATAAGCCGACAGCCAAGGAACAATTCGTCTATTACAATGAAAGCACCACAGCCTCCAAAGATATCATTGCGTCTGCAGGTAAAACCATAACCCTGCCCGCACGCGATTCTTTATGGGCCAATAGCACCGTGTTGCCAGGGCCGTCACTACCTAAAGTGAAGCGGGTGAAAATGGACAAGTATTTACTGCTTCCGGAAAAGACCTATAAAAAAGCGCTCAGGTCACTGCAGACCATTGAGATGAAGCAAGTGCTTCCTAAGAAGACTGATTCGCTTGATATTAAAGCAGCACTCGATAGTGCGGCAAGAAGCATAACAGATACCTTAACAGCTCAAGCTAATAGACCGAAATCTGAGGAAGTCGATAGCGCCTACGCCATTACAAAGACCAAAGAGAAGTATAACCTGGATCAGGATATATACATGTGGTACTTCCGGGATGTTCTGGTATTGCCCGATGTACGTGCTGCCATGCAACAAAATAAGGCTGTAGCAGAGAAGAAGGAAGCCAGGCAAGGATTCTTCAAGCGACTATTTGGTAAGAAAGAAAAATCTAAAAAAACTGATGACTCTGTTCAGTTGGATAACTCAGCTAGTGATACAACTGCGGTGAAACAGAAGAAATCTCTTAATCCATTTAAAAAGAAAGCCTCGAAAGCAGCCGCTAAGGATCCAAAGAAAAAAGTTGATCCAGCTAAGAAAGAGGAAGATGATGGATTCTAGGTCTAGTCGAATAGGGTAAGGTTGCCAAACTGATCAGCAGGAGGAGTTGGAATAATCAAATTCGGTCCGTCTCTCTCAATTAAATTGATCACCGGTGAGACATTGTATCCTTCCAGTAAATCGGCTGGATAGACTTTTATTAACGAAATCAGTTGATCTTCGGTGGCATTGTGATCCAACCATATTTTCTCCTCTTCATTCGAAAAAATGATGGGCATGCGCTCGGTAATTTCAGAAATCCATTTATCTGAAGGGATGGTGATGATGGAAAATGTATGAAACGAATTTCCTTCTTGATCATCATATTCCTCCCATATACCAGCCATTGAAAAAATCTCTTTAGACTTCAATACAATCCTCCACGGCACGTTGATTTTCTTCCCCACTTTTTTCCAGGCATAAAAACCATCTGACGGAATAAGACAACGATGTGTTTTGAGATTCTTTTTTAATACAGGCTTTTCCTTGATCAGTTCACCCCGGGTATTGATGATCCTCTCTGCAATGGTTTTATTTTTTGACCATTGAGGTGCAATGCCCCAGTAGAAATAGGAAAAACCCCGAGGATTTTCGTGCGTGATTACTGGAAGTAATTGCGATGGAGCAGCGTTGTATCGGGGTTTAAAAGCTTCCGGTTCTTCAATATTAAATCGGGTACCAATCTGTTTGGGAGTTGCGTGAATGGAGTAACGTTCAATCATTGATTAGAATGTATAAACTGAAGAGCCCTAAGTTCGGACCAATATAGACCATTTTGATTAAATAAGGCGAAGCCCACGTGACCACCGCGTTCAGGAAATTCGAATTTCAGATACCTGTGATTCTGCAGATGAGAAGGAAAGCAATCTCCACTGAGAAATGGATCGTTCAAAGCATTCACAACTAAGGTAGGTCTTTCGATAGATTCAATAAACCGTATCGAACTGCACTGTTCGTAATAGTCAATGGCATCTTTAAAGCCATGAATGGGGGCCGTATAGCTATTATCAAACTCAAGTAAGTTTTTTATTAAAGGCAGTGCGCTTGGATCGAGCTCAGAAATCCGTTTTGATTTGTTGAGTACCTTTTCTTTCAGGCTGTTCAAAAAACGCTTATTGTACATCCAGTTTGAAGGTTTCGAGATCTCAATACAGCTGGTGTGCAAATTGAGCGGAACAGAAAATGCAACACCTTTTCTTACGATTGGATTCAATTCTGATGCCTTTTCACCCAGGTATTTCAACGTCAGATTTCCACCCAGGCTGAAGCCAACCAGGTTGATTTCAGTATAGCCTTTTGCGATACTATGATTTACCACCAAGTCCAGATCATCAGTGGCACCGCTATGATAAAATCTGATTGTGCTATTCATTTCTTCACTGCATCCACGAAAGTTCCAGGCCAGCACATCAAACCCATTATTGTAAAATATGTTAGCCATGCCTTTGATGTATGACCGCTGGCTGTTGCCCTCTAAACCATGCGATAGTATGATCAGCTTTTTTGAACCTTTCTTCAACCAGTCGAGATCTAGAAAATCATCGTCAGGTGTGACGATGCGCTCACGCACATACGCTAAACCTTCAACCTTCCGGATCAGTGAAGGATAGATCGTTTCGATATGCTTATTGAAAAGAAAAAACGGAGCGCGATATGGATTCATGAGAACATGGGCCGAAAACATCATGCAAAATTACGCAAGTGCGGTCTCTTCAACCAGTACTACCAGCTCTTCAATTTTTTAAGATTGGTGATATGAGCCAGATGATGTTCTCCATGCCAGGCATACATACCCATCAAAGTCTTCAGTGTAACTTGGCGCTTTGTTTCAGGATGAACAAAAAAACGATCAAGGTCGGAGGACGATATTGATCGAAGTAGAATCACCCATTTCGCATGCAATGCCTTTAAAAATGCGATGGAGCTGTCTGGATGTGATTTAGTCTCTGCAGTTTCGGCCCAAGATTTTTCAAGATATGCTTTAATGATCGGCTCGTTTTCTGTGAGAACCCATTTTGTGCGGATGTAAGCATGCATATGGCTGTCGGCAACGTGATGCACCACTTGTCTTACCGACCAGCCGGCTTCACGATAGGGTGTGTCTAGTTGTTCATCGTTAAGATTTTGAACAGCCTTTTCAAGTTTAGCTGGAAGATCTTCTATTCTTTTAATGAAGCCTGTAATATCTTCCGGTGAGTAATTCTCCTGAGCAGCGAATTTGCCAATGGGATAACGAATGTCTTCCATGTAGTTACTTATTCAACTCGTCAACAGCTTCTTTCAGTTCGGCTTCGTCATAGGGCTTGTTTAGTTTCACTGTAGTTTTCTTTCTTTTCTTGCGAACGCGAATGTTGGTGAACTCAATCAATAAAGAGAATGCTACGGCAAAGTAGATGTATCCTTTAGGTATTTCTTGGTGCAGGCCTTCAAGCAACAGCGTAAATCCGATCAATATCAGGAAGCCGAGGGCAAGCACTTCCATAGAGGGGTGCTGCTTAATGAAATCACTGATTCCCCCTGAAAAGAACATCATCACAAAAATGGAAACAACAACAGCGATGATCATGATGACTACTTGCTCGGGAGGAACAATACCAACTGCGGTAAGTATAGAGTCGAATGAGAAAATAATATCCAATAAAATAATCTGAACGATGGTGCCTGCAAAGGTGACCGCTGCAGCCTTTACGCTACCTTCTTCCTCATCATCATCTCCTTCCATTTCATGGTTTATCTCCATCGTGCTTTTTGCGATGAGAAATAATCCGCCAAACCCAAGAATCAAGTCTTTACCACTGAAGGGCATGTCATGCTCAAAAATGAAATTGGCGGGTACAGTAAACAAAGGTTCTGTGAAACCGATAATCCAGGTGATACCTAATAATAGAGCAACTCTTACAAACATGGCCAGAAAGAGCCCTGTATTACGGGCTCGTTTACGATGCTCTTCGGGGAGTTTATTGGATACAATGGAAATGAAAATAATGTTATCAATGCCAAGTACTATTTCAAGAAAACATAAGGTAAGCAAGGCAAGCCAGGTATCGGCTTTGAGGAACATTTCCATACGCTATAAACTAGATATATAAGAAATTTAAAAGTTGAAATTAATTAAAGAAACTTACATTTAAAACCAAGGAGGTATAAAATAAAAAGGCCTTTTTATTATAAAAAAGACCTTTTTATTCGTACAAAATTTGCATTTACTAATTTTTCATTACAACCATAATCTTCTTACGAATGATGCCGATGGTTCCGGAGCCAATCTCGAGTATGTAAATGCCTTCCGATAAATCTTCAACATTTATGGTAGCTGAATTACCTCCTGAAGGAATCATCCCCCTTTCATACTTGCGCCCCGTCATATCAATCAAATGAAGTCTTGCTTCATTTTGAACAATGGCAGGTAACTCAACTCTGAATTCTCTGCTGGCAGGGTTAGGATAGACGTTTACCTGTTCGGGAAGAATAGCTTCAATACCTGTAACAACCGCTGGATCGGTAAGCCCTGATTTCAAAGCAGACTGATGAACTTCTTTGGTGCTCTCATCTTGTAAGAATGCCACTACGGCCAGGTCATTTGCATTAGGGAATAGCTTACTGGGATCAACTGCCCACTCAAAAGGACCAAAAGTTTTGGTTTGGTCTTTTGCCAAAGGAGTTCCAAATCGGGTACCGGCCGCGGAAGGAAGTAATTTCTTCAATACATATTCAAACTCCGTTTCCCCTGTTTTAATAAGAGGGCTGGTAGAAATAATCTTGGCCTCTAAAAATCCGGTATGTAAAACGGTGCTAGCCGGTAAGTTCTTTTTAGCAGTCACAGAAACAACAACTGAATAAGTTCCTGATGCTTGTAAAGCAGCAGTTATACTTATTTCTGCACCGGCAAGTTCTAAGCTTTGAGAACCATATTTTGTTTCACCCCACTTAGAAAAAAGTCTGTTTACACTGTTTAATGGGAATGGATCATCATATGAATCTAAAAATGCAGTAGGTGTTTTGGATACATTATAATATAATGCCCTGGCACTTGGGTCTGCAGGATTGGTTGCATTAAATGGATCAGCTCCCGGGAATCCTACATGATAATTAATATTGATGAATTCTCCCGGGAATGCTTTTAGATAATCGCTTTCTGCTTTTTCATCAGCATTGCTGGTACCTTTGTTGGTAAAGTTTTCAACCAATACCACTCTGGTGCGTTCGCCAATACGGAAATTATCGATAGCGAAACCTTGATCTCTACCTGAAACACTACTCAATGCAAAACGGAAAACAACCCGGCTCTTGGAAGGTAAGTCCGGACTCAGAGCATGGCGCGATGAGCGTGAGCTGGAATCTTTCCTAGACCAGCCATAATCACCGGAAGAATTGATTGTTTCAGGATACTTAAACTGATCGCCAGGTCTGGAAGCAAGACCAGCTTCATCGTACCAGTTTGCTCCTTCACCTTTTATACCTAACCGATACCATTTTTTTGTAGAGTCAGCAACGTTTAAATCATCTACCGAGAATTCAAGGGTAACGCCATCATTCTTGGCCAGGTTGGCAGCTTGATCAAAACTGATCATAGGACGGTTTGCATTACTTAAATCATAAACTGGTGAATACAAGTATGACTCTTCATTTCGGTTATAATCATCCTTGATTTTGGTGATCCACACATTTGTCTTTAGTCTTAAACTGTCCTTCTTCGAAACGCCTCTCACCCAACTGGCTTTTAATGTATCCGTTGAGGAAGTTTGCCATTGCTTGAGCTGATCATTAGATTCAAAATCATCGATCACTTGAGTTGCCCCACTTAGTAGTACGATAGCAGGAACTATGATCACAGGTCTTTGATAGCTTATTTCGCAGCCTGCCGTAGTTGTTGCTTTTAGCGTAATTGTATAATGACCTGGTGTTGGATACGTATTAGTGTCCGTTGTTCCGAAAACCATCAGGTTAAGATCAGGTTGATAGGGGTTTCCAAAATTCCACTGAGCATTAGTCGTGATGCTATTGTTAGGCGGGATACTACTCTTCGTGGTGTTAGTAACCACGATAGGAGTAGCGGTGGACAATCCAGTCATGTCGAAATCGGGTTTTGGAATTTCACCCACCGTAATGGAAGATGTGTAAACATTGCTCCTGCATCCGTACTGAGATTCAACAGAAAATTCAACCTGGTAGGTGCCAATGTCACTGTACTTGAATATGACTGAATCGGCTAATGTCAAAACACCATTGTCTGTAATAGTATCCCTTCTGTTTCTTGAATTTAATGGATCTCCCATAACCCAGACAGGGTTTCTTTTCGCAGTATATCCTGCAACAGGCAAACTGTTTTTGTCTAAGAACTGTGCGGTATTATTAAATGAAATCAAGTTGTCTTCACAATAAGATGAAAAAGTTGAGGGTCTTCCATCCGGTAACGTCCTTAGCTTAAGATTAGCGACATTATTAGAAGCTACGATGCTGGAAGCACTGAAACTTGCTTTCGGATTAGGAGTAACCCGAATAATCTGATAGGATGATCCTGATATCGGTGAATTATCATCTTGATAGGTATAGCTTATCTTGATATCCTGATATCCATTGATGATTAAGCTTGGTGTGAGTTCAGCATCACCGCTTCCAAAATCCTTGAAGCCGGCAGGTAATTTATCTTTTGCGCTATTCGTTGGGTGGTCGTAATAGATGGTATCACCCGAAACAACGTCACTTAACACAAAGAATCCTTTTGAACTACCAGAAGTAGCTTTGGGGAAGCCTGAGATGGAAATTTTTCCTCCGCCTTCGCAGAAAATTAACGTTCCTAAATTACTTGGTGGTCCGGAATTGCTATTTGAGAAGGGTGGGTTGTTGGTATCGTTCACATCTACATCAGACGGATTATAAACCTCGACAACAGGAATTGGATTTAAGAAGAACTCTACATTCTGCTTCAGGGGTAATTGCACGGAGGCATTGGCAACGCTTTGGTAGTCGGCATTAAATTCAACAATGCCTAGTGAACCGCCCGTGAAAAACTCATAGTTATAGTTCGTGTTTGTTGTCTGCCTGAACCCGCGATTGAGATACGGATTAAGTGCGGGATCCCCTGTACTGAATTCAGCATTTAAGATCGTTGCCCAATCTAACTCATAGGTGTTATAAAATCGATCATCTGCTCCGCCTGTGTTATTTGGATCTGGCGTTGTTGAAATTATATTTGGAAGTGATGCGAGAACATCTGCCCAGGCTTTACCCGAAATGAACTGTTTGGCTCCACGCAAAGTGTCTGCTTTTACAGTGTACATAAAATAGGCCGGAAGATTAGTATAGAAAACCGTATCCTTTTGAACTCCCGTTGGGGCAGGAGATTTGATCGCTGAACTTATAAAGTTAGGATTATAGATTCCATATTTTATAGAGAGATCTCGAATGGCCGTTGTATGATCGTAAACAGTGTACTGAAGTGAGTTTTGAGAGATACAGCCATTATTATCCGTGTGTGTTAATGTAATGTTGAAAGGTGAATTAATGGTAACCGATGCAAGACTCAACTGATCTACATTTACTCCCTGTCCACTAAAACTATCGGCTCCATAATCACCAACAGGAGTCCCTGGGATAAGCGTTACCAAAAGGCTGGGCTCATTAAAATTGTCCGGTATGGAATTGATAGCCGTTAGATTAGTTGGGAAGTTGATTTCGGAATAGCTATTACTGAAATCAATTCCTTCTGGAACCGATGATGCAAGTTTTGCCAGGGCCGTACCATCGGGAATTGTGGCCACTAATGCATTTCCTCCAAGGCGTTCAATCCGCCCGCCCAAGGTTGTGGTTGAGATGACTTTTAAACCTGAAATAGAAATATCATCGAGATAGCTATTGGTGCCATTATTTCTATAGGTGACCCGCAATGTGCTTGAGTTAATGAATTGTAATTTTCCAAACCCATCCACAAAACCAGTAGTATTGGTCCCGGTCGGATTATAAGCATCGCGACCTGAAAGTGTCATTGAACCGTATACCGGCTTGTTTGATCCATCCAATGTTACATCAAATTGATAGCCCGTTGGAAGGAGTAAATTAAATACCTGGTCAACATTACCTGCACTAAAATCACCCGTTGTCCTTTCATAAATCGTTATAGGTTGGTTGATAAACTGGTAGCTGTCTTTACAAATGGATATAGTAGGGGTATTGATTAATACTCCTGATCCAACAGGCAATGCAGAAGTTTTGAAACTTAAAGTGGCAGGTGAGGTAGAAGGTGCCGTTAGCGTATCAAGTGCTGCGAAATTAGATACGGAACTTCCATAAGGTCCTTTTGAGGCAATGGGTTTAGGATTCGCATCGTTCTCAGCATAAATCCAGACGTTATAATTCGTGAAAGGTGTATACAAATCGGATCTTGTTAGACCAAATTGTGAAATGGGTTTAATTTTATCGATACTATAAAAGCCGCGATCAATCACAGTACCTGTGTAATCATTTCTTCTCCCTGCAATCTGACCATTCGTTGGCATGGGATCAGTACTTTTAACAACCATGAAGTAAGCTTTTCCAGTCTGATCGAAGGTAGTATTGATGGTTGCTCCATTTGAATAGATATCCGTAATAGAGGGACTAGGGTCGGCCAATAAAACAGGAGGAGTAGGGTTAGCAGTTTTGAAATACAAAGTTCCGTAGTAGGAGATGCCCTGGAATAGGTTACCAGATTCATCCATGATTCCGGTATTTCCAGGTTGATTAACTCCATTGTAAACACCCGCAGGAATAAGCACATAATAAACATGATCCGGGATCAACGTGCCAAAAGGAATGGCAAAGCTCAAAGGCGTAGCTAATTTATCACCAGTTAGCGTTGCTTTATTAGTGGCATTATCCGGCCCGCCTGGCAACGTATTATCAAAGAAACCATTGATAGCATTTAGCGTAATAGGGGGTGTTCCTGCAGTTTTATCATACAGGTTGATCTTACGATCAAGTGTCCAGACCGGTACACTGAATGCAAGATCTATTGTTGACTTATTTGGATCAATATTTAGTTTGCCAACAGCAGGATTAGATGCTACCAGCGTAGGTGGAAAAATAGAAGCAAAAGTGAATTTCTTACCCTGAGCGTTGGCCGTGGCACTTCCTTTTGAAGTAAGAATATTTGAATCTGTACTGGGGAAAGCATAACCTTGATCAATGACTGTTGGGGTAATCGGTAATGTACTGCCACTGGCTGTTGCTTCTACATCCACCATCAGAAAATAAGAAAGGCGTTTGTTCACAGGATCTCCCACCGTCTGAAAGTCTCTTGGTGCTGCGGTGAAATCCACGGTAACTGTCCTGGAAGTATTGTTGGCAGTCACTGTTCCGCCAAACGTAGTTACCGAGATATCATTTCCATCATAACTGTTGCCATTGCGTGATTCGAACACGCGGTAACTCTTTAATACATTGATCGGGTTATCAAAGCTAATAATGAACTTTGTCAACGATGGTTCACCACCACTTACTTTGTAAGGCGCATCAAACGTTACTCCATAAATCACTTTATTCACGGAACCACCGGCAATGTTGGACGATGTTAATACTCCAGTACTGGTGTAGGTTCCATCAACGTGAATAACATCCACCTTGCTACAAATGATTTTATTGGGTGAAGAACTAACGGAACTACTGATGCCATTAGCCTCAATGGTTATCGTACCATCTCCCGGAGATGTATACCGCATACCGGGTACGCCAAGGTCCAGCACACCATTAACAAATTTATTAGGTAATGAAGAGGAGTTTATCCCCGCCTGAGGAGTAGAAGCTACAAATGAGTAGTTGAATTCCGTGTCAGGATTGGCAAATTGATCTCTTGATCTAACAACTCCTGCATTTCCGCCATTAACCGTTAAAGGTTCATTGATACCAGCATACAAGCTTGGTTGAGTGACAAAGTCCAAACTGGTTGCGATGACATCCAGAACGTTGACCGAAATTCCAGTACCATTTGTGAGTGGAGATGAATCACCAAAAGCTCCTGCGCCATCTACGCCAGCAATAGTGGGTGGAGGTACAGTTTGTTGTTCTGAAAACTTAGATCCTGAGTTATGAGTAACAGCAGTTACCTGCATAGCAATCTGGTCAAGATCGGTTACGGTCTGATTAAAACTTGCACGTATATAGTAAGTATATGTTCCATTATCAGGGGCGAAGTAGGCACTTAATCCCGTGAAGGTAACGGTTGCTGCTGGAGTTTTATCAGTACCAATTTTGGTAACACCATCAGAAGCATAAAGTGCAATTTTTCTGATGTCCTGGAAATTGGTTAACGAAATTGTAAACGCATCAATCTTTGTAAATGAACCATCTGAGTCCTGATGAGTAGCCTGATTTTTTAAACCTGGATTTGGGTTGGTAAATAGGTTAAATGCACTGGTTGCAGAACCTCCATCACTCAAAATTACGCGAGCGAGCGGCTGGCTTGTGCTGACAATAGGATCTTCTTGCTTATTAGCGAAATCGATTTTTGTTGAATAAGCAAATGAGGGATCAAAATATAACCAGGAATCAAAAGACGAAATAACTGAGAGCACTGGTGATATACCTGAAATTGCAGCTGCATTAATATTTCCTGCTCCAGAACCTGCACTGGAATTAATGGTCAATTGCACATTTCCATTTCCGGTTGTAAACTGGAAGTTGACCGGATAATCTTTTATTCCTCCGGTGAATGCTCCTGTTGGATCATTCGCTGTAGTAAAACTACCTGTATTCGTATTGCTGGTGGCGGTAATCGAACCATTGTAATCTGCATCCAGGTTTGCATTGGCATCTCTCGCAGATACTTGTATCGTAAGTGGAACACTAATACTAGCCGAAGCTGGCACGGTAGTATAGTCGATCCGGGTGGCTACCACTTCAATTTTATTCTGCGTCCCGGTTGCATCACTTGTTACTGTAGCACCAGTTGGGGTTGTGGTAAGGAATTGTGAACTACTTACTGTGCTTGCACTAACCGATGAAACACTAAACGTAACAATCTCATTATCGTCAACAATAGTTTTAAAACTACCTTTCACCGTGATTGTAGCACTTCCACCATCAGTTGCCTGAAAGATAGTTCCAATAGAATTAAATACAACATTAGGCCCGGTAACGGCAACCTGTTGAACTAGCGTTGCTCCATTAAAGAGACCAAGCTGATTTAAATTTTCCCAATTAGTGATAGTTAATGTAATGCCAGAGAGTATAGTAGGCAATACATCAGCATCAGCAGAACCTCCGCCATCTCTCAAATCAAATACTTCCAATGTTTTGCTTGATGATGTTAAGATCGGCTCGACAAAATCCTTGTACAGAATATTATCATTACCTGTATAGTCGAAATTTTGAATGATATCAGAAGTACCCGAAACCTGTGTTGCACTTCCAAAGTTGATATTTGAATTTCCGTTGTTAGGCGAAAGCGTATAAGGGTAGATGATTACATCATAAGTGTCAGCTAAAGGAAGTCCTGTAAATGAAGCTACTGTGCTTCCGAAAGTAATATTCTGTTTTAGAATATTATCTGTGAGATCGAAATCATTGACGATAAAAGTTCCGTCAGTCACAGCCGGAAATGCACCAACCGTTGTCTTTTTAATCATGACCAGATAGTGAGTGGCCTGTTGTGCTGGCGCAAATGCATCGGACCAGTTTACGGTAAGCGTTGTTCCCACTCTCGTGGTGGTTGGTGAAGTTATTGGATTACTGGGCTGGGGTAGAACACGTGTATAAGCTTCTGTGCCGGGGAAAGTAAATGAAGTGAAATAATCAACGGCTGGATTCCCGGCTACATCGGTCACTGTGTTATCAGCGTCATTAAGATTTATTTTCAGCCAGCCAGTTCCACTAAGGCCAGTAACGCTAACCGTGCGGGTTGCTCCACTTCCTGTGATGTTTCCATCAACTAATGGAGTTAGACCCACACCAGGGTAAGCATCAAAGATATTAACATCATTTCCTGTGTTAACACTGATGTCTGTGGCTAGTAATGTAGTGGGTATCGTTTCAGAAAAAGTGAGAAGGAAGTTTACACTGGTAGCCGTTGTACCGTTAGTTCCAAATCCCAGCAGGGCAGAGCTTGTAGCAATAGTAACAGTTGGAGGTGTATTATCAATCGTATATGAATTTTTTCCGGTTGCCGCTGAGTTTGCATTACCGGCAGGGTCAGTGGTTGCGATAGTAACATTCACAGTGCCATCGTTAACAGCTCCAGCGGGAACATCCCAGGTATAAGTCCAAACGAGTGGATTTAGTGTTGCGATCATCGCTGTATTGGTAATAGCTGGACTTGTCTGGCTGATTGAAATGGTAGGTATTGTATTTAAGCCATTTAATTCAGTGAAGGTTGTTGTAATGGTCACTAAGTCTGCATCTCTTACAATGTTGTCAGCATGGTTATCACTAAGCACCACTGTAGGTGCTGTCTTATCAAATTTTAAAGTTGAATCATCCGTAGTGGCTGTTACCGAAGTTGCTGTGTTAGCTTCTGTAACATCAATTTGAAATGTAATAGGACCATCTGGAACTCCTGCTGTCGCAACCAGAGTGGCGGAATAAGTCAAACCACCTACTAAAGCTACGTTGGCAGCCAGCCCACCAATGGTTACTATTGGTAGCGCAGATAACGTACGTGATGCAGTAAACCCAATGGTAATGGTGTTGCCAACGGTGGCGTAAGCTGTATTGGTCGTGTTGTTAGATGATAGGTGAACTCCTCTTAAGAATATGGGTTCAGCGGGATTTGGTGATAATCCACCAAAGGCAGCCAATTCATTACTGGCCGGGTCAGTGACATTTCCTGTTAACTGATCATAGGATAAGGTTACAGCATCTGTCCACATGCCATCGGCCGTGGAGGTAAGGGTTACCGTCTTTGTAACAGAGTTATAGTTGGTTAGTAAAACGTTGATGGTTCCAACGCTGGTAGTAAATCCTGTTACGTTGTTGGTTACTGCGCCATTTAATGTTTCATCAAACTGAAAAACAATTGTTTCAGGTCCTGTTCCATTAGGGAAGAATATTAAACCTGTCGCCAAAACAGGTGGGTTGAGGTCAGCTGGCGATATTGTCGGCACGGAGGCCATTTCATTACCTGCAACGTCCACCACATTCGTTCCACCAGCAATAAAACTCAGTGTTGTGTTACCATCCCATGCACCATCCACATTGGGAGATGTGCTTGCAAATTCATCATGAAGGTGAATTACATTCGTTGGATGAAAAACAGAGGCTCCACGATCAGAACACGTGACATCGAATGCTCCGGTACTAGCAGCAAAACCAGGAGTTCCAACAGTGGGAATAGTTCCATTTGCCTGACCCATTGGCTCTGACATTGTTAAATGAATGAATTCCCTTGATGTATCCTTATCCCTAACAGTTCCATTGCAATTTGTAAAGGATGGGTCATTACCCGGAGCTGCCGTTAAGTTGGCAAAGAAAGTGGAGGAAAGGATGAAGGGTTTAATCGTATCTACAAAAAGTTGAGTACTGCTCGTAGTAAATGTGGATGGGCCGTTACCCGCCTGATCAATTAAACTCGCTCTGAACCTCAACGAAACACTTTGTGCATAACCTGAAATAGCTAAGATATTAGCAGAGGTTATGCTCATCGTTTTGGTAGTATTCACCGAAGAAATGGTTGCAGAAGATGAGGAGGCTATAGTATTCCAGGTTGTACCATTTGAGCTGGCCTCAATTTGAACTGTTCCGTTAACCAATGAATTGTCATTAGGAATGTTAATACCAAGATTCACTCCCGTGTTGGATCCGTTCCAGTAATTTGTTACCACATTTCCTCCTGTAGTAGTGACTGACACCGTAGAGGGAGCGGCAGGAGGGGTGGTGTCATAGGTAACTAAAGTATTTGATACTGTAGTAGTATTTCCAGAAGCATCGGAAGAAGAAAAGGCAACGGTGTAAACTGATCCATTGACCAACGTAGGATTATTTGTAAGAGTGTAATTGGTTTGATTGGTGGTAAGCTCTGCGCCAGTTAATGCTTGCGGGTGATTTGAATCAGCAGTTCCGGCTGTGCGAGTCCATGTAATCGTGGCGGCAGACAGTGTTTCACTAATGGTGTAAGTAACCTGGGTGTTATTTACATAACTGGAAGCAGCCGGTTTTGTGAGTGTTAAACCAGGGCCAACCTGATCCACCGTGATGTTAGTTGCACTTTGTGTTCCAGTTGTTGTGTTGCTTGCGATATCCGTAATGATCGCACGAATCTCAACAATCGTTGCCTCAGCAAATCCAGTAATGGCTTCAAACTGTACGCTCGTTAGACTGAATGTTTTACTATTACCTAAGTCGCCTACATTAATTACCGAAGATGGTCCAATGTTAGCGAATGTGCCCGTTGTAACCCTAGCCTGAAGTTGAACTGCACCGCCAGTAAGTGTTGCATCATTATCAACCGGCACCGTAACGTCTACTCCTGTATTGCTTGAATTCCAAAAGCCAGCGACAATGGTTCCTCCTGTGGTGATGACTGAACCTACGGTAAATGAGATAGGTGGATTTTGATCTACAATGATTGTTGTTGCACTTTGTGTTCCCGTTGTTGAATTGCCAGCGATATCGGTTATTATGGCTCTGACTTGAATGGTTTCTCCATTTACAAAACCAGTGATCGCTTCAAATTCAGCATCCGTAAGTGCTATTACTTTGTTTGTATTTACCGCTGCAATGGCTGAAGTTGATCCTATAGAGGCAAACGTTCCGGAGGTAATTCTTGCTTGCAATTGAACAGTTCCTCCATTCAATGTTGCATCGTTGGCGATAGGCACAGTTACGTTTACTCCAGTATTTGTGGAGTTCCAATAGCCGGCCTTTACCGTTCCTCCCGTAGTAACAACAGATCCAACCGTAAAAGCACCAGGTGCTGCCTGATCTACCGTTATGGTAGTTGCACTATTAGACCCCGTGGTTGCATTGCCTGCCAGATCTGTAATCACAGCCCGGACCTCAACAATTTTACCATCCCCAAAAGTTGAAATACCTTCAAATTGGACATCGGTTAAACTAATGGTTTTACTACCTCCTAAATCACCAATGACTATGGCGGCAGGAGAGCCAATATTTGCAAAACTGCCTGTGGTTACGCGTGCCTGCAGTTGAAGTGATCCACCGGTTAACGATGCATCGTTAACAATAGGGACGGACACATCAACTCCGGTATTAGTTGCATTCCATCTTCCTATAACCACTGTACCACCTGTTGTGATAACAGAGCCAACCGTAAAGGCAGCAGGAGCAGTAACATCATAGACTACTGAATTACTAATATTTACGCTGGGTTGATTTAGTTTTCCAGGAGGACCTGTGGCGTTACAAACATCGGCCGCAATAGTGATAATCACGTTTCCAGATGTCGTAATTCCTGTTACCGTAATTGAAAAGGTCGTTCCATCATTTGGAGCTATCTCAGCAACAGTAGCGGTTAGTGTTCCTCCTACGGTACTTGCACTTGTTGTAACATCACCTGTAGAAAAGCCGGTAACAGCTTCATTGAAGACCGCTCGAAATACAACCGGGCTTGCGTTGGTTGGACTGTTCTGGCCTGCATTAAGAGTTATGGTAACTGTGGGTCCGCCTGCTTCAAGTATATTATCCGAAGGGCTATCACGATCTACTGAATTTGCCAACGTAAAAACTGATGCAAGTAAGCAAATGGCAATTACCGTGTAAACTCTTTTCATACTAACCTATTCGTTTAGCTTTTTAAAATCTTATCACAATGACTTAGCCCGACTTTTATTACTGAATGTCTCCGTTCTTATCGGTCTTCATCAACATCACGGTACTTAATCCTGCAAAATCGGAAGTACCTAAAATAATATAACCTCCATCACTTGCTTGTAATACGGCAACGCTTTGTTCGTCTTTTGTGCTGCCAATTGATTTTTCCCAAATCACAGTGCCATACCCATCTATTTTTATCAGGTAAATATCCGCTTCGCCTCTTCCAAACTTTAACTCTGAATTGCTGGGCACAGTGCAGGCTAACAAGAATCCCCAATCTTGGGTAGAGGTAATCGCGTTACCCGTTTTATTTCCTGGTACCGGATCTTCGCCAATCATTATTGGAAATGTCTTTGAAATTTTCTCAGAACCATCATCGGCCAAAAGTTTGAACAGGATATCCCGATCACCCGAAGCGGTTTCGTTGGTGTTACCGATTATGGCATACCCGAATCCAAAGTTGCAGATGTCATTACCTCGTTCATCAAAACCCGGACTACCAATGGGCAAATCAAAATCTGTGTTCTTTCGGTTTGGATCAGTTTTTACAAAGCGCATATCTGTTCCGCCACTGTGTTGTACTGTGCCACCCCATAATACTTTACCGGCCTCATCAATGAATAGTTTATTTGTAACATCGGCTACTCCGGCACCATAAGTTTGAACCCATAATGGGCTTAGGTCAGTCTTTAATTCTGATAACACCATATCTTCCGGATTAGCATTTGTGCTATTTAGCACGTTAGCCAACACCAGGTATCCCGTTATTATTTTGCTGGCATCTAGCTTTGCCCTAATTGCTTTACCCTGAACTCCTCTTCCTTCAGGATCGGCTATTTCTACTCTTTGCAGCAAGGCTCCATGAATAGTCTTGTCGACTTTGTCTTCTTCCTCTACAATAAGAACCACTAATTCTGATTTAACTAAATCATTTTTATTTGTGTACTGGAATTGGCCGGCAACTGCGTAATTACCTTCAGGTAAAACATCTAATCCAAAGCCGATATAACTCCTATTGGATTTGACTGAATCCGCTACAGCGCTTGGTTCATAGATTTTACTCCAGCTTTTATTTCCAAGTTCATCAGTTTTGATGAGCTTTATTTTAGTGATTCCATCAGTAGTTGTATTGGCCAGAATAATATAGCCTTTATCAGCAGTTTCTCTAATCGCCACGGCTTGATCATTTCCTCCTCCATTGAAATAACGGATGAAGGTGAAGTTGCCACCCAAATCAGCGTTCTCTTCACTGAAGCAGGATAGTAAAGTGAGCAGAAATAATATGTGAAATCTTCGCATCA
Organism: Cyclobacteriaceae bacterium; assembly: GCA_043774745.1. GTDB lineage: Bacteria > Bacteroidota > Bacteroidia > Cytophagales > Cyclobacteriaceae > ELB16-189. Next base: position 19,254 of record JAYVTC010000214.1, on the reverse strand, counting down.
TGCGCTTATTTTTTGATTTTAGCAGGTTTGAATATCGGTAGAGAAACTCCCAGGTTGGCGGTAAGCGAACTAATACCTAAATCGTTCAGTTGATCACCATAGTCCAACACGTTTTCAATATTGGTGCGTGCGTTTTTATTGATGATGTTATTTAATCCTTGCATGTAGCGCGCCTCACCATGTACGATGATCGAGCCTATTCTTAATTTAAATCCGCCTCCAACGGAAATAGAATATAGAAGTGGCGAAGTTGAATCTTTGATATCAACATCAGGTCCGCTGACGGAACTCTTTGAAAGACCTGTGGTAACGGTTTGCTTGACGGATTTAATGTTATAACTAATGCCTGGGCCTGCAGCGATAAAGGTTTTAAATGTGCGTTCACCAAACTCGTATTGAAACATAGCATTTAAATCAATCCAGTTTTGCTTATAGTTTGAGATGATGCTGCCATCACTTAAACCCGTGATATCGCTAATGAATAATTTGGATTCCGACTTAAATGTTCGGGATGCGAACAGCAGTTCAGGGCTGGCGATGATTTTTTTATAGATCCGCTTTTCAAAAAACAGTCCGCCTAAAAAACTTACACCAGGAGAAAATTTTCCGGTTCCTTCAGAGCCTGATGCAGCATAATAGTCAGTCATAACCAGTGGAGCAACGGTGCCTAATCCCAACTTGACACCGATTGAATAAACCGGTTTTGTTCGGAATGTATTATACAAGGCAACAAACTCTGCAGGATCAATATCCTTGTTCACTTCAAAGTAGTGGTCCGTTTCCAAAAGATTGAGCATTGACGTGTCGGCCCTTTTCGGTTCCTCAAGATAAATATAGGCTTGCGTTAATAACTTATAAGCCGCTACTTTTTGCTCAATAGTGAATCCTGTTAAGTTTCCTAAAATACCTTTCAGCTCATGCAACCGCCCTTGTTCATACGTTGATGTTGCCAAACGCAATGTTTGTGCAGGAGAAGAAGATTGCGCCCAGCTCTGATAAGCGACAACAGAAAACAGAATAAGTATATAAAGTTTCTTCATCGCTATTTACCTGCTTTTTTGCTTGTGCTTCTGCTGGATTGTATTCCCGGATAATTCTCACACGTCTTTTCATACGGGATATCATCAGCAACTTCTGATATCCATTCTTCATTTGTCATATTGCGCGAAGCCTTATCACACAGAATATCTTTCATCGCTTCAAAATTGGTGGGGTAGGCGTGGATTGTTTGATCGGTGCCTTCTGCTGTTTGCCGCACTGAGTTAATACCAACCATCAACTGAGAATCATCAGGAGTAAACGCTACACTCCATACCCAGTCGTGATCGCTCAATATTACAGGCTGATAATTTAATTGCCGGAAGTTCCATAAGCGAACGGTAAAATCTTTACTTGCAGAAGCGAAGAATGTGCCGGCATGGTTAAATCGGATGTCCTCAACTTGTGAAGAGTGACCAGCTAATTCACGAATGATAAGTCCGTTGCTGATTAAGTACAATTGACCATCCCGATCACCTACTATTACTTGTTTGCCATCGGGTGCGAAGGTCAACGCAGATAAGCTAACTTTAGAAACTTTAATAGTTGTTGCTGCATACCCTTTTCCAATATCCCATAGGTAAAGATTACCATCAGCACCGGCACCTGCCAGCATCGTACCGTTGGCATTCAGATCCAACGATAAAATTTTGACTTTGGAAGAGATTACTTCACGGGCAGTGCTCAAATCTGAATACTTGATGCTCAGCCCTGTGTTATCGCGTGCATACAATCCCTGGCCGTCCGGCATGAAATGTATGTCGGTGATATCATATTTAAATCCTGAAATCTTTTTCCTCTGACCAGGATTTTGCAGATCATATAACTCAATGAAGTTTGCTTCACTATTGGTAGGGTAGAGGCCAGCCGCTACCAGCGTATTTCCATCAGGACTAGTATCCATAGCATAAATCATATAGGGCTCTCCACGTTTTGTCTCGTCCATGATTGATTCCGCTTTCCACTCACCGTTCACAAAATTCCAACGGAATATCCGACCATCACTTCCACCCGAATAGATGTGATTTCCCTTGCCGTGTGTTTCCAATGCACGGGTAGCTCCGTTTTTATGAGCTTCCAAGCTCTTGGTGATGGGATGATCATTGTTTTTCAATGCAGTATATAAACCACCATAAATATCACTGTCATAGATATAGCCACCATACTTCTTGTTGAATAGGTAGGCTTGCTGTGCCACAAGAGCTTCCTTATCTGGCGTGTTTTTAAGCTCTTTGGATTTTATTGCCATTGCTTTTGCCTGAGCGAGATAACGTTGCTTTTGGGCTTCATCTCTTGCTACTCTGGCTTCTGCGGCACTTTTCTCCGCTCGTGCAGCTTCTGTTCGGGCTAATTCTGCCGAAACTACAGCTTTGTTTCTCTGGATTGTCGCCTCTGCTTGTGCTCGTTCCGCGAGCTTTCGTTTTTCTTCCGCATCGGCCCTTGCTTCCTGAGCTTCTATTGCTAGTCTAATTGCCACTTTTGCAGAAGAGTCTGCTCTTACTTTAGCTGCCTCGGCTTGTATACGAAGGCCATCCGCTTCCACTCTACGCTGCTCGGCAATCATAGCCTGTTCATTAGCTTTCTGCTCATTTGCTTTTGCTACTCCCTGCTGGATAAATGCATACACAAACGCAATCAGTGCAATACCAGCCAGTGTTCCAAAGACAATGGCAGTAATGCGAGCGCGTTGCAGCTTTCTCTTCTGTTCAAGTTCTTTAATACGTTGCTCTGTATCGAATTCTTTCTTGGAGTATTCTAGAAATATCAGCGTGCGTTCAAACGCAGGATGATAGCGCTGTCCCCAAACTAATGTAGGCTTATGTTTTACCTGCCAGTTTAATGCTAATTGTAAATCAGGTGGCCTCCATAAGCCTGCTTTGCCTACCTGATACATGGCTGCTGCTTCCGCGAGACGCAAATACATTTGCACCGCTTCAGATTCATCATCTACCCAGTTCTTCAATCGTACCCAAATGCGCATCAAACTCTCATGTGAGAGATCGATCATGGACTTGGATGAAAGTGGCGTTCCAAAAGCAGGAGTGATGAGCGATCTTCCGGGTTCGCGAAACTTTTCAATAACTTCGATAACGTCAGCTTCCGATACATCGGCAATGGATGCAATTTCATTGAGCCGTGTTGGTCTGCGTATACCAAAGTTCTCACCTCGTTTTTCCGTGATGGCCTTGAATATGATTTCGCAAATGCGCTTCTGCTCTTCATCCAATTCATCGTAAGCTTCATTGGCATGTTGCGATAATGCTTCCGACATTGTACCAATTGCCTCATAATGTTTTAGGTCAACTGGTTCACCTTCATAATCTTTATACTTTGACCAATAGCTCCACGTGCGCATGAGCGCATGTTGAAGGATAGGAAGCTGATCAGGATTGTCTCCTAAATCATTTAACAACTGTTGAACTAATCGAGGCGTCACCTTCGCATTACCTACGGCTACCGGGCCTTCTACTGCCCTGCGCTTTTGGTCGCGCGTCATTTGTGGAATCAGGTAGTGACTGTCGTTGATCTTGCGTGTTAGTTCAGGGAACTGAGCACAATCACCGATAAAATCAGAACGCATGGTTATGGCCACGTAGATCGGTGAGTCTTCATAATTAATGGCTTCCATCAGCAAGTTGATAAACGCCAATGATTCATTTACTGAATTAGGATCGGTGCTATCTTTGAAGCGGAAGAGTTCCTCAAACTGATCGACCAGCACGAGATAGTTGATGTCATCCTTTCTTCTTAATTGCTGTATTGCCTCTACTAAACCAAGCGAACTGCTTCGCAAGAGTGTGGAAACAATGGTGCGTTTTATTTTTTTATCTTCAGCGTCAGCGTTATTATAATCGCGTGAAGTTTTAAGCAATGCTTCTGCGAGGTTATCGATGGGGCCGCCTCCAGGTCGCGTTACAATTACTTCCCAATTGGGGCTGCTATCGGTTAGGAATCCTCCGTATAAAATGGGAAGCACTCCGCAATAAATGAAGGAAGACTTACCACTTCCTGAAGGACCGATTACACCAACAAATCTACTCTTCGAAAGCTTGAGCAGTACTTCGTCACTCTGACCTTCGCGGCCAAAGAACAAATGACTTTCCTCAATTTTGAAAGGCCGTAATCCCGGGAAAGGATTTTCGGTTCCTGCAAGGGTGGGGTATCCTTGATTTTCTTCTACGATGGGGCTCATAGGTTATGTGTTAAATTCTTGTAAAAAGTTTTTCAGGTTTTCCATTGACCGTTGTGGGTCCCCGGAAATAATCGTGAGGTTTTGATTTTTAAAGTTATCGAGATTAGGACTGCCTGAAGCGAGCAACGCTTTGGCTTTAATGGGTTTCTTTCTTCCAAAGCCAGGGGCCTTTAAAAGATCGAGCACTTTCATGCGCACCCATTGGTCATTTACTTTTCCTTTGAAAATGATTGCTCCATCAAAGTTGCGCAGGTTATCAATGTGCTGTTTGCGCACTTCCAGAAGTTCTCCCTCAAAAGCAGGGATCAATACTTTAAAACCCGCCTTCTCCAATATTTCTTTATAAGGCTTCACTTCATTGTCATCTACTTTATCATGCACGAGGTAGATTGATTTCTCCCCCGACTCGTCCACGCCTCTTCGTTCCTGGGATTCAAGTAATTCTTCGCGCACAATATTCTTGAAGTCTTCTAATGGATTTTGAAGAATCTCCGCACCTTCCTGAACTTCGGTGTCGCGTTTTAATGCTTCTATAAATGCTTTTTGTTTGTCGCTTGCATTTTTAACATTTTGAGCGATCCATATCAGTCTGGCGAACTCTTGTTTGTTTTGCTTCTTTGCCAACGAAACTTCCGCAGCAAGTCTATTCTGAAGATCAACTATAGAGCGATCAGACCCTTCCGGTATTTCTCCGTAGGCACTTCCTACCAAATGAATAGAAAGGCTACACTCCTCAAGGTCTTTTCTAATCATACGTTCTACTTCCTCCAAGTTGGTTGGCAATGTGTTTTTAGGAAGTATGATGTACCCATGCCGTTGCAGTTCCCGCTTGATGATATTTCGCTGTACGGATATGTCATGACCTGTTTCTGCGAGATAAATAGTTTTACGTTTATAGATATTTTTTATTTCTGATTTTAAATCTCCCTCTTTCAGAATGATGAGCGCTTCGTGGATGTCATAGGCCAGATCCACCATTTTCATCCAATATTGCTTCTCAGCTTCCTGACTAAAGAAGTCTAAGTATTCTTTCATTATTCCGGTTTCAGTATCCAGTTGATACATTTCATAACCGATCAGATCGCGCAGACGAGGAGGTTGTTCTTGAATAGTAAGCGGTGATTTAACCACTTTAAAAACCCGATTTATTCTGGAGTCTGCAGAAGCCTTGTAAAATGTTTCCAGGTTATCAAGACAACGGCCTGATTGAACAAATTCTTTGGTAAGAACCGCAACAACGATTGCCGCATTATCCATGGCAGGTGCAGTGGCGGTATCAAATTCTGATTTCAATACAATGTTGGGTTTTGTTCCCAACACTTGAAGCAACATGAGTTCAAGAAACTTTTTAAATTGAGTAACCCAACCCAGTTGATTTTTTTGGGCAACTTCGTTGTCTTTCTCTGCAAAGGTTATTAACACATCGATATCAAATGCCATGTTCTTGAGGGTTATGCAAGTTGTTTAGTGCCTTTTTCGGTTATATTATGAATGAGGCCTTGCGCCAGTTCGTGGTGGTTGGCCAATACAAAATAGAAATCAACCAGGTTAATTTTGAATATCACCGTTCTTTCAACGGCTTGCACTTCGGTGATCACGGGTGTGGAGCCCTCCTGAAAGAGGTCACCAAATACATCCCCTGGCTTCATCATCTTTACTTCATCGTTGCCATTTTTGAGGCGAGCTTCTCCATGTGCCATAATCAGTATAGGCATGTCGGTGGTTTCTGTAATTGATATTTTTTCTCCTTCTTTTAGCGTAATCGGATGGATTTTATCAGATAGATCACTTAATACTTTTCCCTGAATGCGATCAAACGCTGGAATTTTCTTAATCAACAAGACCATTTCAATGAATAAGAAAAATCCGTCATCCAAACCATCCAGCAATTGGTTGCTTTCAATGGCCGAATCAAGGAAGCGCTTGTCGCGATACGGTAGTCTTTCAGAAATTGTTTCGTAGGCTTTACGGTCTTTGTTATAAATAACCCATGCCGTTGTCTCTTGCAGCAACTTATCGGAATTGAACATCTGACTGATAAGACCACGGCTTACACGAAAATCGGGCATAAAGGCTGTTGCATAAACTGCACAGACTTTAGTCCACCGGTTATTATAATTAAAATCACGGTTAAGAATGTAATTAATAACCTGCACCGGGTTGTAGCTTTCTCTTGGAAAAAATATCTGAAGCTTTTCAAGTTTGTCTTTAGTAGAGGTGTCATCGAGGAGCGGAACCAGTTTTGGTTTCAAATCCAGATCGACAAAGAGATCAAGAAGTTCCATTGCATATTGTATACTATTGGGAGTTCCAGCTTCAACGTTTTCTTTTACAAGCTGAATGGATTCAGGATCATACAAAAGAGACAACAATAAAGTAAGGTGATCGTAATTATCACGGATTTCTTCCTGAAGCGCTTCTTTAAGGAAACTGAAATGAGGTTCATTGGGCAACTCATCCAGGGCAGCCAGGTTCCAAAGCGTCTTACTCATTTCATTATCCAGCAAATCCTTAACGGCAAGTTCTTCGCGCCCGGTGGCCTTATAATTTATATAGCGAAGTGAATAAAGAATCTGCTTAACGATACGCTTATCCGGGTAGTCAATTTTTTTCCAGAGCATCTGCAAGCTCTCTTTGCCTGGTATATGCCCCATGATCTGAATAAGCTTTAACATGACCAGATCATGCTGTCCTGATTTGTGGAACGCAGCTTCCAGGTAAGGTAACACGGGGGTACCTGCTTCCTTTAAGGCAGCTGCAGCGTGATGCGCATAAAGTGGAGAAGACAAAAGTTCAATTAACACACTCCAGGTTTCCGGCTTTTTAACTTTGCGCGCTGTTAATAGTGCCTCATTGCGGACTTTTGGATCGGGATCGCGCAGAAGCTCCAATAAAATGAATATTGTTTTTTGATTAGTAAGCTTCCTCATCAGCTTGGCGGCAAGCATGCGATCTGTCTGCTTCACGGATTTACTTAATTTCATCAATTTATCCGGTGATATAGAGAGCAAATCGCTATCTTCTACTGCTCCTGCTGCCTGGACTGCCAGACCCCTTATTTCATTATTGTCTCCAGATTGAATACCCAATTTTTGGATTTTTTCAAGAGCAAATTGCTTAACACGTTTCAACTTACTATCGGCTAATTGCAGAAGCGAAGTTTCAAAGAGGGAAGGCTCAAGTTTTTCCATCAGTTTCAAACCGTAAATCACTTTCTCTTCGGCCGAACTTTGAACTTCTTTTTCAAGCACGCTATCCATGGTGTATTCTTTCACAATGTGACTTCTAACGGCAGATTTATTCTTAATAAGTGAGTCTTGCAAGGTGTCACGATATCCGTGATACATACGGTTGGTTACTAGATACCAAACGACCAGCACGGGTAGTGTGAAAAGCGTGATGGATAACACATTAAATATTTCGAACTGATTGACTAGAACGATTAATCCCCCTGCCGCGGCACTAGCCAATGCGGTTACAAATCCTTCAATTTTAGTTTGCGCATCTATGTTAATGGATTTATCAATAGGAACGTAATAGAATTTGAAGGTTGGAGAATCAAGGGCATCCCTTAAGGAGTTGATGAACAACTTACTCATGGCCACGGCAATGAAGAAAAATACAATGGAGCTTTTTTCTCCGGTAGTTATATCGTAACCAAAAAACCAACCTAAGCCCAGTGCTGCAACAGTGAATATGATGAGCAGGAGTGGATTAATAATCAGGGAAACGCGCAATCCATAATCCTGGTTGATACGGTCAGTGGCAAACGTGGTAAACAAGAAGCTAACGATCACAACGGTTGCCTCAAATAAACTGAGGAAAGTAGGAAGTTCCTGGCTTCCAGTTTTAAACTGGCCTGTTGTAGCGTTGAAAAATGAATAATCAACAAATCGGAGCGCTACCATTGAAACGATGATGAATAGCGACAAAAGCATAATATAGCGGCTGCCCAGAAATTGGGTTAGGGATAGTTTTTTAATCTCCGATTCAGATTTAATAGCCGTTTTCCCCTTAGCCAGGTATCGGTTAGCCAAAACAATAAACAGGATCAGATAAGCCACAATGCTGACTAGTCCAATAGTATAAAGCGAGGTGGTTTTAACTCCATTGGCAAGAAGAATAGGAATTGTAAAAAATGCCAGAATGGAAGCAACCATGGTTCCAATGTCAACGCTTCCAATGATCCTCTTGGCTACCCTAACATTGAACATGCGGTTGAAGGCACCCCAAAAAACAAGCTGTGTAATGAAGGTAAATGGAAGGATGAGCATGAATCCGAAGCGATAAAGACTATCCACATCTGACACGTAGGGTTCTCCAAACTCGATAAACGCTGTAAAACCAATCACGAGAATGAGGTTGAACACAGCTAAAGAGACAAAGGAGATCCGTCCTTGAAGAAAGTTGTATAAAAAGGTAATACCCATACCCAGGAGTCCGGAATATGCTAAGGCTTTTGGAAGTTGGAATCGCTCGTCAAAATGTTCAAGAAAGAGGGATTGAGACGCTACTGCAACAGTTGCTAAAAACAGGCCCATAAAGAAGCTGATGATTAAAAGCAATGAGACAGGGCCCCGCTCATTGGGCTCAACATCAAGCATTTTCCATAACCTTTCGAGCATTGGGGTGGGGTTTAATAGATAAATTTGCAGTATTTCATCGGAAAAACCTATTAAATGTTAGCTTCACTCTTACAGAACTATCCATTGATTAATAATGAATTAGGAATATGTGAAGCTGAGATAAGAGATATTTATCAAAAATTAATTTTGGAAACGTTTAAAATCACTAATTAAGAGATGATTTTTTACCTGATTTCAGATATAACTAATTTGAAATGACTGAAGGGAATGGGGCGCGTATTGATTACCCAATTACTTATCCTAAATCTGTTTTAATGGGGGAAATAAAAGAGAGCTGTCACCATAGCTCAGAAAGCGATAATCATTTTTCAGAGCTTCATCATAGATATTCTTCCAATCAGATCCGACAAATGCGGCCACCAAAAGCATGAGGGTGGAACCAGGTTGGTGAAAATTAGTGATCAGGGCATCGGCTACTTTAAAGCCATAGCCGGGCATAATCATAATGGATGTTTCTCCGGTTATGGCCTCCAGATTTTCACGTTCCATTTTTTTTTGAATGACATCCAGCGCTTTGTGTTTAGATATCTTAGCGGATAGCTGATATGGATCAAATTGGGTTATCTCAAATGGAAGGCTTGGATCATTAATAAGTTTTACTCCATACCAGTATAGGCTTTCCAGGGTACGCAAGGATGTGGTGCCGACTGATACGGTTGAGTTGGCCGATACCAGTTCCTTTATATTTTCAGAGGTTACAATTACCTGTTCGCAATGCATAGGATGTTCAACAGCATTCTCAACTTTTACCGGTTGGAATGTTCCAGCACTAACATGAAGGGTAAGGAATTCTATCTTGTGTTCCTTGGTTCTTAGTTCTTCCAGAGTACTATCAGTGAAATGTAATCCGGCAGTAGGTGCAGCAACAGCACCGTCAAGGTTTGAATAGACCGTTTGATAGCGAAGCCGATCGCTTTCTTCTGCTTGCCTTTTTAAGTAAGGAGGAAGGGGCGTAAGTCCGGTTAGTGAGATGATTTCAGCAAAGCTTAATTCTGGCGGTGTCCAATTGAATTCAACTATTCCCGCTTCACGATCGATCAATGTTGCGTTGATGGTAAGGTTATGAATGCTTTTAATAAGCTGAGTACCAGTTGGCCAACGCTTTAAGTTTCCTATGGTGCACACCCATCGATTGGATTGTTTCGATTCCATGGCCTGCTGAACAAGTGTACCTGGCCACACAGGATTCAGTAAGAATAACTCGATGGTTGCCCCGGTTTCTTTTTGAAAGTTTAACCGCGCAGGAATCACCCGCGTATTGTTGAAGAAAAGAGTACTCCTGGGAGGTAAAAAAGAGGATAGCTGAGTGAATTTTGAATGTTCAATTGCACCGTCTCTATAAACAAGCAATTTGGATTGATCCCGCTCAGACAATGGATATAGGGCTATTCTTTCCTGCGGTAGTTCGTACGAATAGTCTTTTATCAGAACCTCCTTTTTCATCGAAATAAAAAACCAAAGTTAGATAGTCTTTGCATGGAATCAGGTTCATGATCTCTATTTTTGATGACCATAATTTTTCCATTCATGTCTTTACAGGCCAGTTTTCAAAAGCGAATCTTTCACTTCTCATTTGAAGCGCGTACCTCACGTGGTTCCATGAGAGACAAGACATCCTGGTTTATCAAGGTTTGGGATAATGCTCAACCAGAGGTAAAAGGAGTTGGTGAGTGCGGCCCCCTTGTGGCATTGAGTCCTGATCACACACCTGATTTACATGAGAGAATTGAAGAGATAATAAATCGGTTTAACAGTCAGGCGCTGAACAACATCACTTCTGTTGCCAATTTGAGTGAACTCAATTCGTTATTAATCAGATCGCTGGGTGCAGATGTAGTGAAGTATCCTTCGATCCTATTTGCTTTTGAAACAGCTCTGCTTGACTTGTTGAATGGAGGTAACAAAGTGATCTTTAATAACTCGTTTATCCATGGAACACCCATTCCCATCAATGGTTTAATTTGGATGGGAGGGCTGGATTTTATGCTTCAGCAGATTGAAATCAAGATCAGAGATGGATTTCGCTGCGTGAAATTGAAAGTTGGCGGCATAGACTTTGAAAAAGAATGCGATGTACTTCAATACATCCGCAGAAAATACTTCCGCGAAAGCATTACCATTCGGCTGGATGCCAATGGAGCGTTTAAGCCAGGCGATGCCATTAAAAAACTAAATGAATTAGCAAAGTATGATGTTCACTCCATTGAACAACCACTAAGGCCTGGATCGCCTGAAATGGCCGAATTATGCCAAACTTCACCCATTCCGATTGCCCTGGACGAAGAGTTAATCGGTATCCACAAAAGGGAGGAAAAAGAAGCCTTGTTGGCCCATATAAAACCAGCCTATATTATCCTGAAACCGACTTTGCACGGAGGTCTTCATTCTTGTCAGGAGTGGATTGAACTTGCTGAAGATCAAAATATTGGATGGTGGATGACCTCTGCCCTTGAATCTAATGTTGGTTTAAATGCCATTGCACAGTTTACAGCCCAATATTCAACCAATATGCTGCAGGGATTAGGCACCGGTATGCTTTATACCGACAATATAGAATCTCCTTTAACAGTTAATAGGGGTTTTCTTTTCTATGATAAGGAAATTTCATGGAGCGAATTAGAAATAAACTAAAATATTTAGTTTATTTCTTTGAAATGCAACTCCAATGATCTTATTTAGCTAAAAATATTAGCTAATGGATTCGCTAAAACTTAAAATTCAAAGTAAGAAACTCAATTCTGGTCGTTATCAGATCAATTTCTCTACGGAAGCAAGCTCTTGTAACTATTACGGCTATTTGCTGGCAGAACCTCAAACCTCGGTGACTGAGATAATAGAAAAGATCAGCAGGCATCTACACGCATTTAATAACGAGGAGCGATATTTTCAGCGCAATCTATTTTCTTTGGGAAGGCGCAAGGTCAATTCAGGTAGAATTCTCATTTTTAAGAAATAGTTATGGTAAAACTCAATGAAAACATCAGGGTATTGCGCAAAAGGCTGTCGCTGACGCAAGATCAGTTTGCCCAACGGTTGGGAATTAAGAGGTCGCTCATTGGAGCCTATGAAGAAGGTAGGGCAGAGCCGAAACTGGAGTTACTTCAAAAGATGGCAGAAGTATTTTCTATTTCAGTTGATGATCTGATCGGAAAGGAATTCACTGCTGAAACCGTATTACCGGATAAGAAATTTGCTCGTGGTAAGGATGTAGTTGTCGTAACCGTAAACTCTTTCGATCGGGATAATATTGAATTTGTGCCGCATAAAGCTGCTGCAGGATACATGAATGGTTATGCAGATATAGAATACGTAAAAGAGTTACCTCATTTTAGTTTGCCCATGTTAAAGCAGGGCACCTATCGGGCATTTGAAATATCGGGCGATTCCATGTTGCCGCTCTTACCGGGCACTATTGTGATTGGTGAATATGTAGATGACTTACGTAATATAAAAAGTGGAAAAACTTATGTGCTGGTGACTCAGCGCGAAGGGATTGTTTACAAACGAGTATTTAATTACCTGGATGAAAATGGAACCCTGTTCCTGGTTTCTGATAATCGGCAGTATGCTCCGTATCAATTAGGTGCTTCAGATGTAATGGAAGTGTGGGTGGCGAAAGCATACATCAGCATTCAATTTCCGGATGTTGCCGATAAGCAAGAGGTCTCTGTTGAGCAATTGGCAGGTGTAGTGCTCGATTTACAGAAGGAGATTTTTCAACTCAAATCAAAGAAATAAACTTAGCGGTTTACCTACCCTAATCCTCCTCCGTCATGGAAGGGGAGGGGAAGGAGTTTGTCATTTCAGATTTGAATCAGCTCAAGAGTTTTATTTTTATTGATCTTTCCTGTATCAGTGCTAACAAACTTTAACACATATCGAATGGATTTTGGCCTTTCGAATTTACTCAGGGATTGATTCATTTTTTCATGAATGAATTCTTCTGTTTGTGGCTCGAATCGATTCCCTTCGATAAACAGATTTACGGATTGCCCTAACAGATTATCGGGTAGAGCTGCAAAAAAAAAACGATTTGATATATTCAGTTCTTCAAATAACAAATTGATAGAAGCTTCTATTTTTTCAGGAATCACCTTCACACCTCCAGTGTTAATTATATTGTCGGCACGCCCCAGCCAAAGAAATTGTGATGAGGTGATAAACTCGACCAAATCATTGGTTATTATAGGCTCGTTATTCAGGTGAGGTGCTTGAATGATCAAGCAACCTCTTTCGTCTTTGCTGAGTGTAATTCCCGGAAGTACTTCAAAATAATCCTGCGCATCTTTTCCGTTTAATTTTTGTAAAGCGATGTGCGATAGAGTTTCGGTCATTCCATAAGTGGCATAGAAACTACATTTCATCCCCTCAATATCCTTCACTGTTTTACTGTTGAGGGTAGCTCCGCCAATCAATGCAATTTTTATTTGATTCAGTTTCTTCGAAACTGGCGACTTAAGAATTGTTTCAAGTTGAAGAGGCACGAATGCGGTAAAATCAATGGAAGTATTTTCTTCAAGTTTTTGTAATGGATTAGAGGATGGATCCGAAAGAATCATATTCATTTCTGCTTCAAATGAACGAACGATCATCATCACACCGGCAATGTATCGTGTATCAAGACATACTAATGAAATATCGTTCTTCTTTAGCGCTAACGCAGAGATAGTAAGTTGAGCGCTTGCTTTTAATTGATGTCGTGTTACGCTTATTTTCTTAGGCGTCCCTGTTGATCCAGAAGTCTGAAGAGTAAATGTTTCTTTTCCATTCAACCATTCAGTACAAAAATTCAGTGATGTCTTTTGGAAGTCAGATAATGAATCAGGATAAATACCCGCCCTTATTTCTGATAAAGAAAATAGATGAGTATCAATTCTGATCCAGTGCTCTTGCATAATCGCTGATTGATCAGGGAAACTTAGGAAATTTTGAAAAGTCCGGTTCACGTTTTTCAAGGAATGAGTTCTTCCCTTCTTTTGCTTCCTCGCTCAGGTAATAAAGTAGGGTTGCGTTACCAGCCAGTTCTTGTATTCCTGCCTGGCCATCGAGTTCTGCGTTGAATGAACTCTTTAGCATCCGTATAGCAAGCGGGCTCTTTTTTAATATTTTCTTTGCCCATGCAACATACGTCTCTTCAAGTTTATCCAATGGAACAACTTTGTTCACTAATCCCATATCAAGCGCTTCTTGAGCATCGTATTGATCACACAAGTACCAGATCTCTCTTGCTTTTTTCTGTCCAACAATTCGCGCGAGATAAGAAGCTCCAAAGCCGCCATCGAAACTTCCCACCTTAGGTCCGGTTTGTCCGAAGCGTGCATTCTCAGCCGCAATAGAAAGATCACAAACAACATGCAGCACATGTCCTCCACCAATAGCCCAACCAGCCACTGCTGCGATCACAGGCTTGGATATAGAACGAATCATTTTTTGAAGATCCAATACATTCAAGCGAGGCACGGTGTCTTTACCAACATAACCTCCATGACCGCGCACACTTTGATCGCCACCACTACAAAAAGCATCACCACCTTCACCGGTAAGAATGATCACACCTACTTCCTGATCTTCGCGACATAAATACATCGCATCGATCATCTCTTGTACGGTAAGAGGAGTGAATGCATTGTGCTTCTCAGGTCTGTTGATACTAATGCGTGCAATCCCTTCGTATTTGTGAAAAAGAATCTCTTTATATTCTTTGACTTGTTTCCAATCGTAATTAAGCTTCATATCCTTTTTTTATAATGTCCTTAAATTGTTCAAATATTTCACGCGCGGTATTTTGATCACTGATGATCTCTAAAATTTTTGTTTTGCCTTCAAATTGGAAGAAATTTTTCAGTGTGGTTTTAATTTTTTTAAACGTGTCTATTTTCAAATAATCAAAACCAAACTCAGCGGCTAAATGTGATGCAGTTAGTTTCTGATCTGTAATAAAGTATTCATCTTTTTCTTCCAAACCTCCAGGGCCGTCAATTAAATTGAAAATAACTCCACCATTATTATTGATGACGACCACATGAAGATTTTGTAAAGGATACTTATGCCAGAACGCATTGCGATCGTAAAAGAAGGCCATATCTCCTGTGATTAAAATATTGGGCACCTGGCTACTTAGGGCGTGTCCGACAGCCGTGCTGGTGCATCCATCAATGCCACTGGTACCACGATTTGAAAAGACATGTTGTCCTTTATTTTTTTCGGCTAATCCGATGAAGTTAGCATATCGAACCGACATGCTGTTGGCCAAATGCAAATTGCATCGAGGAGGAAGTGCGCTTAATATTTCTTTTAAAATATGGAATTCAGTAAACCGGGGTTCACTGAAATACTTTTTTATTGAACGACTTGTTCTGCTCTCCTCAGCTTGCCAGAGCCGCACGTAGTTTTCTTTCTTTTGTTCTTTGAATGGTTCAATCTTTTCCGGATTTTGAAGGCTTTCAAAAAAGTTTTGTGATGAACAATGAATCAATCTTGTTAGCGATTGAAAAGTGTCTGCAGTAACTCCATTGGGTTGTATGTGCCAATGTTCTACCGGTTTGTACTTACGAATGAACAGCTTTAGATTTTTTGATATGACCGACTTGCCAAACGTGACTAAAAGTTCGGGAGCGAGTGATTGCTTTACGGAGTCTCCACACTGACCTAAAAATGTATCAACAAGACGAATGGTTTCAGGTAGGGAATGTAAATTAGAGATCACATCGCCAACCAATGCAGCCCGATTATTTTTACAAAACTTTGCAATACTCTTATTTTGAGTTTCATGAAAATGTTGCTGACCGCCTACTACCAGTATTTTAGTGTATTTGGATAACGATCTGTTTAACATGGCTTTATCAGCCTGTGTTAATTCTAGCGATGATGGCGTTATCCTTACAATTTTTTTAACGCTGGAGAAACTGATCTTTTCATCTTTGGCAGGATACAAAGGTTCACGCAGAGGTACATTGATGTGCACTGGGCCCCTTGGAAATTCCTGAGATAATGCAATTGCCTCGTTAACGATGCGTTGCATGTGCCACACAGCATCTGCATGATCATACTCCTGAGGTAGGGTATATGATTTCTTCACATGTGTACCGAAGATATTGGTTTGACGAATCGTCTGTCCATCCCATTGATCAATCCATTCTGCTGGCCGATCAGCTGTGAAAATGAGTAACGGTATTTCCTGAAAGAATGCCTCTGCGATAGCAGGAGCAAAGTTATAGGCAGCAGATCCTGAGGTGCAGACTACACTAACGGGAGATTGAGTTTGTTGTGCTATTCCTAATGCGATAAAACAAGCACTACGTTCATCACTAAAGGTGCGGCATGTAATATCAGGATGTCTCGCAAAGGCTAATGTAAGAGGTGCACAACGTGAGCCCGGGCAAACAACTGAATTAGTCACTCCCTGTTGCGCACATATTTCAGCGATATCGTAAATAGGTTGGAGACGCAATGAGTAATTAAGCTTAGGTGATAAGTAAGTTCTGAAGGTTCTGCATTTTCATTTCCGTCTCTTCAAATTCTTTCTGTGGATTTGAATCAATCGTAATTCCGGCACCGGCATACAGCCTTACATTATTTTCAAACACTTGCATGCACCGAAGGTTAACAAATATCTGACTGTCGTTATTAATTTGAACTGGACCTAAATATCCACTATAAAATTCACGGTTATATCCTTCACTAATTTTCAAAAATGATAAAGCATTTTCGAATGGCATGCCACACACTGCGGATGTAGGATGAAGAAGTTTGAGCATGACAGATCCCAGCTGTGGGAAGTTGGTTGCCGACATATCTACTTCATAAATTGTTTTCAAATGCATGACGTTTCCGGCAATCATAGTTCGAGGCCCATGCTCTTCGTATTCGCGGAGTCTTATTTTTTTAAAGCAATTTATAATATATCTGCAAACCAGCGCTTGTTCTTCAATTTCCTTTTGAGTCCAGGCTACAGATTTCAAATCAATTTCTGGTGAGTAGGGTTGAGTTCCTGCCAGCGCTATTGTTTTGAATATGGTTTGATCGGTAACACTCACCAATAACTCAGGCGTAGCGCCTAACCAGGTCCCGGTTTGAGGAGATGATACCAATGAGACCATTGCTTGGGGCTGTTTTTCACAAAGCGCGTCAAAGGTTTTTAACAAATCAAACTTATCGGTGATGGCAATATCTTTAAATCGTGAAGGAACTACCTTTTCAATTTGACCTGCGGAAATTTCCAGAAGTCCTTTAGCCACAAGATCAACATAATCGATTTGGGAGTTATTCGATTTAGTTAATCGGTGAAACCGGGGATTTTTCTGATTACTATTATTATGTGATTTGCTAGCTGGCGTTACTTCTGATCGAGGGTCCGTTGTTAAAACCTCATTATCGAACTGATAATGGATATCGGCTGAAAAAAAATACTTTTTCCCATCAGGCATAAAGGAGGCAAATGCAAATCCTTCATCTCCTTCCTCTAATACAAATTCTTCAACTTCTTTTAGCGTGTGACAAATAATTAAATGCTTTTGATTAACGCCCGGTGTTTTCCATAAAGAAAAACTCTTCCCTTGATTTAGCGCATCAGTTATGGCTTCTTTAAGTATTTGCTTTTCACTTGTTGTATTTCCTTTCTCCTTCGTTGAAATCATCTCCACCTATCTTTTATCTATGACCGCCATCGTTATTCTGCTGATGCAAATCAATTCTTTTAGCTCGTTCACAATTCGTATTTCCCACACGTGTGTTCGCTTGCCAATATGTATGGGTTTTGTAGTTCCAAACACATAACCATTCTTAGCACTTTTAACGTGATTGGCATTAATATCTAAACCAACACAGTAGTGTGATTGATGATCAACGCAACATGTTGAGGCGATGCTTCCCAATGTTTCGGCCAATGTTACTGAGGCACCCCCATGTAACAAACCAAGGGGTTGTTGTGTTCGAGTGTCTACTGGCATTTTGGCCTCAATAAAATCATCACCAACCACGGTGAATTCAATACCTAAATGGCTAACCATGGTGTTGGCTGAGAGCTTGTTTAATGATTCTGGTGTTACACCAGGATTAAATATTGACATGAAATAAATTGGACGTTGTGGTTCTCTGTAATTCCTTATTTTTGCGCCCGCCTACCGGTTTGGACAGGTCAAATTAACGGAAAATTGAGCATCAAAAAAATTTACATTATACGACACGGCCAGACTGATTTTAACCTTCAGGGAATCGTTCAGGGGAGTGGAGTTAATTCATCTATTAATGAAAAAGGAAGGCTTCAGGCCCAGTCTTTCTTTGATGCCTATAAGCAGGTTCCGTTCGATAAAATTTATACTTCGGCATTAAAGCGCACTACCGAATCCGTTCAACCCTTTATTGATCAGGGCATTCCTTTTGTGCAGATGGAAGGCTTGAATGAGATCAGCTGGGGGAAGAAAGAAGGTCAACCCATTACTCTGGAAGAAGATGCCTACTACAATTGGATGCTTAGTCAATGGCAGTTGGGCAATACGCAGGAGCGAATTGAAGGAGGAGAGAGCCCCGAAGATGTAACAAGAAGGCAGGACGGTGCGATCAATTATATAATGAGTAAAACAGAGGAGTCTACGGTATTGATTTGCATGCATGGTCGCGCCATACGCATTCTACTTTGCAGGTTATTGAATTATCCTTTGCGGAGCATGGATATGTTTGAACATCAAAACCTTTGTTTGTACCAATTGGATTTTACCGGGTCTATGTTTTCGGTAAGAAAATATAATGATACCTCGCATTTAAAATTAATGAAGAATAAAAAGAATCATCAAGCTGCGGGTGCAGTTAAACCTTAGTTTCACCCAATAGCTGAAGTTCTGTGCGGGCCTTACTATCAATACTGTTTTTGTATTCGTGCTTAGGATAGTTTAATGCCATATAAAAGTATTTTTTTGCGGCATCGTAGTTCTTCTGATCTTTAGCAATGTATCCAAGTTGCAACGCTGAGTTTGCTCCAAAATACCAGGGATTATCACGCGTCATATCAATACTTTGCTGATAGAATATTTTGGCGGCAGCAATTTCACCCGTGCGATGTGCCAACCTGGCTTTACGATAATAGTATTCGGTTTGATCCTTTACGGTAACTAGATCCTTTGGTGTAATACTGCTCAGTGTGGTAGTGGCTTCCTTATAATATCCACCATCGGTACTGAATCTTACTTTGAGAAGTTTTTTGTTAGGTAGTGTTGCCTCTTCCAATTGTTTGGAGGCATAACGATCTGGTTCAGCCTTATCACTTCCGGTAATTTTTGCTTTTTCAAGATTGGCTTTTGCTGCCTTGGCATCGTCAAGCAGCCAATAACATAATGATATTTTGAAATAAGAATCTTTCTTGAAACTCTGGCTTGGGAAATT
>JAYVTC010000213.1:0-12131 GCA_043774745.1 Cyclobacteriaceae bacterium | reverse complement strand
GCATGGTGCTCTCTGAACCGGATGAAACAGGCAGACAAAAGCCAACGTCAACAGGAGAATTTTTTATTGAAGACTGCGATACCGTAGTGATGGCATTGGGGTGCAGTGTGAATCCAATCATTCCCTCTACGGATGCAGAAATCCGTACGAATAAGTGGGGTGTTATCCTGGTAGATATCAATACCTGCGAGACCAGCAAGAAGAGAGTGTTTGCTGCAGGCGATGCGATCACCGGAGGATCAACAGTCATTCAGGCGATGGGTCAAGCAAAAAAAGCAGCAGCAGGCATTCACGAATACCTTATGGAAAAGGTTAAACGAGATGTGACTGTTGCAAAGAATTCTATTGAATGAACAATCCTCTGAGAATTCAGGTATTCAAAGAATTTCGACCACATTCAGCCTGAGTATATTCATACAATCTCACGCTTCGATGACAAAAAATGTATCTAAATGAGAATAATATTGTTGTATGAATGATAACAATAATCATTTCTGTTTATATTGAACCAATAAATGAATATTTTGAGAAGCTGGAGAGAACAAAAGATTTTGCTGAAAAGGATATTTCCCATTCTTTCTGATGAGGATTTTGAATTTGAGGATGGCAATAAAGAAGGTATGTTCAAGAAGTTGGAAGAGAAGCTTGGAAAAAGCAAGCATGAGTTGGAAATGATCTTTGCAGAGTTACAACTCTTGTAATTGGGATCAGATGTACATCAGATAATTTAGACTTTCAGTCTGAATTCTTTCTAAATAATTCCAAACTGCTAAGTGCTGAACGATTGTCTTACGCGTTCAGTTTAATATGCAATGAATACGCTAAAAGAATCACAAAATTGGAACCGAAATCAAACCCGTGGCGAAGAGATTGCCAATAGCATCAGTCATGGGGTAGGGGTACTGGCAGCCATTGCAATAACACCTTTTCTGATCGTGAAAGCGATTCCTTTAGGAGCCGCAGCCATCACAGGAGTCAGCATTTTCGGAGCTACGATGATCGTGTTATATCTCGCGTCTACACTATATCACGCGTTTCCCCACAGTAAAACAAAACGTGTATTCAGGATTTTTGATCACAGTGCTATCTTTCTCCTGATAGCTGGCACATACACACCCTTTACATTGACTGTATTGCCAGGCGTATGGGGTTGGACGCTATTGGGAATTGTCTGGAGCCTTGCTGTAGTTGGTGTGGTCTTGAAGTCCGTTCGAAATGTTGGAACAAGTAAACTCTCTATAGCACTTTACCTTGGTATGGGCTGGTTGGCGGTGCTTGCAGCAAAGCCAATATATGAATCATTACCTTCATGGGGCCTGTTTTGGTTGTTGGCAGGAGGAGTGATGTATTCGGTTGGGGTACTCTTCTTTGCCTATGATCATCGCGTTCGATATAACCACTTTATCTGGCACCTCTTTGTGTTAGCAGGAACATCTTGTCACGTAGTGGCTGTGTTAGGTTATGCCCTTTGAACTCCTGTTACAATTAGGAAAGTATAGCAACAAGTCATTTCTCCTTGGGGAGTTGAGTAGAGGGGGGGGTACCCCCTAAAGCGAATTTCATAGGGAAATACTATTTCTTTCATAATACTTTTGTAGTTTTGGGTCATTAATTTTTTAAACCTTATTTAACAATCACTAAAATCAAATTACGCTATGGCAAAGAAAGCAGCGAAGAAAAAAGCAGCTCCTAAAAAAGCAGCTAAAAAAGCAGCCCCTAAAAAGGCAGCAAAAAAAGTAGTAAAGAAAGCAGCTAAGAAATCAGCTAGAAAACCTAATGCAGCTTTCATGGCACCGTTAACTTCAAGCCCTGCTCTTGCAGCAGTGATTGGAGGTACTCCAATGCCAAGAACACAGATGATCAAAAAAATCTGGGACTACATCAAGAAGAATAAACTTCAGGATAGTAAAAACAGAAGAATGATTAATGCTGATGAAAAACTAAAAGTACTTTTCGCTGGCAAGAAGCAAATCTCTATGTTTGAGTTAGCAAAAATCGTTAACAATAACGTGAAGAAGTAATTCGGATTCATTCCGAAAGGATAAGGCGCAAGTCGGGTGTTATCTAGCACGTGACTGGCGCCTTTCTTTTTTAGTAAGCATCATCGTCTTACGGAATCTATAAAATTCCTTTTCTAGTATTTAATAAACCGCCCGGTATCAGTCACGTTCCCCTGCGAAAGCAAATGATATACATACATGCCCGCTGGAAGATTGATCACATCGATGGCGTCCATCACAAGGTCAAGTTCTTTTTCAAAAAGGACTCGGCCATACAAGTCGAGAATTTGGAAATGCAATCCACTTCCTTCTGAAAGTATAGTTAAGTCACTGTCGGTGGTAACAGGATTGGGGTAAAGAATGGCTTTGCCTTTTTCTTCTATGGGCACTTCAATGATATCAGATAAAATCTTGGCTCCATTTCGAAGTGTTATTTCAGTCTGATAAGTCATTGTGCCAGCTTGCAATTCGGTGTCGTATAAATCCAGAGAAAGGGATTTGTCAGGTAGAATATTTTTGAACAGGCTTTTGTTTCCATTGGTGGTTCTGTAAATATTGACATGATCAACCTGATACCAGGAGCTCAGTTGTACTTGAACCCTTACCTGTAAAGCGTTGAATCGGCCGGCTGCAAATAAATTCAAATAGCAAAGAGTTCCTTGTTGCGTGTAATTGATGGTCCCGCTTTTCAATCCAGAAACTCCTTCATACACCGGTGATACAGAGAAAAACTGATCAGACGATTTTTGTAAGACGATCAGGGTGTCTGTGGTGATAGATATTTTTTTTAAATATTGCGATCCCGTGGTGTACAGTTCATAGCTTGTTGCGTTTTTTATAGCATTCCAGGTAAGGCCAATACTATCTACACATACAAAAGCAGTTTTTACTTTAAGCAAAGGAGAGATCAGGAATCCATCGGTAACAAATTCTTCTGAGGCTATTTTCATTTTTAATTTAGCTTTCGCTAACGTGTCGGGACCAAACCAATATAGATCATGATTAAGGTCAATGCCAGTTTTAATCAATTGCCAGTCGCTGCCATTCAATTGTAGATACAAATCGCCAGTTTGTTCAGGTGCAGCCTCCCACGTTAAAAGTTTCTTTTCACCACCCTCAACCAGGTCATTGGCGAGTGGAGAATCCCAGCTAAAAGTTTTAGTCTCATTCATCCAATAAGCAATAGAAATTTTTTGTTCAGCACCTTGTAGTGAAGCAGACTTTATGTTCAGTTGATAAATGCCCGGAGTTGGGTTATTTAATGTGATGTATTCTGTATTATTAATATGATCTGATTTTCGCTTTGGCAATGCATTTAATGAATCGATATGTGGATAGGGATTCAATACCCAGGGTTGAGTAATCATGCTGCCACCCTCCAACCAACTGTCAATATCATTGACCAATACAGAAGTAGTATTTGGAGCGGCAGGAGGATCCGTCCATGAAATGGCAATTTTGATTTCTGAAACAGAAGCAGGAATAGTGATTGGGATAGAAACTTGTTCGTTACTTGCCAGCGCGATGGAAAGCAATTGATTCACATCCATCAACGTTAGTGCTTTGTATCCATTCACATTTCCGTACCCATATATATAATCTATTCCTTCTGGACCTATATCATCCGAGGATGCAATCAATACAGCTTTTATCAATGACGCATCGGCTGATTTCTGGTAGGAGAGTTGATGTTTCTCCTGAAGTAATAAACTGATTCCGGATACTACGGCCGCTGCATCGGAGGTACCATCCTGACCAAAGGCTGTAAGCTCAGGTTTAAGTCTTCCATCAAAGGCTGGCCCCCTCGAGTTGCGTGCGTTAACGGTTAATGTTGTATCAACGGCATTAACTACCAGTACATTTTTTGCTTGCTTAAAATTACCGGTGAGGTTGGCAAGTTCCATATTGGAATACGTGCCTGATGTAGGTTTTAATTTACCGCTGTTACCAGCAGAGAACACGTGCAATAGGGTCGGTTTTCCATTCACTTGTTGATCATAGGCAAATGCTTCATTGCCATAGTAGTTCTCAATTCCCACACCATAGCTATGGTTCTGAATATTAATATTGTTCGAATTAAAAATGGAAATGTTATCAGGAAGGATATTGCTGAAATCAGAAGATGTGAAATACGCTTGCGATGCAACACCTCTGGCGCGTGCTGAAGAATTGCCACCACCTGCAATTAATTTTGTCATGGTGGTTGAGTGCTGAGAAATCGTAGACGGAGTCACCGCAGTAGCAAAACCTCTGTTTAACAGGTCGATATCGAGTGGATCAAAACTTTGCTCTTTTACTGAGATGTTTTGATTAAAGCCATTCAAATCAGGAAAGAGGTAATGCGCTTTTGTGATTCGATTAAAATCCCAATTCATATACTCTAATACCGCTTCTACTTTCGGTTTTTGGTGATGGTCGATAAAGAGAACATTGGTATCTTTTTTCAGATCGTCAAGGGTGCTTTTATGTTGAAGTCGAATTATAAAACAATTGGTTTCACCTTGCTTGCGAAGTAACGTGATTTCGTTTTCGTATTTTTTCCTGAAAGCACCAGAGTCGATGACACTGATGGTGAGCAGGGTCTTATTAGTCTCCAATTTGAATGCCTTGTCTGCCAGCTGAGGTGAGATCCTGCCTTGACTGAATCCAAAAGGTGCATAAAGTGTGAAAAAGACAAGAAATGTTTTATTTATGATCGACATTAACCGCATTCTAAGAATAAAATAGTTCAAAAAGTGAAGTAGGGAAGATTTTAATGCCCCACAAAATCGTAATCAAAACTGTATTTTTTCCTTTTTATTTAATATTTTGTGCTTCATAAATTAAACATAACCCAAACCTTATGAAAAAAGCTTTCACTTTTCTTTGCTTGCTACTCGTTGGATCAGGTGTTTTCTATTCTTGCCAGGACGATCAGGGTCTCGAAAGCCTTGATGTATCCGATGCTGTAAGAGGTCAGCTCATTAGCCTTGGCTTTGATGTAATTAATCATGCACCCATCAAATTCGACCAGGGTTATCTGGTGGAGGGAGATATTTATTTGACACCTTCCGATCTAAAGAGCATGACACAAGGCAATAAACTTCCGATGTTGGAGCAATATAGCACCAACAATCTGGTGACTGGGGGCATTCGTACTTTTACCATGTATGCTCAGCAAGGTACCTGTACTTCTTGCTACAGTGCTGGAATGATTGCTGGCTTAGACGAAGCTATTCGCAGATACAACGCTGAAAATTTAAACATCAAATTTTCACGCACCCTCAATGCTACCGGAGCTAACATTGTAATGACTCGTTTGAGGAAAGGTGAGGAAGCCCAAGGTATATTAGGATCTTCCGGTTTCCCGTCAGGAGGAGATCCTTATCCACAAATCAAGATGAGTGGCGTATTGGAGTCCAAGTATAATTTAAGTACTAATGGAATTGCCACCATTATCGCTCATGAAATGGGTCATTGTGTAGGCTTCCGTCACACCGATTATTATAACAGAGCCATTAGCTGCGGTGGATCTCCTTCAGACGAAGGAGCAAGTACCATCGGAGCTAATTTGATTCCCGGAACACCAGCCACTGCTTCGGCAGCTGCAAAATCATGGATGTTGGCTTGTACAGATGGTGGTGACAGACCATTTAATGCAGACGATAAGACGGCACTTAATTATCTTTATTAATCGAATTCTAAGATTTTATGAAGAAACGCCTCGATTATTCGAGGCGTTTCTTTTTGACCAGCGTCAATATTTGCCGCATATGTACATTCAGGATTAGGTCAAAACTCTTTGGTTAAAATTGTGTACCTTTGAGCATCAATTCCTTAGAATCTTGCTGACAGGCTATCTTCTTTATAAAGATCATTACCTAATACCAGATTTTTTTAATTGAAAGAGACAAATGTCTCTGTTTTGCCCTGGAATCCTACTTAAAACAGCTTTTTCCATAATGGGCGCACGAATGATGACTAAAACATAAAAAAAAGAGAACAGAATAATGACGAGTCACAAGCCAGTAACCTTTGCAAAAACCAGACTTGATTTTACGGCAATATTAAACAAACGTGTAAATGATTATTTCAAGACCAAAGAAGTAACCCGTCACGCCACCCCAGAAATGATAATCAAGACAATTATCATGTTTACCTTATATTTTGGCCCTTATGGATTAATTGTGAGCGGAACAGTTACTGGCATGGGCTGGATGATTCTTCTCGCGGTGATCATGGCTCTTGGATTGGCCGGCATCGGACTATCCGTTATGCATGATGCCAATCATGGAGCTTATTCACATAAGAAATGGGTCAATAACCTGGTTGGATATTCGTTGAATCTGATCGGTGCCAACGCGTTTAATTGGAAGATGCAGCATAATGTACTCCATCATTCTTACACCAATGTGGAAGGAGAAGATGAAGACATCAATCCTCGTGGAGTATTGCGCCTATCACCTCACTCGGAATGGAAGCGCATGCATAAATATCAATTCGTTTATGCGTGGTTTTTATATGGATTAATGACCATATCCTGGATGGTGTTCAAAGACTTTGAACGCCTCAATAGGTATCATAAAACCGGGCTTGCAAAAAGAAATAATGCACACATAGGCAAAGAATGGGCTATCCTGTTTGTTACTAAGATTGTCTATGTTGGGTATATCTTTGTAGTACCTGTGGTATTTACAGTATTAGCATGGTGGCAAATTTTGATTGGTATTTTTATCATGCATTATATCACAGGATTCATATTAGCGATCATATTTCAGCCTGCACATGTTATCGAAGGAACTGAATATCCTTTGCCTGATGAAACGAATACATTGGAAACAAATTGGGCTATTCATCAACTGCGCACCACTACCAACTTCAGCAATAATAGCCGTTGGTTTTCATGGTATATCGGTGGTCTGAATTTCCAAATCGAGCATCATTTGTTCCCTAACATCTGTCACGTTCATTATCGTAATATTTCTGATATCGTGAGATCAACAGCCAGTGAGTTCGGATTGCCTTATAAAAGTACGCGCACTTTCGTGGAGGCTCTGAGCATGCATGCAAGCTTATTGAAGACCTTAGGGGCAAAGCCTTAATATTTTTTCACGTTCATTATACTAAATACAGCAGGATAACTTTTTTGCATGAGACAACTTAAGATCGTTAAACAGATTACCAATCGGGAGAATCAATCGCTCGATAAATATTTACAGGAAATCGGAAAAGTGGATTTGATCACAGCCGAAATGGAAGTGGAATTGGCAAAAAGAATAAAAGCCGGTGATCAGATTGCTCTTGAAAAACTGACGAAGGCAAATCTTCGCTTTGTGGTATCCGTAGCAAAACAATATCAGAATAATGGGTTGACCCTCGGAGACCTGATCAACGAAGGCAATGTGGGCCTGATTAAAGCCGCAATGCGATTTGATGAAACCCGCGGATTTAAATTCATCTCTTATGCAGTATGGTGGATTCGTCAATCCATCTTGCAAGCATTGGCAGAGCAATCAAGAGTTGTACGGTTACCTTTAAACCGGGTAGGTTCACTTAATAAAATATCCAAGACTTTCTCTGAACTGGAACAAAGATTTCAGCGCGAACCCTCTGCTGAGGAGATGGCCGATGAGATGCAGGTTTCCCTGGAAGAAGTAAGAAGTACGATGCAGACAGGAGGTAGACACATCTCTGTGGATGCTCCTTTTGTGCAGGGTGAGTCGAATAATTTATTAGATGTGCTCATCAACGATACCGAGGAAACACCGGATTCAAATTTAATGAGAGATTCGCTCAAGCGGGAAGTATCCCGTGCACTTGCTACTCTTCCGGAAAGGGAGTCGGAAATTATCAGTGATTATTTCGGGTTGAATGGAAACCATAGTCTCACCCTCGAGGAAATTGGCGAGAAATTCAACATCACCCGCGAGCGGGTAAGACAAATCAAAGAGAAGGCTACTAAACGATTAAAACATACATCACGAAGTAAGTCCTTAAAGTCATACCTCGGATAATGATCGGTTTTAAATGAACAAGACACAATTATAATTTCTATACTTCAATTCAATGACAGAGCAGCTTTACATTCCATTATGGAATAAATATCGTCCGGCCATTCTACAACTTATGGTAGCATCTGCCGAAGGTCCGCAAGAGTATAAACTTTACGGACATGAATTCAAGGGTTTGAATCCTAAAGAAAAAGGAGGATACTCGTTCAACTTGCAGGCCTATAAGGGTAAAGCAACAAATAGTATTAAAAAATCGATTGTAGCCCAAAATCTATTGAGTGTATTGAGCAATTCGAAAAAAGCTTCTGAGTTGTTGGCTACCGAGTCCTATGAATTTGCAATGGATAAACAATTTAATCTTCGCGTTACCAAGCTGGAAACAGCAGTAGTAGTTTAAATAGTTAATTTATTTGGCTTCAAAAGAAAAAACCACCGATAAGGTGGTTTTTTCCTGTTTTCTTTTTAAAATGGTTTGTTAAACAGTTTTCACACGCACCGCATTGAGGCCCTTAAACCCTCTTTCGGTTTCAAACGTAACTGAATCATTCTCTTTGATGGGTGTCATCAATCCATTGCTATGAACAAAGATACTTTCGCCATTCTCTGAATCTTTAATAAACCCAAAACCTTTTGATGTATTGAAGAAGGTGACTTTGCCCTTTCTTACAGAACTCACCTGCAAGGATGGATCCTGGCGTTGTGTTCCGATGACAATGTCTTCCTTTTTGATATTTCTTTTTTTGGTTGGATCCGGAGGGGCAGAAGAAATATTTCCATTTTCATCCACATAAGCCATCATATCTTCCCAAGAGCCTCCCTCTTTTGCATTGGACTTTCGCTCTTCTTTACGCTGCTCTTTCTCTTTCCGCTTTTGAAGCCTCTTTTTTTCTTTTTCTTTCTTGTTAAACGTTTCCTGTGATTTAGCCATAGTTTTTGTTGTGGTACTTAAAATTTGATAATCCCTCGTGATTTGGGTGAATTATAGCCAGGCTATATTTTCTCAAAACAGAAAGTGATGCAAGTTACCAAATTCATTTAACTAAATGATAGGGAGGGAGTAACTATTACTTTTTGAGGTTCTACGGTACATTAGCAAAGCAAAGGGGAGTCTTATACCCATTTGTTTTTTTGAGCTACGCTAATCACTTGTATCCGACTGTCGACATGAAGTTTGTTGTAGATGTTGCTCACATGTTTTCGAACCGTGAATGGGCTGATAAAGAGTTTTTCGCCAATGGCTTTATAGCTTTTTCCGGTAGCCAGTTCTTTCAAGATATCCAATTCCCGGTCGCTTAATAATGCGTCTGAGGGTGGCTTGCTTTTCTCTTGCCTGGGAAGACCAGTGGTTTGTTTCAGCATTTCCATCGCCTTTCTGGCAATTACAGGGCTCATGGGCATGCCATCATATTCAATTACCTGGCTGATCGCTTCGGTGATGTTAATGGCTGCCTTCGAATATTTTTTCGTTGTCTTCAAAACATCAAACTTCTCATATTCGTAAAATACAACCCAATGGAATTGTCACAACTATTTCGAATATGATTCAGTCATCTGTTAAGTGGCCTGCTGATGTGGCTGTGGACAAAGAAGACTGTTTTATTGGTGAAGTCGGTAGTTATGTGATTCCATTTCTTTCTATGGACGGAAGAAGAGTACTTTGGCAGGATAGTCTGCCCAGGGATATGGATGGCGCTGCCAAGTATGCCAAGTGTAATGTTCCTATTGCTCTTCACTTTGATAAGACATAGGGCATTCTGTGCGTAAGTGATGTCAACCGGATTAGGAAAATATCCATTTCAGTATTTGCCATTCAATTATTGAAAGAGTTGGTCTCTATTTTAATGTTTTGAATATCTGACAAGCAAGTTCTAAATTGAGCAGTTACGATGATCTTAAGTCAGTATGATGAGATATGTCCTATTTGCAATTAGCCTGATTCTTACATTAATTAGTTGTCAGAAATCTAATTTTACGGATCCGGAGAAAGGTGTTTCATTGGAATTGAACGACCATCGCAAGAATGTTCTCTCCAATATTTCTTATTCATTGAAATTAGAAATCCCATCCGTCAAAACAGAATCAATTGTAGGGAGCATAGTGATTGGATTTAATTTATCATCAGCACGGGAACCACTGACCATCGATTTTAACACCGACAGCACTCATGTTCTTTCTGTTCATTCTGGCACCGCGTTGATTCCATACACATTTGTGCAAGAGCATATTGTGATCGCTCCGAAATATTTAAAAGAAGGAGTTAATAAATTAGAAATAGAGTTTGTGGCAGGAGACTTATCATTGAACCGAAATGATAATTACCTCTACACGCTTTTTGTGCCCGATCGGGCATCTACTTGTTTCCCTTTATTTGATCAGCCCAATTTAAAAGCACCGTATAATGTCACGCTGATAACACCAGCTGATTGGGAAGCTGTTTCTAATGGTGCCCTGATAGAGAAAAAGACGGAGTTGGAAAAATCAATTTATCAATTTGAAGAGACCAAACCGATCAGTTCATACCTGTTTGCTTTTGCGGCCGGTAAATTTTTAAAAACGACACGTCAGGTGAATGAGCGAAGTATGACCATGTATTATCGCGAGACCGACAGTGTAAAAGTGAAAAATAATGTAGATGAGGTTTTTGCCTTGCACGGAAAGTCGATTGCGTGGCTTGAGCAATACACGAACATCAGTTATCCTTTTGGTAAGTTTGATTTTGTATTGATCCCTTCTTTTCAATATGGTGGAATGGAACATCCGGGTTCTATATTTTATAACGAGTCTTCCTTATTTTTAGATGAGAGGGCTTCGGTGAACCAAAAGATGGGAAGAGCTAGTCTGATTGCACATGAAACTGCGCACATGTGGTTTGGCGACCTGGTAACGATGGATTGGTTCAATGATGTGTGGATGAAAGAGGTGTTCGCCAACTTCATGACCGCAAAAGTGGTGCAACCTTTTTTTCCGGAAATAGATCATAATCTGAGATTCTTACTGTCACATTATCCGGGTGCGTATTCGGTGGACAGAAGTGCTGGTGCAAATCCTATTCTTCAACCGCTGGAAAATTTGAAAAATGCGGGTACGCTTTATGGTGCCATTATTTATCAGAAGGCACCCATTGTGATGCGGCACCTCGAACGCAAATTAGGGGAAGACTTAATGCGTGAAAGCTTAAGGGAATATCTAAAAAACTATTCTTACGAAAATGCAAAGTGGGATGACCTGATTTCGATCATCGATGCGAAGTCGGAAGATGATATCGAAGCGTGGAGTAACGTGTGGGTCAAGACTCCGGGTATGCCGGTGTATGATTGGAACAAAGATGATGTTATCAGGCAACGAACGGATACGGTTTCAAATCGCCTCTGGCAACAGCCTCTGAAGATCCAGCGCACTGAGCAAACTGATACTACGCTAACGATTATTTCCGAAGACCCAATTAGTCTGGAACGTTTATTCCCGGTAAATTTTTTAAATGCCGATGGTTTTAGCTATGGATATTTTAAAATGGACGAGCCGAGTAAGGAACAGTTTCTTTCTTATCCGCTTGCCTATTCCGATCCCGTGTTTCGGGCTTCGATGTGGATCAACTGCTGGGAAAGCATGGTACGTGCCGATGGACCAACGCCAGAAGCATTTATTCGATATAGTTTAAATGCATTGGAAACTGAGGACAATCCCTTACTCATCGATTTTCTTCTCGGAAATTTACAGACCACCTGGTGGACATTTCTGGAAGAGCACAATCGTTCTATTTTACAAAACGAACTGGAACGGACGCTTTGGAAGTTAGTGGAAACAACGGTAGAGCCAGGAAATAAAAATTCATTTTTTCGAACGTATAGAGACTTGACGAATAGTGAAATAGGGTTAACGCTACTTGAATCAATCTGGAATGATAAAGTGGTTGTAAAGGATATTACTTTATCAGAAGAAGATAAAATTGCTCTTGCATTTGAGTTAGCATTGAAGAATCCTGAAAAACAAGATGTGATTTTAGCTAAACAATTGGAGAACACTAAAAATCCTGATCGCAACGGAGGCTGTAAACTGAACTGTGTCAAAGTAAGACAAACACTAACTTTGACACATAATGAAAGAGAAAGGACAATTCAATTTAGAGGGGATCAAGAAAAAA
>JAYVTC010000212.1:0-8359 GCA_043774745.1 Cyclobacteriaceae bacterium | reverse complement strand
TTTTTTCTTGATCTCCTCTAAATTGAATTGTCCTTTCTCTTTCATTATGTGTCAAAGTTAGTGTTTGTCTTACTTTGACACAGTTCAGTTTACAGCCTCCTCTTGTTGATTCTCTTAGCTGCTCTGTGATGTGGCAATTCATCCTTAGCAACTTTCTTGCCCGCTTTCTCCCTATTCTTCTGCTCTAATTTGATATTGTATCGGATCGCTTGCCAATATTCAGCACCATATCCTACCAGAATTTCTGAGCCCGCTGCAATGTCCTTTGCTGCTTCTATATAGCACCGCTTCTTTTCGGTAACATATTCTGAGTTGTTCTTCACTCCCTCTACCCGAACAATGCCTCGCGCATCATTGGCAAAATGAGCCACACCCTTCTTGGTTTTCCATGCATCTATGCAATGCTTGTTATTAAAAAAGAAAACATAGCCATTGCGATCATCCGCCATCTTCTCGATTTCCTTCCAGGTAACTATTTGTCCCTTGTACTCTACAATACGAGAACCTTTGGGGATAAATACCATAGTGAATAAACCCTTACCTGCACCTGGCAGAGTAGATTTTTTTACAATGAGCCTTTTTTCGAGTAGTGCCATAATCGGGTGCGAAGATAATTTAAAATAGTAACTCAGAAAGTCAGATCAACAGGGTAACAGTTATAAGGCAGATATAGATTTGATTAATAATCGTATGCTCACCAGAATAACAACGATCCCAACAAAAATCATCATTCGTTTTATAGGAAGCTTTCTCGTGAGATGTGCCGCAATGGGAGCGGCAATAATACCTCCTAAAACTAAACCAATAATGATCTGTAGATGACTAATACCAATAGTAGCAAAAAAGGTAAGTGAGCTTGCCAGCGAGACAAAAAACTCTGCCAGGTTTACCGAACCAACGGTATATCTCGGATGCCTGCCGCGAGCAATTAATGTAGTGGTTACGATAGGTCCCCAACCTCCCCCTCCAATAGAATCCATGAATCCTCCGAAGGATGCTAAAGCCGGAACATTCTTAGTCTTGCGTTTCTTCTTTGTCTGCAGAATTGCTTTTCGAATTATGGCCAATCCAAGAATGAAGGTGTAAACTGCCACAATCGGCCTTATAATATAATTGTACTCTTCCAGAGAATAAAGAATATATGCGCCAGCCACCGCGCCTAGCATGCCCGGCACTAGTAAACTTTTAAACAGTTTCTTGTTTACATTTTGAAACTTAAGGTGAGTAAGGCCTGATACTCCACTTGTGAAAATTTCAGCTGTATGGACACTGGCACTGGATGCAGCAGGGCTGATGCCGAAAGAAAGCAAAAAAGTGGAAGCACTCACACCGTAAGCCATGCCTAAAGAACCATCTATCATTTGAGCAATGAAACCACCGAGAACGAACAATAAAAACTCGGGTCCAATCAATGATTGCCAATCGTAAGTTGATAATTCAT
Source organism: Cyclobacteriaceae bacterium (assembly GCA_043774745.1). Taxonomy (GTDB): domain Bacteria; phylum Bacteroidota; class Bacteroidia; order Cytophagales; family Cyclobacteriaceae; genus ELB16-189. Next base: position 6,918 of record JAYVTC010000212.1, on the reverse strand, counting down.
CAGCTCCATAAAAGAGAATTAGAATAACAACAATCAAAACCAGTACTCCCAACAAAATCCAGATATGTGCGGGTCTGCTTCGTGCTACAACGGGCTCTGGAGTTTCCTCAAAGATCAGCTTCTCTTCTTCAATCGATTCGGGCTCAGGTTGCATTTAAACAGGTAGCAATACTAAATTTTCCATTTTTGTCTATTGATTTTAAAGAGTAACTCAAAACTGAGACTTTTCTACTGACTAAAAAATGATTTTTAAACAAAAAAGCACCTTAATAAAGATGCTCTTTGGAAAACAAAAAGGTTAATTATTTCTTATACCTTAATTTCAACATCCACTCCGCTAGGAAGCTCAAGTTTCATCAATGCATCCACAGTCTTTGCGCTGTTAGAATAAATATCTACCAATCGCTTGTAAGTGCACAATTGAAATTGTTCACGTGACTTTTTATTTACGTGTGGTGAACGTAACACAGTAAATTTTTCTTTTTCGGTAGGGAGTGGAATAGGACCACTTACTACAGCGCCTGTGGCTTTTACTGCACGCACAATTTTTTCAGATGACTTATCAACCAGATTATGGTCGTAAGACTTAAGTTTAATTCTAATTTTCTGGTTCATAATCTAAACGTCTTTTAGATATTTATTTTGCGGCAAGAGCGCCTTTTACTTCGTCAATTACTTTATCGGCAAGGTTCCTCGGAACCGGTGAATAATGAGAGAATGTGAGCGTTGCTGAAGCACGACCTGAAGTGATCGTCCTCAAATCTGTTACATATCCAAACAACTCAGACAATGGCACATCAGCCTTAATAACCTGGGCTCCACCGCGTGTATCCATACCCTTCATCATACCTCTTCTTCTGTTTAAGTCACCGGTTACAGAACCTGTGTACTCATCTGGAGAGATTACTTCCACACCCATAATAGGCTCAAGCAATTGAGGTCCGCACTTGCGGGCAGCCTCTCTAAAGCCTATGCGGGCAGCCAATTCAAATGACAGTGCATCCGAGTCAACATCATGGAATGAACCATGGAATAAACGAACTTTCATAGAATCGATAGGATATCCTGCTAAAGGACCATTGCCCATGGATTGCTCGAAACCTTTCTGAATTGCAGGGATGAATTCACGAGGAATAACACCGCCAACGATATCATTCACAAACTCAAGTCCTGGCTTATCCTCTGGTCCAAGTTCGCGTGGTCCGATTTCGAATACGATATCGGCAAATTTACCACGACCACCTGTCTGCTTCTTATAAACTTCCTTATGTTCAATCGATTTGGTAAGCGCTTCTTTGTAGGCAACCTGGGGAGCACCCTGGTTGATCTCTACTTTGAATTCACGCTTCAAACGATCGATAATAATTTCCAAGTGTAATTCACCCATTCCGCGAAGAATAGTCTGACCCGTTTCCTGATCTGTATTAACGCGAAGCGTAGGATCTTCTTCTACCAGTTTAGAGATAGCCATACCTAACTTATCGGCATCCACTTGCTTCTTAGGCTCGATGGCATAACCGATAACAGGTTCAGGGAAATTCATAGACTCTAGCACTACCAGGCGTTTTTCATCACATAGTGTATCGCCCGTCTTAATATCCTTGAAACCAACAACAGCACCAATATCACCGGCTGGAAGTCTGTCTATCTGATTTTGCTTATTCGCGTGCATTTGGAACACACGTGAAATTCTTTCCTTTTGTCCTGAACGGGTATTGTGAATGTATGAACCTGAATCCAACACACCTGAATATGCGCGAACGAAACACAGGCGACCTACGAAAGGATCCGTAGCAATTTTAAATGCCAGGCCTACGAAAGGTTCCTTCTCATCAGGGCGAATTTCTACTTCCTCCTCTGTATCAGGGTCCGTACCAATAATTATATCCTTATCCAACGGTGAAGGAAGAAGTTCCATCACATAATCGAGCAAGGTTTGAACACCTTTGTTCTTGAAGGAAGATCCGCACACCATAGGCACAATCTTCATATCGATGGTTGCCTTACGAAGTGCCGTTAAAATTTCTGCTTCAGAGATAGAACTTGGATCATCAAAAAACTTCTCGATCAAGGTCTCATCATATTCAGCAACTGCCTCAAGAAGTTTCTCACGATACTCTCTCACTTCATCAACCATATCCTCAGGAATAGGAACCTCCTGGAAGGTCATCCCTTTATCGTGCTCGTTCCAGATCACCCCACGGTTATTAATCAAGTCAACGACACCTTTAAAGTTTTCTTCTGAGCCTATAGGTAACTGTAATGCAACGGCCTTGCTTCCAAGTTTCTCTTTCACCTGCTTGCAAACTCCTAAGAAATCTGCACCGGAACGGTCCATTTTATTTACGAATCCTATACGAGCTACTTTGTAATTATCTGCCAGGCGCCAGTTAGTTTCTGATTGAGGTTCAACACCATCAACAGAACTGAATAGAAAAACCAAACCGTCCAATACACGAAGCGAGCGGTTTACTTCAACAGTAAAATCCACGTGACCCGGTGTGTCGATGATGTTTACGTGATAATCATTTTTACGGTACTTCCAATTTACAGTAGTCGCAGCAGATGTGATTGTGATACCACGCTCTTGCTCTTGTGCCATCCAGTCCATGGTAGCAGCACCTTCGTGCACTTCACCGATCTTGTGACTTACACCAGCGTAATACAGGATACGCTCCGTAGTTGTGGTCTTACCAGCGTCAATGTGCGCAGCAATACCGATGTTTCTGGTGTATCTTAAATCTCTTGCCATGTAGGATTAAAATCTGAAATGTGAAAATGCCTTGTTCGCCTCAGCCATGCGGTGAGTGTCGTCTTTTTTCTTGATAGCAGCACCTTCGCCTTTTGAAGCGGCAATGATTTCTGCTGCCAGTTTATCCATCATGGTCTTTTCGCCACGGGCGCGTGCATAATCAATCAACCATTTGATAGAAAGATTGATTTTGCGCTCTGGGCGGATTTCAACAGGTACCTGAAAAGTTGCTCCTCCCACTCTACGGCTTTTTACTTCCACAGCAGGCATCACGTTATTCATGGCACGCTTCCACACTTCCAATCCTGGCTCACCAGCCAATTTCTTTTCTACCTGCGCAATAGCATCGTAGAAGGTGTTGTAAGCAACACTTTTCTTACCGCTCTCCATCATGTAGTTTACAAACTTGGTTACGAGGGTATCGCCAAATTTAGGATCAGGCAGTAAGTATCTTTTTTTAGGTTTCGACTTTCTCATAGCTCTTTGACTTATTTTTTACCTTTTGCTGGAGCACCTTTAGCAGGAGCGCCTTTGGCAGCTGCACCGGCTTTCGGTCTTTTTGCACCATATTTTGAACGGCTTTGAAGACGGCCACTAACGCCTGATGTATCCAACGCACCACGAACGATGTGATAACGCACCCCTGGAAGGTCTTTAACCCTTCCGCCACGGATAAGCACGATTGAGTGCTCCTGAAGGTTGTGGCCTTCACCCGGGATATATGCGTTCACCTCTTTGTGGTTTGTTAAGCGCACACGAGCCACTTTTCTCATGGCTGAATTTGGCTTTTTAGGGGTGGTGGTGTACACGCGTGTACATACTCCCCTACGCTGGGGGCAAGAATCGAGAGCAGGAGATTTTGACTTAAAAGTCAATTTCTTTCTTCCTTTTCTTACAAGTTGCTGGATGGTAGGCATTTATATATTTTTTTAAAACCCTTCAAAAATAAGGACTGCAAAGGTATTTAAAGAATAGAAGGATACAAAACCTTTATTTAAAGAATTTTCAGGGGCCTTAGATAGGCACTTTCCACAAAGGCCTATTATGTGATTTAATTAACCAAAACTTCAAAATTGAACTCCTTTAATGATTTTAATCTCATATTTTTTTAAGGAAGGTGATATAAGTGCGCAGGAATCTAGACCATAACCCTAAGCTTAAAAGGACAAAGTTAAGGTCTGGAAGGCCTATTCTATTAAACTTCATTTCCTTATTTATTCTCAATCTCTATAAGGTAAGTACCGCGAACCGGCTCACCGTTTTGGGTAATACCTTCCACCACTACCTGATACTTACCAGGCAAATCGCTTGCAAAAAATGAAACTGATGCTGCTCCTGTTTTGTCATCTGGCTTAACTTTCGGATTCCAATAGACTGTAGAGCGATAGTCAGCTTGAGAAGTATCCGTTTGGGGATCGCTATAATCCGGTGCACTAAATTCCCGGGCACGAGAATATCCGGGTACCTTCATCACCGATAAAGCCTTCATGCTCTCATTTTTTTGATAATCCTTTTTAGTATAAATCGAAACGATGCCACTTCCACCCAATGATCCGTACAAAACATTAATTCCTTTCTTCACTTCGATCGTCTCCACGATGGCGGGGTCTATATTTGATAAAATCTCTTCTGGGGTTCCGCTCATTAAAACATCATTCACGGTAACGATTACTTCTTTCGCATTATTTATTGAACTATTTTTTCCACGCTCCACATATACCACCCACCTCATCCCCTGACCCTCACTATAAGATTGCCTTACTATAAGGCCTGGCACTTTACCTGGCATCGCAAGCAGCAAATTTCCATAGTTCAGGTTTAAATCACTCCGCTTAATCACATGATCAGGTTTGCCATAAGAACGCTTAACACGGTATTCACCTTTATACTCCTCTTCAATTTTTGAAGACTTGATCACTACCTCCTGTAATACTCGCGTACCCTTTGGGGCTTCATATTCTGACAAAATCCGCTGCGTCAAATCTGTTTTAATAATGCCGACCTGGTAATCGACTTCCTTAAAATCAATTGAAGCCGGGGTACTTTTAACCCATTCGCCCCGGCCATAGGCATTCTTGCCTCGATTTGATTGAACAGAAAATATTGCTGTATCATAAAAAGACAAACCACTCACAGTAAAAATACCTTCCTCATCAGATTGAGACATGATGAAATAATTTGGATTCAATTGCAAGATGTTAAGCATAGCTTTCTCAGGCTTATCACTTTCATTTAAAAATCGACCCGAAAAGTTAATACCGTATTCGAATTGAAATGGTAAGTTCTTATTTATTCGATTATCTGCTATTTCTTTAAGAGGATAATCCTCGAGGATAGTGCCTGAAATTTTAACTGGAGCAACCTGCATGGAATCAACAACGGTTAACGATAAGTTGCCTGAAACTGGCTCATTGTTATCATCGATTAATTTTAACGAAAGCTTTATCCTTTCTCTTGGCTTATATAATTTTTTATCTGTACTGATAGTGAGCAACCCTTCTCCTGCCTCTTCGTATTTTACCTGAGTGTTATAACTCACTTTGTCATTAATATTTAGAACAGGCAGAGGTTTAATGTATAGATTTTCATCACCAAAATTTCTGTTGAAATTAGTATAGGCCCGCAAGTAATACATCTTCGCGGCTAGCGTGTCGGATAATCTAAAGTCATTATTGAAATCTCCATTCGTAACCACCAAGGTCTTTGACTTCACCACTGTTTTTGTTTCTCTATCTACAAGTTCAACATACACGGTGCGACTTAATGAATCGCGCCAAGCAGGTGTCGCATAGTTTACATAGCCCTTAAACCAAATCGTTTCTCCTGGGTAATAATAAGGTTTATCCGTATGCACATACATTTGCTCCTGAAACATTGAAAAATTAATCTTATCAACAGAATCATCTGGTGTAGGCATGGGCTTATAATCAAGAGGAAGCATGCCGGCAACCCGGCCAGAACTCATATCCCCTGAAACAACAACCTCAGTAGGGTTCTTGGCAAACCCATCTTTATTTACAATAACAAAATCCTTGCTCAACCGAATCCAACTTACTAGTCCATACACATCCCGGTAAACCCGCACCAATGCCTTTTCTTTGCGGTAGTGTACTTCCACTCTTCCCTTCATATTTATTCTATAAAATCCTTTTTCCTTATCAGCCATCGCCAAACCTATTGTATCATAAGGTATCACCGTTTTGCCTAATTCCGAATAGAATTCAGATGATCGTGTGAATGTATTCTTAAAGGCATCTGTCTCCGTGTAGAGTTTAAACCCTTCTCCAAATATTCTATTTTCAATTATCGATTTGAATAAATGGTGTGTTGAGTGCTGGTATGATTTTTTTCTATTCTCCTGCCATCTTAATAGCTCACTAGCATCTACACTTTTTAATTCAGTAAATCGAGCGTTGCCCGTTATTGAATAGCCTTTACCATCGCTCCAGAAGTTAGATAAATAAAAAATTATTTTATACCCCAACCCCTCATTTTGAATTTCGATAGGTGCGATAGCTTTCGCAATGAATTTTCCATTATTATCCGTTGGAAAATCAATCACCCAGGGGTTGAGAATAGTGCACGAGGTGGCTAATTTATCTTCACCCAGAAAAATTTTTTTAAACTTTCTTAATTTTTTTTCCCATTCTTTATCACGGGTTCCCACCACTTCAACAGTGCTTAATTCAATCTCTGATGGTTTCAATTTTATGTTGCCCACATTAAGTCTTTCATTACCAACATTGACTCTCATTTTGTATGTTTCATAGCCAACGAAGGAAAACACAAGTTCATACAAATCTGGTTCTCTAATTGAATTCAAATTAAAGTCGCCATTAATATCTGTTGTTGTGCCAATGGTTGTGTTGTTGAGAAAGACATTGGCGAAAGGTAAAGCTTCTAACGTTTTTGAGTCTTGAACTTTACCAATTATGCTCTGACCATGAAGATTGAAACCTGAAAAAGCAAAAAATAGTACGATTAAGTGTTTGTTCATTAAATGGATTTTCCGGTTGCCTTTCATTCCAATACGGATAAAAAATTGAAATGTTTTCTATTAGAAATTATCATTAGTGGCCAGTTAAAACAGGTCAAAATTTAGTTGAATATAGTTTTGTTCTTTGACATCTTGATAATTTGGGGTTGACAGGAGTTCTTTCAAAGGG
>JAYVTC010000211.1:0-16814 GCA_043774745.1 Cyclobacteriaceae bacterium | reverse complement strand
TTTTTTCTTGATCTCCTCTAAATTGAATTGTCCTTTCTCTTTCATTATGTGTCAAAGTTAGTGTTTGTCTTACTTTGACACAGTTCAGTTTACAGCCTCTGGTGTAATCAGGAATTAAAACAAGCTTTTCCCTGAAGACCTCCGGTATGAATTGCTAAAATCACTGAACCTGACTCAAAGAATTTTTTCTTTACTAAATCCATGATCCCAAACATCATCTTCGATGTATAGATCGGATCCAAAGGTATGTTGAATTCCCTTTCAAACTGATCCATAAATTCCATCAACTCTTTGGTGACTTTCGCATAGCCACCAAAATGATAATCGTAAACTAATTGCCAGTTTTTCTTTGAGGTGTATTTCCTGATTTCATCTTCCAGAAAGTTTGCTCCTTTTAAAACCGGGAATCCTATGATCTTTTTCGATTCATCCAGACCTTCAATCATTCCCGCTATGGTTCCACCTGTTCCAATCGGCAAACAGAGATAATCAAAATTAACTTCACGGTTTAATTGTTCCGCAAACTCTGCGCATCCCCTCACGGCCAATTCATTCGTTCCTCCTTCCGGGATCAGATAAAAATCTCCCAACTGTTTATGAAGTTGTTCCATAAATGAAGTCTCCGTTTTATTTCGATACGCTTCGCGCGAAACATAAAGAAGTTGCATGCCACTCGCTTTCGCGAAAGAAAGGGTAGGGTTTAGCGGAAGTGTTTCTTCCCCACGAATAATTCCAATGGACTTTAATTTCAACTCATCTGCGGCAGCAGCGGTCGCATAAATGTGATTGGAATACGCTCCTCCAAAGGTGAGCAGCGTTGTTTGCCCGGCTTTCAGCGCCTCCTCAAGGTTGTATTTTAGCTTCCACCACTTATTGCCCGACACTAATGGATGGTTATGATCTTCCCTTTTTATCAGCAGTTTAATTCCTGATTGCTCAAAAATTTGACTTTTTAACTTCTTAATGCTCGTTTTATCGTACTTAATCACTCTTTTTACTAAATTATTTAGTATTATTGTCTTATGGATGAATCGTATTTCAAAGGTCGCGGTGCTCAGATCAAAACTGAAAACCGGTTTCTAAAATCTCAATACGTGACCGAACATATTGAGGGACTTGATGAACCCTTACTAGAATCACCCACCACGCAAATCTTCTTCGAAACTCCGAAAAAGATTGTGAATAAAGTAGACAGCCCCGATTTAAGTATGATGTACTCCATGAACCCGTATCAAGGGTGCGAACATGGATGCATTTATTGCTATGCACGAAACACACACGAATACTACGGCTTTAGTGCCGGGCTTGATTTTGAAAGCAAGATCATCGTAAAAAAAAATGCCGCCACGCTTCTTGAGCAACATCTGCTCAACAAAAACTGGAATGCGGTACCCATCATGCTGAGCGGCAACACTGACTGCTATCAGCCACAGGAAAAGAAATTTGAAATCACACGTAAGTTGCTGAAGGTATTTGCCAACTATCGTCATCCTGTTGGAGTGATTACTAAGAACAGCCTGATCCTTCGAGATCTTGACTTACTTAAAGATCTGGCTAGCGATAACCTCGTGCACGTTTACATTTCTATCACCACACTTGATGAAGCCTTAAGAAGAATTCTTGAACCCCGCACAGCCAGATCTATAAAGAGATTAAAAACAATAGAAGAACTTGCCAAAGCTGGCATACCGGTAGGCGTAATGAATGCGCCCATTATTCCTGGTCTAAATCATCATGAAATACCCCAGGTATTAAAAGCAGCATCCGATCATGGCGCAATGGCGGCAGGCATGACAGTAGTTCGGCTCAATGGCTCCATCGGCAAAATCTTTGAGGATTGGCTTCGCAAGAATTTTCCGGATCGGTTTGATAAAGTATGGAACCAGATCTCTTCCTTTCATGGAGGCAATGTGAATGATTCACAATTCGGCAGACGTATGTCGGGTGAAGGAAATATTGCCGATGCTATTCACCAGCTATATCGTGTTTCGAAGAAGAAGTACTTTTCTGAAAAGCAAATGCCTGCTTATGACTTAACAAAATTCCGCAAAGGAGGTAATCTTAGTTTGTTCTAATCTGGAATGGATACAAATTAGAATCAGTTTGAATCAATTGCATTTTTTGGTTGTCTAAAGAGTAGTTACCTTTGACTGTTCATGATACGCTTTGCTGCCATCGGTTTGTTTCTCATCTACCTTGTTTCGTTTACCGAATTCAAGGAGGCGCTGCGCCTGCCGCTACTGGTTGAACATTATGGGGAACACAAAGCTCAGGCAGGTGAATTATCCTTCATTGAGTTTCTGGTCATGCATTATGAGACTGATGTTGCGCATGACGATCGTGATAATCGTCTTCCATTCAAAGACTGCAGCCACTCTTTCATTGGTCAGGTAGTGATGCTACCCATACAAAAAATTTCATTAGCTGAACAGCTCGAGACCAACGCCACCACCTATCAATTCTTTTACCTTCAGCATGAACCAAAGCTGATCGCTGTTGAGATCTTCCAGCCGCCCAAACTCTGATCGCGCCTGATTAGTACTGAAGTGCGTACGCTTTCTTTTTAGCGCACCCTGGTATAATCCATTCTTTCCTTACTCTTTTCGCAAAGTGTAATCACTTTCGATCACTTCTACTTTAATCCTCAGCAACGATGCTAAATAAAATCATAGAGTTTTCAGTACGTCAAAAATTAATCATTGGACTATTCGTGGTGGGACTCATCGGCTATGGCAGCTATGAATTCACACGTTTGCCCATTGATGCCGTACCCGATATCACCAATAACCAGGTGCAGATCATTACATCTGTTCCGTCCTTAGGCGCAGCCGACATCGAGCGACTGATCACATTCCCGATCGAACAGGTAAACAGCAATATTCCAGGGCTCATTGAAATCCGGAGTTTCTCCCGGTTTGGATTATCGCTGGTTACGATTGTCTTCGATGATGATACGGATGTGTATTGGGCCCGACAACAGGTGACTGAACGCTTGCAGATTGTCAAAGATCAACTTCCGAATGGTCTGGGCGTACCTGTATTAGCGCCAGTAACAACAGGTCTGGGTGAAATTTACCAGTATGTGGTTAAAGCAAAAAAAGGATATGAAAGCCGATATGATGTTACCGAATTACGCACCATTCAAGACTGGATTGTAAGAAGGCAACTCCTGCGGGTTTCGGGTGTGGCCGATGTGAGCAGCTTCGGAGGAAAACTGAAACAGTATGAAATCGCCATTGATCCAAACAAACTTAAATCATACGGCCTAACAGCGAGTGACGTGTTCACGGCACTGGAAAGCAACAACCAAAATACCGGGGGGGCTTACATAGAACGGAAATCTACGGTGTTATACATCCGAAGTGAAGGTTTGATTGGTAGTCTTTCGGATATTACTAGCATTGCCGTCAAACAGACTGCAAATGGAACTCCTCTTTTTATCAAAGATGTGGCCGAAGTTCGCTTAGGTAATGCAATCCGCTATGGCGCGATGACTTATAACGGAGAAGGAGAAGTAGCCGGTGCCGTAGTGATGATGTTGAAGGGCGCTAACAGCAGTCTTGTGATTAATGATGTGAAAGATAAAATTGAACAAATCAAAAAGATCTTACCCGAAGGTGTGGAGATAGAACCCTTTCTGGACAGAACCAAAATGGTTGGTCACGCCATAGGCACGGTAGAGAGAAACCTAATGGAAGGCGCGTTGATCGTGGTTTTTGTGCTAGTGCTCTTTCTCGGAAACTTCCGCGCAGGAATTTTAGTAGCCTCTGTGATTCCGCTTTCCATGCTCTTTGCTGTGATCATGATGAATTTGTTTGGCGTAAGCGGAAATCTGATGAGTCTGGGTGCCCTGGATTTTGGTTTGATTGTCGATGGGGCCGTGATTATTGTGGAAGCTGTTATGCATCAATTGGCACACGGAAAAAAATTCAGCACTCTAAATGCACTGACTCAAATTGAAATGGATAGAGAGGTCAAACATTCTGCAGGAAAGATGATGAACAGTGCTGTGTTTGGACAAATCATTATCCTCATCGTATACCTCCCGATCTTTAGTTTGCAGGGGATTGAAGGAAAAATGTTTAAGCCCATGGCTCAAACCGTTGCCTTTGCTTTGCTGGGTGCCTTCATTCTTTCGCTCACCTACATTCCCATGATGAGTTCTGTTTTTCTAAGCAAGAAAGTGAAGCACTCGAAAAACATTTCCGATAAGATGATGGAAAAAATTGAACGCTTTTATGAAGTCGCTCTGCAAAAAGTATTGGGCTTTCCTAAAACGGTAGTGATAACGGTGATTGCATTATTTGTCGCAGCCTTGATAACACTTTCCTTTCTTGGAGGTGAGTTTATTCCTGCGCTGGAAGAAGGTGACTTTGCTGTTGACACCCGGGTGCTTACCGGAAGTAATCTTAATGTTTCCATTGATGCTACTTTGAAAGGAGAAAAAATACTCCTTGAAAAATTTCCGGAAGTAATCAAGGTGGTGGGCAAAACAGGAAGTGGTGAAGTGCCCACCGACCCCATGCCCATTGAAGCCAGTGACATGATGATTATCCTGAAAGATAAAAGTGAATGGACTTCGGCAACCACCTTCAATGAACTTGCCGAAAAAATGGGCAAAGCACTGGAGGCTGTGCCCGGGGTTACATTTGGATTTCAATATCCGGTACAAATGCGTTTCAATGAATTAATGACCGGAGCGAGGCAGGATGTTGTTTGCAAAATCTTTGGAGAAAACCTGGATACGCTTGCTCACTACGCTAACAAATTAGGCAATGTGATAAATACTGTGGATGGAAGCGCCAACTTATATGTGGAAGCGGTGGGAGGCATGCCGCAAATTGTTATCAAGTATAATCGGGCCGCCATTGCCCAATACGGACTGAATATCTCAGACGTTAACAGAATTGTGAATACCGCCTTCGCTGGTCAAAGCACAGGACAAGTGTATGAAGAAGAAAAAAGATTCGATCTGGTTGTGCGCATGGTGGGTGAGCAAAGAAGAGATATCAGTGATGTTCAAAATTTATTAATTCCATCTCCACAAGGAAATCAAATTCCATTAAATCAATTGGCGGATGTTGAGATTAAAGAAGGCCCGAATCAAATTCAGCGAGAGGATGCCAAACGCAGGATCATCATTGGTTTTAATGTACGCGGCCGTGATGTGCAAACCATCGTGACTGAACTGCAGCAAAAGGTAGATGCTCAAATAAAATTTCCGGTCGGTTATTATGTAACCTATGGTGGGGCGTTTGAAAATCTAAACGCTGCCAAGAAAAGATTAAGCATTGCAGTACCGGTATCGCTGTTATTGATTTTCGTTATGCTATACTTTGCCTTTAAATCGGTCAAGCATGGCTTACTAATTTATTCAGCGATCCCTCTCTCAGCCATTGGAGGAATTTTTGCCCTCGCCACACGAGGTATGCCGTTTAGTATAAGTGCCGGAGTTGGCTTTATCGCGTTGTTTGGTGTGGCCGTGTTAAATGGAATTGTTTTGGTGGCAGAATTCAATCGTCTGAAGGCGGATGGACAATACAACCTCATTCACATTGTTATTTCTGGAACAAAACTCAGACTGCGCCCCGTGCTCATGACGGCATTGGTTGCCTCCCTTGGTTTTATGCCCATGGCTTTAAGCAATGGTGCCGGTGCCGAAGTTCAGCGACCTCTGGCTACCGTTGTCATTGGAGGGTTGCTGATTGCCACGCTACTTACCCTATTTGTTCTGCCCGTGTTATACATAATCTTCGAAACTAAAATCGGAAAGAAAAAAAGGATGATGCCCATAGCTGTTTTATTAGCATTTGCTCTGCTGACCGCATCAACTCATACTGCAAATGCACAAACACCCATTACCGTTCAGGCGGCTATCGATACTGCTTTAGTCAATAATTTACTGGTCAAGAATGAGCGATTAAAAGCCGAATATCAAAAGCAACTAATTAAATCTGGTGCAAACCTTCCTCAGACGACAGTAATCGGAGAGTATGGTCAGATTAATAGCAGCTTCTCTGATAATCGTTTCGTTATCAACCAGAACATAAATTTCCCCTCTGTGTATGCTAATCAAAAGTCTGTATTAAGAGAAGAGTGGAAGAGCAGTATGTTAAACGTAGCGTTGAAAGAAGTGGATCTTAAACGGCAAGTGTCGCAGGTCTATTATGTGCTTACCTATCTGCAACAAAAGAAAACCCTCTTGCAACAAAATGATAGTTTGTATCATGAGTTTTTGACTAAAGCTAAGTTAAGGTTTAAGGCAGGAGAGAGTAACGTACTCGAAAAAACTACCGCTGAAACTCAACGTGGACAAATCGCCCTGCAACTTAATCTGATCAATACTGATTTGGATTTATTGCAGGCTCAGTTTCAACTTCTATTAAATACAACGACACACCTGGTGCCACAAGAGGATGACTTTAAAATGAGCAGACTTGAGATGATTGACACGGCTACCGTGTCGCAACATCCTGCTATTCAATTATTGCAACAACAGAAACAGATCTCGATCAGGAATACGCAGTTGGAAAAATCCAGACTGCTGCCCGATCTTACTTTTGCGTACAACAATATGTCGATGCGGGGTACCGGTGCCGACAATATATCCTATAATGGTTCAACCCGGTTTCAGTCAGGTCAGATTGGGCTTGGTATTCCGATATTCTATGGATCACAGAGAGCAAGAATCAATGCCTCTAAATCCATTCAGAAAATAACGGAAACAAACTACCTGGCTGGATTGCACCGGTTCAATACTGAATACCAAAGAGCCATTACACAATACCTGAACTTCTTAAAGGCGGTTGACTATTATGAGCAAACCGGTTTAACAAACGCAAAACTTATCAGTGACACCGCCAATAAACAATTTGCTAATGGCGGAATTAATTATTTGGAATGGGTGATGCTTACCAACCAGGCTATCTCCCTTCGAAACGAATATTTGATTGCGGTAAACAATCTAAACGAAAGCATTATTCAACTCAATTACTTCATCTATAAATAAGATTTCCTTCATGAAAAATATCCTTCAGACACATACAATTACTATATCCCGTTACATGACAAAGTCCATTATTGTGATTTATATCCTGGCTATTGCCATCGCTTGCGGTTCTAAAAATGAGACGCCCGCCATAACTGATTCTACTCATGTTGAAAACTCAGTTACTCTTTCTGTTGCTCAACTTAAAAATGCCGGGATTATACTCGGAAAAATAGAGCAAAGATCAATTTCCCGAGTGCTAAAGGTAAACGGTCGTATTGATGTGCCCCCACAAAATATGATTTCGGTGAGCGTGCCCATGGGTGGCTATCTGAAATACACCAAACTGCTACCCGGCATGCACCTCAACAAAGGCGAGGTGATTGCTATCATGGAAGACCAGCAATATATCCAGCTGCAACAAGATTACTTAACTGCGAAGGCCCGGTTAAATTTTACGGCAAACGAATACCAGCGTCAAAAAGAACTCAATCAGAGCAAAGCAAGTAGTGATAAAGTTTTTCAACAAACTGAAGCGGACTACATAACGGAGAAAATCAATGTGAAATCTCTGGCAGAACGACTGGAGCTCGTTGGGATTAATCCTGATAAACTGGATGAAAATACGATTTCAAAGAGTATCAATATTTATTCTCCTATTGATGGATATGTTTCAAAAGTGAATGTTAATATTGGCAAGTTTACCCAACCGAGCGAAGTGCTGTTTGAATTGATTAATCCTGCTGATATACACCTTGCCTTAACCATTTTTGAAAAAGATTTGAGCAAACTATCTATCGGACAAAAGTTATTTGCCTATACCAATAGCCAACCCGATAAAAAGCATGAATGCGAAATTATTCTCATCGGTAAAAATCTATCCACCGAAAGAAGCACTGAGGTTCACTCACATTTTGAAAATTATGATAAGAGCCTCGTACCGGGGATGTACATGAATGCGGAGATTGAAATAAAAAACAATAACGTTTATGCTTTGCCTGAGGATGCCATTGTACGCTTTCAAAACAATCAGTACATTTTCTTGGCTGAAACAGAAACTCTGTTCACCATTCACGAAGTGAAAACGGGCGATTCGGAAAACGGCTTTATTGAAATTGTTTCTGGCGAGAGTCTGGTGGATAAAAAAATTGTGGTGAATGGCTCTTACAATCTTCTCATGACCATGAAAAATAAGGTAGAGGAATAATTGTGGAACACCAAATTATTAGAAAGTAAGGACAGTGATATGAAAAAGATTTTGTTTGCTCTTTTGGTGATGATATCATTCCGTTCATTTTCACAAGAATTGGATACCATTAAGTACAAGCACCCTGTGCTAAGAAAAGTAGCCGCACCAATTACTTTAATTACGCTCGGCCTACTCACTCTGGATGAAGACGAATTCATAGATCGATTTCATATACTGGAAGAAAAAAATGAGAATGCCGCATTTTACAATATGCATATTGACGACTTCCTTCAGTACGCACCAGCCGTTGCAGTATATGGATTAAACATTAGCGGAGTTAAGGGAAAAAATTCTGTGATTGAAGAGACTTTTCTACTTTTAAAATCAGAGTTACTCATGAGCGCTGTCGTTTATACATTAAAAACCACAACGGATGTCCCGAGACCCGATAATTCTACTTATAATTCATTTCCTTCGGGTCATACTGCACAAGCCTTTGTGGCCGCAACCTTCCTTCACAAAGAATATGGTCACAAAAGTATTTGGTATAGCATAGGCGGCTATTCAATTGCCACTACAGTAGGGGTCATGCGCGTAATGGGCAATCGTCATTGGCTATCAGATGTCTTTGTGGGTGCTGGAATTGGTATACTCTCAACTGAATTAGTGTATGCTACTCATCAATATAAATGGAGCAAAAGGAAAGTTAAGCTAACCGGACTGCCAACATTCAATAAGGGATCTTATGGTGTTTATTTGAGCCTCTCCATTTAAATCCTATCCAGATTGTTTATTCTGATTTATAAATTTGGTTCTTACTAAAAAATCTGTTGAGCTATTTTAATCACCTAACCATTCAAGATCTGCTCATGTATGGGCTTGGTTTCTTTGCACAATCATTATTTGGTGCGCGCACGATCATTCAGTGGGTCAAATCGGAACGCGAAGGTCATGTAGTATCTCCTACACTGTTTTGGGTTTTTAGTCTCATCGGCTGCTTTCTGTTTCTCATCTATGGCGTGCTTAGAAATGATATCGTTATTCTTTTCGGGCAAACCATTTCCTTTTATATCTACATCCGCAATCTTCAACTAAAAGGGTTTTGGATTAAGATCCCACACATGTTACGTATTATCATTTTGCCTCTACCCCTGCTACTTTTTTTATGTGCTGGCGTTTATTCGCCTGAATCATTTGAACAAATATTTAGCAAAGCTGATTTCACTGATCGATTTATGATCATCGGAAGTATTGGTCAGCTGCTTCTCAATTTCAGATACCTGTATCAATGGTATCATTCGGAAAAAGTGAATGAATCAATATTGCCATTGGGCTTTTGGGTGATCAGCTCAGTAGCTTCTGTGATGGTCGTGATATACGGAATATACCGCAATGATCCTGTATTGCTGGTGGCGCAAGGACTTGGGCTAATCGCGTATTTAAGAAATATCTATTGGTCTTTATTTAAGGCTCCACCATCGTCCACTCCAGATTGAATAACCGGTGCAGGGAGTTTTGAAAATGTATTCGCCAACCAAAAGCATATTGCCATCAATAGGGCTCCGGCAAAAAACGGAACATGAAAATTCATTCCGTAAAGAAAACCACTTACGCCCATCCCAACCGCGCGGGCCAGTGACCCGAAAGATTGATTCACACCCAATACCTGACCTACATCCTGCGGATCTGAATATTTTGATATCAATGAGGTGACGCTTGGGGTTAGACAACCATTGGCTAAAGCGACTAGCATTAATCCAATCAATTCAAGTGGAATAAAATAAGATTCTCCAACCAGTGGCAACATCACCATGCCGGCAATCATAAAAAATGTTCCGTAGGTAAGCATCTTCTTCTCTCCAAACCATTTTACCATGCGGCCCACCAGTGCGCCCTGAACAATGACCGTGGCCACGCCCGTAAATGCAAACACGTAACCAACTTGTTTATCATTAAGGCCGTCAACTTCTTTCCACATTAATGAACAAGCCATATTCATGAGCATAAACGCTGCGATGAATATAAAATTGATGAGCAGCAATTCACGTATGGATGGCTTCTTCAGTTCCGTTATTATTCCTGTTACCACTTTGAAGTTAAATGGAGCATCTGCTCTCTTTTTCTTTGTGGACTCCGGCAACAAGAAGTAGGCAACGCCAAAATTGAGAAACGATAAGCTTGCTATAACATATCCCACCCAGTCAACCTGGCCAGGTGAAGAAATACTTTTTAAATAACCTCCCAGTGTAGGCCCTATTATAAAACCTATTCCAAAGGCAGCGCCTAGTAAGCCAAGTGTCTTCGTGCGCTCTTGTGGAGTAGTGACATCGGTGATGTAAGCCTGGGCCACTGAAATATTGGCAGACCCAATTCCAGAGAGCAATCGTGATAAAAATAATATCGACAATGCGTTTACTTGCGCGAAGACCAGATAGGCCAATCCGGTGATAAACACACTCACTAGAATAATGGGTCTACGTCCATGGCGATCACTCAATGTTCCCCATAAGGGTGCAAAGAAGAAATTCATGATCGGGTAGATCATGGCGATTAGTCCAATCTGATAATCTTGAGCTCCGAGCTCTTTCGTGAAAATGGGTAAAATCGGAATGATGATCCCAAACCCCAGCATATCGATGAAGATGGTGATGAACAAAACAAACATCGGAGATTTTCTCATGTAATTAAAATAGCGAGCGAATTTGCAACTTTGCCCTCATGCTCACAAGTTATCTTTCTCAAATCGCAAGGCCCAACATACAGGATTACCTCGTTGAGCACGAACGTGAGGATGAAAAGGTTTTGGTGTTAAAGCAGAAGGAGATAGACGGCATTCCTACTTCCATAATAGCAACTCAGCTAAGTGGAAGAAGAAAGGCAAAGTCAAAACTACCTACCTGGTATAAAACCAATGGTATCATTTATCCGCCAGCAGTTAGCCTGGAGCAGTGTTCATCAGAAGCAACCGCCATTTTCAAAACGCATGTTATTAACTCCGTTCTTTCAACCAAACGAATAGCTGTTGATTTAACCGGTGGGCTTGGTGTTGATACTTTATTTTTAGCAACCGTATTTGAATCGGTTCATTATGCAGAGCCAAATACTGAACTCTTCGAGATTACAAAACACAACCATCAACAGCTTGGAGCATCAAACATTATACATCAATGCGTATCGGCTGAAAAATTTATTGAACATTCAGATCTTGCGTTTGACCTGGTTTATATCGATCCTTCGCGCAGAGACGAAAGTTCACGGAAAGTTCACAGACTAGCTGACTGCTTTCCCGATATCATTGCTCTTCAGTCGATACTATTTAACAAAAGTCTTTTCCTTTTATTGAAAGCCTCCCCTCTTCTTGACATCCGGCAGGGCTTACGTGAAATTCAACATGTAAAAAAAGTATTTGTTGTTTCTGTTGGGAATGAGTGTAAAGAGCTACTTTTTCTTGCTGAAAGAAATCATGAGGGCGAGCCACTCATTGAGGCGGTTGATCTTTTTGAAAATGGCTGTGTGCGTTCGTCTTTTCCTTTTACCTTTCCGGATGAAAGAAATGCTCTTGCTGTGCTGGGTGAACCGGATTCTTATTTATACGAACCTAACGCCTCTATTCTAAAATCCGGAGCTTTTAAATTGATTTCTGAAAAGTTTGCGTTAACCAAGCTAGCTGTTAACACCCACCTTTATACTTCTTCCGCTGTGGTCCCAAATTTTCCAGGTAAAGTCTTTATGATTGAATGTCTCAATCCTGATGCTAAAAAATTAAAAGATCTTCTGCCGGAAGGCAAAGTAAATGTGGTTTCAAGAAATTATCCATTAACACCTGATGAGCTAAAAAAGAAATTACACTTACGCGATGGTGGCTCCAGGTTCTTGATTGGGTTTTCTTCTTCAAAAAATAAACACCTCGCCTTATGTTCGAGGGTTACAGGTATTTGATCACTTCTTCCACAGGTGTTTCACCAAGAAAAGACTTTACAAATTTGCGCCCTCGTGAGTAGACATAAATTGCGGGTGTGGGTATTGACCCAAAATTCACAAATACATCCTGAAATTCCGCCTGTCCAAACTTTATATTTGGTTTGTTAGTAAGATTATACATTTTGGCAAAATTCTCAATGTGGTGAACCGAATCTGCTGCTATGAATAGCAATTCATAATTCTTGAAAGCCTCACTCTTTTCTGCAATTTCCTTAGCCTCACGCTGGCAATGATCGCAATCGGTGTTAAATAAAATAAGAATGCTGGCTCCTGGAAGATTGCGAGTGGAAGACGATTCTCCACTCAGGGTTTTATAATCAAGATAGGGAAGCTCGTTGATCTCCTGATTAGAGTTTTCGGCTGTTTTCTTGGATGCCCGATCACAATTCCACAAACAAATAGCGGAAAGGGTTAAAAAAATAAAAACAAAAATTTTTCGCGTCATATAATTTAAAAGTATTGAAGGATCACATAAACAATCAGGAAGAACAATCCTGAAGTACCATATAGCTTAATTACTTTTTTCCTGTTTTGCACATCTTCCCACCACAACATCATCCACGG
Organism: Cyclobacteriaceae bacterium; assembly: GCA_043774745.1. Lineage (GTDB taxonomy): Bacteria > Bacteroidota > Bacteroidia > Cytophagales > Cyclobacteriaceae > ELB16-189. The sequence continues at coordinate 4,092 of JAYVTC010000211.1, read as the reverse complement.
CTTGATAAGACCCAGGACCATAAACAAAAAAGAAGTAAGGCTGAGCAGGAGAATCAATAACCGAACATAATACATGACGCAAAATTACATTTTAATCGCTGCCTTTGCCACTTGTTTGCCCAACACAAATAAAATTCGAATGCATAAACTATTAGACTAAGCCATGAATTATATTTGCCCCTCTTTTAAAAAGTTGGATTGAAGGCGCACGAATTTATTTCTCTCTATCGTACGGACAGCCTGGTACAGACGCTGGCCGAAGGGATTCGTATGTTTACTTCAAAATCTGTTCGCATTAAAGGCCTCCATGGCAGCTTAGATGCGGTAATCTTTTCCGCTGTATTTAAAAGCGTCCGCGCCAATCATGTCGTTGTACTGTCCGATAAAGAAGAAGCATCTTATTTCCTCAACGATCTTCAACACCTGCTGGGCGATAAAGAAGTGTTCTTCTTCCCCATGTCATATAAGCGGCCTTATGAATATGAAGAAATTGAGAACGCGAATATTCTCATGCGGGCTGAAGTGCTTAATCAATTGAGTAATCATCCAGAAGGAAATGTAATTGTCACTTATCCTGAAGCGATTTCGGAAAAGGTGATTAATAAGAAGGCGCTGTCGTCTAATACATTTTTGATTACGAAAGGTGAGGTGTTGGATCGCACCTTTCTAGAGGAGTTTCTTCATTCTTATGACTTTGAAAAAACCGATTTTGTTTACGAAGCCGGGCAGTTTGCTATACGTGGTGGAATCATCGATGTTTTTTCCTTTGCAAATGAATATCCTTATCGCATCGAATTATTTGGTGACGAGGTGGACAGCATCCGATCATTCGATCCCGGTTCTCAACTTTCAGTACATACGCTCAGTAAAATAAACCTGATGCCCAATGTGCAAACGCGTTTGGTTCAGGAAGAGCGTCAATCCCTTTTTGATTTCATTTCGACTAACTCGCGGATCTGGCTTAAAGATGCCGAGATGGCCAGAGATGTGATTGCCCGGTGTTTTGATAAGGCAAGCGCGGGTTTTGATAAAGTCCTTCGCGAAAGTGGACAGACTAAAGTGGTGCTGGAACCGAATCAACTCTTTAATACAGGAGATAATTTCATTCAAAACCTGAATAGTCTTTCGCGGATTGAGTTTGGATCTAAATTTCTTTTTGAGTCTAAACACGTCTTTGATTTCTCTTCTTCGGCTCAACCTTCGTTCAACAAAAATTTTGAGTTGCTCGCTGCGAACTTGTTACAACAACAAATGCAGGGATACAGTAATTTCATCGCTGCTGAGCAGCCCCGCCAGGTAGAACGACTTCATGGAATTTTTGAAGAGATTCATCCTGAGATCAGATTTCAATCGCTCTCATTTTCTTTAAAGCAGGGTTTTGTTGATCACACCACCAAAATTGTTTGCTATACCGATCATCAGATTTTCGAACGGTTCTACCGCTATCGGAGCAAAGAAAAGTTTTCAAAATCGAAGGCCCTCACATTCCGTGATCTGCAAACTCTTCAGCCTGGCGATTTTGTAACGCATATTGATTATGGTATCGGCAAGTTTGCCGGTCTTGAGAAAAAGCAGGTTGAAGGCAAAGACCAGGAAGCAATTCGTTTGGTATTTCGCGATGATGATTTGCTTTACGTTAGCATTCACTCACTTCACAAAATTTCAAAATACTCTGGCAAAGATGGTGCAACTCCATCCATTAGTAAGTTAGGTAGTGGCGAGTGGGATAGCAAAAAAGCCAAAGCCAAGAAGAAAGTTAAAGACATCGCTAAGGAGTTGATCGAACTGTATGCAAAGCGTAAGGGGGCACCTGGCTACGCATATCAGCCTGACAGTTTTTTGCAGGCCGAGTTGGAGTCCTCTTTTATCTATGAAGATACTCCGGATCAAGCCAAGGCAACGGAAGATGTAAAGCGCGATATGCAACAACCTCATCCGATGGATCGCCTGGTTTGTGGTGACGTTGGTTTCGGAAAAACAGAAGTTGCCATTCGTGCCGCCTTCAAAGCAGCAACAGAAGGAAAGCAAATAGCCGTGTTAGTTCCTACTACTATATTGGCGATGCAACATTACCGAACATTCTCTGAACGACTTCGTGGTTTGCCGGTATCAATCGATTATGTTTCGCGCTTTAAGAACGATAAGGAAATCAAAGAAATTATCGCTGACGTAAAAGAAGGTAAGATCAATATATTAATTGGCACACATCGAATTGTGAGCAAAGATGTCGAGTTCAAAAATCTTGGCCTTCTGGTCATTGACGAGGAGCAAAAATTTGGAGTAAAAGTAAAAGATCGCTTAAAAGAACTGAAGGTTAATGTTGATGTTCTCACGCTTACGGCCACACCGATTCCAAGAACGTTGCATTTTTCTTTAATGGGCGCACGTGACTTAAGCATCATCTCAACTCCTCCACCCAATCGCCAGCCTGTTACAACGGAACTTCACACATTCGATGAGGTTATCATTCGCGATGCCATAAGCGCTGAGCTAAGAAGAGGAGGTCAGGTCTTTTTCGTTCACAACCGCGTAAGCGACATTGAGCAAATTGCCAACACCATTTATAAATTGGTGCCAGATGCACGTATTGGCATTGCCCACGGACAAATGGATGGTGACAAGCTCGAAAAAGCAATGGTGAAATTTATTGAGGGTGAATATGATGTGTTGGTCTCCACCAACATCATCGAATCTGGTCTTGATATCCCAAATGCCAACACCATCATGATCAATCAGGCCCATATGTTTGGGCTTAGTGATTTACATCAGATGCGAGGTCGCGTTGGGCGATCTAACAAAAAAGCATATTGTTATTTATTAACTCCGCCCAGCTCGGTGCTTTCTTCTGATTCGCGCAAGCGGCTTGCTGCCTTGGAAGAGTTTTCTGATTTGGGTGATGGCTTTAAGGTGGCCATGCGCGATCTTGACATACGCGGGGCGGGTAACTTATTGGGAGCTGAACAAACAGGCTTTATCACCGATTTGGGTTTTGATACCTATCACAAGATTCTCGATGACGCCATTCAAGAGCTTAAGGAAACAGAATTTAAAGAATTGTTTGCCGAAGAGCTTTCCAAAAAAGCGAAACTGGTTGTGCCTGACTGCGTGATTGAAACAGACCTTGAGATTTTGATACCAGACACTTACATCAACAATACAAGCGAAAGACTTCAACTCTATTCAACATTGGATAGTATTAAGGATGAGGTTTCTCTTGCCCGATTCAGAGATTCATTAAAAGACAGGTTCGGTGCTTTGCCTGATCCGGTGGAGCAATTAATCAACTCCGTTCGCCTGCGATGGATTGGCGAGGCGCTGGGTTTTGAGAAAATTAGCTTGAAGAACGAGAAGCTGCGGGGATATTTTGTCGCTGGTAATGACGCTTATTTCAAATCTGAAGTATTTGGAAAAGTCTTGTCATTTGTTCAAGGCCACTCAAAACGCTGTCGCCTGAAAGAGACCGGTAGCAAACTATTATTAACCGTTGAAGCTATCCCTAGCGTTGTTAGCGCCATTGAAATTTTAGGGCCACTCTCTTCTTACAACTCCAAATCTTCCAGCGAAACTCTCAATGTATAGGCCAACAGATTTTTCGGATCGTTAAAAGCATGGATAAGAAGAACTCGTTTGAGCAGGGGCGAGTAATACACTTCTATGAAAAATTTACCTGAATGATAGAGATAAACCTTTTTCACTTCTTCGCTCCTTGATGTAATATAGGTCGTGTTTGAAGTAACGTGTTCACACTTCTTTTCAAAGGAGGCAACTTTAAAATCATCTATTGAGATCATAACAAATTTTATAGTGACCCCTTCAGGAGAAAAATATGCCATACTTTATAAATCTTTGTTTTTGATGAATTTAGCGATTAGCGAAGGTCTGTTCGTTACCTTTTTATCCCAAAATGAAATTATACTTTTTCCAAAATAAGATCGTTTTGTGTGATATTCAAAGGCTGCTCCTTAAATGAAGGATTTATCAAAAAGTCCATAGTCTTTGGAAAACATTGATTTATCTATTTATATTAGCGGTTACTTTGATTTATAACCAAATGCAAATGAAGTATTTTAAGTCACTCCTGTTTTTAGTTGG
>JAYVTC010000210.1:0-2492 GCA_043774745.1 Cyclobacteriaceae bacterium | reverse complement strand
TTTGATGTTCCACACGTCCATATAAAGATCTACCCAATGAAGAACGCCGAGGAAGCACTCGGAGCAATTATGCCAAAAGGGGTAGAAGCAAGCGACGAGCAACTCGCGATAGTTGCCACACAAATCATCGGTGCACTTGAAGAGAATGACGCTGACGCAGCATAGCGCCCCACCTGTAGTAGATACAAGTAATCTTGCCAAAGTTTGTCAATTCTACCGGTTTGTGTTAGCTTAAAGACATGAGCACAAGCACCATGAACATCTCACTCCCTGAAGCACTCAAAAGCTTTGTGAAGGAGCGCACCAAAGGCGCAAATTATTCAAACCCGAGCGATTATGTGCGATCACTTATACGCGAAGATCAGCGCAAATTGGCAGCAACAAATTTGCTTGACGACATGTTGGTAAAACACATTTCCGCAAACCCTACAACGTCACCAGCCAAACTCGGAAAACTACGTGGCGAGTTTTGGACACGTTGGGCAGAACTGAAAACCGATATTGATATTGGCCTCGCTTCGCTCGGTCAAGCTGGCGGAAAAGAATTAAATGCCGACATGACCACCAACATCAAACGCCGTGGGCGCGAGCGTTTGGCAAGTTCCAAGAGTGTATGAACACTGTTCGCATTTCGGAGGAAGCGGAAGCTGATCTTGATGCGATCTGGTTATATATAGCCGAAGATAGCCTATTAAACGCTGACCAATTTTTGGATCGGGTGGTTGCAACTTTCACAACAACACTATCCACCGCTCCCCTTGCAGGTCGCACCCGCGATGAATTTGAATTGGACTTCGGAGCTTTCCAGTTGAGAGCTACACAGCCTTTTATCGCGTCCGCGATAAAGCAGTAGAGATTGTCCGCATCATCCATGGTGCCCGCGATCTTGGAACCATCTTTGGTGACTGATTGCGCTACTCTCGCCATGACCATCACGCGCGGTGCGTCTGCAATCGTCCATGGGCTTCAACCCACAGGGCATCGCGATGCTTCCATACACAAAGATTGATTGTAGGGAGTATCAAATCTGTTGGATGATAAGAATGCGAAACTGAATTTTTCGCAAACGGAAGTACTAAAGCAAGCAATTCAATACTTCGCAAATAAATATGAAAAAATGAACTTACCAACGTAACAATTTCTGGAGGTTTCGAGTTTGAGGCTATTTTTGATCTGTAAAAGGTTTGCTGGTTGGAAGGGGGTATTTTTCATCGCAATGCATTTTCGCACATGAGTAGGCAAAAAGTATTGTTAGGGTGAAAATTAGTATTGGGTCGTATATCACACATCTTATGATAAGGTCAAACTTATTTGATTTTAGAATTTCAAGAATTTTCATATTGAATTTTATCAGTAAAAATGTACATATTGAGGGTCACCAGTCAATCACAGCCCTGAGAAGCCGAAGCCTTCAAAAGACATAAGTCTCAATATTTCAATTCTGATCCAATACAATATCAGCATACAATGCCAAGAGGAACATTCCGGCGACGATAGAAAGAGCTAACCACAAAAATGCTTTCACTAAGTCTTTTATAAATTTCATTTTGTAATTGTAATTCACTTCACCTTCACCGTCCACTTCATCAATCCATGGTCAGGGAATTTGATGGCAATCGGCGATTGAGTCAGCGCCTTGGCTTCCACCTACATAAAACATCTTATGTTTCTAAACTGTTGTCTTGCCCGTGCATTTGGAACCTGCCTTTGATACTTCTTAAAAAAACGGGTCAAGTTCTAAACGGCCATGTTCTTGACGATGCTGTTCAAGCAGCAGTTTATTCTCTTATCGTTGACTTCACTGCAAAACTACTGGATCAATCTGGGTATCCCGACGCAGTATAGTTTGATAATTCAATAAAAAGTAAATATACCTGAAACTTTTTCCCTCAAGTTTATTTTTATTAGCGATAGAGAATAGTCCAGAAGAGATGCGAGAGATAAAAAAAATAATAGTAAAACAGCCCAAATTGAAGGTTCACTCATGAGAAATTTTCTTAAAGCTAACTGCCTGCTTATTATCTTTGGGATTCTTCGTAAGACACTGAGCGTGACTGCAATAACCTGAACTGGAAAAGAAAATACAAAAATAGCAAAACAAAGAGAAAGAGACGGGACGCTCAAATTGACAGGTTCAAATCCGTAAGATGGCTGAATTGAATTTACTGCTAGCCCAACAATTTCAAGGGTTGCCATAGGTATGATTCCGAACCAGACAATCAGTCTGTCGCATATCATGGTGCTGGGGGAAGTTTCATCCTTCTTTATTTGTGGCATACTCTAAAAATATCATCGGGTGCAAATTTCTGTATACAATATCTCTAACAACCTACCTATCTAAAACCGCTTATGCCATCGTAGTTCACCCTTAAGACGCAAAGCCCAGAATTATTCTGGGCTTTTTCGTATCCCTCTTTGGGAGCAAACCCCTCGCCTTCAGGCGATCCTTTTAAGGTGGTAGAGTATAAGATATGAAGCTCTACCGCAAAACC
>JAYVTC010000209.1:0-6712 GCA_043774745.1 Cyclobacteriaceae bacterium | reverse complement strand
TTCTTTGACGAATGTCACTGATCACTCCACTCCAACCAATTTTTCCCCCTTCCAATCGAACCGGCAGACCTGCCACTTCAATCCATTTAATATCTCCTTTGGTTACAAAAATTCTGCCCTCCCACTTAAATGATTTCTCTTCTGCCACCGACTCCTCAAACAGAGTATTAAACTGCTCCCAATCCTCATGATGAATAAAGCTTTGCAATGGATAGTTGCCGCTTAGCAACACCTCCCTGCTTACACCTAAAATAGTCTCGCAGCCAGGACTTAAATAAGTAAAGTCTCTTGATCCATCCGGAAAAATTGTATACTCAAAAATGACAACCGGAAGATTGTCGATAATATGTTGCATGCTTACAGAAATGGGCATACCCGAATATCAATTTTTTTTGTAAAAGAGAACGTACAAGATAAATACTTTTTGATCAGCTGAGGGGCTCAAGTAAGACTCGCGTAAGATTGATGCTCAAATAAAAAATTAATTAACCCTTATCTGTTTAATCGTGTTTAAATCCCAGTCAATTACTAAGCCTTTTCCAATTCCATCTGCAGCTTTTTTGCCATAAAGCAACTCAACCAAATACAGAGCTGGGTCGTAGGATTTTGCACCACCAGAAGAAGTGATCATTTTACGATCATGTACAAAACTCACATCTTTATTTACCGAGAGCTGAGGGAAAGTTGCTTTAAATTTATCAATGTCACCCGGGAACGTGGTACACTCATGCATATCGAGAAGACCGGCTTTAGCCAAAACAAAAGCACCATCACACAGTGAGAGCACATAGGAAGCTTGCTTACCCTTACTTTTTACAAACTGAATGAGTTTTTCGTTTTCTAAATCAGAATCCATACTGTGCTGTGCGCTGGGTACAACTAAGATATCAATAGCGGGAAGAGAATCCGTTTCGAATGAGTAATCGGGTATAATATGCAATCCTTCAAATGAAGTGATCGGTTCCTTTTTATTGGAAACCGTAAAAACCTTAATTCCATTTTCGCTATGATATATAGTGTGCTGCAAGACATCCATAGGCGCTATGAGCTCAGAGTTATAAACGCCATCGACAATCAGGAAAGCTGCATTTAATTGTCGGGATGGCAATATTGGCGGCCCTACTTGTGGATTGCTTTTATCCTGATCACAAGAAAGAACCCAGGAAAAAAGAAGACTTGCAATAATATATTTCATGAGTATTGGTGATTAATGATTACACTATTAACTAAAGAGTGGCGACCCGATATAGGTTTGATTTTATAAAACCTTTTTTAAATTTCTTGCCATCGGAAAGAGTAAAGCCCGCATGAATCATTTCGTTTTGCCAATCAGGCAAATGAGTTGCTTCTATCCAAGCAATTATTCGAAAAAACCGATACATCAACCACAATATCATTTTATTCCAGGTGCTCCCATCTACAAAATCCGTTACAATCCATAGGGCGGAACTGGTTAGTGATTTTCTGACTTTATCGATCACATTGTTCAAGCTTTGTTCCTCAAACATATCAAGATAGAAATTAGTAATCACCCCATCGTATAATCGATTCGGAATATCGTTTTCAGTTCCTTGAATAAAATTAACATGCCCGTTCTTACCCGAATTCTTCTCAGCTGCATTGATCATCCTGGGTGATAGCTCAATATAATCAATTTGCAGATCAGGCCAGGCTGCACATAGCGGTTCCAAAATCCATCCGGAGCCGCCTCCTAAAATTAATATGTGATTACACTCTTTAAAGGATTTAAGAAAATGAAGTTGCGCGTTAACAATATCTTTTCCTATAACAAACCGGGCAAGAACATCATAAAATGGAGCAAGAAAATCAAAACCACTTGTGATTCGATTCTTCATGCAAGGAGATAAATGATTGGAAATAAAAATACAGCATCGCCCACTACTCTGTAATAATCATTACAGGCAAAGAATTTCTTATTCCCATAGATTAAAAGGAGAACTGTCGTCATCGCAATAAATACCAGCGACATAAAATGATAGGCTGGTTGAAAAAACAAATAGAAAGAAATTACAAATGCAATGACAAATAAACCAATCAAGATATACTGGATTGTTGCATCATCAACCAGTGTAGCGACTGAATTTTGTCTATCCTTTAAATCATTCTCTTTTTCATACCATGAAAAAATAATAAGATTAATCAGTGCAATCATAAAAAAAAGATGAATGGGTAAATACTGAGCAGGACTCATTTGATTTTCAGGCCAGGCTGGCAACACAACTCCTGCGGTATAGAGTACCGCAACCAGAAGTTCTTTTGAAATGTGAAGCTTCCTTCGAAGCAATATATAAATCACAACTACCAGCGAGAGTATCATTCCATGTTTAATCACTGAGATAGGCAAAAAAAAGATAAGGACTACATCAATGAGCATAATTATCACTAACCAATATTTCAATTTCTTCTGATTTCGCTGATGAAAACGATGCCTCTTGGATGCAGCCTCGCCTTTTACATCTTGAACATCCAACAAACGATCTGCCGTATAGATAATCCAAACAGTAAGTCCTAATGAAATCAGTGAAGGAAAAGAAGGAACCAGATCATAGATTTTTGCAAAGAAAAGGGAACCAACAACGGCTCCAACAGCCACATCCAAACTTAAAAGATTAAACAATCGATAAAGCTTAATTACTTCTTTCATGAATATGTAAAAGTAACTAAGTCGCGGAATGTGTCATAAAAACAAAAGCTCCACAGTTATGTAGAGCCTTATGTAAGAATCTTTATTTAAACTATTAGGCCGACTTCAGAGCTTCTGCACCAGCAACAATCTCAAGAATTTCTTTCGTGATCGCAGCCTGACGAGTGCGATTATAAGTCAACTTTAAATCTTTTAATAAATCGCCAGCGTTCTCGGTTGCTTTATCCATCGCAGTCATACGAGCGCCATTTTCAGCAGCATTCGAATCCAGAACTGCTTTGTAAAGCTGAATCTTCAACGACTTAGGAACGAGACCGATAATAATTTCAGGTTGGTTAGGCTGATAAATATAATCAGTGTCCTGAACAGCTTCTTCTTTCTTTGCCGGAGCCACAGGAAGAAACTGTTCTGTTCTCAGGATTTGAGTAGCTACGTTTTTGAATTCGTTATAAATGATTTCAATCTTATCGTAATTACCGTTCTTGAAAGAACTCATCAAGAACTCACCCGCCTCGGCAACCTTATTATAAGAAAGACTATGAAATACATCCCAATAATCGGCTACGATAGAATAATTTCTCTTGCCGAAAAATTCAAATGCCTTTTTTCCTAATGGGAGGAAAGTAACATTGCCCTTCGCATACTGGGCAGGATATTTCTCTGAAGCCATACGGATAGCTGCCTTGATAATCGTGCTATTAAAAGCACCGCACAACCCGCGATCAGAGCTAATCACGACAACGAGAATTTTATTCTCCTCGCGCTGCTGATTATACCATGCCTGGGTGTCTTGCTCAGCGGCAGACAGGTTCTGAAAAAGATGAGATAGCTTTTTTGCATATGGCCTCATCTGCATGATGCGATCCTGAGACTTTCTCAATTTGGCAGCCGCCACCATTTTCATGGCTTTGGTAATCTGCTGTGTTGAGATTACGGAGGATATTCTGCTTTTAACTTCCTTTAAACTCGCCATATCGTTAATTAGATAATTTGAAGGTTGCTGCTTTTGAAAATGAAATCCATCATCAAATCTTCAAATTAATTCATTTTCATATCAATACTTAGACGCCAACTCAGTAGCTACTTTCTTAACCACTGCAACATCAGCATCTTCAAATTTGCCTGCGCGGAAATTGTCAAGGATCTGCTTGTTCTGAGCTTTCAATAAATCAATAAACTCTTTTTCGAAAGCCTTCACCTTCTCAACCGGCACCCGGTCAATGTATCCTTTGGTTGAAGCCAAAATCATGGCTACCTGCTCTTCTACTGGTACTGGCTGATATTGTGGTTGCTTTAACACCTCGGTGTTTCTGCGTCCACGTTCGATAGTAAGTTTAGTAGCTGCATCCAGGTCAGAGCCGAATTTAGAGAAGGCTTCCAGTTCACGGAATTGCGCCTGATCCAACTTCAAAGTACCGGCAACCTTCTTCATGGATTTGATCTGGGCATTTCCACCCACACGCGATACGGAGATACCTACGTTAATAGCTGGACGAACGCCTGAGTTGAACAAGTTTGTCTCAAGGAATATCTGACCATCCGTAATTGAGATTACGTTGGTTGGAATATAAGCCGATACGTCATTCGCCTGAGTTTCAATAATAGGGAGAGCTGTTAATGATCCTCCGCCCTTTACCAGGTGTTTAATGCTATCTGGTAAGTCATTCATGTTTTTAGCGATCTCATCATTGTTGATGATTTTTGCGGCACGCTCCAGTAAGCGTGAGTGCAAATAGAATACATCACCAGGGTATGCTTCGCGGCCCGGAGGTCTTCTCAACAACAACGATACTTCGCGATAGGCAACCGCTTGCTTTGACAAGTCGTCATAAATAACCAATGCTGGTCTGCCGGTATCTCTGATAAACTCACCAATAGCTGCACCTGTAAAAGGAGCGAAGAATTGCATGGGTGCAGGATCCGAAGCAGAAGCAGAAACGATTACTGTATATTTCATAGCGCCTGCTTTTTCAAGCGTAGATGCCACCGATGCTACTGTAGATGCTTTCTGGCCAATCGCTACATAAATACAGAAAACGGGTTCACCTTTTTCGTAAAATTCTTTTTGGTTAATAATGGCGTCAATCGCCACGGCAGTTTTTCCAGTTTGGCGATCACCGATAATCAACTCGCGTTGACCACGACCAATCGGGATCATGGCATCAATCGCCTTGATACCTGTTTGAAGGGGTTCGTTTACCGGCTGACGGAAAATTACACCGGGTGCTTTACGCTCCAATGGCATTTCATATAGATCTCCTTCTACCGGGCCCTTGCCATCGATCGGCAGTGCCAATGTGTTTACCACACGACCCAATAAACCGTTACCCACTTTTACAGAAGCAATCTGACCGGTACGTTTTACGATAGCTCCTTCTTTAATTCCGGTAGCATCACCAAGCAATACGGCACCTACGTTGTCTTCTTCAAGGTTCAACACCAGTGCTCTCAATCCATTTTCAAATTCAATCAATTCACCTGCTTGTACTTTGGTAAGTCCGTAAATACGAGCCACACCATCACCAATGGTAAGCACGGTTCCTACTTCCTGCAGCTCGGCTGCGGTACGTGATTGAGAAAGTTGTTCGCGAAGTATTGCGGATATTTCTTCGGGTCTGATTTCTGCCATATCTCTTTAATTCAAAATTTTAAAAAATTCATTACTGTAATGATTAGAACTGCTTGATGAAAGGGTTTTCACTAAACTTATTCTTCAAGACTTTCAATTTATTCTTGATTGATGCATCAATCTGACGATCTCCTACATTCAGAATGAAACCACCAATCAAATCCTTGTCAACTTTCTCTTCCAGTTCAACCTCCTTCATATTGCTAAGCTTCTTCACAATGGCCACTAACTCGCTTCTCAATTCAGCATCTACAGGAATGGTGGATGTTACCGAAGCTTTACCAATTCCTTTGTGCACGTTGTATGCATTGTGAAACTCCGTAGCGATAGCAGGCAAAATGGGTTCGCGGTTTTTCTTAGTAAGGATTTCAATAATTGACATGGTCAACGGATGAACCTTCCCTAAAAAAAGCTTATTTAAAATTTCTTTCTTCTTCTCATGTCTGATAATGGGGCTCTTGAGCATAAGCACAAAATCACGATTACTATGACACACCTTATCAAAAAACTGCATGTCGGTATTCACCGCTTCGAGCACACCATGCTCCACGGCTAAACCGAGCAGTGATTTTACATATCTGGAAGCAACCCGAGCATCTGCCATGAATTAATTCAGCTTAAGATCTTTAATGAATGTATCGGCCAATTCTTTCTGGGCTTTGTCGTCCTTCAGGTTGTTCTTGATCAACTTCTCTGCAATCTCTAATGAGAACATAGCCACCTGAGCCTTCACATCACGAAGCGCTGCGTTCTTTTCTGTTTGAATGATCGCTTTTGCATCTTCAATAATCTTATCGGCATTCTTTTTGGCATCCGTCTGAGCCTGATCATGGAGGCGATTCGCTGCTTCACGCGCATCACGCAAAATCTTATCGCGCTCCTCACGGGCTTCGCGAAGTAACTTCTCGTTGTCAGACTTTAAAGCAGCCATCTCTACTTTTGCTTTCTCAGCTGAATCGAGCGCTTGTTGAATTGATTCTTCACGTTCCTTTAAAGAACTAAGAATGGGTTTCCATGCCAGCTTTCCTAAAAGGATAACCAACAACACAAACACAAATAATTGCCAGATGATGAGGCCGGGGCCAGGGGTTAGCAAATCCATACTTTTTTTTACTTTAACTTTTTCTGTGTTCCCTTAAATAAAAAAGAACCGCCCAGCCCAGTGCTGTGGCGGGTTCTTTTCTTAAGCTGTTTTGAATGAAATCAACAGGCAAATAACGAGTGCGAAGAGCGCAGCAACCTCAATTAGAGCCGCGATCACAAGCATTGCGTTCTGGATTTTGCCAGAAGCTTCTGGCTGACGAGCCATACCTTCCATAGCAGAACCACCGATGCGACCGATACCAATTCCAGCGCCAATTGCAGCCAGACCAGCACCGATACCAGCGCCCATAATTGCATAGCTAATGTCCAATAAA
>JAYVTC010000208.1:0-37926 GCA_043774745.1 Cyclobacteriaceae bacterium | reverse complement strand
AAGTGTCACCAGGTCACAAAAAAACTTTGTAACAGCTTGATTTACAGAGATAAAAAGTCAAATTAGTTCGATGCCATTTTCGCGTTGATGGATTTTTCCTTCTTTCTCCAGCTTCTTAAGCACACGTGTAATAACCTCACGCGAAGTGCCAAGCTCTTGTGCTATTTCGCGATGACGGAGATCCAACTGTTTTGTTGATTTCACTCTGCTTTTTTCTTTCAGGTATTCATAAAGACGGCCATCCAGTTTTTGAAAGATAAGTTGGTTGAGTGTGTCGATTAACTCGGAGTAGCGCGAGTTATATAAATCATAAAACAGGGTATTCAGCGCAGGATATTGATGTGTCCACACTTCAACTTTTTGTGAGGGAAGTAAAATTACTTTGGTGGGCTTCTCTGTAATGGCAAAAATCTTGCTTGGCTTATTTTTTATGCCTGCCAAAAATGACATGACACAACTTTCGCGGGGCTCAATGTAATACAGCAAAAGTTCCCGGTCTTCATTACGCGTGAATACCTTGATGAGCCCTTCCAAAACCAACGGAATCATTTTCACTGATTGGCCTTCGTGTAAGATTTCAGACTCGCTTTCAAAATCCATGATCACACCATCTTGTCCAAAGGCTTGCTGAAGATCTGCTCCAATGAAAGGAAGATATTTTTTGACAAGAGTTAAGTCAACGGCCATATTCAAATGTACAAAATCAGACTAAGGCTTAAGCAAGATTCTCTCTTTTGCCACACGTTCAATCAAAGGTTTGCTGAAGTAAACGGGAAAGTGTTTATCAGAAGCCCATAGTGGAAAAAGATTTTTATAAAATGGACTGGATACATCCCCGCTTTGGCCGGGCGCATTGGTAAACATGGTTTTATCCCAATCCGAAGCATCGACCACAATTCGAAATGATGCCCCCGTGATTTGATTATCTGCATTGCCTGTTACACCTGGTGTTGTACCATTACCTCCACGGGGAAACGGACCTACTTCCAATTTTTTGCGGGTAGCTTCATCCACAGCATTACTCATAGGATGTTTGATCAGCACATGATGGTAAGCCGACTGACCGTATTGCCACTTCTTCACCTCAGTACCTAATTTCTTATTAAGTTCAGCAACGGCTTGCTGAAGGCATGAAATTAAAAATGCATCGCGCCCAGCGATTGGATCTGCTCCAAACTCGGGCCGTGGAGTAACAATCCAGTCAATGGTTTTACTGAGTGGAATGGATTTAATAAGTCCCTTTCCTTTTTCAGGAACGAAGAGCGGTAGGATATTTTCAGAAATTTTTCGTTCCCACATCGCATAGATCGCTGCCTCTATTGAATTCGCATCGAGAATATAGTTCCACGATAGTAATTGATTTCTTGCTGATTCAATTTTTGGATCGGATGATTTTAATTCTTTCAACATGGGCACCAGCGTGCGCGCAGGAAGAGAAAGATAATCGAACTGCAAGCGCATCATGTCGGTTAGCGAATGTTTCTTTCCTGACCCGAGCACTTCGTTGATTCGATCGGCTCTCCATGAATCAGCCCAGCTCCAACCCACCGCATCGCGATGAGCATAATTAAATGGTGTTAGATTTTCATTAGCAGTGGCCCAAAATCCTTTTTCGGGATTGTAAACATTGGGTAATGATCTTATAGGAAGATAACCACTCCATTCATAGCGACCATCCCCGGGAACGGGAACAAGTCCATCCCAGTTTTTTCGGATAGGAGCAACACCAACGGTTTGCCATCCGATGTCTCCTTTCTTATCAATCCATATCATATTTTCACCGGGAATGTGACTGTAAGAACATCCATCACGAAACTCTTGCCAGTTGGTAGCCTGATCAATACGCAAGCTGGCCATGTAGGGTGCTCCGCCTACTTCCATCCAGGCAGCACGAACAGCATACGCTACATTCGCATCTGCATCCACGAAGGTGACAGGGCCATGACGTGTATATTGATGATCAATGTAAACATCCGGTGTTCCTTTCACCTTCACAGTATCTTTGATGATACGCATGTCTTCCCAGCGACCCTGATATTTATATTGATTTTTATTCTGTGGATTTAACTCATATACATAAATATCCTCACTATCAATGGAGAAGATGGTAAGCCCCCACGCACCATAATCGTTGTGACCAATAGAAACTCCAGGAATTGTAGGCTCACCACCACCCACTACATTCCAACCGGGCGCGTTCAAATGAACCATGTAACGAAGTGAAGGCACAGACAACGCTCTGTGCGGATCATTGGCTAACAATGGAAATCCACTTTGCGAAAGCGCACCACTCACAATCCAGTTGTTGCTGCCAATGTTTTCTTTTTCCTGACTCATTACCTGTGCATGCGATTCTTCATCTTGTTGCCTTAAGTATTGATATTGTTTTAAATCGGTGTTGGCCGATACAGAAAGATCTTGCGGAGTAAATGTTAATGATTTTCTAAAAGCGGTATAAAAACCAACAACGTCCTTTGTTAAGGATTGTTTGTTGATAGCAGGATCAAGTTCAAGGCGTGCATCGCCAGGTTCCAATGATTTTAACTCTTTTACTTTTTCGGCACCCAAAGCCACCACCGCTTTAGCGTTGATCACTTCATCTTCAAGATTTCCTAACAGACCTTGATGACGTGAGATCACCATTTCCGGAGTCCAGAATCCTGGTTTGATGTTGAGTAAACTAAATTCAATCGGTAATGATTTAGGGTTCGCCAGCATTTCTTTTACGCACGCGTTAATGCCATCAGTAAATGCTCTGATGATCTGATTGCCGTGCGGATGATAATGATTAAATTCTTGCTCGATGTTGCCGCGAAATTTGAATAAGCGTGCGCCCACGTCTCTTTTGAGTTGACTTGGTCCTAAAATTTCTGCCACCGTGCCTGTGGCTTGCCTGCGCCACATTTCAAATTGAAAGAGACGATCTTTAGCTGCGCAATATCCCTGCGTGAAAAATAAATCATGTTCGTTCAGTGCATAGATATGATTGATGCCATACGCATCGCGAATGATTTCTACGGGTTGCTGAAGTCCCGCAATTTTAATTTCAGCTGACTGAGCGAAGGAAGAGTACGATATGATAATACAAAAAAGAGTAATCAGTTTAGTCCGCATAAAGGTTGGGCAACAGGTTAAGAAATGATAACTGTAAAAATTATGACGCAGCAATTTTCAATACAGCATCAATAAACCGATCGAGATCCTTGGTGGTGGTATAAACATGGGGTGTTACTCTTACGGTGTTTACATTTTCCCATTTGATGGAAACGGTATGAATTCCGTATTCGCTAAATAGCTTGGTAGAAATATCACCTACATCCATTCCGTCAATGCTAAATGTGCCCAACGCACAGGAGTATTCAGGCTTAAGAGAGATGTGAAGTTTAACGCGAGAATTTTTCGTGACGGCATCACACCAGTATTTTTTAAGATACTGTAAGCGCTCTTGTTTGCGTTTTCCTCCGATGGCATTATGAAAATCGATAGCCTGACCAATGGCTTGCTCCGGAGCAAATGATCGTGTACCCAACGCCTCAAACTTTCGAATGTCCGGACTTAATGGTTTATCGTTTGAAAAGATAGGCCATGTTTTTTCGATGAGTGGTTTGCGAACATACATCAAACCCGTTCCAAATGGAGCACACAACCATTTGTGCAAGCTGGTGCCAAAGTAGTCGCAGTTCAAATCAGAAATTTTATAATCGATATGAGCAAAAGAGTGGGCGGCATCGACAATACTAATGATGCCACGCTTGCGGGCTTCAGCACAGAGTTTGGCTGCGGGAAGAATCTGACCGGTCCATGTAATTAAGTGTGTGATGTGCCAGATTTTAGTTTTAGATGTGGTTGCATCGATATAAGCTTTGAGCACCACATCATCATTATCCACAGGTAGATTAAGATTGATCCAATTGATTTTTACTCCTTCCCGCATTTCACGTTGCTTCCAGGCGTGAATCATGTTGGGGTAATCTTGTTTGGTCATCACAATTTCATCACCACGGTGCATGTCAATACCCCAGGTGAAAGTGCCTAACGCTTCGGTAGTATTACGATTGATCGCCAACTCTTCATGACTCACTCCTGCGAGTTCAGCCAATTTTCTTCTAAGTGGCTCGCGTCCTCGATCTAAAATTTGCCACATGTAATATGTTGGTGCTTCATTGCTCAAATGATAATATCGATCTACGGCATCTTGTACTACTTTCGGTTGAGGACTTACACCACCATTGTTGAGGTTAAGAATATTGGGAGATACCGTATACGCTTGTGCCATACGTGCCCAAAGATCTTCATCAGTAGCAGCATCAAAAGGAGAAAGTTTGTTGAGTGAAAACAAAGCATCAGAGACGTCTTCGGAAATAGCCTGGCTAACGAGCGGAGTGAGCGACAAGGCGCCTGCAGCACCAATTGTTTTTTGAAAAAATGATCTGCGGGTGGACATTGCACAAGTAAGTTTATAAATCAAAATGAATTTAGAATTTATAATCCTCAATTCATAGTTGATTTTGTTGATGGCAGGGAGGGTTGTTGAAAGGAGTAATCCTTACTTGAGCTAGTGAATTTTTTCTAATGTTCTGAGTTTAGTTGCTTTCCACGCAGTAGTGGCCACGACCGTGATTGTCATACATCCTCCAAAAATCACAGATGGAACGACACCCATTAGTCTTGCTGCCGCCCCTGATTCAAACATTCCTATTTCATTCGATGAACCGATGAACATGCTATTCACTGCCGATACTCGGCCTTTCATATTTTCAGGAGTTAAGGTATGAATGAGCGTGCCTCGCACGATTACGCTAACGCAATCAAACATGCCGCTTAAAATCAACAAGCACATCGACAGAATAAAACTAGTGGAAAGGGCAAATCCAATCATACAAAATCCAAAGCCGGCTACACACCAGAGTAAAATTTTACCCATGTGTTTTCGAATGGGATTATGAGTCATATACACGGCTATGATCAAAGCGCCTATGGCAGGAGCAGAGCGCAAAAAGCCGAGCCCTACCGGTCCGACATGAAGAATTTCTTCAGCAAATATGGGGAGCAGGGCCACTGCCCCACCGAAAAGCACGGCAAATAAATCCAGGCTAATGGCACTTAGTATAATCTGATTATTGAATACGAATTTTATTCCCGCTTTTATCTTTTC
This sequence comes from Cyclobacteriaceae bacterium, assembly GCA_043774745.1. Lineage (GTDB taxonomy): Bacteria > Bacteroidota > Bacteroidia > Cytophagales > Cyclobacteriaceae > ELB16-189. Next base: position 32,771 of record JAYVTC010000208.1, on the reverse strand, counting down.
ATAGATGCCTTGTTCTTCGCTTGCTGGAGGTAATGATCGGTTTGGTATGATGAAGTAACAAATCATGGCCAAAATAACCAGAACAAAATCTGCAGTATAAGCAGCAGTTATTCCAAAAAAACCGAAGATCAATCCGCCTATCATTGGACCACCTACTGCGGCAGTTTCCCAAACCGTACTATTCCAGGTAATGGCATTTTGATAAAGAGAGCGATCAACCAATTGAGGCATAAAGGAAAAATTGGCAGGAGAAAGAAAACCTCGCGCAAGACCTGTGAAGAAGATGATTGAATAAATAGGCAAGGTTCCATTACTCAACACAAAGGCACCCAGGTTGGTGGTGAAGTAAAGAAGTGTGGCTGAACAAAATGCCAGTAAGATCACGCAAAAAAGAATGATCTTCTTTCGTTCAACGATATCGGCCAGATGTCCGGCATACAATGAAACGGTGATGGCCGGTATTGCTTCCGCTAAACCAATTAAGCCAAGTGAAAGCGGATCTTTGGTGATTTCATAAATCTGCCAGCCCACAACTACGCCTTGTATTTGGATGGCGAGCGTAATAAAAAGTCGTGAGAGAATAAATAAACGAAAGTCGCGAACCTGAAGAGCCGCGTAAGGATTTGGTTTTAACTCAGCCATCAAAGTATGATGCTACTGAAGCAGAGCGGAGACAGCCTCAGTAGCTTTTTTTGTCCTTGCTGTGCGATCGCCACTGATTTCAACAAAGGGAACTCCGGTCTTAATGATTTCATTTTTATAGATTGACCAAAGTTGGTCACGTTTATCAGGATGTTCGCGTTGAGGATCTTCTTGCCAGGGTAAATCTATATTGCAAAGAAGGTAAAGATCATACGTGCGTGAATTCATTCGGGTCATTATTTCCGGATCGCAATTACCAAACTTGAATTCGCTCCAGATCTTGATCGTAATCAAATTGGTGTCGCAGATCACCACGCGATTTGTATCATTCATCCATTCGTCTTCCATGCGCAGTTGGCCATGTGCAATTTTTGTAAGATCCGCCTGCAGATAAGAGTGGTTAAGTTTATCCAGATAAGCTCGCGCATATTCCTTCACCCAACACGTTTTATAATACTCTGCCAAATATTGCGACAGGTCTGATTTTCCTGTGCACTCAGGACCGGTGACACACACTTTTTTTATGGTAGTGGTGTTTTGCTGGGTTACAAACATGGCTTGCTTTTTCAGCAAAATAACCATTTATAAGATACCGAACTTAAATTCGCTACAGATAAAATCCGTTAGAGTTTAAGTGGTCATTAATTTTGTTGGAAGTTGAGGTTTCTAACACCAGCCGCCCAGTATAAAGTGGCTTTCATCTTTTCGTATTCAGCTTTTAGCTTCAACAATTTGGACTGCGATTGAATCAGCTTTTCCTGTTGGATGTTTATTTTGAATAGATCACTCTCGCCATTCTCCAGGTTAAGAATTTCGGCAGTTAGCAGCCGCTCATAATTGTGGGCAACTGAAGATTGCTGGCTTAAAATACGATTCGTATTCACCAATTGATTATACGTTGAATTTATCTGGTTGATAATTTCGCGTTCGGTTTGGGTTCGTTCATATTCGGTGCCTTTTATTTTGATTTTTGCCTGAGCTAGTTTTGCACGCTCCTTTCTGATCAGAATGGGCATGGCAAAGTCAAGACCAAATTTGTAATCATTCAGAAAAGTAAATGATTGAAATTCACCTTGAGGATTGAGTGGCTGATTCAGAAAATTATAACTAAGATCAAGTTTCGGTTTTATATATTCAGCTGCGAGCTTACGATCCACTTCCAGTTGTCTCAGTTTCACATTTAGTTTCAATAAATCCGGATGATTTTGCTTTGCCTGAGACGTCAGATCTTCTAAAGTTTGGATGGAAAGTAATTGACCATCGTTTTGCACGAGCACGGGGGCAACATTGTTTGATAGTTGGAGTGGGTTATCTTTTTCGTCCCACAAGTTGTTAGAAATTTTTATTCCTGAATTTATAAAATCAAGATAAGCCTCCTGGCGCTCAACCAAGCGTTGTTGCAAAATGATTTGTGCTTGCACGGTGTCTATCACACTGGCTTCACCATATTGAGCATTCAACTTTACACGACTGAAAATTTCTTCTGCAATTACAGCGTTGCGATCGAGCAAGCGATAGTTATAAAAGGAAAAATACCACTGCCAGTAATCTTTGGCCGCTTCAAGCAAAATTTTATTGATCAATTTTATTTGTTCTGCTTCGGCCATTTTGGTGAAGAGCTTGGCCTGTTGCATAGCAGCCCTTCGGTCATCGGTAAATAAGCCACGACCTATAGGCAGTGAAATCCCAGCGAAGAGCTGCTTGTTGTCATCGGCAGCAGGCAATGAGCTTTCAGAATCAAGGTAAGCACCAGTGTTTCGTTCTATTCCGATTTTAGGATCAATAGGAAACCACGTGGGCACGGTAAAAGAAGCCGTCCATTTATTGTAGTAGTTCTTGTCATCATACTCTTTCATATTCAATCGCGTCTCCAATTTTGGATCGAACGCGCCTCTGGCAAGACGCACTTCTTGCTTAGCCATCTCGGGCAATAAATTTGTTTGCCTCACAATGGGGTGATTCTCCAACATGGTGGCATACAGATTTTCAAGACTAAATGCGGTTATTGTATCGGACAATACAAAAAGAGAGTCAAATCCTTTTTGTGCATGTGAATGCATACTCGCGCCAGCGAAGAGGAGAATAATTATTAATTTTTTCATTCTCTTTATTTTTTTGAAACTTCAGATGATGATTTGGCGCTCTTATTTTTTTCAAGGTATTCATCAAGAGGCTCCTCATACAAGCTTGGAGGAAACCCATTGAGCTGTCGCCACATCTCATACCATACCGGAACGCTATCTAACATCACCCAGCCTTGTGTGCCTGATCCATTACGAATTCGATTCGGCCACTTTTCATCCGTCTTATCGGGTATTACTAAAATTCTAAACTCGCCAGGTTTTGAATTCACATAGTCGATGACTTCAACGATACCCCCAAAAGAACCTACCGACACGCTGGGCCAACCGCTGAATTGCAATGCAGGAAAGCCATCAAACTCTATACGTACTTTTCGGCCTTTGCTGATCAATGGTACATCCATCGCTTTTACATACATCTCAACAGCTACATCTTCTGATTGAGGCATGATTGTGCATACAGGATCTCCTTCCTTAATAGTTTCTCCAATTCCCGCTTGGGTGGCCTTTACAACAATGCCGCTCTGTGGAGCGAGTATGAAATATTGCTGACTGCGGATTTCCATGTTGGTAAGTTCATTTCGCAGTTTGGCAATATCAGCCTGCGTTTCGAATTGTTCAGCTAGCGTATTATTTAAATCCGATTCGGCTTTGTTTATTTTATCAAGATATTCTGCCTGTGCGCGATCAATTTCTATTTCAGCGTTTACAAAGTCAGCCTCTGCGCCTTGGTATTTATATTCAATGTCCTGAAACTTGGTGAGTGGAATATTACCCGCTTCAAAAAGCTTTTTGTTGCGCTCATATTGATTTTTTGCGTTTTCAAATCGAACCCGCTCCGCTTCAAGCTTTGCTTTTGTTTGTTCCATTTTATTTCGCATTCCATCCTGAAGGGCATTAATCTGCCTTTTCAAGGCTTGAGCTTTCATTTCTTTGGATTGCAGACTATTTTCTTTCGACACAATGACTTCACGCAATCGACCCAGCATTTGTGGATCGAAATATTTCTCTTTCACTTCGCTGATGATAGCAATGGTATCACCTTTAGTTACGAATTGCCCTTCCTGCACTTTCCAGTTTTGAATTCTACCGGCAATGACGGTCTCGATAGTTTGTGGTCGATTACCGGGTGACAACGCTGTTACTTTTCCTTTGCCGCGAATGTTTTGTTGCCACGGTAGAAACAGGACGATCAAAAAAATAAATCCTAACCCAACGAGCCATCGTGCTAAAATTTTTCCAGCCATAGGCGTATCTAATGAGCGCAAGGAATATAGCCTGTCTTGCGGCATCATTTTTTCAACTGATTTAGATGAGATCTTAAGCATGGTAATTAATAGATGAGGTCGTTGAATAATTGGGTCTTGGTAAGTTCTTCCATGGTTCCCTCTATGCGAATCATTCCGTCTTGCATCAAGATCACACGATCACAAGCACTCATGATGATAGGGTCTTTGGAAACCACAATTACGGTGCAAGGTCTTTCCGATTTAGTTACACAAGCGAGCAATTCCATTTTGTCTGATTTGGAAAGTGTGGTGAAGAAATCGTTTAGCACAATTAATTTTGGTTTCTTGGCCAGACAGCGCGCAAGAATCAGTTTGTGAATCATCGTTTTCGATAGACCCTTTCCACCACTGATCAGATGAGTCTCTAATCCCCGTGGCAATGCATTGATGGAATCACTTAAGCCTACTTGCTCTAATGCCTGAATAGCATCATGCACGGTGGTTCCGATTTTCCCCAGAGTAATGTTTTCCAGAATAGTTCCATCAAATAAATCTTCCTGGGAAATATTTTTGGCCACCTGATCGCGCATGTGTGTGAGATCAAGATCGCGAAGGGAATAGTTATTGATCGTGACAACGCCTTCATAATCTGAAAACAGGCCGGTTAAAATATTCATCAAGGTGGTTTTGCCTGAGTTGCCTTGCCCGGTAATGCAGATGGTTTCACCTGATTTAATGTCCAGATCAATTCCCTTCAGCGCATAGTATCCCGAATTTGCATATTTATATTTAAGGTCTTTTGTTCGCACACTAAAGCCCACATTATTTGTTACTGGAAAATCAAATCCCCCCACTCGTTCGATGGGCAAGTCCGTAACATGGGCAACTTTATCTACGGCAGTGAGCAGGTCATACACGACATCCATGTACATGATGATTTTCTCAACTGCATTCAGAATGAGAATGATCACAATTTCGGAGGCAACAAATTGGCCTAAGGTAATCTGCCGGTCAACAACCAGCAGCGTGCCCATAATCAAGAGGCCACCAGTGATCATTGCCTTGAATAATACAATGAACGAGAATTGTGTGAGCAATATACGGAAGTGAATCTTCCGGTTCTTAAGATAGTTGTTTACGTTATAATCCGTTTTTCTAATAGGTAAATCAGTGCTGCCGGCCAACTTAAAAGAATGAATAGCACGCGCCAATTCTTCCAACCAATGTGCCACTTTGTATTTGTATTTTGATTCATCGATAGAAGATTTTAATCCACGCGGTCCGGTGGTATAGAATATGATAAACAGCACACCCACCAGGAAAATACCAAAGAAGACAAAGAAGGGGTGATACAACGAGATGAGCAGAAGGCCAAAAAATATTTGAATGGTAGCCGATGACAAATCGATGAGTAGTTTTGGTAACCCTTTTTGAATGGTCATCACGTCAAAGAATCGGTTTACTAATTCTGGTGCATAATTCGCCTGAATTGATTCTACGCGAATACGGGGTATTCGAAATGCAAACTCTAATGATGCTTTGGTAAAAATTCTTCGTTGCAGAAACTCGACAAGACTTATCTGAACGATTTGCAAGGCTCCACTTAATAGAACCCCTAGAATTACCAGTGCAATGAGTACATAAACAGAACTGAAGAAAACTCCACCTGAAATTAATTCGACAGTAGTTTGAATACCTAAGGGCACCACAAGTCCTATCAATCCAATGATAATGGCATAAAACAGTATGTAAAGAATCTCTTTTCGTTCTGTGCCCAGCAATTTTAAAAGCCTTTTTATTGGACTGGGATGCTCACCTTCCTGTCCTTCAAGACTTACTGGACTTTCATAAGCAAATACAGCAAAGAATTCTACCTCTCCTTGCTTATTCTTTAAGAAATCAATCGATGAAAATGAAGCGACTTGTTCAGTAGTAGTATGGTCGGTGCTGAATTTTGTTATGTTAATTTTATTCTTGTTGACTGATAGCAGTACAGGCTTGATTCCATCTTCCTGAATAAATGTCAAAACTGGGGTATTTTGATTGGAGAAAAAATCCTGGAAGGAAGTATCATCCAGATGATACTCCATAAAGAGTACTCTGATTTTATTACCTGCCTCCACGAGGTCACGTTTGAATTCAATAAAATCATCTTTAGAATAGGGACGCTGATTAGCTTCAACATGATGGATATCATCTGCAGAGAATTCATGCTTCATGGTGAAGGCAACTTCACGAAGGCATCGCGCGATTTGATCATTATTAAACATGAGAAGAATTATATGGGTTAATGGAGCTAAATAACATTTGTTCTAAAAACCGCTCAAGTTTGTATTGAGCATTTTCATTTTTACTGATGTTAGTAAGAGACGGTAAGTGTTCAGAAAAGAAAACCTGTTGCTTGGCACTTAGAAGTATTGTGCTGACCAATGAATTAGGATAAGGATAATCGGGGTTCATTTCGGTTATCCAGCCGGCTATTTTTTTACATAACGATTTAAACCCACCAAAGAGGCCTTCCTTATTATCGGCATCTACCCACTTGGTGAGAAATGTTTTATCAAGCTCGGCAACCACAATTCTGTAAAGTGCCTCTTCATTGACGAACTCAAAATTGGGGTCGTATTTTTTTTCTTCGACTATCACTTTCAAACAGGCACGCAGCTTTTCTTTCGGATCAGAAATGCCATTGGTAAATAGGTCAATTCTATATTCCATCCAGTTCCAATACCAGGCAACGAGATAGAGCAAAAGCCGATGCTTGTTTTCAAAGTATCGGTAGATGGAGGCTTCAGTCGAATCGATTTCTTCTGCAAGTTTTTTGAATGTGAACTGCTCAAAACCAAGCCGGTCGATCATATCAATGCTGGCACGCACTATACTCTGACCAAGTAAAGTGTGCTGCGGATCGCGCAGATACAGGTGTTCATTTAATTTAAAAAGAAGATTTGGCATAACTAATAAATGATAGTATTACTATTGTAACTGTTAGTAATACAAAAATGTTTCGTTAAGGCATAAAAAAAGCTGGTTATTTACCGCTTTTCTCCATTTTTAGCTAAAAATGAGTCTTTTTAACCAAAGAATGTTTTAAAGCATAGTGGTTGGCTTTACATAATCGGTGGCTTTGAACTTTCCCGACTTCTTTAAATCGGCAAATCCACACTTCACATCAACTAGGTTTCTCTATATCCACTTGCCCGTAAAATCGAGACAAAAATCATAGAGCGATAACCACCGGCACAATGCACGTAGTAGGTTTTGTCTTTTTTGATTTGATGGAAGCTATCATTGATATAATCGAGTGATTTGTCAGTTTTGAAAATTGATTTGATTTATTTTGAAATAGCAGAGAACTGCAGATTTGCTTAAAAATTCAGAACGAATTTTATCAGGCTTTAGGGCCTACTGAAATCAACAATGAAGGAACCGGAATATTTCTGCTTCACATCATTGTGAAAACTTTCTGCTTTTTGGCGATTTGGAAAAGGCCCGATGATGAGACTATAGAACTTAACACCATTTAAAATCTTTACTTGAATAGTCACCTTCTTTTTGTAGGAGTCTTTCAGGTTTTCAGTTAAGCGTAATAGATTCACTAATTCCTGGTATGTGCCGATTTGAACACCAAAACCCTTGGGTTTAAAACTTGAAATTTCGAAATCGTAATACTCGTCTTCATCAACAGAAACATTATCAATGGTTACTGGTTGGGATTTTGATTTACCATCACCGGCATCAACTACATCCAGTTTTACATCCGTAACTCCGAGGTTAATAAATCCAAGTTTTTCTGCTGCCGATCTTGATAGATCAATGACCCTACCATCCACGTAAGGACCGCGATCGTTGATCACCACATCTACTGTATTGCCATTTGCCAGGTTGGTTACGCGAACCACCGTTCCGAAAGGCAACGTTTTATGAGCAGCGGTGAGTTTGTTGTGTTTATACTTTTCTCCGCTGGCGGTGGCATGTCCCTCAAATTTGTCAGCATAGAAAGAAGCCTTACCCGTTTGACTTTGACCCACCGAAATAAGGACTGGGGCAATCAGGCAAAAAATCAGGATATACAATTTATTCATACAGCAAATTTATAAGGCTTTCGCAGAAAATGAAGAATTTGTTGAAATCCCGCCAATGGTGCGATTTGAATCCTTATCTGCCTTTCATTGGTTCCTACATCAATTAGATTAACTTTGCCCGGCAAATAATGAATCCTAATCTTATTTGCCATGGCCCACGATCCTTCTAAGTTTTTATTTGAAGCGCTTACCTATGATGATGTGCTTCTTGTGCCCTCGTACAGCGATGTTCTACCACGCGAAACCAGCACAGTCAGCTTTCTAACCAAGAAAATTAAACTTAACATTCCGCTTATTTCTGCTGCCATGGACACCGTAACGGAAGCAGATTTAGCAATCGGTATGGCTCTGGAAGGAGGCCTCGGCTTCATTCATAAGAATATGACCATACTTCAGCAGGCAGAGCAAGTGCGCAGAGTGAAGCGCTCGCAAAGCGGGATGATCCTTGATCCTGTAACACTTCCAATAAATTCAACCGTGCGTGATGCCGAAAAAATTATGCGTGAATTTAAGATCGGAGGCATTCCAATAGTAGATGGAAATGGTAAGCTGCTGGGCATCATTACTAATCGTGATCTGCGTTTTCAAAAAGACATGGCCATGCCGATTGAGCAGATCATGACAAAAGAAAATCTCATCACAGCCCCAGAGGGTATTACACTTGAAAAGGCAGAGGTGCTTTTGCAACAATATAAAATCGAGAAACTGCCTATCGTTAGTAAAAAGGGGAAACTTACCGGATTAGTTACTTATAAGGACATTCTGAAAAAGAAGAATAAACCCAACGCCTGCCAGGATGAATACGGACGTTTGCGCGTAGGAGCGGCAGTCGGTGTAACGGCCGATGTTCTGGAAAGAATAGAAGCACTTAAAAACTCAGGAGTAGATATCATCAGTATTGATACAGCTCATGGTCACTCAAAAGGGGTGATTGAAGCAGCAAAACGAGTAAAAAAGAAATATCCTGAACTTGAGTTAATTGTTGGGAACATAGCGACAGGAGATGCGGCAAAGGCATTGGCCAAGGCAGGCGCTGATACCGTAAAGGTTGGTGTTGGTCCGGGCAGCATTTGCACCACGCGTATTGTGGCAGGGATCGGTTTACCACAGCTTTCGGCCGTATACGAATCAGCGAAAGCACTGAAAGGCTCAAATGTTAAAGTAATTGCTGATGGTGGCGTTCGTTTCTCCGGAGACATAGTAAAAGCGCTGGCGGCTGGTGCTGATACGGTCATGATCGGCTCGTTATTAGCCGGCACTGAAGAGGCGCCAGGAGAGGTTATTATTTACGAAGGAAGAAAATTCAAAACCTATCGTGGCATGGGCTCTCTGGAGGCCATGGACGATGGATCGAAGGATCGATACTTTCAGGATACGGAAGATGACATTAAGAAATTAGTACCGGAAGGAATTTCAGGTCGTGTTCCTTTTAAAGGATCTGTTGCTGAAGTGCTATATCAATTAGTGGGTGGTTTGAAGGCAGGTATGGGCTATTGCGGAGCAAAAAATCTAGACAAATTAAAATCAGCCAAATTTGTAAAAATCACCGCTGCCGGGGTTCGTGAAAGCCATCCGCATGATGTCACCATTACACGCGAGGCACCTAATTATAGTCGCAAATAGTCTCACTTTTCATCTGGTTGTGGTTTGATGCGTATTAGCTATAATTGCAGAAAGCAATTATAGCTAGTCAGGATTAATTTAACGTTGGCTGTGTTCAAAGGAAAAACTATAATACGTCTTACCTTTTTAGGCTCTATCATCGCCTGGCTGATACTGCTATTTTCGGACCTTACCATTTTATATAGTGATCTGAAGGGGTTGCCTCCTGGTGTACCATTATGGTTGCCAAGGCTCATGCTCGATCTTTTCATCATTTGCCTTTTCTACTATTATAAATACAAAATTGAGCGTGATGAAACTCTGAATTTTCCCGACCTGCTTTGGAAAGTATTCGCCACGGGTTTAATCGCTACGGTTGTTTCGCTGGTGTTGCGTCTGGTGGAAACATTATTAGGGACCACGGTTTTGGTTTCCAATATTTTGTTTACGGATTTTATGTACCAGATTAATCTGGCTTTATTTTTAAGCTTTCTGCTTTCAGCCTATTCAGCGTGGAAGCGATTGATCCTCTACCAAAAATCAAAATGGCTGATTCGCACCTGGAGACTTTTTGAGTTTGGATTGTTTTTCATTCTCATTTACGACAGCGTACAAATCAGTTTGTCCGAGTCACTTTCCACGACCATGCTGATCGTGATTGGATTGCTGGTGTTAGTCTTATCAGCCAACATGAGGTGGGTGGCTTATCTGAATTTTAAACAGAAGTGGACCTGTCTGTTGCTTTTGCTGCTCTCATTTTTCTACTTAGGTTATTTTATTTACACGGTGATCAGGCTCTCAGAACTGATCAGTAATCAATCACCTTCATTTTTTGATTTTAACAGTCATGTATTCAACATGGCTTTGTTGAGTTTCGTGATGGTGTATAGCATATTCTCTTTTTTGGTTATTCTTTTCAATCTTCCAACCTCATCGGTGTTTGAACAAAAACTGGAAGAGGTTATTAATTTTCAGCGCATCAGTCAGTCCATTCAAACAGAACAAAATGAGGAAAGTGTATATAACATTCTTCTTGAAAGTTCTGTAAGTTCTGTGTTTGCCGATGCTGCCTGGCTTGAAATACAAAGTGCAAGTGACGGACAGAAATTATACACGTTTAAAATCACAGAGAAAGAATCAAAAGAAATACGCGATCATTTAAAAAATCATAATGTAAAGGGAGCATTGGAGCAAAGCAGTGATCGTACCCGAAATCTTTCACGCCATCTTGCCTCATTAAAAGGCTCACGATTCCGTTCGCTACTGGCATTTCCCATTATCGTAAAGAACCAAACGATTGGCACACTGGCACTGCTGAAGGAGTTACCTGATGGGTTCAATAAAGAAATGACACGCATCGTTTCGGCATTTGCTAATCAGGCCGGTATCTCTATTGAAAACTTCCGTTTGATGGAGGAGGCTTTTCAAAACGAGCGTTATAAGGAAGAGCTTAAGATTGCCAAGGCTGTTCAGAAAAGTTTGCTTCCCAACAAATTGGAAAGTGATCCTGATTTTGAAATCTCCTCGTTTGCCGAATCTGCTGATGAAGTGGGTGGTGATTATTATGATACCCTTCGCATCAATGAGCATGAAGTGGCGCTCATCATCGCTGACGTTTCTGGTAAGGGAACCACCGCAGCATTTCACATGTCGCAGATGAAGGGGATATTTCATAGTCTCGCACAACACGAGTTGGATCCTAAAGAATTTATGGAGCGTGCTAACCGTGCGCTGGCCTTTTGCCTTGAGCGAGGTTCATTTATTTCGGCATCTTACTTTGTGATTAACTCAAAACATAAAATGATTCGCTACTCGCGGGCAGGTCATTGTCCAGTCTTATACCATAGATCAGCAAATCGAACTACAGAATACCTGAAGGACAAAGGAGCTGCGTTGGGTATGGTGAGAAATAAAGACTACAGTCGTTTGGTGGAAACCCGTGCGATAAGCTATGCACAAGGAGATATTATGCTTTTGTATACAGATGGAATCACCGAAGCAAAAGATCACCGTGGAGATGAATTTGGCTACGATCGATTGGCTGAGGCATTAAATGAGGTAACTGATAAAAGCGCTTCGGAAATTGAAAAGCATGTTATTGATAGATTGTATGAGTTTTCGGGTACCAAAGAGATCAATGACGACTATACTTCAATGACGATAAAGTTTAGGTAGGGATGAACATAAAAAAAATTAAACCGTTTAAATTAAATAACAATGGTTCATATTAAACGTATTCAGGAAGAAGGCGCAGACATCATTGCAGTAATTGGGGAGATTGATGCGAGTTCTTCGATTGAACTAGACCTGGCAATTGCCAAAAGTGTTGGCGAGGGTTTTAGAAAGATTCTTATTGATTGCTCAGGTTTGGAATACATCTCCTCAGCCGGATTGGGAGTTTTCATGTCTTACATTGAAGAGCTAAGAGATAAAAATATACCCATGGTATTATTTGGAATGAAAGAAAAAGTGACCAATACATTTAGCATTTTGGGGTTAGCCGATTTACTTCATATTAAACAGAACAAGCAGGAAGCTAAGTCATTGGCAAATGAATTATCAGTATAACATAGGGTGTAGTTTAAGCAACCTGAAGGGCATCCGGGAGTTTGTGCGTCATTCGCTCAAGCATGAGGGAGTGCCCGAGGTGGAAATGAGTGCTATCGTGTTGGCTCTTGACGAAATGTGTTCCAACCTGATGATTCATGCCCATCACTGCAATCCAGATCATCTTTTGGAATTACACATTGAAACCCCATCAAAAGGAAAACTGATTTTTGAAATTATTGATGACGGTTCTGTCTTTGACATTAACGATTTTCATGAACCCGATCTGGACAACCTGATTCATCAGAAAAGAAAAGGTGGACTTGGTATCAGGTTGGTAAAGGCCATTATGGACAACGTTGAGTATTTGCGCAGAGATAATAAGAATGTGTGTCGCCTTACCAAAGAGATCAAAATCTGACGATATACACCCACTTTTGCGGAGACATCAGGTTAGTTCTGCACCATAAAAATCCTATTTTTGCACTTCGATTAACTAATTGTAAGTCTGAATTATGCGGATAATCTTTTCTGTTTTCATTGTATTTTTTTCGTTCAATGCCATAGCGCAGTTAAGCCCTGAAAAGAAACCCCTTACCCTGTTTACGGTAAGCTCTGCTCAAGTTCGCACCGATGAATTTTTGCACCTTTATCGCAAGAATTCACTAAACAAATCAGAGACCCCTACGGAAGAAAGTGTAAAAGAATACCTCGATTTGCTCATCCATTTTAAATTGAAGATCGCAGAGGCACAAGCCCGTGGTTTAGATACTACCCAAAAGTTCAATAAGGAATTCAAAACCTATCGCGAGGAATTAAAAAGACCTTATCGTGCCGAACCCGATGCGTTGGATAAGCTTACAAAAGATACCTATCAACGACTGACAGAAGAAGTAAAGGTCTTGCATATATTGATCAATCTGAAACCAGATGCGCTACCTTCTGATACACTTGCGGCATACGTGAAAATCACACAAGCCCGCAACCGCGTTTTACAAGGAGAAAATTTTGAGAAAGTTGCTGCAGAGATTTCAGAAGATCCATCTGCTAAATATAATTTTGGAAGCCTTGGATATTTTACGGCCATGCAAATGGTTTATCCTTTTGAAGAAGCTGCCTATGCGACCAGGCCAGGTGAAATTTCTTCTCTTGTAAGAACGCAGTTTGGGTATCATATCCTCAAAGTATATGACAGGAAACCAGCACGTGGAGAGGTAGAGGTATCCCATATCTTATTACGTGCAAGCTCTCCTGATGACAGTAAAGTGAAAGGAAAAATCTTTGACGTGTATGATCAGTTGAAAGCTGGTCGAAATTGGGATGAAGTATGTAAAGAATATTCAGATGATGCGGCAACAAAAAACACTGGTGGAAGGCTGCGACCTTTCGGTATAGGAGCTCTTAAATCGGTTCCCGAATTTGAAGCAACCGCATTTGCCATGAAACAACCTGGTGATCTTTCCGATCCATTTCAATCCAATATAGGATGGCACATTATAAGATTGGAAAAGAAAATCGCACTGTTACCATTTTCTGAAATGGAACTAGCCTTAAAGCGTAAATTAAGTCGTGATGAGCGATTGCAAATTTCAAAACAGGCATTGAGTGAAAAACGCAAACGAGAATACGGATTCACAGAAGATCGCCCAACAAAGGAAATTTTTTTTACGCAGGCAGATTCCAGTTTAATAAAAGGCAAATGGAATTTCAAGGGAAGCGAAGTGTTAAAGACACAGAAGTTATTTTCCATTCTGAATAAGCCAACTTCATCATCAGAGTTCATACAATACATTAGGGCAAATCAAACTTCGGTCAACATGGCTCCATCAGCTTATATGAAGCAACTGTATGACGGCTTTGTTGAAGATAAGATTCTAAATGCAGAGGAAGAAAGACTTCAGCATGAGCATCCTGAATTTAAAAGTCTGCTTACCGAATATCGCGAGGGTATTTTACTTTTTGATGTGATGGAGAAAGAAGTATGGAATAAGGCTTCTGAGGACACCTTAGGCCAGCGAAAGTTTTATGAAGAAAACAAAACGAAGTACCAGGCGGGCGAACGGCTAGAGACACGCATTTTCACGGCTTCAGATAAATCCATTACCGAAGCAATAATGACTAAGGTAAACCATGGTGATTCACTGAATAATGCTGATTTGAAAAAGTTCAAATCGATACAACCATTTCGGTTATATGAGCGAAAGGACAGTAAGATTGTTGATCGCATTAACTGGGCCACAGGACTCCAGGAGATTGAGGTAGAAGGACAATTTTACCTCGTGGAGGTCAAGCGCCTTGTACCGCCAGGAATAAAAAGTTTTGAAGAAGCCCGTTCAAATGTGATTTCAGATTATCAGGATTATCTTGAAAAAGCATGGCTTATTGAACTAAGAAAAAAATTCCCGGTGAAAGTGAATAATAAAGGGAAGAAATTTGTGTTAGCTGAGTTGACCGAAAAGAAATAATCCATTAAACGGAAAAGTGGATGGGGCTATGAATAACAAATCATTCATTCTGGCAGGAAGAGGAAGTTCATTCTATCAATGGTTGATCATCATTATTATATTAGGATCTTGTGATTTTATTAGAATAAAGAAAGAGCCAGCAGAGGGTGAGCCTGTGCGCAAACCCGTTGCCCGTGTGGGCAATTCATATTTATTCCAAGATGAGTTAATAGGAGTTGCCCCAGTCGGTGTAGAGGCCGAGGACAGTATTGCCCGGGTTACTGCTTATGTTAATAGCTGGATTCGCAAACAATTGGTGATTAACGAGGCGATGAAAAATATAGACATTGATGAGTTGGAGGTGGAGCGAAAAGTGTTGGACTATCGATACAGCCTCATCGGCTATGAGTATCAGAATTACTACATCAAACAAAACTTGAATGATAGTATTTCTGATCAGGAGATTGAAGCGTATTATAAAAAGGGACTTGATAATTTTATTTTGAAACAGAATATTATTCAAGGCACGTATATTAAAGTTCCTAAGAGTGCCCCGCGCACAAAGAAGATCAAAGATTTGATGTATGCTAAGAAAAGCAAAGAGCTGGTCGAATTAAAGTCGTATTGCATAGGTTTCTCGGCTGCCTATCATCTGGGTGATTCTTCCTGGATTGAATTTGATAAGTTGGTGGTCAATTCTCCCCTGTCAGAAATCCCTAATAAGGTTCAGTTTCTGAGAAGTCATAACTACTATGAAACTACCGATAATGATTTTTTGTATTTCCTTAAAATTGATGCTTATAAAATTTCGGATAACGTATCACCTCTGGAATTCGTGAAACAAGACATTAAAAACATTATTTTAAATAAAAGAAAAGTTGAACTTGCGAGAAAATTGGAAGATGATGTGTATGAAAATGCTGCAAAACGTAAAGATTTCGAAGTTTTTAGTAATTAGCGTTCTTTCAACTATTGCCCTTTTTTCTGGTGTTGCATCTGCCCAGGATACGGGTCTGGTAGTGGATAAGATCATAGGCAAAGTTGATAACTATATCGTTTTAAAGTCGGAGTTGGAGATGGCCTATCAGTCTTACCTGGCCGAGGGTAATCCGGCTTCGGATGATGCTCGCTGTGAGCTTTTCAACCGCTTAATTCTAAATAAATTAATGGTTGCCAAAGCTGAAATTGACTCAGTGGTAGTAACCGATATAGAAGTTGACCAAAATACGGATCAGCGTATGCAAATGATTCTTCAGAGTTCAGGTAATTCTCCTGAGCAGTTGGAACGTGCCTACGGAAAGACCCTTGAGCAGATTAAATTAGAATTAAGGGACCAGATAAGAGAGCAGTTGTTATCGCGTGAGATGACTTCCCTAATTACGAAAGACATTTCTGTGACCCCGTCAGAGATCAGACGATTCTATAATAAAATTCCTGCTGATAGCTTACCTTTCTATTCATCAGACGTGGAAGTAGCACAAATTGTGCGCGTAGCCAAAGTGAGTAACTCCCAAAAAGAAGAGGCTAAGAGAAAACTTTCTGACATTCGCCAACGAATTTTGAATGGTGAGAACTTTAATGATTTGGCTAAGAAGAATTCTGAAGAACCGGGTGCTCAATATTCAGGTGGTGACTTGGGCTATGCAGGGCGAGGTGCCATGGTGCCAGAGTTTGAAGCGATGGCATTTAAATTGAAATTAGGCGAGATATCACAACCGTTTGAGTCTCCATTTGGATTTCACATAATGCAATTACTTGATCGAAGAGGAAACGAATATCACGCTCGTCATATTTTAATTTTTGCTGTTCCTTCAGCACTGGATATTGCCAACTCAGAGAAATATCTGGACAGCCTTCGCACAATGATTTTGAGAGACAGTATCAAATTTGAACAAGCGGCAAAAGAGTATTCAGACGATAAAGCAACCAAAGGTGGAGGTGGTTTCTTCACGGATGAAGATGGAGGAACAAAAATTTCTATGCGCGACATTGACCCGGTTGTTTACCTGAATATCGACACCATGAAGGTTGGAAATATTTCAAAGCCATTAGTATATCGTACGGATGATGGTAAAGACGCGGCTCGCATTCTCTATTTTAAAAAGAAACTACCGCCACACCAGGCTAACTTAAAAGATGACTGGAGCCGCATACAGTCCGCAGCCTTGGCCGAGAAAAAGGATTTAGCTCTTGAAAAATGGTTCAGTAAAGCAAGACAAGATGTTTTCATCAATGTTGACCCTGCCTATAATGGGTGCAAGCTCTTAGAGTAGAACCGATGGTGTAGTTCTTTTTTTTCTTGTGAAGAGAAACCCCTACCTTTTAACAAACAAAGATTTAGTATGGCGCATGTATTTTCGAATGATGTAGAAGCGGCAGATGAACTGAAACAATCCTTTGAAAAACTAAGGAAAGAAATTGCTAAAGTAGTGGTAGGACAAGAGGATGTGGTTAAGTTAGTTCTGACTGCAATTTTCTGTCAAGGCCACTCCCTATTGGTTGGTGTGCCAGGCCTTGCTAAAACTTTATTGGTGCAAACTATCTCTAAGTCCCTGGACTTACAATTTAAACGTATTCAATTCACACCCGATCTTATGCCATCCGACATTGTGGGTGCAGAGACGATGGATAAAGAAAGAAACTTTCATTTTGTGAAGGGACCTATCTTCGCCAACATCGTGTTGGCAGATGAAATCAACAGAACACCACCCAAGACGCAGGCAGCATTGCTCGAGTCAATGCAGGAATACTTTGTAACCATTGCAGGGGTTCGTTATGATTTACCTCGTCCATTCTTTGTGTTAGCAACACAGAACCCTATTGAGCAGGAAGGAACTTATCCATTGCCCGAAGCGCAGCTCGATCGTTTCATGTTTAATATTTTGTTGGATTATCCTTCTTATCAACAGGAAGTTGATATTGTTAAAAATACAACAGCAGATGAATTGCCCAACGTGGCAAAAATTTTAACAGGTGAAGAGATATCATACTTCCAGCATTTGGTGAGAAGAATCCCTGTTGCTGATAATGTGGTTGAGTATGCAGTGAAGTTAAGTCAGGCAACCCGCCCCGGACCACAAGGTTCTGCGGTGGCCAATGAATATCTTGAGTGGGGTGCTGGTCCTAGAGCTTCTCAATATTTGGTGTTAGGAGCGAAATGCAATGCGATCGTCAATGGTAAATACTCACCTGATATAGAAGATGTGCGTGCGGTAGCAAGACCAGTGTTAAGACATAGAATAGTTAGAAATTTCAAAGCCGAGGCGGAAGGCATGACGGTAGATAAACTAATCGACCGACTTTTCTAAATTTTTCAGGTAGTTACTTCCAGCCGGAACCCCACTCCGTGATAATTTACAATCTGTACGCTGGGATCGTATTTAAGGTATTTTCTGAGTTTGGAGATGAAGACATCCATTGATCTTCCCAAAAAATAATCATCATCACCCCATACTGCTTTTAATATTTCTTCTCTCTTTAAAACACGGTTCTTATTTTCACAAAGTAGACGTAATACTTCAGCTTCTTTATGGGTAAGAATTTTAGATTCACTGGCGTGTTGAAGTGTCAGGTTTGTAAAGTTGAAAGAGAATGAGCCGATGTTGAAAACTTCTTCATGGCCATTTGTCGTATTGCTTCTGCGTAAAAACACGCCAATGCGCAGAAGCAATTCTTCCATGCTGAAAGGTTTTACAATATAATCATCACCACCACTTTCGAAGCCGGCAATTTTATCCTCAAGCATTGATTTAGCGGTCACAAATAAAATTGGTACCTGCGTATTTTTTTCGCGTATTGATTTTGCTAAACTAAAACCATCTTGTTTAGGCATCATCACGTCCAGTATACAAAGGTCAAACGGCTTTTGCTGAAATGTTTGATAACCGTCCGCTCCATTTTCGCAAAGGGTAACATCAAATCCTTTTAAAAACAGATTGTCTTTAATTACAAAACCAAGATTGGGATCATCTTCAACCAGAAGAATTTTTGCGCTCATGAAGATAAAGGTAATTGAATAGTGAATAAGCTTCCACGCTCGGGTTCGCTGGCGACTATTATCTTTCCTGCCTGTGCTTCAACAATTCGTTTCACATAGCTAAGCCCCAAACCGAATCCTTTTACATCGTGTAGGTTGCCGGTAGGTACGCGGTAGAATCGATTAAAGATTTTTTTCAGATTGTCTTTATGAATCCCGATGCCATTATCCTGAATTTCCATTTGAAACATTCTATTGTGAATGCTGGTGGAAATTTGAATCTCAGCGTTTCTGTTGTTGTATTTAATAGCATTATCAAGCAGATTGAAAATCACATTCACCAAATGGAGTCTATCTACTGAAACGGTGGAAGGAATTGCCCTGAGTTTTAATTGGATTGAAACATTTGCAGTTTGGAATGATTTATTTTTCACGGCCTCATGAATCAAATCATGAAAATCTAATGTCTCTTTTTTTAATCCGAGGTCTTCTTTCTCCAGGCGTGCCATCTGAAGAACACGTTCCACCTGTTGTTTTAATCGGTGATTTTCATTTTCAATTATAGTAGCATAGTTAAGCAGACGCTCGGGAAACTGTATAATGCCCGGATCCTTTAATACCTGCGTAGAGATTGCAATCGTGGAGATTGGAGTTTTAAACTCATGGGTCATATTGTTGATGAAGTCTTTCTGAATTTCGGAAAGCCGTCTTTGCTTGAGGATGACAAATAACGTGTAAACAAAAAAGAAAATAACGATGAGAAGTACAATGGATGAGAATCCCCAAATACCCATTTGACTTAAGAGGTTTGCTTCAACACCAGAAAACATGACACCGAAATAATATCCATCATTATTCCAGGTTGGCAATTCGTTTATGTTGGCGCGGTTACTGATTTTTTGTGGTGAGATGTTATTCCCTCCCGCCATACACTTCTCCATACAATCGTAGATGCCATATTCGAAGTTGGTCGTGATATTGCGCTTTTCAAATTCGGTAGCCAACAGAAATTCCAGTAGGTTGCTATCGATAGGGCCGTTGACTAACACCACAAAATAATTAGTAGAAAGCTGTTTCACTGGATTATTGGCGGCAGAAGGAGTCTTACTTATTTCAATAATTTTATTGGCTACGCTGGTGAGTGATGCGGTTACATCATGGTTAAATTGATTTTCTTTTAGGTCAAATGCTTTTCTTACCCAATAGATTTGAGTTGTAGCAATTCCGGCAATGCTGATCGCTGCTAAAATGATTATAATTCTTAGTGTAAATCTGCTCACCTCGCAAAAGTAGCTAGTATTTAGAGAGTATTAACTGATTAACAAGTCCTTAACATTTATTAGGCACCTTTTAACAGGTGGAGTGGTTTTTGATTACGAAGTTTGTACCGTTCAAAAGAAGGAATTAAGTTTAACCCTAAATTGATTAATAAAATGAAAAAATTACTCGTTATCGCGTTTTTCGCAACTCTAGTTGGTACAACATATGCTCAACAGGCTCCAGCAAAGCAAGTATTTGCTGCTTTTACATGGGAATCTTCCTCACATGATTTTGGAAAAATCAAACAAGGAACACCTGTAACCCAAGAATTTAAATTTACTAATACCGGAAAAACTCCGCTTATTATCACCAACGTGCAGGCATCTTGTGGTTGCACTACGCCAAGCTGGACAAAAGAAGAAGTAATGCCCGGTGGAAGTGGTTTTATTAAAGCTACATACAATGCGGCTGCAGTTGGCGCATTTAATAAGACCGTTACCGTTACGGCAAATATTGAGAGTGGATTTGTGCAGTTGACAATTAAAGGCGAAGTGCTGGCAACAGGAGCATCTCAAAAGTAATTTTAAGATCTCTTGCAACAGAAAAGTCAGGTAGTATGCCTGACTTTTTTTGTTTTGTAATTGTTGAAATTATGACTCTCCTATTTTTTTTGATGCTTCTTTGAGTTCTTCGTAGTAATCAAAATCACCCCCGCATCTCCTTCAGTTCCATATAAGCTGGTATTTTCTTTCCCTTTCAACACACTCATTGATTCAATATCATCCGGGCTAATAAAAAGAGTCTTTACCTTTAATCCATCAACAATATAAAGAGGTTCATTCTTAACCGGTGTTTTGGTAGTGACAAGAATGACTCCATTTTTACCCTCTTCTCCATATTGCAGGATTGCTTGTTCTCCTTTTACAACATCCATTTTCTCAATGTTATCAGGATTAATCGAATCCAGAATGTTAAGGTTATCCATGCGCCAAAATTTAACACCATCCACAATGATCAGAGCCCGGTTTTGACTCTTTGTGTAAGTTGAACTAACAACGATCTGACTGCTCTCATATTTTTTATTTTTCTGTGCCCATAGGGGAAGGGTCGACATTAATAAAAATGATACAAGTATTGTTTTCATATTGATGGTTTAAATAAAGATAATAATATTATCCCCCATAGTGAGTGTCAATAATATGTTGACTGATTACTTTATAGATTTCCGCTATGGATTGCTGCTCTTTTAAAAAATCCAGATGGGTGTCTAAAATATCTAAATCGGCTCGCTTGGCAGGACCGGTCTGGGCTTGATCCGGTCCGAGATACATACTCTTATTGATGGTTTCGGTAATGAGTGGTTTAAGCCACTCATAGTCGAGGTTATTTTGTTGCATGATCTCTTTTGCAATGGTGAGCATATGATTGGAGAAGTTTGATGCAAACACAGCAGCGACATGCAGTGCCTTTCGTTCTTCTGATCCTATTTTTCTCACCTCTTTACTTATACTGCCTGCAATTTGCATGAGAGTTTTTTCTACTTCTTCTGTATAGCTTTCAACGAAAATAGGAATCTCTTTAAAGTCTACCCTTTTTGATTTTGAAAATGTTTGAAGAGGATAAAAAACACCTAAGTTTTGCGTAGCGGCAAATTGAAGTTCGGTGATAGGTTGACTACCTGACGTGTGAACAAGAATAGCTTCTTCGGGAAGGATAATTTCACGGGCGATATCACTAATGACATCATCACTCACTGCAATGATAAAAACTTTTGAATCACTGGTTGAAAAATCGAGAGTGGCTTTTCCTTCAGCCTGATAAAGTCTTTCCGTAAGTGCTTCCGCATGATTTGGATTTTGACTGTATACTTCTCTCACCACATACCCCATGTTATCAAGGGCAGGCGCAAGATGCCAGGCTAAATTGCCAGAGCCAATAAAGGAAACTAAAATGGGTGTTGCCATGTGATTAAAATTAATTAATTAACTGATCAAAGTCAGATGTAAATGCAAAAACACGTTTTACCTTTCGGGATATGAACATGAAGATTGGGTCAGCCGGGGAGGCGATAAAATTAATTCAATCCGGAGATCGCGTATTTATTCACGGAAGTGCCGCCACGCCCATAACCTTACTTAAAGCATTGGCTGCAAATTCTGACCATTTGCATAATGTGGAGATGGTTGCAATAAGCACATTAGGTCAATTAGATCTGACTAAACCTGAATTTAGAGATCGCTTTTATTTCAACTCACTTTTTGTAAGCGAAAATGTTCGCGCCAAGGTGAATAGCGACAATGGTGACTATATCCCCATCTTTTTAAGTGAAATCTCTAAACTTTTTGAAAAAGATATTCTTCCTATCGATGTGGCTATGATTCATGTGTCACCACCTGATAAGCATGGCTTTTGTTCCTTAGGCACTTCCGTTGATGTGGCCAAGTCGGCAGTGAAGTATGCAAAAAAAATTATTGCGCAGGTTAATCCAAATATGCCGCGCACCCATGGAGATGGATTTATTCATGTAAGCAGGTTGAATGCCATGGTGGAGTCGCATGATTTGTTGCCACAAGTAAATTATAGCTCCATAGCTTCTGAGGCTGAAATAGCCATAGGAAAAAAAATTGCCGAACTGATAGAAGACAGATCCACCTTGCAAATGGGAATCGGTGCGATACCGGATGCTGTGCTCCAATCGCTGGGTCACTGTAAAGATTTGGGAATTCACACAGAGATGTTTTCAGATGGAATAATTGACTTAATGAAAAGTGGAGTCATTACTAATGCCTATAAAAAGAAACATCGTGGAAAAGTTGTCACCTCCTTCGCACTTGGTACTAACAGGCTTTACGATTTTATTGATGATAATCCTGGCTTTGCTTTTTTAGAAGCAGATTATGTCAATGATGGGCGCGTGATCCGTTCGAACCCTAAAGTTGTTGCGATTAACAGTGCTATTGAGATTGATATCACCGGCCAGGTTTGTGCTGATTCTATTGGCACCTATCAGTTTTCTGGGGTGGGCGGACAAATGGATTTTATTCGTGGAGCATCCTTATCGGAAGGAGGAAAACCAATCATTGCAATTTCATCGGTAACTAAGAAAGGTGAGTCGAAGATTGTTCCATTTCTGAAACAAGGAGCGGGAGTGGTGTCAACGCGTGCTCATGTGCATTATGTTGTAACGGAATATGGAGTAGGCTTTTTATATGGTAAGAATCTGCATCAACGCGCGCTGGCGCTCATGAATATTGCTCATCCTGAGCATCGCCCTGAGCTGGAACTGGAAATCATTAAACGATTTGGAAGCCGCCAGTTTCCAACAAGCTAAGCGGTTACTTTGTAAATCTCGACTAGCTTGTCAACTGCGAAATCAATCTCTTCTGATTTATTGTATTTACTAAAAGAAAAACGCACCGCTCCGCATTTTGAATTTGGATTAAGCGCACTAAGCACATGTGATCCTGTAGATGCCCCACTTGCGCAGGCGCTGCCACCCGATACAGAAATTCCTTGTAAGTCGAGATTGAAAAGAAGCATTTCGTTTTCTTCTGATTCCGGCAAGCAAACATTGAGCACCGTATAGAGACTTTTTTCTAGATTGGATGAGTCGCCATTGAATTCAACACCAGGTATGGAAGATTTCAATTTTTCAATCATTCTTGATTTCAATCCAAGGATGTAGGCCTTCTGTTCGTCCATTTCGCGGTAGCAAATTTCCAACGCTTTTGCAAACCCTATGATCCCATAAACATTTTCAGTGCCCCCGCGCATGTTGCGTTCCTGTGGGCCACCTTGCATGAAGGAATGTATTTTTTTGTCTTTATTGATGTACATAAAACCAACTCCTTTAGGGCCATGCAACTTATGTGCAGCAGCGGCCATGCCGTGTACTTTAAGTTTCTTCATATCATGGCGATAATGCCCAATGGTTTGTACCGTGTCGGAATGAAAATAAGCCTGGTAGGCATGACAAAGATCCCCTACTGTTTCAAAGTCCAGCAGATTCCCGATTTCGTTGTTGGCTTGCATGAGCGATACCACTGCTTTGGGAAATTCTTTCAATAATTCATTCAGATGATTCAAGTCAACATGACCTTTTTCATCAAGCTGAACATGATGTACTTGAATAGCATTCTGTTTGACCAGGTAATCAAGTGTATGTGTTACGGCATGATGTTCAACCGGAGAAGAAATAGCATGCTTTAGTTGATACGTTTCTACGGCACTTCGAATGATGGTATTGTCAGCTTCGGTTCCACCCGAGGTGAAGATAATTTCACCGGGTGTGCAGTTGAGAAGTTCAGCTACTTTCTTGCGCGCTGTTTCTATAGCAGCGCGCACCTTTCTCCCGTTTGAATGTGTGGAAGATGGATTTCCGAAATCTTCGAGCATGAAGGGTTTCATGGCCTCAAATACTTCCGGGTCGAGGGGGGTGGTAGCCGCGTTGTCGAGATAGACTCTCATTTCTTTCTTTAAAATTGGATCAAAGACCACCGTCAAAGTCGGCTATGGCCTCCGAACTTTATTTAATAATTTCTTTTATATCCTGAATGATTCTTTGAGCCAGTTGATCGGCCTTCTTCTCATTCTGAGATTCAGCATAAATACGAATGATAGGTTCAGTATTGCTCTTGCGCAGGTGTACCCATTCTTTTTCTTTTTCGAAATCGATCTTCACGCCATCAATCGTGTTGATGTTTTCATTCGCATATTTCGCTTTCACTTTCTCAAGCACTTCGTCCACGTTGATTTTTGGAGTCAGTTCAATTTTGTTTTTTGATATGAAATAGGCTGGATACGATTTACGCAACTCCGAGGCTTTCATTTTTGATTTAGCAAGATGTGTGAGGAACAATGCAATTCCCATAAGGGCATCACGACCATAATGAAAATCAGGAACGATGACGCCACCATTACCTTCGCCACCAATTACAGCGTTAGTGTCTTTCATCTTGGTAACCACATTCACTTCGCCCACAGCTGCAGCTTGATAATTACCTCCACGCTTTTCCGTAACATCGCGCAAAGCACGTGTAGATGATAAATTAGAAACGGTATTGCCTTTCTTTTTGCTGAGGATGTAATCAGCCACAGCCACTAAAGTGTATTCTTCACCAAATGGCTTTCCGTCTTCCTGTATTAATGCAAGCCGATCAACATCCGGATCAACAACAATACCCAAATGACATTTTTCTTTTTTAACCGCTTTGCTGATGACTTTAAGATGTTCTGGTAATGGCTCAGGGTTGTGAGGGAATTTTCCGTTTGGTTCACAATACAGAGCAACTACTTTTTTCACGCCCAGTGCTTTCAGTAATTGAGGAACGGCAATGCCTCCGGTAGAATTCACCGCATCAATAGCGATTTTGAATTTCGCATTTTGAATCGCCTTCTTATCGACCAGCTTATGTTTTAAAATCAGATCGATGTGTTTTTGTATGTAGGTATCGTTGCGCGTGTAAGTTCCTAATTGCTCCACGGGAGCAAAATCAAAACTATCGTGTTCAGCAATTTTCAATAACTCTGCGCCATCAGCAGCCGAAAGGAATTCACCTTTTTCATTTAATAACTTCAGCGCATTCCACTGCACCGGGTTATGACTTGCTGTTAAAATAATTCCACCCGCTGCTTTTTCTTTGGGCACGGCAATTTCGACAGTAGGTGTAGTTGATAATCCTAAATCGATCACGTGCAATCCTAGACCTTGCAGCGTTGAAGCAACTAATTGACTGATCATCTCACCAGAAGGTCTTGCATCGCGGCCGATAACTACTTTTTTTCCTTTGCGGGATTTTATCCATGTGCCATAGGCAGCAGCAAATTTTACGGCATCAACAGGAGTGAGGGCATTGCCAGGAGCACCGCCAATGGTGCCACGAATGCCAGAAATTGATTTGATTAAGGTCACAATATAAATTTTAGCCAACAAAGTTAACCATATCTGATAGCAAGAAAAAGTAAATAATTATATACCTTTGAGGACTTTACAACCACACGTCACCATGTATTTTACATGAAATCATCAGAATTGTATCGAATACTTACCCAAGACGGATGGTATGTGGTATCACAAAGTGGCTCGCATGTTAAGATGAGACATAAAACAAAGGCAGGGGTAATTATCTTTCCTAATCACGGAAGCAGCGAGGTAGGTAAGGGTCTTGAAAAGAAGTTATTGAAACAAGCAGGAATTAAAAAGTGAAAACATTAGCAAAAAGAAAAATCAATGTAACTGTTGAGAAGACTGACACGGGATTCTCAGCATTTGCTATTGATTATCCTGTATTCACCACAGGGAAAACCATTTCAAAATTATCTGATAATATAACGGAAGCTTTGAATTTATATTTCGAAGACGATGGAATTCACGTTGATTCAAAACATGTAAATCTCGAAATAGATTTAAAGCAATTCTTTCAACACTATAGAGTTATCAATGCGAAGTTTCTTGCTGAAAGAATTGGAATGAACGCTACCCTCTTATCTCAATATGTTCAAGGAAGAAAGAAACCTTCTGCTTTGCAAACGGAAAAGATTCTACACGGAATACATCAAATTGGAAAAGAACTCTCAGAATTGAGTTTAGTTTCAAAAAACTAATTAACCCTTCTTCTTGATGCTCGGCATTTGAAGCTCGGCCGCTTTTTCCGGATCGCCACACGCTTCACCTTCACCAATAGTTTTACCACAATAGCCGCAAGTAATTCCTTCTTTTGCTAAAAATGGACTTTGTGTTGCACATGTGCCACGGAATTCACCATTCTTTACAAACAACAAGCGCACAGACATGAGTAAGAAGAACGCTCCGAATACTCCAATGGTAAGAAGGAAAACAGCCATGATTTAATTGCGATTTTTTCTGGCAACAAAAGTACAACACCTCATTCAATTGTTAAGTTTACATTCCGAATTAAAAAGTAAAAAATGCCACTTTCTGCCCCTGATTTAAATCGCGAAGCTAAACTCAAAGCATTTGATCGCTTGCTCACCGTCATGGATGAATTGCGTGAAAACTGCCCATGGGATAAGAAACAGACGCTTGAAACCTTACGGCATCTCACCATTGAAGAAACTTACGAGTTATCCGATGCCATTCTGGAAGGCGATTTGAATGAAGTGAAAAAAGAATTGGGCGACCTCATGCTGCACCTGACATTTTATTCACGCATTGCTTCTGAAACAAAAGCCTTTGATATGGCCGATGTGTTGAATTCAATTTGTGAGAAACTGATAGAGCGTCATCCGCATGTTTATGGTGATGTCATTGCTAATGATGAAAAAACCGTAAAAGAGAATTGGGAGAAGATTAAGTTAAGAACCGGAAATAAATCCGTGTTGGAAGGAGTACCTAAAACATTGCCAGCCTTAGTAAAAGCAATTCGCATTCAGGATAAAGCCCGTGGTGTTGGCTTTGATTGGGAAAAGAAAGAGCAAGTGTGGCAGAAGGTGGAAGAAGAAATGCAGGAGTTTAAAAATGAATTCCTGCCTGTCCGGCAGGCAGGTAATGCTGAAACCAACGAAGCCATCAACCAGGAAAAAGCCATGGCCGAGTTTGGTGATTTACTTTTCTCGCTGGTGAATTACGCACGCTTCATCAACATCGATCCTGAAGAGGCGTTGGAGCGAACCAATAAAAAATTCATCAAGCGGTTTCAATACCTCGAAATCGAATCTGCTAAGGATGGAAAGAAAATGGGTGAGATGACCTTGGCAGAAATGGATGAGTATTGGAACAGGGCGAAAGAATTGTAAGTCCAATTCAGCTCCTGGCCTCGAGCTGTGAGTTTTGTGAATTGGCTCGTAACTCAAAGCTCGCTGCTCATGGCTTAATCAATTCTCCCAATCAAATTCTTCCGTTGATAATTCGAGTTCTTTCTTTTTCTTAATTCCTTTTTGTTTGAAGGCATCTTTCAATTCTTTCACTTCCTTCTTCAGGTCACCTGCTATCTTTTTCTTCACAGCATCTTTATCAAGGCTCACTTCATACTTATCGGTAGTGCCTGTTATTTTTAAGAAAATCCTGGGTTTCCCTGATCCATCATCTTCAACGGCACCAAAGGCTTCATCGGGATCGATCTTCTTTTTGCCTCTGAGCGGAGCAACAACCCGGTAGTCGATATGCTGATCAAACGTATGCGTGCCGCTTAAGCGAATGTCAGTAGCATTACTTTTAATATCCATTTGTGGGATATAGATGGTTTGGTTTTCGATGTGGATTTCGTTTTTCAAATCGGCAAAGCGGAGTTTGCTGAGGCTTTGGTCATCAATGTATTTATTCAGTTTCTTTAGGGGTTCGAAGTTATTTAATTCTCCGTTTTTAATAGTGGCACTGATATCGGCAATCAAGGTGGGAGAGATTAGATGAAGTTGTTCGTTTAATGCCATCTCCATCTCGACATCGGCATACGCCTGTCCTTTCAGGTTTTTATCCTGAATGAAATCCTGATAGAAGTTTTCAAACACATAAAAGAGACTATCTATATGAATGCCATTGAGTTTAAACGAACTCACCACATCAATGGCTTTTGGATTTTTGGCGTCCACAATTCCGTTTAACGTGAGTGATCCGCCCATGGCGTTCATGGTAATGTTGCGCGATACGGCCACCTGGCCTTTGACAAGCAGGTCTCCCTTTATGTTCGTTGGCTTAAAGCGTTTATATTTCATATGCTTCACATCACAATTAAAGTTGAGTTGCACATCAGGTGAAATACTGAAGCGATAATTTTCAGATTGTTCCTCTCCGAAAGCGATGGAGAAAAGTTGATCCACATCCAGAAAATCAGATTTCAAATCCGTTTCTATCCCAATCGGTTGATTTTCGAAAAGTAAAAAGGTAATGATGTTTTTAAAAAAACCGTTGAGATAAAAATCACTGTTTTCAAATTGACCGGTCACGTTGCTGAGCGCGAGGTCATGATTATCAAACTGCAACGTTCCGTTGATATCTTTAAATTTAATCTTCTGCGAACCGTAGGCAAAGTTAAGCTTACTCATCACGATGGCTCCATTCGTCTTTACACGCTGCACAGTTGCCTTCTTGTTTAGCATGGAGGTCTGTCCTTCAAAGGAGATGTCTGTAGAAAGAAGACCTTCCACATTCGTCAGATCAGCAATGGGATAGAAGTTAAAGATCGAAGCAGCATCCAGATCCCCTTTAAACCGGAACGTCACGAATGGATCATTGAATTTGCGGATCGAAAGGTTGGCATTAAAAATCTGATCGTTCAGTTCGCCATTCACATCGCTGAGAAATAATTCTGCATTGGAAAAATCGGTGATCGAAGAGCTGGCAAACGATCCCTTCAGGTTGGCATGTTTGATTTGTGTTTTATAATCGGGATGATAGAGGGTGGTGTTTTTACAACCAAAGGCTACTGAGATAAAAGGGCTTTTTCGCTCGCTGATTTCTCCTTTCAGCGTAAGATTGAAAAACACATCGCCATCACTGCGATATTTTTTTAGCTTTTCGGTAGTTGCTTCCGGCATCAGCGACAGCAAGGTTTGAATGTCGGTGTCTTTACCCTCTGCCTTCAGGTTGATCAGGTTTTTTTCTTTAAAAAGATAATTACCACTGATGGTAAATTCAGAGTCACTGATTTTTAATGAAGAAGGGTTAAAGAGTATTTCTTTTTTTGAATCGTCATAATCGAGCTTAGTGTCAATGATAAAGTTCTTGTTGGCCAGAAAGATGGAGTTGTTGATTCCGATTTGTTTGGTCACCGCATCTCCCAGTGCCTCGATCTGGTAAAGATTACCTGTTACTAGTATAGAGGCGATCAGTTTTTCACTGCTGAAGATATGATGTTGATTGGCTTCGCTATCGTTATAATCAACATGCGTATTTAAAAGCTGTACCTGGCGAAGGTCAAACTTCACGGTGCCGCCTTTGGAACCTTTTGTCTCTTTTAAGATATTGAAATTGCCCTTCCCTGCTGTATTGATTTTAAGATTCGTTTCACTGCCTGATACAGATAGTCCGCGTATAGAATAATTGCCGCCCCACACTTCGACCGGGTTGAGGTTGAAAGAAATCTTCTCTGCGGTAAGCAACGGGTAATTGCCCGGATGACTGTCTTCGATGTACACATCGGTGAACTCGATAGCCAGGTTGGGGAAGTCTGTAAAGACAGAAACATCAATCTTTCCGATTTTGACGGGGGTATTCAGGCTTTTGTTGGCCTCATTCACAAATTGCTGAATGATGCGGTCTTTGAAGAGGAATACTGAGATCAGCAGACCGGCAACGATGACCAGTACGGTTAGCAATAGATAAAAAAATACCTTCTTAAGCTGCTTCAAGTTTAAAAAATAGTTGTGTAAAAATACGGTACAACTATTAAACCAGAGAATGAGTCAGCTTATTTTAAACCAGAGGACTTTAAAAATGTGGAAACTTTGAAATTTAGTTTTTGCACAATTCCAATTCTCTTTTACCTTTGCAGTCCTTAATCAAAAAGGGAGCTCACCCCGACATGTCGAGGTGGTTCAAGTAAAACATCATGGGAGCTTAGCTCAGCTGGTTCAGAGCATCTGCCTTACAAGCAGAGGGTCGGGGGTTCGAACCCCTCAGCTCCCACACAAAACCTCAGAGAGATCTGAGGTTTTTTGTTATGGAAGCATTGTTTTACATATTGTTTTCAACCTCAGCGGGCAAGTATTACATCGGCCACACCACGGAGTCGATGATTGAAAGATTGCGAAAGCATAATTCAAATCATAAGGGATTTACTGGAAAATACGGAGACTGGGTGGTTGTTTATACTGAATCGTACTCAACCAAGAGTTTAGCATATAGCCGTGAAAGAGAAGTAAAAGGATGGAAGAATAGGAGGCAGATTGAAAAGCTGATTAGTTCAGGACATCCCGACTGATAAGTCGGGAGGGTCGGGGGTTCGAACCCCTCAGCTCCCACATTGAAAATCAAGCCATTGCAGATTGCAGTGGCTTTTTTGTTTTCCCTCATTTTGACACGAATTTGACATACTTATTACTTATGCTACTAATGATCCAAGGCGGTACTTCTTTGACCAACTAAGTCTTCATTCCCATCAGATTTAAAAAGTCTGACTCCAAACCGTTCCTTCGAATTTCGATTCGCAACAATCCCGGAGATAGGACAAAAATTTGATAATCCCGAAGGGATGAAATGAATATAGATATGCGAGGCCCGGGAATAACCGAAACCCCGGAGGGGTGATATAATTTCACCCCTTCGGGGTTCTGCAACTTTATGATTTATTCTTTCTATAATAATACCAGCCTTTCAGGCTTGATAAGAAGGTATAATAAAGTGGTATGGATATGAAAAATTGCCCGACCTCAAAACGTTAGATCGAAAATTTGCTTATCAGCAATCCCGAAGGGATGAAATGATTATAGATAAAAAACCACAAGCATATTTATTAAACCCCGAAGGGGTGATATTATGTCTTCTCACTCTTCAGATATAAAAAATTACCGGATCTCCACACTACAGGCTTTCCAAATCCAGATTCCACCATGAACTGCTCAAGTTCATCCTGCCTTCCTTCCCACTTCGCTTGCGGCTCGGCAATAAAAATGAAACCCATTGACTTTAAAATGCGATGCGCTTCTTTTATGTAATCGGTATAGTTAGTTCCCATTAGCGACAATGAAAACACAGCCACATCAACCGTATCATTTCCAATCGGCAAGTGGCTGACATCACAGGCGGTCACCGTATTATCAATGGCAACGTGATCAAAGGCCAGTACTTTGTTGTCAGGAATTTCCTTTCGAAGCAAGTTCTCACCGCATCCTAAATCAGCTACCACAAAATCTTTACGCTTTATCAATTTGGCGATCTCCACATACGGTATCTCTTCCCACGACTTTCTTTTTTCTGCATAAAGCGTATGATAGTAATACCAATCTTCCGGATGTTGTTTCAATCGCTCATGCGTGGTGGATGACTTACTGACACTCCATGTTCTGTTCACTTCACTGAAATCTCCGATATTCCTGCCAATCTGTTCTACAATCTCAGGACGCAACGGGAACACAAGATCCTTTCGGTTGATACTTACTATTTTTCCTTCGTTCACTCTTTCTCTCCATTCTTTCAATGCTTCGAGAGACCTGGCGAATAATGTCTCCGGCTGTGGCATCATCTTGCTTGGGATCACTCCATCTACGGATGCATCGGCTAATGTCTTCTTGTTGCGTATGAGATTCATGCGTTGCATATCCCACGACCAGTCGCGATCGGCCAGCGGGATAACCACTTGTGGAATGATGATTTCAACCTCACCGAATGCAGAACCCTGTCTATATATTCTTCCTTTCAACTGGGTGTACTCCGAATCCGTCCAGGGCAATGAGAGTATGATCATTCGGTTACAAACTTTCTGTAATCCATCAACACCGGTGCCGATGGGCCTGGAGCCGACAAGGATATCAATTTTTCCGTGAAGGAATTTTTCTTTGTATTCATCCCGCAGTTCCATGGATTCATCTCCCGTGAATGTTCCTACCCGATAACCAAGACCGGTGAGATGTTCCACAATGGGCTTGATCATCTTGTGGGTGAAGTAACTGTAAATCACCAGGCCTTTCCTAAGATAAGGTTGAATGGCTTTCAGTTTATCATGCAACAGCAACCGCTCGGCTCCTAGGTAATTTTGATTGCCGATCTTTAATAATTTATCAAGCAGGTGTGTACCATCTATACGAAGTGCCGGTGTGTTGGAACCATCCATTTCTTTAATGACGATCTGATATTTGGGTAAATACCGAAGACCTGAACACCACCAAATCCATCACCAACGCCATCGCGGTGTTTAAGCAAATGACACTGAATGGTCTTCGGTATTTACCCAAATATCAGATCGTCATTAAAGAAATGGATGGTTCCAACACACCGGCACTTCGTATAGATG
>JAYVTC010000207.1:0-30527 GCA_043774745.1 Cyclobacteriaceae bacterium | reverse complement strand
AAAGGTCTACCCTTTCTAATTATGTTAGCATAACCAAATTCGCTTTTATATGTTTTCTTAGCACGTGATGAGGAAGATAATCATAATCGGTTCCGGTGTAGCAGGATTAGCCACCGCTTGCAGATTACAATCACGTGGGTTTCAGGTAACCGTGTTGGAAGCCAACGATTATCCCGGTGGCAAGCTTACCGAGTTTATGCAAAATGGATATCGCTTTGATGCAGGGCCATCCTTATTTACTATGCCGCATTTTCTGGATGATGTGTTTATTCATGCCGGGAAGAATCCGCGCGAATTTTACCAGTATCAAAAACTGGATATCTCCTGTCAGTATTTTTTTGAAGATGGTACACAGTTAATTGCCTACACGGATAGAGAACGCTTCGCTAAAGAAGCAGAAGAGAAACTTCATTTACGGGGTGATGCTGTCATAGAATATCTTCAAAAATCTGAACACATATATTCCTCTGCTGCTCACCTATTTTTAGAGCACTCATTACACAAAGCTTCCACCTGGTTTACTACACCGGTAGCCAAAGCGATTCCTGAAATTCCAAGACTAGGTTTGTTCGAAACCATGCATCAGCGCAATGCACGCCTGCTCCATGACGTGCGCCTCATACAATTATTTGACCGATACGCTACCTATAATGGATCAGATCCCTATCAGGCACCGGGCATACTCACTTCTATTCCACATCTTGAATTTAATGTTGGTACGTTTTTTCCCGAGGGTGGCATGCACTCCATCACAAAAGCCCTATATAAACTTGCCGTAGATGCGGGTGTTGAGTTTCAATTTAATACACGAGCATTAGAGATCATCACAATTGGAAATGTTGCCACCGGAGTTAAGACTGAACGTGAACTATTATATGCCGATATAGTAGTTAGCAACATGGATGTATACCCTACGTATCATAGATTGCTTCCGCATGCAAAGGTTCCTGAAAAAATTCTTTCGCAAGAGCGATCCAGCTCGGCACTCATCTTTTATTGGGGAATAAAAAAGGAATTTCAAGAGCTGGGTCTTCATAATATCTTCTTTGCCAAAGATTATCAGCAGGAATTCACCACACTTTTCAAAACCAAAACACTGCATAACGACCCTACCGTATACATCAACATCACCTCAAAATATTGCCCCAACGATGCCCCGGCCGGTTGTGAAAACTGGTTTGTGATGATCAATGTGCCGGCTAATATTGGGCAAGATTGGGACTTCCTAATTTCAGAAGCCAGAACAAAGATTTTGGAAAAGATTAATCGGCACCTCAAGACCACTATTGAATCACTGATCGAGACGGAGGACATTCTTGACCCGAGAGCTATTGAAAGCCGCACGTCCTCGTTCCAGGGATCGCTCTATGGCACCAGTTCGAACAATAAGTTTGCTGCCTTTCTACGCCACCCCAATTTCTCCCGCGAATTCCAAAACCTGTTTTTCTGTGGTGGCAGCGCTCATCCTGGAGGAGGCATTCCATTATGCCTCCAATCGGGTAGAATAACTTCTAATCTGATTTCAGAACAGTTTGGCTGAAAGGGTGTTTAAGGTACATGCTTCGAAACTATTACTTCAGGCTTTCCACGCTCATCACGCCCTATTCCATCTGGATTGTTGGACTTCTACATCTGGTGGGTATTGTGGGAATGCTTTCGCCTTTTCAAGAATATTTCAGGCTGCTTACTCCGTTCAATTTATTAACGAGTGCAGTAATACTATGGGTAAACCATCGCGATCGAAACATGGAAGTGCTTAGGTATTCCATCTTCATTTTTGTGCTGGGATTTCTAGTGGAATATTTTGGCGTGCGCTACGGGATTATTTTCGGGCAGTATGCGTATGGAGCTACGTTGGGTCCTAAGCTTTTTAATGTTCCGATTATCATAGGTCTTAACTGGCTATTAGTGATGTATTGCATTGCCTCACTCACCGATAGTTTGAGAATTCCCACCCTATTAAAAATAACGGCAGGAGCTTCGCTGGCAGTGGCCGTTGATTGGCTGATTGAACCGGTGGCCATGCACTTTGATTTCTGGACCTGGAAAGATGGCATCGTACCACTTCAAAATTATGTGGGTTGGTTCTTCACTTCGGTTGTGATGCAAAGCGCGTATCACGCATTAAAAGTTAAAGCCGAAAACAAGCTGGCGCTTCCCTTCTACTTCGCACAACTTTTTTTCTTTCTGATATTGAATATCGCTATTCGTTAATCAGCGATCCAGCCAATCTTTGAATTCTTGCACACGCTCTCTGGCAACAACTACATCATCATCATCGCTGCCTTTCAGCACTACTTTCACGCGGCTGTTGGTATAACTGATCATATCGTGCATAGCATCTACAGCTACGATATACTTTCTGTTGATTCTGAAGAAGCGCTTCGGGTCTAATAATTCTCCAAGTTGATCGAGTGTGAAATCAAGAATGTGTTTGCGCCCGTCACGAGTTTGAGCAAAGGTGGTTTTCTCAAGGCTGAAAAAGAAAAGGATCTCGCTCACCTCCACCGATTTAAGATGCTCGCCCACCTTGATCACAAAGCGCTCCTTGTATTTCTTTGAAAGCATCTGCATGGCCAGGTTTATGCTCTCCATCATTTTATCGGGAGCAATGGTTCTTGCGGAAGTAAGGGAATCATATTTTTTAATAGCAGCACGTAAGCCCTCTTCATCAATGGGCTTCAACAAGTAATCAATACTGTTCACTTTAAATGCTTTCAACGCATACTCATCATAAGCTGTGGTGAAAATCACTGGCACGTTCACTTCTACCTGATCAAAAATTGAAAAGCTGATTCCGTCAGCTAGCTGGATATCCATGAAGATTAAATCCAGAGCTGGCTTGGACTGAAACCATCGTACAGCATTCTTCACCGTGTCCAATGTTGAAACGATGATGGCATGAGGGATTACCTTCTTCACCAGTTTTTCCAGGCGCTGAGCGGCTTGTGGTTCATCTTCAATCAGGAGAATATTCATCGTTCATCTGATTCAATGAGTGGCAATCTCACAAGAAATTTTTTATCACGTTCTTCAACTACCACAGGTTGGTTACTCAAAAACTTATATCGGTCTTTAATATTTTCAAGACCAATGCCAGGTGATTTTTCTTCGGGCATATTTTTCAGCTGCAGGGAGTTCTCCACAACGATATAGCCATCCTGTTCTGCTATTTTTATTGAAAGTGGATTTTCAGAGGACACCTCATTATGCTTGATGGCGTTTTCAACCAATAGCTGCAATGCCAATGGTGCAATGAGTTTGCCTTTCGTGGATAGGCTGATCTGAACCAAAAGATTTTCACCAAACCGGATCTTCTGCAGGAAAAGATACGACTCCAAAAAACTCAGCTCATTGTCCAATGCAACCACCTCCTTGTCGCGCGTATCAAGCACATACCGATAAACTTCCGAAAGCCGTTTGATAAATTTAGCTGCCTTATCCTGATCTTCATACACCAGGTTGGTCAGTGCATTCAAACTGTTAAAAAGAAAATGTGGATTGACTTGATTCTTCAAACTCTCATACTGTGCATTGATACTGGCACGTTTAGAAGTCTCCGCATCAACAGCCGCCTGACGCCAGTTAATAAGGAATTCACGGCTCGTCATAAACATGGAGATGATGAGGGTAATAATAATGGTAGAAGTAAACGTGGTGGAAAGATTGTCACCCACATCAAAACCAAATACGTAATGAAAAAAATAGATAATACCATTTACGGCACCTACGGTATAAACTGTCATGCCTATCAATCCGATAATCAGTCTTTTTACCGGCTCTTTATGCCAGGAGTAAAAGTGACTCAATGATGCGGCCAGGTAGGCGTTGCCTAGCCACAACGCAATCCACAGCGTTACCGTAAAAATTACAATCCACATTAAGGAAGAAATGGCCGTGCAACACCCTCGCCAGATAAACCAACTCATCACAAACCCAGCAATCGTGAGCAAGAGCATGGTTAGTAAATTGGACTTAATAAATTTTATCAGCGAGGGCATCATGCAAATAAGATGTTTTCTATGGATTCACAAAATTAACAACCAACATAGGGTTACTTACAGTTTTGAATTAATCCTGCTGTCATTTCATTGCCCCACTGTGGAGCCAATGGATTTTCTGATTTCACTGCGCGCTCAAAAAGAGTCAACGCTTTACGAGCAGTTGCGCAGGCTTCTGTGGGTGCCTGATTAAAAAATTGGGCAGTACCAAATTGCATTTGTGCCATCAATGACATAGCGCGTGGATTATTCGGATTCATACCCAGCGCCCTTCCAAAAGTTTGCATGGCCAAACCAGAATATTGTTGTCCGCGAGATGCCGGATCACCGGTAACCCGGATCATGTGCACAAATCCTTCCAGTGCAACGATCTCCGACTCATTAGAGGCAATGGCTTTCCCTTTTTCAAGTGCAGCAAGAGCTTGGTCCAGATAAGCATCTTTTTTTGAAGCTTCATTTTCATGCGTTGCCATCATCACATTTCCAAAGGCACTGTAATAGTAAGGCTCCCATTTTGTTTTTTCCGCACCTGCAATGCGATCCAATGCATTGACTGCACTTTGATATTCATCCGTGGTCTTTGCGGTATACACCGCCTGGATTTGTTTTCCCATTTGTTCATAATATTTTCCATCATTGGCCCAGGTAGTTACCGAGATGATCATCAGGAAGAATAGATTGATTGTTTTCATATTTATATTGGTTAGTTAGTTGTTCGCAAATCATTACAGGTTGGGTAGTTGATTGATCGATTTGTTTTTACTGATGGTGATAAACACACCTGCAAATAAAAACCGTGGTGCTGGCTGACGGATCGCCCTGCTGGCATACACTCCGCTTACATCTGGCTGCGAGCTATACTCGTAGCCGAAAATATTATCACGGCCCAGCAGGTTGGTGCAGGACAAATAAATGATCAGATTGTTCCTGGGCAGATAAGCCACGTTAGCACTTAAATCCTGGTAAGAAGGAGTTTTATCAGTATTAAACTCATCAGCAGGTTTGTTTGGATTGTAGTACGTTCGTGCACTGCTATAGCTGTAGGTAAATCCTAGTTGGGATTTCCATGATGTGATAAAATGCTTGTATACGAATGAGAGATTGTGAGCAGAAGCAAACGATGGAATAGCCGATGAAGGAAAATTCAGATAATCACGCCTCGTATCCAGAAAAGAATAAGAGACCCAGTAATCCACATTCTTAATGGTGGCATTATCGCGCCAGAAAAGCTCTACTCCTTTTGCATAACCATTGCCTTGATTATTGAGCCTATACGGATTACCATTTTCAAACTTGGTCAGCTGATCATATCTCTTGTAATAGGCCTCCACCCGAAACGTTCTACGGTGGGTCATGATCTGATAGTTGAGAATAAAATGTTCTGCTTTTTCCTGGTTCAGTTGGTTGTTCCATCGCACGTACTGATTTTGAGCCGACTGTCTGAATTTTCCATAGGCCATTGAAAACTGTCCGAGTTTGCCGGGCTTATACGCCAATGACACCCTGGGATCGACACTGGTCTTTTCACTAAGACCATTGTATTCCAACCGGCCCCCTCCTTTTACTACAAAGTGATTGCTGGCAAATACTTCAGCTTCCGCGAAAGCCACTGATAGCGGCTCTTCAAAATTCAGCAAGCGTGTTGAGCTTGAAAATTCATCATAGCGGGAAGCCTCATACTTTCTATCTAAAAATTCAACGCCAAATTTTATTTCAACCTGATCTGAAACAGAATGCTCTAGCACCGCTTTGGCATGAATTCCGTCCTCCATTTCACTCATCGGACTTCCATCCAGTTTTACTTTATCCTGATTGTAAGAATAAGAAAGGCCCGTGCGCAACGACCACTTACTGTTCAATGATTGCTGATACGATCCATTCACATAACGATAGCGGTTGTCGCGCTCATACAAATGTTTTACCGATGGATCGAGGATGTCGTGATTATATAAGGTGAATGAAGACTGATTGAAGTTACCAAAGAATTTGAACATGCCATCTTTACCAACCTTCTGGCGATAGGCAGCACTACCCTGCAGTGAAACCGGTGGAGTTTTCCAATCGACCTCCTGGTTGATCAAATTGAAATAAGGCTGGATGTCTGTGTAACCAATCTTTGCAGATGCCGAAGCTTTATCCCATACCTGTGTATGTGCTACATCAGCACCTACGGAAAGAATGCCAATATCCGTTTGATTCATTTCAGCAATATCTTTTGAATTCAGTACCAAAGCCGAAGAAAGCGCTTGACCATACTCGGCTGAATAACCACCCGTACTAAAGCTGGTACCCTTAAACATGAAAGGAAGAAAACGTCCGCGTGAAGGTGTGTTGGGTGCGGAAGGTCCGTAAGCATCGAGCACCACCATGCCGTCAATAAAAGTGCGGGTTTCAGAGCCATCACCACCGCGCACAAACAAGCGGCCGGTCTCTCCAACTTTTTGAGTTCCCGGCAAGGTGTTCAGTGCACCGGCTATATCCGCAGTAGCACCAGCTGTGGTGGCAATATCAACGGCTTTCAAAATGGTTCTTCGTTTTTC
Organism: Cyclobacteriaceae bacterium; assembly: GCA_043774745.1. GTDB lineage: Bacteria > Bacteroidota > Bacteroidia > Cytophagales > Cyclobacteriaceae > ELB16-189. The sequence goes on along the minus strand of JAYVTC010000207.1, from coordinate 23,986 downwards.
TTCACCAGCTGTAAATGAACCAGCTGAAATGACTACGCCATCGAGTTGATTGATTTCTTCGCGGAGGATGGCTTCAATAAAAAATGGCTTGCCGTTCAACGCTATAGGGATTGTGAAGGTCTTATATCCTACGAACGTGATCTGAACGATCCGTTGTCCTTTTTCATCGGTTGTAAAACCAAAGGAGCCGTTCGGTGCAGAACTCGTTCCATCATATGAATCCTGAATGAGAATATTGGCACCCGGAACCGGTTCACCTTTTTCATCCGATACCTTGCCTGTGATTTTAGTTTGCGCTACGCCTGATAATCCGCTTAAGAAAATAATCAGTGTAAAAAGTAGTTTCATCATTACGTGTCTTTGGCGATTACACGGTAAAAGTGGGGCGCCATGACGGGTTTTTATAAAGGACCTTACCGAACTGTAGAATAAGGAGGATAAATTGTAGAAAATCCTCTTAACCCCATGTAGATGAAACTATAGTAGAATAAGATGCACAATCACAACCTTCCAGGCTTTGAATACTAAATATCAAAAGTTAAAAATGATCACTCGTTGGTATAGACTTGCAATCCGGCACTCTTATCGATATTTTGTGCCCGCTAAATAATTCATAAATGAAAAAAATGACTTTATCACTTCTTCTTCTGTTTCTGATCACGGCAGGCATTTGCCAGCCTGTAAACAAATTCATCAAAGAAGAAAACGTAACCCGCGTGATCAAAACGCTGACTGCCGATGATATGATGGGCCGGTCGGCAACACATCCTGAACATATTGAGAAAGCCACGGCCTTTATTGAAAATGAGTTTAAGAAGATTGGACTTAAAAACCTTTCGGGACTCACCACCTATCGCCAGGAATTTAAAAAGGAAATGATTGTTCCTTCAACACTCGATGTCACCATCAATGGTACTACGGTTGATAAGCAAAATTTGGCATTGGCTTCAGAAAGTACATCTATTAATTTCACACAAGGCCTGGCGATCAAAACGATCGACTTCGATGGCACTGTTACTAACAAATTACAATATCTGCGAAGTAAAGCGTTTGGTTTTATACGGGGAGATACCACGTCTTCGATCATCATTATAGCCCCCGAGTATGAATCAGAATTCGAAGAATTGAAATCCTACTTTGGCAAACGTTTCATCAGTGGGCGCAAGTCAACCAAACTATTTGTGTTGGGTAAGTACGTTATCCAATCTTACTCGGTAAAAGCAACTCAAAAGATTGAATCGATCATCATGGCCAATGTAGTGGGTGTGCTGCCGGGCAAAACCAAATCCGAAGAGTTTGTCGTGTTCTCTGGTCATTATGATCACATTGGTATTGAAGCTCCCGTGGCAGGCGACTCTATTGCCAATGGTGCCGATGATGATGCTTCCGGCACAACTGCGGTGATTGAACTGGCCCGCTATTTCAAAAAGACAAAGAGCAACCAACGCACCTTAATCTTTGTTGCCTTCACAGCTGAAGAGATAGGCGGATTCGGTTCGAAATATTTTTCAGAACAACTCAATCCCGATAAGGTAGTAGCTATGTTCAACATCGAAATGATTGGCAAGCCAAGCAAGTGGGGACAAAACTTTGCATTCATCACCGGGTATGAACGATCTGATTTTGGAGAGATCCTTCAGAAGAATTTATCCGGGACACAGTTTGAATTCAAACCTGATCCCTATCCACAACAAAATCTATTTTACCGTTCTGATAATGCCACGCTGGCAAGGTTGGGCGTACCCGCTCACACGATCTCTACGGATGAAATTGACATTGATAAATTTTATCACACAGTGGATGATGAGGTGGAAACTCTGGATATGAAAAACATTACGGCTACTATCAAGGCTATTGCATTGAGTTCCAAATCCATTGTGAATGGAACAGATACTCCTAAGCGAATTGATAAGGCTACGGTGAGATAATTGTTGGTTGGAAGCAAAGACGCGAAGAACGCTAAGAAAAAGTTAATTTAACTCTCTAAAAAATTTGGTCTTTGACGTATCAGAATTTATGCTTAGATGCTATGTTTTATCTGGCGATGCTGCGCTCACAAATTTGAGCAATAAAGAACGAATCAGGAGATACAGTACTGCACCAATCAAAGCGAACACGGAGCCTACCGCAGTAGGAAGTACTGAACCAAATGTAAAAGTCATACCAATGACAAAGCCAAGCAGGCACTCTGCCCGGTAAATGGGAAAGAACAGTGCCAGTATAAACAAGCCATTAATCATGTAGCCTGGAATATCAGTATAACCTAACGTGTAAAAGGTGGATAGTAATATTCCGAACAGCAGCGCACCACCGAAACCGTACACGATGTTTATTGGGAGCTTTGATGTGTTTGATTTTTCTTCTGAAGTACGGGCCAGTCTTCTTGCTATGCGATGCAATAGAAACCAGGTGAGTAAAGGAAGTAAAAGGCCTCCCCACCAATTAGAAACAGAAGGCATGTCGGCACGCGCTAATAAATGATGGCTTGGTACACCTCCATGGTAATAGTTCCAGGCTAAGAGTGACCCTATCGCTAAGGTTACTATGGCTGTAAAATATACACGGATTTTTAAAAAAGTATTTTTTTTCATCAAAACTAATTTTAACTAACCTCTTTAACGTGATTATTGATAGCGTTGTTGTAGAGTTTATCCGGTCTATTCATTAAACTGCCTGCCCGAATGTGAGCAAATTGTTGTCAGGGTCGAGTAGCGAAAATTCTTTTTGTTGCCAGTGTTTGATTTCCAAATGTCCGGCTTCAGGCATACCTACCTTTTTATTCAACACCAATTGATACCATGCGTCAATATCATCAGTTCGTATGTAGACTTGTCCATAATTTTCTTTTGGATGAAGTTCTTTAAATTCAAAGAAGTGAATTTGAATATTATCTTTCTCCACCATGAGGTATCCCTCGTAGTCGCCATTTCCAAATATCTGAAAACCCAATTTGTTTACATAAAAATTCCTGGTAACGGACTTATTCCGCATGGGCAGTTTTGGATTGATGTGTGTAAGCATATCCTTTTTTCGAATTTATTCTATTCAATATAAATCAAATGTACTATCTATTATCTCTCCTGTTCCTGAGCAATTCGTAAGAAATTACAGTCGTGGTCTGGACGATTTCATTCATGATGCTATTTTTAATTTCCGCTGAGCGGTGTGCCAAAGATACCGACAGCAAGCTCGACCCAAATAAGAAAGAGCACTCCCAGAATGACCAAACAGAGGATAATGCGGTGCTGGATTTTTTTTACCTTCCTTAATACAAGCTCACAAAGAAGGCCCATGGTGAGCAGCAGGACACCAGCGATAACAAAATCGAAAAGAGACCAATTCACTTCATCAGTGAATTGCATCGCAATTAATGGAACGAGTAATAGAAGTGCTATGGTGAGCAAAATGGCTTGAAGGCTTTTTGTCTGCATAATGTTTGAATTATTTCATCAACCAACGGAATTAGATTAACATAAGTTGTCCGGTGACTTATTTTTTCTATTCTATCGGGTCGTCTTGATCTCGGTGAGCAATATCGTAATGGTGGTATTACCAATATTCTCCACATAATGTTTAGTCGTTTTGTCACTCCACTCCGTTACACCTTGCACTTCCACATAGTCAAAAGGTTTTTCATTTTCCGGATAAACCCGAAAAATGCCACCTGATATGACATAGGAAGTTTTTGGTGGGTGGGTATGAGGGTTATCTTTTTCTCCCGGCTTGAGGGTGTATTCGATCACGCGTACGTATTCATTTTCTAATACAAGCTTGTATTTATCGGGTGAAGCTTCTAAAACGTCTATTGCTGTCGTGTCAACTTCTGCTGATATCTCACTTTGCAACGTATCGCTTGCTGTAATCAGATTGCTTTTTGTTGACGTTGAGGGTTGATCGCACGAACTGATTATATAGCAGATGCTGAGCAGAAAAATTAATTTATTCATGTTGATTATCTTAGTTTCCCCTTCCTAAAGCGAAAGACTTTTTAAATATTCCACCGTATCGGTCTCATCTTATTATCAAACTCAATAATTATCTTATCGATAGTCTCACCATGCATTTCAATTTTCATGGTTGCTGGTGCATCACTTTCATCCTGCTTCATCTTTTTTAAGTTGTAGGTTCGTTTATTAAGCAACGTGTCAAGAGTTATTAACTCACTCTTTTCAGAATTTAGCAGTGCCAGTATCCCAAAGTCTTTCCTATGCACGATTAGTGCTGAATAATAAAGTTCCATGTAGAAATCTTTAAACACAAATCGATCGAGGGTATCTTTTGTATGAAGATCAATCAGGAATGAGTTATCTTTATCCTGATTACCATTCCAATCAATAATATATAAAAGGGTGTTACTATTAATCAAGTCCGAAAAGACAGTGCAACAAGTTCTGTATTCCATAATCGGCTTTGTGTAGTCATATACTCCTTCACAAGTTACAATCTTGTTGAAGGTGAAATTTGTGCCTGATACACATCCAGGAGAACTGTTCATATAGGATTTGTTTCCTGCAAAGTCTGAAATACATAATACATTTGTTTCATTGTCAGAATTTGGTTTCCCCAAATTGTTCGTAATCACAATTATCCTTTTTGTTGTATCAATATTTAAAATTTGAGATTCCCAGATTTTGGCATTTTCTCCAAAGTCTTCATTAGATAAATAGGAAAAATCGGATAATACAATTTCAATTGTATACAATAGACTATCATTTTCATAAATCTTATACCTCACATCAGTAAGGCCTTTATCCCAAAAATCCGGATCCTGCTTGCCTCTTTTAACTTCCTCCACCTTAAAAGACCCATATTGTGTGGTGATGTCCATTTCAATAGGAAAAGCCATGGAAGTCATTTGAGCCGTATCGGTTGATTCACTTTGTTGAGTTAATATGTTTGGCCGTTCAGTCTTTGCGCCACATGACCAAATCAATATTGAAAAAATAATTATATATCTTAACATTCGAAAAATTTTTCTTGAATGTACTTCATCATAATCTTTAATCAATATAAGCAGGATTTTCTCATCCCTGGCTCAGCATCAGCCTCCGAACATAAAAAGAGTATCGCTATGGGTTAGTTAAGAACCAATGGTTTAGCAGCTGTTCAAACCTTCACATTCGGTCAGAAGTCATAAAAAACTAACTCCCCCAACCCACTAAAAACCGGAGTATTGGTTTATTTTTGCAATCCGAAAAACGAGAATTGTTCTACTATGGCCGAATACACGAAAGACGAGATCAAGCGAATTGAAGAGAAATGGCGCAAAACCTGGATTGAAAAAGAGGTTTATAAAGTTTCTAATAACACCTCCAAGCCAAAATACTATGTGCTCGACATGTTTCCATACCCGTCCGGGGCCGGCTTGCATGTGGGGCATCCGCTGGGCTACATCGCCTCCGATATTGTGGCGCGCTTCAAACGCGTGAAGGGTTTTAATGTGTTGCACCCCATGGGCTTCGATGCCTTTGGTTTGCCGGCTGAGCAATATGCGCTGGAACATGGCATTCATCCTGCGGTGTCTACGGCCGACAACATCAACAACTTCAAAAGACAATTAGGCAACATCGGCTTCTCCTACGACTGGAGTCGCGAGGTGCAGACCTGCGATCCAAAATACTATCGCTGGACGCAATGGATCTTCTTACAGATTTTCGATAGCTGGTTCAATCGCAAGAAAGAGAAGGCGGAACGGATTGCTGAATTAATTTCAATTTTTGAGAAAGAAGGAAATATTAACCACTCATTTCCGAATTTAAAGTTTAAGGTTCAAGGTTCAAAGGAAACATTCAGTGCTGCCGATTGGAAATCGTTTGATGAGAAGACACAGCAAGAGATTTTGATGCAGTATCGTCTCGCCTACCTCGCTTACACGGATGTGAACTGGTGTGAGGAGTTGGGTACGGTGCTGGCGAATGATGAAGTGATTAATGGAGTGAGTTATCGCGGTGGTTTTCCTGTTGTGAAAAAACAAATGCGCCAGTGGAGTTTGCGCATTACTGAATACGCTGAACGCTTGTTGAAAGGATTGGATGAAATTGACTTTAGCGAATCGATGAAAGAGATTCAGCGCAATTGGATTGGGAAAAGTGTGGGAGCGATGATTGATTTTTACCTCACCCCTGGCCCCTCTCCTGCGGAGAGGGGGCCAGGGGGTGAGGTCCTGACCGTATTCACCACACGCCCCGACACCATATTCGGAGTTGACTTCATGGTGATTGCCCCTGAACACGAGCTCGTAAAAAAATTTACTTCGCCTGAACAAAAAGAGGAAGTTGAAAAATATTTGAAGTATGTCGAGAGCCGCTCGGAAGTAGATCGTATGGCCGAAGTGAAGAAGATCACAGGCGCTTTCATTGGTGCTTATGCCATCAACCCATTCAACGGAAGAGAAATTCCAGTGTGGATCAGTGAGTATGTGTTGGCAGGTTATGGAACGGGCGCCATTATGGCCGTGCCTTGTGGCGATGAACGTGATCATAAGTTTGCCAGGCATTTTAACTTACCGATCACGAACATCATTGGTTCTCATTACGATGGAGAAGTAGCCAACCCTACCAAGGAAGCGATTTTAGAAAACTCTGATTTCCTTAACGGGATGGTGATGCACAAAGCAATTGATGTTGTAGCAACAAAGCTGGAAGAAATGGGCATAGGCAAACGCCAGGTGAATTATAAGATGCGCGATGCAGGATGGAGCCGTCAACGCTATTGGGGAGAACCATTCCCGGTGGTTTATAAAGACGATGTGCCTTATGCGATGAAAGAAGGTGAGTTGCCATTGGAGTTGCCTCCATCGAACAACTTCAAACCATCCGGCAACGGTGAAGGCCCATTGGCCAACTTGCAGGATTGGATCAACTTTGCACCCGATCAGAAGCGCGATAGCAACACGATGCCTACGCATGCCGGGGCTGCGTGGTATTTCTTACGCTATATGGATCCACACAACGAAATCGCTTTCGCGGATAAGAAAGCATTGGAATACTGGAACCAGGTGGATGTCTATATCGGTGGATCTGAACATGCTGTAGCGCATTTATTGTATGCCCGCCTATGGACAAAAGTGCTTCACGACTTAGGCTATCTGAATTTTGATGAGCCATTTAAGAAGTTGATTAACCAAGGGAAGATTACCGGTGATTCAAGATTTGTTTATCGTGTAAGAGGCACACACCAATTTGTTTCTGCGGGATTAAAAGGCAACTATGAAACCGATCCGCTTCATGTGGATATCAGGTTGGTCAACGGATTAGAATTAGACACGGAAGCATTCAAAAAATGGAAACCTGATTTCGCCAATGCGGAATTCATTTTAGAGGATAACGAAGGCCGTCCCCTCCCTTCCGGGGAGGGTAAGGGTGGGGTTTACATCTGCGGATCTGCCATTGAAAAAATGAGCAAGTCATACTTCAACGTAGTGAATCCCGATCAGATCATCAGCGATTACGGTGCCGACACACTCCGCCTGTATGAAATGTTCCTCGGTCCTCTGGAGCAATCCAAACCGTGGAGCACACAAGGCATTGACGGAGTATTCAAATTCTTACGCAGATTCTGGAATCTATCGCACGATGCTTCCGGTAAATTCAAGATAAGTGATGCTGAACCTACGCGTGATGAATTGAAAGTGCTTCACAAGACGTTGAAGAAAGTGGGACAGGATATTGAAAATTTCTCATTCAACACATCCGTGAGTGAGTTCATGATCTGCGCCAATGAGTTGAGTTCATTGAAGTGCAACAAGCGCAAAATTATTGAGCCATTGGTGATCGCCCTCTCTCCCTTCGCACCGCATGTGGCGGAAGAGTTGTGGTCGTTGCTCGGTCATGGCGATACGATTCTCAATGCTTCGTTCCCTAAATACGATGAACAATACCTGATTGAAAGCACGTTCAGCTACCCGATTTCCATCAATGGAAAAGTGCGTGCCCAAATGGAGTTTGCCTTAGATATGCCCAGGGAAGACATCGAAAAAGTGGTGCTTGCTTCTGAGATCGTTTTAAAGTGGACAGAAGGCAAACCACCCAAAAAAGTGATCGTGGTGCAAGGAAGAATTGTGAATGTGGTACTGTAAGTTATTTCAGCTTAAAAACAAAAAGACCCTCTTGCAAGCGGGGCTTTTTGTTCTATTGCGCTCGTGTAAGTTTATTTCAGAAACTCCTTCGGCATCAATTCATAAATAGTTTTCATAATCCGCTCTTCCGTGTCTTCCGTCAGTCGCGAAGGATGATTGTAGTAGGGCATGGAGCCATCTACTTCATATCCACCCTCAGCAAATAACCTTCTCGAAGCGATGTAGGTAGATACATCGTTGGAATACGCATTCACCCACATTTTATCTTTGTTAAACTCGCGCTTGATTCGGAGACTATAGTCCACTACCACTTCACCACCGAGGAATACAATCGCTAGTTGATTACCAAAACTCCAAACCTGAACTGGATAAGACATGGTATTTGAAATAGATCCACCTCGAGCCAGTATCTCTAGACTGTTTCTGGCATACAGTCCTTGAGCGGCTTCCAGTTTTGATTGTTCTGCAAACTGCTTTGCATCGGGCACACGCATAAAGGTGAGTTCTACCATTTTCATTTTTCCAACGGGAATGGAATTCAATGTGATAAACTTATTAGCACTTATCAACGTGCTGATCTTTCCTGTAATCATTTCCGCATGCTGACCGACATGTTTAAATTCTCCGCGAGGTGTTGGGTTAGCATCACCGGCACAACCAAGCGCTACCATCGCGTTAGTACCCTGATATTTTTCTTCCAACATCTGTTGTGCTGCACCCATCCAATCTCCATGAACAAAATTATGTTCAGGAACTAATGTAGTACCATGACATGCATAATTAAGAAGCAGTGCAATTATTTTTCCTTGCTGATCGGTAGCACGCAACACGGGCAAGTCATTATCTACCGGACCATTTGGCGTTTCGCCAAAGTCTTTCCATTTGCCATTCTCCAATACTCTGCGGTTCATGGCAAAAGTTGCATTACCCATCGCCCAGCTCAACTTGCCCGGTGCTTTCGCCTTATATGCATCGACCACAAGCTTCTCCAATTTGTTAAGCAGATTATCGCGGTAAATCTTTACATCTGCCAGTTGATCAGGAGGAAGAGTGGCACCAAAAATATTGAGTAATACTCCCGTCTCCGGTCCATTATGAGTATGCGTTGCCGACACCACCAACTGTGCACGATCTTTCAATCCAATCTTTTGTGCAAGTCGTGAAAATAATTCATCAGCAAAAAAACCGGGGAACCCTACCAGATCAAGCGTCACCCAAACCATCGGTTGCTTTCCCTTCTGATCAAGCACCAACACCTTACCCCAAAGTTTTTGTTCTACGCTGTCATATACTTTAGTGCGATTGCCATATCCCGTAAGGCGAACGGGGTAGTCTGGAGTAATGTCAATACGACCTGTGCCTATTTCTATTAGTCCACCCTCCTTCTGTTCGGGTTTTTGAAAAGAGAATAGAAGAACAAGAATAGGCGCTGCAATAAAACAGGTGAGGATGGTATTTCTAAAGGTCTTAAGCATAACGATAATTGGAGGATGATATAAAGCAAGTTGATGATTTATTTTTTTTAAATCTCAACACAATGTAATGAACCCCAATGATATTGTAATAGCTATTGAAAAGATACCCTTACGAATTTTTGAAATGCTCACTCGATGATTAGAATCGCAATGAGGGTGGAAGTCAGTATTGTGAATGAGACAATGAAAAATTAATCACCAATCAAAACAAATGCACCCCAGAAAAAGGGTAATTTATATTCTTCACGGATGGCTACCTGCGCTTTTGTAAACGAGTCTCTCTTGTTGCCACTCGCCAACCAAAAATTATAAAAGCTGGTCATCAATTTCTGGGTTGCTGCATCATCTACTTTCCATAAACTAAAAATGATTGCCTCTGCACCGGCCACTTTAAAAGCACGTTGAAGTCCATAGACACCCTCCCCGTTAGTTACTTCACCCAATCCAGTTTCGCAAGCCGAAAGGACAACCAGCTCTGTATTTTGCAAGTCGATGTTCATGGCTTCATAGGCGGTAAGTACACCATCTTCTGTATCCTCATCACCTACTTCTAATGCGTTTGCTTTTTTATAAATCGTCTCAGCCGATCCCGCTAATAAAAGTCCGGAGCGGAACAATGCATTTTCATATTTAAGATTTTTTGTATCGTTCTCACTTTCAAGGTCCGGTTCAAAAAAACCGTGTGTAGCAATATGAAATAGTGTTGGCCCCTGCATACGTTTGACATTTTCCTCCAATGCCGTGTTATTCAAAAGAGTCTTTACCTCCCATTTTTTACTACCTAAAATTTTTCCAATGCTTTCCACCTCCAACCTTGTACCCGGCAATTCTTTGATCGTATTCATACTCTCTGCAAAACGCACATTAACCGTACTCAATTCACCAGACTCACTTATTGGGATTCCTTCCTTCTTAATTTCGGCATGGCGTTCCCCTTGGCTCATGTTATAGTTGGGAAATCCGATTAACGATGCCGTTTGCTTTTTTGACTTCGCACTTTTGTTTGCTTTTATCAAATCGCTGGTATTAGTTAAAATATCAATATCGATTTCATCAATAAGATATTTTCCAGTAGCGGGATTAATCAGCGTGTTCAAATTAACCTGGTTGTAAAAACCGTCTACCGATAGGTAGATTTTTTTTATATCCCGCAGTTGCTCCCCGATTTTTTGCCAGAATTGAGGATAGGAACTTTTATCATCGATCTCAATTCCATTCTTCTGCTGCTGTATTACATTGCGATAATACTTCAGGTATTTCTTCTCTAAATCGTTACCGTTCTCTAAAAGGACAAGAGCAGGATTCTTTTCCGTATCTGCTTTAATGATCAGCGCAGCATAATAGATCGTATCAGTAAATACCGTGAATTTGCTATTGTATTTTCTAAACCTAATGATCTCTACTGCTGCTTCTTCTTTCTTTAGTTTGGCCTGCACATCCTGCCAGGTATGCAAATTCTGATGGGCTGTAGCATTAAATTTCTCTGACTTCAGTGAAAGGGTTCGCTCCAATTCATTGCTTTCATTTTCCAGGTCTTCAATGTTGATGTTTCGTTTCAGTTTTTCCGCAACACTCAACTTCCTGGCCCTTGCTATTTGCTCTTTTTTTTGAACCCATGTTTTATACAATTCAATGAGTTCAGCATTTTTACTTTTCAGGATTTGACTTTTTAGTTGGAGGCTTGCACTGATGAGCATTCCTTTGGTCGCCAAATGATGATTATACATGTCGCCCAGCAAAAGGGTATTTTGATTGGCCGTTGATACCGTGAATGAATTAAATAAATCAAAATGAAAGGAGACCGTCTTATAAAACTGACTTTTCTCACGTTCACTCATTGCAGGAAAATTATTCTGAAGTTCCTTCAGGTATGAGGTTAATACTTTCTTCAATAACGGTTCTGCTTTTTCATATTGCCCCATGGAAAAATAAAGTTCACCCAGGTTGGCCAACGTGCGCAAATAGGAGCTGCTGGTCTCTCCCCACTGCGTCAGCTGTAACCTCATCGCTTCGTTGTACCATTTCTCTGCACTGGTGAAATTGCCGGTTGACTTATACAGCGCTGCCAGGTTATTTACAAATGTAATGTAGTTAGCACTAGCCTGCCCATCAGGTGTTTCGAAATACGACATGCTTTGATTGTATAGCGCGATGCCTTCTTTAAGCTTTCCCGCTCTCACATAAGTATCACCCAAACCAATTACACTCTTGATGTATTCGGGATGAGTTATGCCCAATTGTTTTTTCTGTATCTCAAGCGCCTTCTTAAAATATTCTTCCGAGGCATTCAACTTGTTCATGTCGCGGTAAAGTACGGCCATGTAATTAAGGATCAGGGCCGATTCAATATGATCTGCACCGAAATGTTTCCGATCCAGTTCAAGCACCTTTGTGTAAATACTTTCAGCTTGCTCATAGCGACCCATCTGATAAAACAGGGCACCGAGATTTGCCAAAGCTGTGGCATAATGAGGATGATCTTCACCCAGGTCCGCTTTAACAATTTCAATTTGTTTCTTATACAATGATTCCGCTTCTGTAAATGATCCCAGGTCAGCATAGAGGTTAGCAAGTCCATTAAGACCCGTTGCATAGGCGGATATCTTATCACCCAGAATTGCTTTGTTAATGGACAGTGACTGCTTCAGCATATTTTCGGCCTGGCGAAAATTACCAATGGCGTGATAGAGCAATGCAAAATTGTAAAGGGAATTGGCATAGCTCAACGTATTATCCCCATAGCTTTTAACAATCAGCAGCGCTTCCTGATGTGCACGTTCTGATTCTGAATACCTGCCCATATTCTTATAAAGACCTGCCAGGTTTCGGAGTGATTCAGCATAATCAGGACTTGTGTCGCCCAGCAATTGTTTGCGCCATTGAACGGCAGAAAGCAGAAGTACCTCCGCATCTTCATAGCGGCCTATCATGTCATACAGCACACCCAATCCGTTCTTAGCGTTGGCATGTTGTGCGCTGGGTTCGGGTTCCTTTGATTGATAAATAGAAAGGGCTTCTGTGAATTGAGGCTCAGCTACTGCGTATTTTCCTAACTTAAAATTTAAAGAGGCAACACTGTTCAACGCGTTGGCATACATCACATCAACACCCAAGTTATTCTTTTTTATTTCAGCAGCCTGAATAAAATAAGGAAGTGCTTGTTCATACTTGCCTTGTAAGTAGAGTACCAACCCGAGATGGCTTATTGATTCGGCATATACCATTTCTGTTTCACCATACTTTGCTTTGTCGAGCGCCACGACCTCCAAAAATATTTTTTCAGCTCGATCAAGCAATTCAGCTCCCTGATATACTTCACCCAACTTGGTGAGGGCCGCTACATAGCGATAGTTGGTCTTACCGTATTCTGTTTCTGCTTGCTTTACAGCTTTCTCCGCAGGTGGAATCGCTGCCTTAAAGTTTCCCGCTTTTTCCAGCTCAACAACTTGAGTTTTCAGGGTTTTATAATCCTGGGCAAATACCAAAGACGTGCACGAGAAAGATAAAATCAGGAATAGCAGAAGTTGAATGGTGCGTTTCAAAATAGAATCAAATAGAATCAAATAAAATCAGTTGCAAAGTTCTCTAAGGTACTGCGCAGCACCTTCATAATTCAACTCTTCTGCTTTCTCCATGTCCGCGCAAAAATCTATTTTATCTTGCTTCACTCCTGTCTTGGCAAAGCGTTCTGCTTTGGCAAGGGCCCGTTTGTAATAAGCCTCCCCTGATTTATCGTCTAACATCAAGACTTTATCGTACCCATTGATTGCGTCATTAAAATCTTTCGTAGCTAGAAGGATATTCGCTTTTAACAAATGATACATGGGTTGCTCGGGATTCAAGTCGATGGCGCGATTAGCATACACCATCGCTTCTGCATCGTGCTGAAGGTTATAATTTATAAATCCAACAAAGTAAACGGAGAAATCGTCCTTCGGATAAAACTCAAGAAAACTCTTTAAGTCTGTAATAGCTTGTTGTTTTTGGTCCAAAGCAAACCGGATCATTGCCAACTCAGAGTAAGGTTTGTATTCAGGATTCACGTTCATGGCTTGCTCAAACAATCCGAGCGCGTCTGCATACTTGCGTTGCTTGTACATGATCGAAGCCTTATTGGCATAGACTTCCCAATCTTTTGAATTTATCTGAATCGCTTTATCACAATCGGCCATTGCTTTACTCCACTCCTCTTTGGTGCTGTAAATGTAAGCCCTGGTTAATATGGGTTTTGTCTTTGTCGGATCGAGGTTACTGGCTTTCGTGCATTGACCAATAGCACCTTCAATATCATTGGCATTCCATCGTTCATCAATGGCCAGAATGGCTTTTTCATAAGGAGTGTACCAATCTGTATCAAGCATTGTTTTCCAGCGTTTGTCGGAACGGATATTTTCAAAGTCAGTATCCGATTCCAGTACATTCTTTCTTTGTTTATACTCTGACTTTTGGCACAGCGTAAGCCATTGAAATGCTTCATCAGGTTTTCCAAGAAGAGAATAAGCACAAGCCATGTTATAGCTACTAAGTCCTTTCGTGATCAATTCACTCTTTTGATAGTCAACAATCGCTTGGTCATATTTTTTTAGTCTATGATGGCAAACGCCACGGTTTGTCAACGCATTGGCATAATCATTTTTGAGTTCCACCGCTTTTGAGAAACTTTGAATGGCGGCTTCATAATTTTCATAGGCCATTTGCCCCACACCGATATTAAAATAATGATACGCATCCTGCACAGTGGCAAACGATGTTGCGAACACTGCGACAATACATATTAGGATTGGCTTTTTCATAGGGTGATTGCAACATTAGAATTGAACATTTCAAAGACTTAATATGAAAGCTCACCATAACATTTGGTATTTAAAATACCATGACAAAGGTATAATTGATCCGTGCCAGTACGGATTGAACTGAGGTAAAAAAGCCCTCTTCAACAGAGGGCTTTTTACTTCAAGACCAAACTAAGACATGCAAAAACTTAAAACATTCCGTGTTATTCATCTTTCTCTTTGCCGGCAATATACTTGCTCATCTTATTGGCATGTGCTCTGAGTATATTGGCCATCCCATCATACTGGCCCATAATTCCCTTGTTCTCTTTGAAAATTTTCGGAGAGCTGTAGAAGGTGCGTGTTCCACAATAGAACTGCCCTAAATTTTTTGCTTCAGGGTCGGTGCCCTCGCTTCTGCTCGGGTTAGGGCCCAGCATCATGGTCACTACTGCGTTCACCCCGTAATCGGCTTTAAGCTGCTTTAACTGTCGTGTAGCGATATACACCACCACTACTGCATCCACCCCCAGGCCCTGGCATAGTTCATAGCCGAGGCTGGAGGTAAGTTTCCGGTTGGCCGTAAGTACCCCACCTTGAAAATTTGAAATAGTAGATTCATTCTCGGCTTCATTAACTACAAAGAAAGCCCGATACCCTTTGCCCGAAGGACAGACTTTTAAAAGGCCCTCGCTCGCTGAGGTCGTTGTATAAGTAGTCTGTGTCCAACCGCCACCAATATCATTGGTGCGCGACCGGGTCTTCGAACGGGCGATCGTGGTGTGCTCTTTTTTGGCTGTCTCTGGCACAAACCCATAGTACAATTCCGCTTTCTCTTGCGTATCCAGAAATTCGTCAGGAGTAAGCAATTGCATTCCGTTTTCCTTAAAGGCATCTTTTAACGGTTGAATGCTCTTGGCATAAAAACCATTCACCTGGGCTTGGCCTTCATGAGTGTCGGTAACCCAGACCGCTGTATTGAGCTTTGCTTTTCCCATTCCGGGGTCATACAAGTAGTAACTGATAAGTGCCACTCTTTTTGGTTTGGGATTAACCAAGGCCAGGTTGGCACTGTAGCCACTGCCGTTGTTGCTGTTTCTTCCCTCTCCCGGAAAATCATACCTCACTTTTATCTTTTCGAGATTGTCTGTGTCATTTTGAAATTCGGTTATGTCATTGGTCCTTCCTGTCGCCTTCAAATTTGCCCCATTATCAAGCAAGGCCATAATCATCTCCTCGTTCGGGGTAATTTGCGATACGGCCCACGACAAAGGTGTCTTCTTATTGTTGTCAAGGAATTCAAAGTCGGCACCTTTGGCCTTCAAGAGTTTTAGTATGCCAACAGCACTTCCCATGTTAGGGACATCCAAATTTCTATACCAGTCGGGCACCGGCAATGAGGCCTTATCGTAATAGTCGACAATGCCTTTGTGGCGAGCTATGTATCCTTCAGCCGATATCCAGTTAAAAGCAACTTCGTGAACAGCGTTGCCACCTGTGATGGGAGATTTAAAATCTGTTTTAGCTCCAGCGTTGAGTAAAAGTTCAATACACTCTTCGCAGTTGGTATAGGCGATTGCTTGACCTAAGGCTGTGAATTTCATGGTATTGCCGGCCGGCATTGCCTTAAGCTGATCTTCGTAGGCCTTCACCATGTATTTATTCGCCTTTTTTCCTTTTGCTTTTTCATCTTCCAATGCCTTACGCACCCCTGCCGCCAAATCCACTTTAACTTCTGCTACGTTGTTGGGATTGGCACCTGCTTTCAACAACAGCTTCATTACATCCACTGAATAGAAGTAGGCAGCTTGTACCAACGCAGGATAATCGCCACCGTTAGCATCAGCGCCTTTGCCTAGCAGGTATTCCGTTACTTCGGGCCACATATAGGCAGAAGAAATCGGTGTGGCTCCTCCTGCATTTTTGAAGTTCACATTGGCGCCACCATCAACATTTTTTTTTACTGTGGCAATGTCACCTGCTGCACAGGCTTTGATCAGGGCTTCATTATCCTGCGCTAATGCGCTGATTGTAAAAAAGGAAAAAACAAGTAGAGTTATGGATTTCATAGAAAGGGGTTTTACTTTTTGAATGTTAAGTAATAATTAAGTCCGACTCATTATATCGTTTTGCAAATAACCACGGTATAGTCTCTTATATCTGTCGCAGCACGGATATTGAGATTGCTGGTGTTAAAGCAAATTTGCACAACCGCGCATAGGCCATCAATACTGCATATGCGGTATACTAAGGTGCCCCATGACAGTTCATTCTTCGTAGCGGAAGAATGATCGTGTGGTCTTTACTGATTGTTAAAACATAATTTAATAGTACATTCCTCGATTACTATTCTCCTGGGACGTATAAAAATGAAGTGGCTTTAAAAAAAACTATTTCCCAAAACTAAACACATGCTGCCCACTTACTGACTCTACCCTGCCCGGACCAATTGTTGTTTTATTCCACGTCAACGCAAGTTTAAGTGAAGTATCTGTTACTTCCTGCAGGGTCACGGTTAAGCCATCATTCCGAATTATGGCTGTAGCGTTGGCATCGCTGAATAACCAGTTGCCGCTGGCTGGCCAGACGGCTGCACCATTGGTCGAGGTAAACCCTGCATCCGTAAACTTTAGGTTCAAACCTTGATAAACACTGCTTTTGTCAATTCCCCCCACCATAACGTTTTGCACTTTCCAGGTGGCAGCTGTGAGCTTGGCTTTTACTTCCTCTTGTTTGGAAAGAGGTGCTGGATCACTTCCTCCGCAACCAGTAAGATGAACGAATACTGCTAACAGGGTGATCAGTAAAAAAGCAGTCGTTATTATGTTTGGATAATTTGCTTTCATAAAATTTATTTTTTGATGAATTTAATTTGGTGAACCGTATTGCCTTCTACAACGCGTAACACATAAATACCAGGTGATAAATCCTTCGCATTTCCGTAATACACATCTTCGCTCCTATTAAATTGAATGGAACTACTGCGCCCTGTCATATCAAGAAGTTGAGAATTTCTGATTTCACCTTTTACTCCAAGCACATTCAGATCGTCTTCAACCGGGTTTGGATAGATGGTAAAATTGGATAGATGTCTGTTCAAATCTCCCGTAACGATAAGTGGAACGTTATCTGAAAAAACGCTCACGCAATCATCTGCCTTCACTTGTACTTTGTAAACCCCCTCGATGGTTACATTCAATGTAGTATTGGTTGCATCGGTAATAGCCACGTCATTCTTAAACCATTGATTACCTGCTGAAGCGCTGGAGGTCAGGGTGAGTGTTTCTGTATTCGCACCGCTAACAGCTACTGTTGGCTTGGCAGGTTTAATACAAAAACTTTGTTCAATGGAAGCAGCTGCATTGAACGTTGCATTGCCACCCTGGCTTGCTTTTATGCTCGCACGTCCTGCTTTCACAATCGTTACCTGACTTACATTAATGGTAATTTTATCGGAGGCAGCACCATAGCTTACCGCCAAGGCAGAACTGGCGGTTGCACTCAAAGCGAAAGGCGCATCACCTAATGTCTTATCTGCAATTTGCCCAAAGGTGATCGTTTGGTTTTGCTTCGCCTCGACTACTAAATTCTGAGTAACAGAAGTGGCTGCGTTGAAACTGGCATCTCCTGCCTGGCTTGCCGTAATGGTGGTTGTGCCAGCGGCAACAATCGTCACCGTAGCTCCACTTACGGTGGCCACACTGGTATTACTGCTTGCGTAGCTTACACTTAATCCAGATGAAGCCGTGGCTGTCAATACAAACGGAACATCTGTGAGTTGTTTATTGGGCATAGCGGCAAAGGTGATGGTCTGGTCAAGCTTTCCGGTTTGATAAACAATGGAAAATAGATTTGAAGCTGTATTGTTGTTTGCTCCTATATCTGTTGCTGTGCTGGCTGCAACACTTATGGTTACGGCTCCGGCAGCGGTGGGTGTGATGTTGACCGCGTAAGCCGCCCCGCTGCTGTTTAGGTTAGATGCCGTTCCATTTGTTACTGTGATGTCTGCTAAGGTAAAATTGATCACCGGTTCACTGAACGTTACTATAAATGTAATGGGCGAAACATTTGTTGGATTAGTAGCTGTTGATGTGATGACAACGGTTGGAACCACATTATCGAAAACGCGAATGAAATTTGATGAAGCTGTATTGGCATTCGCAGCGGCATCTGTTGCTTTGCTGGCAGCTACACTGATGGTCACTGCTCCCTGGTTTATAGGTGTGATGCTCGCTGTGTAAACCGATCCGCTTCCTGCAAAGTTACCAGCTGTTCCATTGACAACCGTGATGTCGCTCAAATCAAAACCAGTTACGGCCTCACTGAACGTAAAGGTGACGGGAATAGGAGAAACATTGGTTGGGTCTGTCGTTGTACTGGTGATGGTAAGTGTTGGTGCGGTTGTATCAGGGCCGGCTTGGGTATCATAGCGGGCCAGGCCAAAGTCGGATGTAGTTCCTACATTAAAAATTCCTCCGGCTACTATTTTACCGTCTGCTTGCAGGGCCAGTGAGGTAATGATATTGGTGCCGGATCCCATTTCTGTATACAATTTACCACCCGTGCCGAAGGTGTTGTCAATACTGCCATTGGTATTATAGCGCGCCAAAGCAAAATCAGCAAATGAAGTTGGTGTGTAGGAGGAGCCCCCCGCAATAATTTTTCCGTCCGGTTGAACTACCAAAGATGAGGGTACGGCATCGCCAATAAATTGCGTGATGACCTTGCCGCTTGATCCAAAAGTATTATCGAGGGTTCCATCTGCAGAATAACGCACAAGGCCAAAGACCTTGTTTGCTTCTACCGCAATCACCATTTTACCATCGGCTTGCAATACAACACTCTTGCCGGTGCCGGCATCAGAAGTTATTTTACCATCCACATCGAAAGTGTTATCGAGACTTCCATTGGAATTATATCTGGCCAACGCGAAACTATCACCACCCGTTCCGACTGCTACGATTTTGCCATCCGTTTGAATCGCAATGGATTTGATGGCCGAAGCAGTAGTGCCATTAGTAGTGATGGTCACTCCATCGGTATCAAAGGTGTTATCAAGACTGCCGTTTACATTAAACCGGGCAAGTCCGAAATTATTGGTGGTCCCGATATTAGCATATCCCGCTAAAACAATTTTACCATCTGTTTGAATGAGAATGGCACTACCAAAATCATGGCCTGCCCCTACGGGTGCTATGGCAATTCCATCCGTATCAAAATCGGTATCGAGCGTGCCGTTGGTGTTACACCTGACCACAACAAAATCGGCTGTTGAGTTGAGCGTGTATCCACCTGCCACAATTTTTCCATCGCTCTGAATAACCACGCCCACAGCGCCATCCATCGTTGAGCCGGCAATGGCAGGGGTAACGATACCTCCGGTGCCAAACGTATTGTCGAGGCTTCCATCGGTATTGTATCGGGCAAGAGCAAATCGCTGAACGCTGCTAATGGAGGCCGTTCCTGCTGCAATAATTTTTCCATCGCTTTGTATGGCGATGGATGTTAAATTATCCTGAGCACCAACAGACGATGTTACCTGGCCATCTGTATCAAACGTGACGTCCAGCAGCTGAGACAAGTTTGGACTCACATCCAGAGTGGTTACATTAGTTACCGCGGAGTTGGCAGACGTGCCCGAAGCATTTACCGTACGCAAACGATACTGGTAGGTGGTCGTTGGTGTGAGCCCAGTTACAATTTCAGTGGACGTTGCTCCAATGATTTTAGAATTATATCCTGTCAAAAAAGTAGCGAAGTTGTCGGATGAAATATCCAGTTGATAACCGGTAGCTCCAGCCATGGTATTCCATTCGGCCGTAAAGCCGGTGGCCGAAACATTCTTACCTGCTTTGGCCACCACCGTTTGCAAAGAGCCCGATGCACCGGTGGTTACTTCAACCACATTTGAATTAGCAGAAGTGCCCGAACCATTGGTGGCGCGCACTCTGAATTTATACGTGGTGGCCGCAGCAAGGCCTGAAATGTATTCGGCTGTATTCGTTTTAACCTTTGAATTATATCCCGTAACAAAGGTTGAAAAATTGTCTAATGAAACATCCAGCTCATAGCCCGTTGCCTCGGTCACTGTGCTCCATGTGGCATTGATGTTCCAGATATTGTTTATTACGCCCGGAGTAGCCTGTTTGGCAACCGGTGCGTTGGGAATTTGGGCATATACTAAATCCGAATATACCAGTATGAAAAGGATTGATAAAATCTTTAACAGAATTGTAAAGTTTGTTTGCATGACGTGGGGTTTTGTAAATCAAATGTCCATTACTCGCAGCGTTACATCAATAACGCATATGAGCCATTTATATTTTGTAATTTCGATTATGATCCGACTCTGTACCTTTCTTTCTTTGATGCTGATACCTTCACTTTTATCTGCGCAGGAAGTTTTGAAAGTACAGCACTTTGGTGTGGATCAAGGGTTGCCTCAAAGCAGTGTGTGGGATATTCTTCAGGATAACTATGGATTTCTATGGGTGAGCACAGCAGATGGATTATGCCGTTTTGACGGTTACAACTTTACGACCTATCGTAACAGACAAGACGACTCTCTCTCTATTGGAGGTAATAGCCAACACATGATGGCCATTGACAAAGAGGGTGATTTATGGCTGACGCATGAGCAGGGGTTTGACCGATACCATTCAGCAAAAGGGACATTTCAAAATTTGTTTCATTATGAATCCAGAACCAATGTGTTTAACAAAACCATTGGTGAAGATAAGGGTGGCAATATCTTGGTATGGATCGGTGGTGAAGGGCTACTCAAATATCATAAAGATAGTGGCAAAATGCTAAAAAAATATTCCTTTAAGGGGGAAGAAGCATGGCGCAATAAGGAGTATTCCCGAAGCGCTTTGCTCGATGAACGAGGCAAGATATGGATTACACAATCCGGCTCTTCAACTCAATCAAGTTATTCATTAGTGTCATTCGATCCAAAAACAGAACTACTAAGTACCCTCCCTTTAGCCTCTGAAATTTACACACTATGTGCACTCAATGATTCAGTGATGCTGGTTGGTACCCGGCATAGCATACTTCGCTACAACACGATTACCAATTCGTTTAATGAGATACGATTCAATTTTAAAGATGAAGCGGTAGATGGCTATTCATCTACGGAAATTATTCAGGTAAGTGATACGGAATGCTGGGTTGGTACCACCAAAGGCATTTTTGTTTATGACGATCAGATGAGAAAATTTACTCATCACTATACATCCTTGTCGGGAGGTAAAAAGAATTTCCTGTTTGTTCAAACCCTGTATAAGGACCGCTCAGGCAATATCTGGATAGGCACCAATGGTGATGGGTTGAAAAAGTATGCTCCAAAAAACCAGCCATTCAATCATTATAAATCCGATAGCGATAAGGGAGATATCGTGAAATCAATTTATACAGATGGAAAAGACCGGGTATTGGTGGGCTACTACGATAATGGATTTGATATATTCAGCAAAAGAAACGGTTTTGTTAAGAAAGTAAGGGCAGAACAAAGTCGTACTATTTTCCCGGGCGATATGGTTTATGCCATGATCGGGCTGGATGAAACAAAAATACTAATGAGTATTTCTGGTAGTAAACCAGCCTTTGGTATTTTTAATGTTATAGATGAAGACTTTACAAATATCACAAACCAGGTTTATGCGAAGATTGGATTACGTCCTACCGCCAATGCATACCCGGTAGCCGTAAAGACTGCCCAAAACAAAATACTTTTTAACTATGCGGATGCGTTCCTGGAAATGAAGTTGGACAACAATGATCAACTTTATATTCAATTGGTCAACAGGTTTGACAATGAAGTGATCAATAGCATTTTTGAAGATGGAGAAGGAAACCGTTGGGTGGGCACCTTGAATGGGTACTATTTCAACCAGGCAGGCAGTACTGAATGGAGAAAAGGAAATCCAATGTTAACAAAGCAAGTAAAAACCATTGCAGAAGATTCAGACGGGCACATGTGGTTCGGCACGGTCAACGGCCTTTATGTGTTAGATAAAAAAGGAATGATTCTGCAAACCTATCGAACAGACGAAGGTCTAATTAACGATTTTATTTACGGCATTCTGCGAGATAACCGTGGGGACATGTGGTTTAGTCATAATAAAGGCATTACGCGGTATGACCATCAAAATAAATCCTTTCGTCATTTTTCGGTGGAAGATGGACTACAGTCCAATGAGTTTAATACGGGAGCTTATTTCAAAAGCCCTTCCGGTGAATTGTTCTTTGGTGGAATCAATGGCACGAATTCATTTTTTCCGGAAGACATTAAAGACAATCAACAACTTCCGGTGGTGCAGATCACACGCATTGAATTAAATGATAGCCTGCTGAATACTGATACGGTTATCTGGGCGAAGAAACAACTCGTTTTCAACCACACCCAGAATACCATTGCCTTTGAATTTGCCGGGATGGAATTCACGGAGCCAATAAAAAATCAATATGCCTATCGCATGGATGGAATTGATAAAGACTGGATCAAGAGTGGAAACAAACGATTTGCGCGATACACCAACATCCCACCGGGCGACTATACTTTTGAGGTAAAAGCCAGTAACAATGATGGTATCTGGAATGAAACGCCAACGGTATTACAAATTGAAATCATACCACCCTTTTGGCAAACCGCTTGGTTCAAAATTGTGATGATCGCTATTGCCCTCGGTTTAACGGCAATCATCGCTACTCTCTTATCACGTCAGCGATATCGCAGAAAACTGATGGCACTGGAGATGCAGCAAAAAATTCAATATGACCGCGATCGTATCTCAAGGGAGTTGCATGATACGGTGGGGGCGCAGCTCAGTTTAATTTCTTCTAACCTGGATTGGGTGACCCACCCGGTAGCTCCTCTTTCAGAACGTGAAAGGAATAAACGATTAGATGAATTGAGTACCATGTCGAAGGATGTTATCAATAACTTACGTGAAACCATTTGGGCTTTAAAAAAAGAAGAAATCTCATTTTCTGATTTTACTGATAAGCTGAAGGTAATTGCCCACCAACAATTTGCCCTTACGCCCACAACGGTTTTACAGTTTAATAACGAAGGCACCGATGAACTCATACTGGGTGCAGAAGAAGCACTCCATTTGTTGCGCATGTGCCAGGAGGCGATACACAATGCGGTGAAACATGCCCGCATGAACAAGCTGGAAATATCATGGCGTTCAGCCGATGGACACTATGAAGTACGAATAAAAGATAATGGACAGGGCTTTAATCAATCTGCCCATCACAGTGGGCATTACGGATTGGAAAACATGAAACAGCGCGCATCTGAAATCCATGCTAGTTTTAACTTGGAAACGGATGTAGGTCAGGGCACACTGATTACAATTTCAAAATAGCGCACATGCATTATTGTTGGCGTGCGTTATAAATTCCATCTTTGTTTCATGGCCATTTCTATCGCGATCGTAGATGACAAATTGCAGAGCCGCATATCGCTTGCCGAAAAGATTACTTATTCAAAAGAAATTGTTGTACTCTTTACCGCCAATAACGGTGAAGATTTTCTGGATAAGATCAAGAATTCAAAAGCAGGTCGTCCGCAGGCTGTGCTGATGGACATTGAAATGCCACTCATTAATGGAATTGAAGCCGTAGCGATTGGCGCCTCCTTGTATCCGGAA
>JAYVTC010000206.1:0-21205 GCA_043774745.1 Cyclobacteriaceae bacterium | reverse complement strand
AACATTGCACCAAGGCTGTAGCGTGGGAGTTGACCACATTCCAACATCAGATATGATTACAATAATTATTAACTGACACAGTTTACTTTACAGACCCTCGCAACGAACGAATGCGGTTTGTGATTCCAGCGCTAAGCAACAACCAGTCAGTTCGTGATGTATTTTTTGAATCTTTAAAATTGGAGAAGAACAGAGAACATGAGTCGTGGGTATTGGAAGCGCTTGGTTATTTACATCATCCGTTGCGTGCCGAGAGTTCAGTTTCTTATTTACGTCCCTCACTTGAACTCTTGCAAGAAGTGCAGTTGACCGGTGATATATTTTTTCCGCAGCGCTGGTTGCATATTACTTTTGAAGGCCACACCTCGCCTGAAGCCGTGAAGATCGTTGATGATTTCTTAAAGGAACATCTCGATTATCCATTCTATCTTAAGAATAAGATTCTTCAGTCTACTGATATTCTAAATCGGTCGGTTTCGTTGAAGAGATCAAACTCTGATAAAATTTAATTCAGATGGGAACCATCCATTCGCCATTGAACGGATGGATTAATCGGTGTACTTGCAATTTAGAACGACACGCATTCTCTATTATATTTATTACGATAATCAATGGGTGACATTCCCGTAATTTTTTTGAACACAGTCCTGAAGGCTTTGGTATCGGAATAGCCAACATCGTACATGACTTCAGTGACGTTCTTACGACTTACCTCCAGACTTTTTTTTGCAGCTTCTATCCTCACCCGTTGAATATATTCAACAGGAGTATTGCGTGTTGCTTTCTTAAATCTTCTTTCAAAATTACGCCTTCCAATAGCGAATTTCGAAGCGAGATCTTCTACTGAAATTTTATCACCAACATTTTTCTCTATAAACGCCTGGGCCTTTTTTACCGGTTCATCGTTATGACCACTTTGTCCTGTGAACATGATAAAAGGAGATTGACTGAACCGATCGATTTCAATCTCATAATATTTAGAAAACAGAACAGCCATCTCGCGATTGGTGTATTTTTCAAGGAGATACAATAATAAATTCCAAAATGAATTGGCTCCACCACTGGAGTAAATTCCATTTTCATCGGTAATGATTTTGTCAGACACCAGATTTACATCTGGAAATAATTGTTTGAAGTTGTCTACTGCACTCCAATGGGTTGAACATTTTTTTCCTTTGAGCAAGCCTGTCGATGCCAATAAAAATGCACCGACACATAGACTCGCAACCTCAGCACCTTTCTTATGTTGGTCGTTAATCCAGGGAAAGAAATCTTTATTGGATTCAATAACTTCATTCATATCGCCATTCACTGCAGGAATAATAATAAGATCAGTCTTCAACACTTCCTTTATGATTATATCAGGAGATACCCTAAACAGGCGATCGTACACCTGCTGATCCTTTGTTAATCCTACCAGTTGCACCTGGAAGGGCTGCTGCTTTCCCATGTTAACGGAAATCTCATTGACTTTATTGAATAAGATAAATGGACCTTCGATGCAGCTCAATGCGACCGCACCTCTCGGAACAAGTATAGAGATATGTTTCATAGTAAAAGGAGATCGATTTCAATTCCAAAACTATAAAAAGCAGGTGTCGCAATCAACCCCTTAAAATGTCGCTTTTGCACAAGTTCGGATAGAGATCATGTGGTCATATTTGCATCGTAAATGAATTGAAGTATGAAAATCGTAGTTGTTATTATTCGTGTTTTAATGGGGCTTTGTTTTTATTTTCATCGGTGGTAGTTCTATTCAACGTAATCTCCCAACCTGAATTAGAGGGTCCAGTGAAGACCTTTAATGAAGGTATAGCGCCCTCGGTTTATCTGATACCCACTTTGAAATTAGTAGAGCTTATCTGCGGCATAGCATTTTTATCTGGTTGGTTTATTTCACTTGCTTCTATAGTGATCTTTCCGGTCACGATGAATATATTTTTGTTTCACGCGTTTCTTGCGCAAGAAGGTCTCCCAATCGCTTTGTTTCTTTTAGCCGGTAATGTGTTTTTATTGTATGTATACAGAAAGAATTTTCTTACTCTGCTCACAGTTCGATAATTTAGATACTCAATTCCAATTTATCCTCTAATCATGAAAATAGTAATTATTATTTTGATTGTGCTGGACGCAATTATTGGTCTTCTTTTAGTGATCGCCTTATTTATTAGAAATGAATATTCCATTAAACGAGAAATTACAATTAGTAGATCGACCCAAGCCGTATACGATTTTATTAAATTCCTGAAAAACCAGGAGCTGTATAGCAAATGGGTGATGGCGGATCCCAACATGAAAAGAGAATTCAAGGGTACAGATGGGAACATCAGTTTCGTTTATGCCTGGGATAGCCAAGACAAGAATGTAGGTAAAGGAGAGCAGGAGATTATTAAGTTGGTTGAAGGCGAACGGGTAGATGCAGAGATCCGTTTTATAAAACCTTTTGAAGGAGTTGCTTCCACAAGTATGGTAATCGGGCCTATTTCTGAAAATCAAGTGAAGGTAACCTGGGTTATGAATGGAAGAAATAAATATCCCATGAACTTAATGATTCCCTTTATTGATCGTCTACTGGGAAAGGATTTGGAATTGAGCCTGACTAACCTGAAAAGTATTTTGGAAAAATAAATAGTTACGCTATGGCAATGAAAATGACTCCCGCGAAAACGATCGATGAATATTTGAGAGCGCTTCCGGAAGATGTTCGGATAACACTTGAAAAGCTTTACAAAGCAATCAAGTCAGCTGCACCCAATGCCGAGGAGGTAATCAGTTATGGGATGCCGGCATTTAAACACCAGGGCATGTTGGTTTACTTTGCCGCTTTTAAAGATCATTGCAGTTTTTTTCCAGGCAGCTCACAAATTGTTCAATTGTATGACGAATTAAAATCATTCAAAACATCGAAAGGTACCATTCAGTTTACTGTTGAAAAGCCACTGCCAAGGGCACTTGTAAAAAAAATAGTTAAAGCGAGAATGGAGGAGAATGAAGCAAGGCATAGCGCTAAACAAATCGCTAAATCCAGCGCAAAGAAAAATGTTAAAGCTTCCACTAAAGGTAGTAAATCAAGTAAGCCCACAGAAGATGAGCAGGTAAGTGAATACATGAGTAAACTTAAAGGCGAGGAAAGAAAGAATATCGAAGCTGTCAGTAAACTAATTAAGAAAGCAAGCGCAAAGCTAAATGAAAGAATAAAATGGAACGCCCCAAGTTATTATTACAAACAAGACATCGTCACGTTTGGTCCGTATAAAACTCACAAATTGCTACTGGTATTTCATCATCCTGCTGTAGTCAGTATTCAATCTGAATTACTGGAGGGCGATTACAAAGACAGAAGACTGGTTTATTTTAAGGACGCATCAGAGGCCGGGAAGAATAAAAAGGAGCTCACCCGAATCATCAATGAAATCGTCAAACAGATTGATAAGCAATAATCACTTAAACAACCCCCATGCAAAAGATCACCCCGTTTCTTTGGTACAATGACAGCGCTGAGGAAGCTGCGAAATTTTACATTTCGATTTTCAGGGATTCAAAGATTGTGAGCACTATTCCAGGCCCGAACGGCACCGTTATGGGGATAACATTTATATTGGATGGACAGGAATTCCAAGCGCTGAATGGTGGCCCGCATTTCAAATTCACGGAAGCGATTTCATTATTCGTGAGGGCGGAGACTCAACCTGAAATAGACGAACTGTGGGAAAAGCTTTCAGCTGGTGGAGAGAAATCACGATGCGGTTGGCTTAAGGATAAGTTTGGGTTGTCATGGCAGATTGTTCCTCCCGTATTGGGCAAACTGTTAGGTGATAAGGATCCGGCAAAATCACAACGAGTAATGATGGCGATGCTGAAGATGGATAAGATCGTAATACAAGCGCTGAAGGATGCTTATGAACAAGGATAATTTCTGAAGATAAAATTCAAATAGCTATGGCAACAAAAATCTTTGTGAATTTACCTGTTAAGGATCTTGATAAATCAGCCGCATTTTTTACCAAGCTTGGATTCTCCTTCAATCCCCAATTCACCGATGACAAAGCAACGTGCATGATCATCGGTGAAAATATTTTTGCCATGTTGCTGGTTGAACCATTTTTTAAAACCTTCACAAAGAAGGAAATCGCAAACGCACATAAGAGCACAGAAGTCTTACTTGCTATTGATGCAGGGAGTCGCATCGAAGTAAAAGATATGGTGAGTAAGGCTATTGCTGCTGGCGGCAGCTCTTACATGGACCCTCAGGATCATGGCTGGATGTATCAGCATAGCTTTGCCGATCTGGATGGCCATCAATGGGAAATACTTTTTATGGATGAAAGTGCCATGCCTCAGGAGTAAGGAATGATCTGGAGTAAGACTCATGACCGTAGAAGTTTTTAGAACCAATATTGTTGACCGTGATAAAGCCAACTGGCTGATCGATCAGATTCAAAGAAACTTTAAAGACTACACCGCAAGTTTTGATTTAGAAGACTGCGATCGGATTCTGGTAGTTAAATGTGACACAAGAAATGTAGAGTCTTCGATTGTTATCAATCTCTTAAAGACTTTGGGATGCACCGCGGAGGTTTTACCCGATGATTGAAATCTTAAATCGTATGACTAAAATCAGCTAATTCATTCCAGTCGGCTTTCACAATTTGTGTGATTTTTTTACGACCTTTCATATCTTCTTATCGCCAGGAAAAAGCATAAGATGGTAATGAATATCTCACTTTTAATAATCTATTAGAATGAAAGCACTTTTTGGTTTAGCTATTCTGCTTGTTTTATCGTGCAGTCCACCACCTCAAAATAAACAGTCTGGCATAGATGCCCGCATCGATTCAATAATGAGTCTGATGACGCTGGAAGAAAAAATTGGGCAACTCAATCTTCCTTCAGCCGGAGCTTTTACTACTGGAGCAGTTGAGAGTTCAGATATAGCCAAGAAGATTGAGCAAGGAAAAGTGGGAGGCTTGTTTAATATAAAATCGGTGGCCAACATCAAGGAGATGCAAAAGATTGCTGTTGAGAAAAGCAGGCTGAAAATTCCATTGATATTTGGAATGGATGTCATTCACGGCTATGAATCTGTATTTCCTATTCCGCTGGGTTTAAGCTGTAGTTGGGATATGAAGTTGATTGAGCGCAGTGCCAGAGTTGCTGCGATGGAAGCGAGTGCCGATGGCATCAACTGGACGTTCTCACCCATGGTCGATATTTCACGCGATCCACGATGGGGCCGTGTCTCAGAAGGAAGCGGTGAAGATCCTTTCCTCGGTTCTCAAATTGCGAGCGCTATGGTGAAAGGTTTTCAGGGTGATGACTTGTCTGCCAACAACACGATTATGTCGTGCGTAAAACACTACGCGCTTTACGGTGCTTCTGAAGCTGGACGTGATTACAACACAGTGGATATGAGCCGGCACAGGATGTACAATGAATACCTGCCACCGTACAAGGCTGCGGTAGATGCAGGAGTTGGAAGTATCATGGCTTCATTTAATGAAATTGATGGCATTCCGGCTACAGCAAATAAATGGTTGCTTACGGATGTGCTGCGCTCCGAGTGGGGCTTCAATGGATTTGTTGTTTCAGATTATACCGGTGTCAGTGAAATGATTAATCATGGTTTCGGTGATCTTCAAACTGTTACAGCCAAAGCGGTGAATGCAGGCTTGGATATGGACATGGTAAGCGAAGGATTGCTCACAACGCTAGGTAAATCAATAGAGGAAGGAAAGATCACCGAAAAACAAATTGATGATGCATGCCGCAGAATTTTAAAAGCAAAATTTTTATTGGGTCTCTTTGATGATCCCTTTAAGTATTGTGATGAGACCAGGGCAAAGAATGAAGTGTTCAATGCAGCCAACAGAGCGGAAGCCCGTAGCACCGCAGCGCAAAGTTTTGTATTGTTAAAAAATAAAGACAATATTCTTCCCATAAAGAAATCCGGAACGATTGCATTGATTGGGCCACTGGCTGATGCAAAAGAAAACGTGACAGGCACGTGGAGTGTAGCAGCACGTTTTTCTGAATCCATCTCCCTCCGCGAAGGATTGCAAAAGGCCGTAGGCACAAATGCAGAAGTTATTTATGCCAAAGGCTCCAACCTTGCCGAAGATTCGGTACTGGAGAAAAACTCAACCTTGTTTGGAAAATCGTTGCACCGCGATAAGCGATCTGCTTCTGAACTACGCGATGAAGCGGCAAGCCGTACAAATATTGAAATTCCTGAAACGCAACGAGATTTAATCAAGGCATTGCTTAAAACAGGCAAGCCGGTAGTGCTCGTATTATTTACTGGTCGTCCGTTGGCATTGAGGTGGGAAGAAGAAAATGTGCCAGCGATTTTGAATGTGTGGTTTGGTGGCAGCGAAGCAGGTGATGCCATTGCAGATGTGTTGTTTGGTGACGTGAATCCTTCCGGAAAGTTGACAACAACATTTCCTCAAGTTGTAGGACAAGTGCCAATTTACTATGCTCATAAAAATACCGGTCGACCGTTGAGTGGACCATGGTTTAAAAAATTTCAATCGAACTACCTGGATGTTTCCAACGAGCCACTTTATCCTTTTGGGTTTGGTTTGAGCTATACGGAATTTGGCTATGGTGATCTCAAGATAAGTGCAAACGAAATTACATCGGCAGATTCATTACTGGTTTCAATTGATGTCACCAACAAAGGTGGCCGTGATGGCAGTGAAGTGGTTCAATTATACATCCGCGATTTGGTAGGATCTGTAACAAGACCCGTGAAAGAATTGAAAGCATTCCAAAAAATTAACCTGAAAGCAGGAGAATCCAAAACAGTGAATTTTACACTTGGCATGAAAGACTTTTCATTCTACAATTCAGATTTGAAATTTGTAGCAGAGCCTGGTGAGTTTCACGTGTTCGTTGGAGGTAACTCACACGATGTGAAGCAAGCGGCTTTTATTTTGAAATAGACACGGCAATACATAATTTACCAAATGCTTAGAGGTGATTCTCTAAGCATTTTTATTTTCATTCCTGTCGCATCCCTAGACAACACAGTTGCTACCACTTTTTATTTTACTTTTGATGCAAACAAGTTTTTATGGAGCCTTTTCAAATCCCATACGCCATTGAGCGAAATCTCACTGTCACCTTTGCCTACTTTGATTTGTTGGCTGTGTTACTCTTTTCAATCTCAGGTTCATTGGCGGCCATTCGAAAGAAGTTTGATTTTATTGGAGTATTCATTGTTGCTTTCTTTTCAAGTGTAGGCGGTGGTTTAATTCGCGATTCCATTTTTATTCAAGGTGGCCCTCCGTTGGTGGTCACCAATTCCAACTACTTGTTTGTAATCTTATTTGGATTCGGTGTTTCCATGTTCTTCTATAAGAAACTGAGCAAAATGGAAATGACCATGAAGTTGGTTGATGCCATCTCACTGGGAATGTATAGTGTTGTGGGTGCCAGTGCCGCCCTTCGTGCTGATCTGGTTCCATTAGCCGCTGTGTTAATTGGAATGTTCAATGCGGTAGGGGCAGGCCTCATTCGTGATGTGTTGATCGGTGAAGTACCTGTAATTTTTAAACCAGGTCGCTTTTATGCCGGTGCTGCCATCGTGGGTAGTAGCTTGTTCACCATCTTATATGGCGTTGCCGGAATAGATGAAACAATTGCCGCATTAATCGCCATCACGTCTACGTTCCTTGTTCGGATTTTGTCGGTACGCTTCAATTGGCGAACAAAGCCAGTGTTGAAAGAAGCATAACATTTTTGATATTTTTGCACCTTAATGAATAGTAATGATCAACCGATTAAAGGTTTTGTTTGAAGGACTGAAATGGAAAGGCAATGTATACGTTGCCCTGGTGTTGAGCCTTTTGCTGGTCATGGCACTTTATTCATTGAGCCGCATCGGGTTTTATTTTTTTAATACCAACTTTTTCCCCGACATGACAATGGCTCGCTTTGCGCGAATCATGTTAGGTGGCCTCAAGTTTGACCTCGCTGCAATACTCTACTCCAATTCATTGTTTATCCTGTTAATGATTTTGCCACTGGCGGCACGATTTAAGAATTGGTATCAGCAGATTGTTAAATGGACATTTATTATTTTCAATGCTATTGCCCTGGCTGCAAACACGGCAGATTTTATTTATTATCGATTCACACTTCGCAGAACCACCGTAAGTGTGCTCGCACAATTTGAAAATGAAAGGAATAAAGGATTGTTGTTCCTCCAGTTTCTATGGGATTATTGGTATGCCGTGGTGGTGTGGATTGTTTTGGTCTGGTTGCTGGTTCAAGGCTATAAGCGTATCAAAATGAGTGGACCACAATTAAAAAAATCATGGTCGTTCTATCTTTCTTCTCTTGTGATGTTACCCCTTGTTGTTTATTTATTTATTGGTGGCGTAAGGGGAGGATTCAAGCACAGCACGCGGCCGATTACATTGAGCAATGCTGCCGAGTTTGCCAAACAGCCAAAAGACATCAACCTGGTTTTGAACACCCCCTTCGCACTGATGCGCACAGCCAAGGCAAGCGTAATTCAAAAAGTAAATTATTTTGAGAATGAAGAACAGCTAACGAAAGTGTTTGATCCGTTGAAAGTGCCTAACGATACGGCTGCATTTAAATATGATAATGTGGTGGTGATCATCATTGAAAGTTATTCCAAGGAATTTGTTGGCGCATATAATAAATGGATGGAGCCGGAACGCTATCATGGATATACTCCATTTTTGGATTCATTGATCGGAGTGAGTCGTGCTTATGAGTTTTCAATGGCCAATGGTAGAAAGTCGATCGATGCGATGCCTTCTGTAATTTGCAGCATACCTTCCATCGAGATACCCTATGTGCTTTCACATTATTCCGGAAATAAAATTAGCAGCACAGCCAGTCTGCTAAAAGAGAAGGGATATTACTCAGCCTTCTTTCATGGTGCACCCAATGGCTCGATGGGCTTCAATGCCTTTGCCAACCTATGTGGTTTTGATGACTACTACGGCATGGATGAGTATAACAATGACGATGACTACGACAACATCTGGGGAATATGGGATGACAAGTTCCTGAATTATTTTGCCAATAAGATGAATACGTTTAAAGAGCCTTTTTATACCACGCTCTTCACCGTGTCATCGCATCATCCCTATAAGTTACCTAAAGAATTTGAAACAAAATTCAAAGGCGGTGATCGCGATATTTATCGCACCATTGAATACACAGATTATTCATTGAAGACGTTTTTTGAAACAGCTTCAAAGATGCCCTGGTATAAAAACACATTGTTTGTATTTACTGCCGATCACGCTTCCGCGGAGATTGCCTATCCTGAATATAGCACCCCATGGGGCTATTTCTCTATTCCAATTTTCTTTTATAAACCGGGATCCGACTGGCATGAGTTTGCACCTGAAATTGTTCAGCAGATTGACATCATGCCCACCATACTTGGATATCTTAATTATGATAAACCCTATGTCGCTTTTGGTCGCGATGCATTTAAACAGGATGAAGAACCTTTCGCCTTCAACTATCTCGATCAGGTGTATCAATCCTTCCGTGGCAATTACCTGTTACAATTTGATGGCACAAAGTCAGTAGGCTTATATGATTTTAAGAATGATAAACTATTGAAGCAAAATCTTTTAAATGACCTTCCCGATACAGTGAAGCACATGGAGTTGCATTTGAAAGGACTGATTCAACAATACAATAATCGCATGGTGGATGATAACCTGACTCGGGAGGGAAGTCAGTTAAAAGTTATTCAGAGGTAAGTAGTTTTTTTAGCGAGGCTCCACTGATCCCTAATTGAATGACGAACATATTCGTGTTGGTGCGGGCAGTGTCAAAAGTGACGTTGCCACCTGAAGTTACTTTTAGAGAATTTCTCACCACATATTCCACTTCGTCACCCCATAGATAAAGGAGTCTCAATGTAAATCCAGGGCTTTGACTATTCTTTCCATTCGTATAGAATCCGGCACCTAAGCCATAATTCAAACCAGTATCATTTTCATCGTTGATGATTTCTGGTTGATCGTCATTAAAAATAATATTGACCAGGTTCTTATCAATTTTTGTTGTGGCATTGTACGTTTTAATTCCGATCATACCGTCAATAAAAGGAGTTACCACACCTTTTATCATTCTGGGGCGCAGCCGGCCAATAGCATTTAAAGTAAAAACCTGGAAAGTAGTTTTATAAGCAGGGGTGGAAGCAGCAGAAGGTTGTTTATCTACTCCATAAAGAAAATATCCCAGGTCCAGGCCAAGTAAAACAGGCGATGGTTTATTCTCCAGCAAGGGGCTAACTAAGAAGCCTCCTGAAAATCCAAAACCAAGATTACCAAAGTCATTTTGAACTGCCTCCTTAAACTCTTTGGATGGTACTCCAACCGTTCCGTTGAAATAGAAATTAGTAAATGAAAATCGACTGGTATCATATTTCTGACCGTACGCATTCATCAGGCTTGCGCTTGTGAATAGCAGTAAGATCAAAAGTCTGATTTTCATGTCATGCCAGGTTATGATATACGTTTTGTACGTCATCGTCTTCTTCCAAAGCACTCACACATTCCATCACTTCATCCTGTTCTGCTTCAGTCAGTTCTTTGGTCGCGTTGGGAATATATTGTAGTTCAGAACTTTTCGGTTCCAGTCCTTTCGATTCCAGAAACTTTGCCATATGACCAAACTCGGTGAATTTGGTGTATACAATAATCAAATCTTCTTCACGCTGAATATCTTCGGCACCGGCATCGATAAGATCCAATTCCATTTCATCCAGATTTAGTTTGGACGGGTCGAATTTGAAAATGCCTTTGCGTTCAAACATAAAGGCAACAGAACCAGAGTTGCCCATGTTGCCATCATTTTTCGAAAAACGTAAACGAATATTAGCCACCGTGCGGGTCGGATTATCCGTTGCACATTCTACTACTACGGGCACACCATGAGGGGCGTAGCCTTCATATATTATTTCTTCAAAATCTTTTTCTTCCTTACTCGATGCTCTCTTGATGGCCGCATCCACTCTGTCTTTGGGCATATTCATACCCTTTGCATTTTGAATGGCCATACGCAAGCGAGGGTTATTATCCGGGTTGGGGCCACCTTGCTTTACCGCAATGGCAATATCTTTACCAATCCGGGTGAATCCTTTCGCCATTTTATCAAAGCGGGCGAACATTTTGTGCTTTCTTTTTTCGAATACGCGTCCCATAAGATCTATTAAAATTCGGGCTGTAAATTTAGAAAAAGTGCTGATAGTATGACACTCTTTCTACATGGAATCCTTTCCTATTTACTCATTTCTGTGCAATAATGGGGAGTCTGCTTTCAATTTTTGACGAAGTTACTAAGTAGATCATGCAATCATAACTGGTTTTTAAAAGTCTTAGCGTGCGTGGATAATTATCTTTTTAATGCCTCGTAAAATCGTTGCGGTATGAATAATTTTGAGTTCCTTTCAAATCGGAATTTAAACAAGTAATTTCATTCCTCTAAATTGTTTTACTTATGGCAGTGAGGGAAAGACGAATTGATGCTTATATTTTGAAGTCGACTGACTTTGCCGTCCCGATATTAAATCACCTGCGCGAATTAGTTCACTTTGCATGCCCTGAAGTGGAGGAGAAAATTAAATGGGGGATGCCCTTTTTTGATTACAAGGAAGAAGGCATGTGTAATATGGCCAGCTTCAAACAACATTGTGCGTTTGGATTTTGGAAGGCTTCTTTAATGAAAGACAAAACACTAATCGCGAACGCTAAAGGTGAAACAGCGATGGGCCACCTTGGAAAGATTGCCAGTTTGAAAGATCTTCCTTCCGATGCTACCCTGATACGATATATCAAAGAAGCGATGAAGTTGAATGATGCTGGCATTAAAGTAGAAAAGAAAAAGCCGACTACAGCTAAAGAGCTGGAGGTACCTGAGTATTTTTTAAAGGCGCTAAAAAAGAATAATGCGGCTCATAAAACATTTGATGTGTTCAGCCCTTCTAACAAAAAAGAATATGTGATGTGGATTGTGGAGGCAAAAACAGAGGAGACCCGTAAAACCAGAATGACTACCGCGATCGAATGGATGGCTGAGGGCAAACCGCGCAACTGGAAGTACATGAAGAAATAGGAACAATTCCAGATTTGTAGCGAATACTTTAATTCGATTGCAATAAGGTGCAACCCCGCATGGGGCGGATATCTATAAAGAGATCAATTTCTATAAACGTTCGACCCCAAATGGGGTCGAATTATTTTGATCAAGCTGGGTAATGCTAATGTCTTTGACTGATCGATTTAATCCACTCATCCTCTTTCATATCGTTTCATATAGTCTTCGTTTTTTTATCTGCATTTGGCGGACTAATTTTATCCATTATGAAAAAACTCATCACACTTCTTTTTGCTTTTTTAAGTCTTAGTGTATTCGGTCAGCAACTGATTGACTCCAACCAACGCGAAATTGTATTCACTTCCGTGAATGTAGTGCCGATGGATTCGGAAAAGATCATCGCAAACGCTATGGTTATTATTAAAGATGGAAAAGTTACTGCTATAGGTAAAAAGCTGAGATATGATAAGAATGCATTGGTGATTGATGCAAAAGGTAAATACCTGATTCCTGGTTTGGCCGAGATGCATGCTCATGTGCCACCTAATGAAAATAGCGAATCGCATAGAGAAGTATTATTTCTGTTTGCGGCCAATGGCATCACCACTATTCGTGGAATGCTTGGCCACCCTAAGCATTTGGAACTTCGCAGTATGATCAACAGCGGAGAAGTCTTTGGTCCAAGATTTTATACCACAGGTCCTTCCTTCAATGGATTAAGTGTGAAAACAGCAGAGCGCGGAGCTGCTATGGTGCGTGAACAAAAAGCAGCGGGCTATGATTATTTAAAACTGCATCCCGGCTTGAAAAAGGAAACTTTTGCAGCCATATCATCAACTGCCAAAGAAGTGGGGATTCCGTTTGCAGGTCACGTTTCATATGGTGTAGGCGTGTGGCGTGCTATTGATGCTGGTTATTCTTCCATCGATCACATGGATGGATTTGTTGAAGCCATGGTACCCGGCATTGAAAGTATGGTGGAACAACAAACCGGATTGTTCGGAATGTTTGTCGCTGAGAAGGCAGATGTTTCTGTGATCCCTAAGTTGATGAAGGAATTGAAAGAGAAAGGTATTTGGGTTGTGCCTACGCAATCACTGGCCGATCGTTGGTTTGCAGCCAACTACACAGGAGAAGAATTTTTAAAAGATCCCGATAGTAAATACATGGATAAAAAGATCGTGAACCAATGGATCGATACCAAAAAAAATCTGATGGCCAATCCTCAATACGATGCTAAGAAAATAGAGGACTTCATTAAACTAAGACGTAAGCTGATTTATGAATGTCAGCAGAACGGAGTGGGTTTATTGTTAGGCTGTGATGCACCACAAATATTTAATGCGCCCGGATTCTCCACACACAACGAACTAAAGTATCTTGTCGATGCCGGTCTCACTCCTTATCAGGCTTTGCGCACAGGAACTGTGAATGTAGCAAACTATTTAAACCTTGCTGATGCCGGTACCATCAAACCAGGAGCCATCGCAGATCTGGTACTGATCAATGGCAATCCATTAACCGACATCACTAGTACAAAAAAAGTAGAAGGCGTAATGATGAGAGGCAAATGGTTATCAAAAATTGAAATCGAAGCCGGACTAAAGAAACTTGAAAAGTAAAAATGGTTGCCAGTTACCGGTCGCTTGTTGCCGGTGAGTGGCAACTGGTAACAGATGATTACTCTCTTTACTTTCCAACTTTCCTATTTACAAATAGCCATCGTGCTGTCTGTAGCACTGCTCACCGGCATGGCGAAGACGGGTGTACATGGTGCAGGCATGTTATCGGTTCCATTATTAGCCAATGTATTTGGCGGACAACTTTCCAGCGGCATCATGTTGCCTATGTTGGTCTTGGCCGATGTGGTTGGCGTTTGGTACTATCATCGTCATGCATCGTGGCATCATTTGAAAATTTTATTTCCATGGGCAGCAGTCGGTGTTATTGCGGGCACGATCGCGGGAAGCTACATTGATGATCGCATTTTTAAAATTGTCATGGCAGCAACCATTTTAGTGAGTGTGGTCATTATGCTGTGCCTGGAAAAACTGGGCACACCAGATAACATACCTAAGAATAAATCATTTGCTATTGCCACCGGCATAGCAGGAGGGTTTACATCAATGGTGGGTAATCTCGCTGGCTCGGTGATGAGCATCTATTTATTATCAGTGCGACTTCCTAAAAACGCATTCATCGGAACTACGGCCTGGTTCTTTCTCGTGGTGAATTGGTTTAAAGTTCCCTTCCATGTATTTGCCTGGCACACGATCAGTTTGAATACCTTGTATCTTGATCTGTTGACCTTACCAGCCATTATTTTGGGAGCCTACATGGGAATCATACTTGTGCGAAAACTGACCGATACCATGTACCGATGGTTTATTATCGGAATGACTTTGATTGCAGCTATTGGAATGTTATTTTAATAACATGACCACCTTCATCCATTCCAACTTTTCCAATGAGGATTTTAAAAAATTGATTGTGGAGTTGGATAAAGAGTCTGTCGTACGTTATCCGTTTCTGCTAAACATTTTTACACCCTTTAATTTGATGAATGAAAATGCGTGTGTCATCATTGCGCATGAACACGCTATACCGATTGCATGTGGAGCATTCCGTCCTGCGGATGATACGACCATCGAGATAAAAAGAATGTACACGTTGCCATCGTATCGCAATCGGGGTATTGGCAAACGAATCTTATTTGAACTGGAAAAATGGGCGAGGAGAGAAGGCTTCACCATTTCAAAACTCGAAACCGGCATTAATCAGCCAGAGGCAATTGCCGCTTATGAAAAATCTGGCTATAAACGCATCCCTAACTTTCCACCATATACAGAAGTAAAGGAGAGCATTTGTATGGAGAAGAATCTTTAATCATTTTTATTAATGATCGACTAAATCATGCTCCGCAGGAAGAGGGTAAGCATTTTTTGTAGAAGCATATATATAGTCCTTTTGCCCAGGCGGATAATTTATTGCAATATAAGTTATGAGCGATTTGTTTACGCTGTTGAGTATTCAGAAAAGTATTCAATATCTTGATAGGATTATTCAAAATAAACCTTGCCCCAGAGGAGCAACCTTTTTGTAGAAATTATTATAACGAAGCTATTTATGCCCCAGCGGGGCAACCTATTAAAACATAAGTTATGACGCTCGTTTTATATTCCGAAGAGTATTCAATATCTTGATAGTATAATTCAAAATAAACCATGCCCCAGAGGGGCAACCTGTCAAAAACACAAGCTATAGCGTTCGCTGTATATTCACAAGAGTATTTAATATCTTGATATAATAATGCGAACTAAACCTTGCCCCAGCGGGGCAATCTCTTGGTAGAAATTATTGTTAACGAAGCGCTTTTTGCCCCAGCGGGGAAACCTGTTAAAATACAAGTTATGAGTGACACCTATACACAATTGTATATTCAATTAGTTTTTGCTGTCAAGGGCAGAAACAACTTTATCCAACCTTTCTGGGAGGAAGAATTGTATAAATATATAACAGCCGTAATTCAAAACAACAGACATAAAATGCTTGCTATAAACGGCATGCCCGACCATATTCATATCTTCTTAGGTTTAAATCCGGCAATTGCAATTTTTGATTTGGTGAAAGATATAAAAAGAGCAAGCAACAATTTAATCAATGGAAAACGTTTTATAAATGGAAATTTCGAATGGCAGAGTGGATATGGAGCATTCTCTTATGGGAAATCGCAGATTGATCAGGTTTACAAATACATTCTAAATCAGAAGACACATCATTCAAATACTTCATTTAAAGCAGAATATATTGGGCTGTTAAAATTATTTGATATTACCTTTAAAGATGAATATCTCTTTGAGTTTTATGATTGAGAATAGTCCATAGATAGGTTGCCCCTCAGTGGCAATTCTTAATGAATTGATTATCTTCTACAAACAGGTTACGCCTCTGGCATAAATGATTTTTATAGGATCAGGTTTTTTTCTAAAAATATTGAAGCATTTGGCCTTAATAGATCAGTTCCAAAGAAATGATTTTTCTGTCGTTCATAAAAAGTCCATAGTATGGTTGAACATGAAATCATACATTTATCTTTCTAAACCCAAAAAAAAATGACCATGAGACGTATTTCCATTCTGGTACTTTGCATCGCCATTGTTGCTTGTCAATCAAAAGAAACGAAAAAACAAATCACAGGCCTCGTGGTGGATTCAGCCATGGTCGTTTCTGCGCATCCTTTGGCATCTAAGGTTGGAGTAGATATTTTGAAAAAAGGCGGTAACGCAATTGATGCAGCCATTGCTACTCAATTTGCCTTAGCGGTTGTTTATCCGGGAGCAGGAAATATTGGCGGTGGTGGATTTATGCTGGCGCGCATGAAGGATGGTTCTGTCGATGCGCTTGACTAT
The DNA here is from genome assembly GCA_043774745.1 of Cyclobacteriaceae bacterium. Lineage (GTDB taxonomy): Bacteria > Bacteroidota > Bacteroidia > Cytophagales > Cyclobacteriaceae > ELB16-189. Next base: position 4,697 of record JAYVTC010000206.1, on the reverse strand, counting down.
CGTGAGAAAGCACCTTCAAAAGCAACTACGAATATGTATCTGGGAGAAACGGGAGAAGCCATTCCCGCACTGAGCGTATTCGGGCATTTAGCCAGCGGAGTTCCCGGAACTGTTGCCGGTCTTGAAGAATCGCATAAGAAATATGGCAAGCTTCCCTGGAAAGATTTAGTGCAGCCTTCTATTGATTTGGCGCTGAATGGTTTTGTGCTGACGGAGAAAGAAGCGGAAGGGATGAAATACATTCAGGAAGATTTGAAGAAGTACAATTCTGTTTTGCCAACACAATTGATCAACGAAAACTGGAAAACTGGAGATACCATCAGGCACACCGATTTAGGTCATGCACTCGAACGCATCCGCGACAATGGCAGAGCTGGATTTTACGAAGGTGAAACAGCAAAGCATATCGTAGATGAGATGAGCCGAGGTAATGGTTTGATTACCTATGAAGACTTGAAAAATTATAATGCAGTATGGCGCGCACCCATCACCACCCAATACAAAGGATATAAAATTATTTCAATGCCTCCGCCATCCAGCGGTGGTGTCGCTTTGTTTCAACTTTTAAAATCGGTAGAGAGTCAATCGATTAAAGAGTGGGGATGGAACTCGGCAAAGACCGTTCATCTAATGATCGAAGCGGAGCGAAGAGCCTATGCAGACCGATCTATTTATCTTGGTGACCCAGACTTTGTAAAAGTACCAGTAGAGCTTCTCATCAGTGATCAATATAATAAAGACAGGATGAGCAATTTTGAACCAGATAAAGCAACACCGAGCAGCGTGATCAAGGAAGGAGATTTCAGTTTTGTTGAATCAGAAGAGACCACTCATCTTTCAGTAGTGGATAAGGAAGGAAATGCGGTATCCGTAACAACCACATTAAATGGTGGCTATGGTTCACGGGTAGTAGTGGCCGGCTCAGGATTCTTTTTGAATAATGAGATGGACGACTTCAGCGTAAAGCCAGGCGCACCTAATATGTATGGAGCCGTAGGCGGAGAAGCAAATAAAATTGAGCCCGGCAAGAGAATGTTGAGTTCGATGACACCAACCATTGTAGAGAAAGAAGGGGAGTTATTTATGGTGGTGGGCACCCCGGGTGGTACTACGATCATCACTTCTGTATTTCAGACGATCTTAAATGTGATTGATCATGGCATGAACATGCAGGAAGCAGTGGAGGCAAAGCGTATTCACAGCCAGTGGGCACCAGATCTTGTCTTCAATGAGAAAAAAGCATTAACCGAAAAAGATAGTTTAGACTTGGTAAAGATGGGCCACACATTTAAAATGAGAGGTACGATGGGGCGGGTAGATGCTATCTTAGTGCGCACTGATAAAAAATTAGAGGGTGGTGCTGATCCTCGTGGTGATGACAAAGCGGAAGGATACTAAGACTTCGTTGAAGAGCTCACTCTCTTGACACATGCATAAATTTTTATTTCTTTTATTCTTTCAATCCATAGGGGTAACATTGCTTGCCGGAGCAACCCGCCAGGAATACTTCCGGTCGGCTGTCTGAACTTTGTCGATATGCTCTTGCACCGTGCGGTCTGTCGAACGTTATATAAAAATGAGTCTGTGTCTACGGTCTCGGATTTTATTTTGAAATCAAGTCGAAGTCCAACGTAATAGACAGACTATACGGTGTCAACACGGGCGGGCACCATTGCAGAAACATTTTGTTATGCACAGTGCCCGTTAACCCAACAGTTCCTTAACTTCTTTCTCGAGGTCGGGTAGATTTCTTATTATAATTCCCCAAAGTATGTCCTCCGAAACGGAGTCATATCCGTGAATTATTCTATTTCTCGTGTCGACAATTTTTCTCGTGTGACTTATCTTAATGTTTGGATCAACCTTAAGAATTCTGCTCATTGCTTCTCCAATGATTTCAATATTTCGTTCAACAGCTCTTTTAGTTTTTAAGTCTTTTTGAAAGTCCTTAAAGTTCTTTATCTCTGGTATGAATGAGTTGATTTCTATGATTGCTTGTTCAATATCCTTTAGCCAGGTCTTTACTTCATTGTCCATAGATGAGAACTTTTGATTTGTCAATATTCTCTCTAAGGAATGGATTTTTGATTGCTTTATTCTCCAAGAGGTCAATAGATCTGTTTAGAATTCTTTCGAGTTCAAATTTTAAGTCAAAATAGTTGTCAGTGTACTCAATTGGGTCACTTATTTCAAAGTCAACCATTAAGTCAACGTCACTTTCATTAGAAAATCTTGTCGTGTTAACTGACCCGAATGAGTATAGGGTCTTAACCTTGTGGTTTTTACAAAGTCTCTGTATCTGGTCTTTATATGTTTCAATCAGTCCCATGTCCCAAATTTAGTCAATTTTTCCTGTTCCAAAATTTCACTAGGGCATTGTGCATAACGTTTGTGTTTCTGCAGTGGTGCCTTTTCGAAGCCGCGTCCTGTCCCACGAAACCAAACGTTGAACGAAGATAAATATTTGTAGCTTACACCTCACGGCACCATTGCAGAAACATTTTGTTGTGCGTAGTGCTTCTAACCAACTCTTTTTTTTAAGTCCTCTAAACTCAATGGTGTCTTTGTCCGATGAATCATAGAATGGCAGTTAGGGCAAACTGGTCTCAAGTCTTTTATCGGGTCAATTGAATATTTTTTACCAACCTTAGCTAATGGGTTAATATGATGAACGTGAATGAAGTCCTTTCCAATTTCTCCATATATCTTTTCAAAATTAAAACCACAAACCGCACAAGAAAGTCCGTAATGGTCAATGCATACCTTTCTAGCAAAAGGGTTTCTCTCATATTTTGTCATTAGTACCTGATTGGGAGTTCCTTCAGAATATGTCTTTTCCGAATTGTCCTTCTTTGGTAAGAATGGATTGTGCCGAATTTTGTTCGTTGTTAAAAAGTCAAACCAAATCCCTTCGAGTTCGTCAACAAGCTCCGGTCTAATCGAAATACCCGATGATTGAGGTGTCCAATTTTGATTTGATAATTTCCCCGTCTTGAGAATGTCCAAAGTTAATATTGGGTCTTTGTCGGGATTCATCAATGTCTCGAAGTCGGCCTCGATATAATTTGTCATTCTATTTTCCCCATTCCAATGTTTGTCCGGATAAGCAGCTGACTCGTCCTGAAAAAAGTTTACACTTATTGGTTAAGAGTCCTGATTCAAATTTACACTTTTTAGTTAGTCCTGAAATCGCTTTACATTTGATTACCGGATGAAGCGGAATCGGGCAACCTGCCTGCCGGCAGGTGCTGAGGAGCAACCCGCCAGGAATACTTCCGGTCAGATGAAGTAGTGAATCCGTTATAAGGTTTACACTTTGTAACGGATTTGTTTTCCATCATTACTTTTTCTGATTTATGCCTTTTAAAACCTGCCCGCAGGGCGGGGCTATACCATCGAGACCTCCTTTCCTTTGTTCTTCTGCCCAAAACCAAACGTTGAACGAAGATAAATATTTATAGATTACACCTCACGGCACCATTGCAGAAACATTTTGTTGTGGCTTCGTGCCCGTTAGTCGGTCACCCAATTCTCAATTTCAATTCCGTCAAGTCGCTCAAAGTCTGAGACGTTTCTTGTCACAAGAATTAGGTTGTTTGAAATTGCTGTCGACCCGATTAGTAAATCAAAGTCGTCCAAGGGAGTTCCTTTCTTTCGAAGTCTTGCTTTTTCTTTGGCGTAAATGTCAAGAGAGTTGAAAATTGGAATTATTGTAAACTTGCTCACAAAGTCATCAACTGTCTTTTGATTCCTTTCTTTGTTCTCGCTGTTCTCAACTCCAAATTTAAGTTCCGCAATTGTTATCTCTGAAACGAAGCAATTCTCAGTCTCAGCCTTTTCAATTTTTCGGCCTAGGTTATAAAGTCCTTTTAAGAAGTAAACACAAATGTTTGTGTCAAGAAGATATTTTTTCAAAGTCCTTCAGTCTTTCTGTTAAAATTTCTGCTGTCCTTAAGTTCAGTGATTATTTCGTCAGCCGATTTCTTCGAAATAAATGCTCCATATAGGTCGATTATTGATTTGTCAGTCGGCCTTTTTGAACCCTTCAATGAGTCGGAAAGCTTAGAAATCAACTCAAGCTTACTATCCGGGCTTAAATTGCTCAGTAGTCCCAAGTAACTGTCAATTAGGTTAAATTTTAAATCTGCTGCTTTCATGTCGTTTAAATGTCAACCAAAAATAGTCAATTTTGCTGTAAACTTTCTCGTCCCAAGGCATGAGCCACAACGTTTGTGTTTCTGCAACTGCAAATTCCTTCAATTGTCGCACGAAGTCCACCGGAACAAAGTATTAGAAGTCCATTGTTGAATGCATCAATCATCTCCCTATAAATAGTTCTTATTTTCAAAGGAACGTTATAGAACGGCTTAATTGGATAAATGTCCTTACCTCTTACAGGATAAATTTTAACATTCTCGATGTATCCGTCTTCAGGGTCAATGTCTTCACTACTCACCCAACTTTCTCTGAACGATATCGTCTCGCAGCCATTGCATTGAACAATCTGCCATGTCCCCTCTGCCAAGGCAACCGGAAAAATGGCAAGACCAGTAAAACAATTCAAACTTCTGATGGTCCCTTAGAACTTGAGACAAGCCGATGCCATGCACTACAAGGTGAAAGATGAAGGGCGGATTGTAGCCCGCGCAGTATATCACATTTTAGGTATCAATAAAGAAGGCCGCAAAGATTTACTG
>JAYVTC010000205.1:0-2116 GCA_043774745.1 Cyclobacteriaceae bacterium | reverse complement strand
ATTGAGCGAAGCAGAACAAATGAATTCAATCGGAACTCAGGGCGGACAACACAATAATGCATCATTCGATATGAATAAAATGGATGAAAGCACACCTGCCATTTCAATAAACGGAACAAAACCAACTACAGCAACTACCATCTCTAACAGTTTAAGAGAAAACGAAAAACCAAACTTCACTTTTACTGATGGCCGGAAACATAACAATTCTAATCCTTTCCAGAATACTTTAAAAATGGCGGAGTATTCAAATAAATAATAACAATAGTTTCTTATAATTTGAATGGAGGAGCCCACTGCGAGGCTCCTTTTTTATGATTTCTAAATTTTTGTAACAGTGCTGCGTCGTTTATCATTCCCCCGAAAAAGAATATCTTTAAACATTCCGGTAAGCACGTTGTTAAGTTTGAGGAATTAACTAGAATATTAAATACATAATTTTTTATGAATCAGTTTTCCATTAGGGAAATAGAACTTTTAACCGGTATCAAAGCCCATACGTTAAGGATTTGGGAACAGCGTTATAATTTACCCCTTCCTAAACGCACCGAAACCAACATCAGATATTATGAAGAGGCAGATTTAAAACTTTTACTAAACATCGCCATGCTCAGTCGTCATGGTTACAAAATATCTCAAATCTCAAGACTGAATGAAGAAGAAATAAGAAAACTGGCGATTGAATATTCGATGCGTTCAGAAAAACACTCTGTACACATTCAAACGCTAATTGGTGCTATGCTTGCTTTAGATGAAACGGTTTTTGAAAAAACTTTATCTAAAAGCATATTGCAACATGGATTGGAAAAAACAATGATGGAATTAATTTTTCCTTTAATGAAACTAATTGGTATGATGTGGCAGACCGGCACGATAAACCCTGCATACGAACATTTTATTTCGAATATTATCCGGCAAAAAATTCTGGTCGCGGTTGACGGACAGCACATAAAAAACCATCCGGAGCAGAAAAAATTTCTTCTGTTTTTACCCGAAGGAGAAACGCACGAGCTCGGATTGCTTTTTGCTAATTACATGATCAGAGTTGCCGGCCATCATACGCTTTATCTCGGATGTAATCTGCCTGTAAAGGAACTATCACAAATTTCCGACTCCTATCTTCCTGATTTTATTTTTACCTCCATTACCACCGGCTATCCACAAATGCTGGCTAAAGGATTATTGAGCGAGATTCAAAATAATTTTTCATACGCAAAGTTTTTGGTCACTGGACGATTCTTCATGGATCATCCCAATCTGACTATTCCCAATCTTTCGATAATAAGCTTACCGGAAGATTTGAAAAAGCATTTTTAATAAAGTAAAGCCGGGGAATTAATCAGCCCACGTATTTTAAAAACTCACTTCGCGTTGATTCGTTTGCGAATTTTCCTGAGTAAGCCGAAGTTACGGTGCTGCTCGCCACATCTTTAATTCCACGAGATTGAACGCACAAGTGATCAGCGACAATCATGATGGCAATGTCTTCAGTGTTTAAAATGTTTTTTAATTCTTCAGCAATTTCCATCGTTAACCGCTCCTGAACCTGCGGCCGGCGGGAAAAATAATTGACCAAACGATTTAACTTTGATAGGCCTATTACCGTACCAGAAGAAATGTAAGCAATATGAGCTTTTCCTATGATGGGAACTAGGTGATGTTCGCAGGTAGAGTAAACCGTAATGTTTTTTTCAACCAACATTTGCGAGTATTTATATTTGTTTTCGAAAAGGGTTATCGACGGTTTGTTTTCAATATTTAGACCCTGAAAAATTTCCTGAACGTACATCTTCGCTACACGATCCGGTGTACCCTTCAAACTATCGTCGTTTAAATCGCAACCCAGGATAGACAATATTTCTTTGACACGAATCGAGATTTCACGGATCTTTTCTAGGTCGGTGAATTCAGTTTGTGGGACTCGAATAGCGTTTTTAGACTTAAACGCAAGTTGTTCGCCCTGAAGGAGAGAATTTATTTCCAGCGGAGAAGGGTGTTTTTCTACAATTATCATTGTTTAAGGTTAATCATGATAAAATAAAACAACATTGAATTCTGAAAGTTTGACTTTTTATTGATTTTTTTAGATAATTTTTTAAAAATGTGCTATATGGAT
>JAYVTC010000204.1:0-2487 GCA_043774745.1 Cyclobacteriaceae bacterium | reverse complement strand
ATGGCCCAGTAAATTCAGTTAAAGTTGATTTTGTAAGAAATACCCCTGCAGAGTGTAATGCTTTCATAAAAAGTGATTTGGAATTTGCGGTGACTAACTTACCCATTGCTAATGCAATTAACGGAAAGGTAGTGAGAGCTGCTGCAGATCACCTGTTAGCGGAAATTAATATTATTTTGAAGGATTATGATGGTGCAATAGCAGCTGCAACCAGAGTCATCGGAGGACAAGATGGTGCCTATTCTCTTATGAACACTCGTTTTGGCGCCAGAAGAACAGAAACAATAACAGCGCTGGGTCAAACTGCTGATTATTATTGGGATTTACATGAGATGAATAATCAAGATTACCAAATGGGGAATAAGGAATCTATTTGGACTGCTCAATTTGAGCGTAATGTTCCGGGAGGTGGTGTAGCATTTCCGCAATATGGAAATTGGATAGGGTCTTCGCGTGCTAATTGGTGTAGACATTGGTTGTTTGCGAAGGCAGGTTTAAATATTGCCGGAGCTTCTGATAGTGTAGGGCGTGGCGCATCATTCCTAAGAGGTACCAATTATTTAAATTGGGATATATGGGCTAATTCTGCAGGAGATTTAAGAAATAATGAAACAAATGTACGTCGTAAATTTTATTTTGGTACAAATATACCAGCTGCTGGAGGGCAGCCTGCTTTTAATAAAGGTGATCGAATACCCTCTTCCTTTTTAACCGTAAAAGAAGATTCAATGTGGTATATCTATCCTAACTGGACAAAATTTGGAACCGATAAGCACATTGGTGGTGATCCCTTATATGGCTACATAAGAGATCAATATGTTATGAGATTGCCGGAAACTTTATTGTTAAGAGCCGAGGCTTATCTTGCTAAAGGCGATAGGGTAAGTGCAGCCGCTGATATCAATTTGATTCGAGCCAGGGCTAAGGCACCGTTAGCTAATCCAAGTGAAATTACGATTAGTTATATTCTTGATGAGCGGGCAAGGGAATTGTATGGGGAAGAGTTTCGCATGTTAACTTTAATGCGATTAGGCTTAGTATATGATAGAGTTAGTAAGTATGGAGGTGAAATCCAAAGCAAAACAGTTACTCCAAAAAATAATTTATTGCCAATACCTCAATCTGAAATAGATAGAAATGTAGGAGCTAAATTGGCCCAGAATCCTGGATATTAATTTTGAACTCTTTTGTTCTAAAGCCAACTAATATCATTTGAATGCAGATAATATTAGTTGGCTTTTTTTATAGTAGTGTTTATGCAACTTAGTTAAAGAAGTTGTATCATGCTTTTGCTAGCTCAAACAATAACTGTATCTGATAATTCTAATTGGTTAGCAGATACAACAGAAGTGATGGCGGTGTTGCAGCTAGTAGTATATAGGAAAGGGGTATTTAGAATTTTCAAATTGCAATTGATACGATTTGATTAAAGACTGGCAAGTTTATAAAATTTAATTAGGAACAGTATCAGAAGAAAAAGTATCAATAGGCTGATGCTGTTATTGTATAAAAATCAAACACAATTCTAAAAAAATGAAAAAATATTTACTATTGACTTTCGTTGCAATCTTCACACTAACTGTGAAGGCAACTATGGCACAAGTTTTAAAGAATAACGCTTTGAATTTTAGTAGCTCAGGTATTTTTATTGAAGGAGGTAATTTTTCGTTTACCATTATTGAAAATGGGACGCTTAAAGAAATAAAACCAATAGGCGAGCCTTCTGTTGAAACGATTGAAAGATTGACCCCTATTGGTGTAGGTAAACAAGACATATACACATGGACAGATTATAAAGGGTATCAATTAAAATTAAAAGCAACCAGAATTAATTCAGATATTTTGTCGTTAAAACTGGAATTTGTAAACGGCACTTTGCAACCGGTTTATTTAAAAACTTTTCATTTTCTCAATACTCCAGATTCTTGTTTTAGAGTTGACGGAAAACCAACCGATTGGCAGTTAGCAACTACAGATATAGAATCTCGCCGTTGGGGTAACTTGGATCTAGACATTCCAACCGAAAAAGAACTAAAGAATTCAGGGGCATATAGTAGAAAGTATTTGATGAATAATGGAGATTCCTTAAAAAGTAATGATAGAAGTTGGCGGGGTTATTACGATGATATTACACTTTACGCTAAGAATGGTGAGGGTTTGAGCATAGCCGCAGTTGATACAATATCAGATGTATACTTTGATGTAAAAGTTAATGGAACTAAAATGAAATTGGAGATTTGGGGACAAATGAGTGAGGTATTTGTAGAGTCTGGTGAATCCCGTTCATCAGATGAGATTTTATTCCTATTTAAGCCTTGGGGTGAAGCTCAGAAAATCAAAAATAAATGGGTGGCAAAAGTTACAGTTGCCAGTGTAACCAAAAAGCCTGTATATGGGTGGGCCAGTTGGTACAGATCCTTTCTTGATGTAACCGAAAATGATATTCTTAACATTACAAAATATGCCAAAATCCACAAAAACGAAATG
>JAYVTC010000203.1:0-4743 GCA_043774745.1 Cyclobacteriaceae bacterium | reverse complement strand
AGTCATCTCGTACATCATTTCGTGAGGTTCTCCTACCGAAAGCCCTCCGATGGCATTTCCTTGTTGATTTTGATTGGCGATAAATTCTGCGGATTGCTGCCGCAAATCTTTGTAAACACTGCCCTGCACAATCGGAAATAAAACTTGTTCATATCCGTATTTCGGGTTGGTTTCATTCACCCGTTTCACGCATCGCTCGAGCCACCGGTGCGTGAGCCCCATTGATTTTTTTGCGTAGTCATATTCACACGGATAAGGCGTGCACTCATCAAAGGCCATGATGATATCGGCCCCAATGGTTCGTTGAATATCCATCACACCTTCGGGTGTAAACGTGTGCTTTGATCCGTCAATATGTGATTTAAAGATTACGCCCTCTTCTGTGATCTTCCTGTTTTCTCCTAATGAATACACCTGATATCCACCGCTATCTGTTAGCATTGGCCTGTCCCAACCTATAAACTGGTGAAGGCCACCCGCTTTCTCCAACAAAGGGAGGCCAGGCCTCAAGTAGAGGTGGTAAGTATTGCCTAAGATGATTTTGGCGTCTATGTCATTTTTTAATTCGCGCTGGTGCACGGCCTTTACTGAACCCGCTGTGCCCACGGGCATAAAAATAGGCGTCTGAATTTCACCGTGATCGGTGTTTATTACTCCTGCTCGTGCTTTTGAGTGAGGGTCTTTGGCGGTGAGGCTGAATTTCATTCGGACGCAAAGTTAACCGCACCGGCCACCCTCTCCAAATTGAGACAATCTTGTAATTTAAAAAGTTGATGCGGCATATAAATAGTTTCCCGTTTCTGATAAGGCTTTATCTTTGTGCGTTCAAAAATCAATGCCTTGTCAATTTTAGTTCTTATCTGTTTTGCTTTAATCGGTATTCAGATTCTCTATCTGTCACTTTTTTTGTTTGCCTTCTCCCGAAAGGACAATACTGTATTACAAAAACCAAAGCCAGTTTCGATAATCATATGTGCGCATGATGAAGAACAAAATCTAAAAGAGCTGGTGCCGATGTTGCTGGAGCAGAATCACCCTGAATTTGAGATCGTTATTGTGGAAGATAGGTCCAATGATGGAACCTACGATTATTTGCTGCAAGCCACACAAGAGGATAACAGGTTGAAGATGGTTCGTGTGGTAAATAAGCCTGAATATATCAATGGAAAAAAATTCGGTATCACCTTGGGCATCAGAGCAGCCAAGTATGACTGGTTGTTATTTACAGATGCCGATTGCAGGCCCGATAGTAAAAACTGGATCACCCGCATGACAGAGCGATATGATGACCAGACTCAATTTGTTCTTGGTTTTTCTCCTTATCAAAAAGCGGAAGGATTGCTGAATGCTTTCATACGCTTTGAGTCACTGCTTACCGGCATACAATGTTTAGGAATGGCACTTCTGGGCAGACCTTATATGGGTGTTGGTCGCAACCTCGCTTATTCAAAATCACTTTTCCTGCAGAGCAAAGGCTTCAATAACTATTTGGGCGTGATGGGAGGTGACGATGATTTGTTTGTGAATCTTCATGCAAAGAAGACAAATACCCAGGTATGTATCGGTCAGGGTGCCACAGTTCTTTCGACACCAAAAAAATCGTGGTCTGATTTTATGAATCAGAAGTTAAGGCATCTATTTGCTGGCAAGCGTTATAAATTTTCTGACAAACTGATTTTAGGATTATTCATGATCAGTTGGTTATTGACGTGGTTTCTTGTTTTACCAATGATATCTTTTATTGAGCCAACATGGCCCTTGCTTTTTGCGTTCTTGCTACGTTGCGTGCTAATGATTTGGTTATTTCGTAATGCCTCAGCCCGTTTGGGAGCTCAATTTGAAGTGTGGAAAACACCATTTTTAGATTTTATTTTCCCCTTTTACTATCTTGTAACCGGACTGCGTGCGTTAGTTGTCAAAAGAATACGATGGAAGAGTTAGACGAAAGTAGGTTTTCACCCAAAGCACTTGAAGATTTCAAGTTGATTGATATGGCTGTAGCCGGTGATGATAAAGCCTATGCCAAGCTTCTTCAGCGCTATAGACGGGCTGTGTATGCCTTGATCTTAAAAATGGTACGCAATGTAGACGATGCCGAGGATCTGATGATGGAGTCATTCTCCAAAGCTTTCCGCAGTTTACATAAGTTTAAGAAAGACTTTACATTCAGCACCTGGCTTTTTCGTATTGCCACCAATAATACGATTGATCATATCCGCAAAAAGAGATTAAACACACTAAGCATTGAGAACACGTATACTGATGATGACGGCCAGTCGGTGTCTATCGATGTGGAGGACAGGGGAATTTTGAATCCACAAGATGAAGCCATCAAAGCACAGAAAGAAGAACTCATTCAGGTGTTTGTGAGTATGCTACCAGCCAAATATCAAAAACTGGTTAGGCTTCGCTACTTCCATGAATTAAGTTATGAGGAAATAGCCGCAGAACTGGAGGCTCCACTAGGTACGGTGAAGGCACAATTGCATCGCGCCCGCGAACTGATGTATGACCTGGTGAAGAATAAAAAAGAGCACATCTAAGAATATTTCACATACGTAAACCGCATTTTTAGGCCAAAAATCAATAGCATATTTTGCTATTTAGAATAATTGCCTACATTTCGCATCGTGAAAAGAAGTCTTACCATAGTTCTGCTCGTTTTATTCCTGCTCAATGTGCTGGGATACTATGGTGTTTTTATGGGGCTTCAGTTCGTTAATCAAAAGGAAATGAGAGCCCTTTTTGACGATAATAATTTCCTGCCTAAGGAGGAGGTCACCATTAAAGTGCCGATCACTATTCCTTATGCCACAGACTCACGTGGGTTCACTCGCGTAGATGGTGAGTTTGAACACAAGGGCGAAGTTTATAGGATGGTGAAGCAGCGTTATATTAGCGATACATTATATATTGTTTGCGTAAAAGACAATACATCAAAAGAGATACAGCAAGCGCTGACTGATTATGTAAAATCATTTACTGATAAACCGTCCAGCGAAAAGGGCAGCACAAAAACCATTCAGAATTTTATTAAAGATTATATCTCATGTTCCACGGTTCTTCAGTCAGAGGAAAGCGGATGGAATAAGGTGCTTACTCATCGCACCCACTTTTCTGTATATGAATCCCTTGCGATTCAGCTTAACAGTCCACCTCCTAAAGTTTAAATCTTTTTCTCAAAGTCTGTAAAGACTATTATTGAGAAATATCAGAGCTCCGTTGAGCGCATGCCCAATTTTTTTCGGAATAATTCTTCAATCCTGTTAGCCAAAAAAAAACGCTACAGAAGTAAAGGATTTTCGAATAAGCACCCTTTAAAACGACTAATCATTAAACATTTAATTATGAGAAAAAATCTACTCTTAATACTGTTCATTTTACCCTTGGGAATATTATCCGTAAGTGCCCAGAACTTCACGGACGGATTGATGATGCCCAAAGGGGATTTATGCACTGGCTTTTTATACAATCATGACCAATGGAAAAACTATTGGGAAGGAACCCTGAAACGTAACAATCACAACATTGGAACGATTACTACGCAGAGTGTAATGTGGATGGGTAACTACGGAGTAAGTGATAAGGTAAACGTCATTGCCATGTTACCTTATGTTATTACTAAAGCAAGCGAAGGAGTGCTTTCAAGTATGCAGGGCATACAAGACCTAACCATTGGAGCAAAATACAATTTTCTGAAAAAAAATATTGGTAACGGTGAGTTTAATTCATTTGTACTTGGTAGTTATTCAGTCCCTCTTACCGATTATACCCCTGACTTTCTACCACTTTCGATTGGAATGGCGGCTCAACAACTTTCGGGTCGTATTACATTAAATTATAAAATGGAACAAGGTTGGTATGCCAATGCTACTTCGGCATACACATGGCGTAGTAATGTTACATTAGATCGCTATTCCTATTACACCGATGGCCAGTTATTCTATGGCAATGAGGTGAAGATGCCGAATGTGATTGATTTTTCATTCAGTGCCGGATACTACAAAAATTCTTTAAACATATTCCTTTCCTACACCCAGCAAAACACATTAGGCGGAGGCGACATTCGCAGACAAGACATGCCGTTTGTTTCAAACCGGATGAATTTTTCAAAAATAGATGCCACGATCATGTACTATGTACCTAAGCCCAAAGGCTTGGCGATTCGTTCCTTTATTGGTCAAACAATAGCTGGCCGTAATGTTGGCCAGTCAACGTATTTCATGGGCGGCTTATTATACACAATTCATTTTACTAAAACGACTAACTAAGATTTTGTATGAAGACATTTTATAATAAAACCATTGTTATCTTATTTACATTTCTCCTTTTTGGTGTCAACAGTTGCAAAGATTTGGAAGTTGAGGATTTTGGTCCCTTAAATCCTGCTTCTCTTGATGAAACGGCTGGAACGTGGACCCCGGTAATTCTTACAAAGAATTACTCTATTCAGGTACCCGTTGCTGCACCAGCAGCTATTACTTCCGATGCATACAAAGCTGAGTTGGCATCGATAAAGGATATTCAAAGTAAACTGACCAAAAGTCAAAAAAATATTATTGCTTATTGGAGTGCCGGTGGCGTGTTGCGCTGGAACCAGATACTTCGTGAATTAGTGGCGAAATACAATTTACCACCGGCACCTACTGCGAATGGGACTTATCCTTTTCCCGATGCTGAAAACCCATTCGCAGATCCACAGTTTCCATTTGCCAATCCACCTTATGCTGCGCGGGCATACGC
>JAYVTC010000202.1:0-29328 GCA_043774745.1 Cyclobacteriaceae bacterium | reverse complement strand
AGAAATCGCGACTCTCCTCCAAGAAATTAGGCCGACCTGTGTTGATGTTGGAAAACTTTCTGTTTGTGCTGGGCTCCAGCGTAAAGTTTTCAAAGGCCAATGTTTTGCTGAAGTCAAGAGCAGCTTCTTCGTCAGCGCCATCTCCATCATACATGTAATCAATGATGTCTATTCCTTCTGCGGATAATGCAATATCAAATGTTTCAGCCCCTGAGCACATGGCAAATAAATATCCGCCACCGGCACAAAAGCCTTTGATTTTTTTGGCCACATCGAGTTTCATCGCAGATACTTTTCCGTAGCCAAGACGCAGTGCGGTGGCCTCCTGAATTTTTGCTTCTATGATAGCCGATTCCCTGCGCAGAAATCTTCCGTGTTGTCCTGTAAAATCTTCATGGTGCAGATGCACCCAATCATACTTAACCAATTCATCTATCAGAATTTCTTCATCGTAGATAATGGTGTAAGGAATCTCAGCATAATCAAGCACACTGATTACCGCATCGGTATCGTCATTCACTAATTCATTTTTGGGTGAGTACACCGCCACTTTGGGTGCACTTTCTAACCATACAATATTCATATTCGTTTCCGGATTAGAAATCTCCTGAAGGATGGTATTGGTCTTGGCTGACGAAATCAACTCAAATGAAACTCCGCGTATCGTGCATTCATTTTGAATGGCCAGCGAATAAGGAGCAAGAAAACTTCCACCGCGATAATTGAGTAACCAATCTACCGGAATATTTTTCTGTAACATGAAGTAGGTAATGCCATACGCCTTTAAATGATTCTGCTGCATTTCATCCATGGGAATAAGAATAGAATTTGCCCGGCCGTTGGTGAATGCAATGAAGATTAGTAAGAAGACGAATAATCTTTTTATCATATTAACTAAAGCTCGTGCTTTTTATGGACTTGCACAATTAGAAACAGACAATGCGCAGTTGCCAGGAATAAACTGAAAATTTTGCCATCGGTACTACAATCTTTGGCAATCCAAGAGTCTACTCTTAGCTTAGTCACTTAATTCATACTATCTATGATAAAACCATTTACCATGAAAGCATGTGCGTGTTGGCTCGTAGTGCTTTCCATGTGCGCTATTCCATCTTTCGCACAGAAACAAAAAAAAGATGTTAAAAAACAAGCTATTGCTGTTCCAGTCAAAGCGGATACGGCCAAAGCTAAACCAGCCAATGGGATGAAGCCCTACAAGCAGGTGATTACTGCTAAGGCCAAAACTCAGAAGGGGCTTTTTACCGTTCATAAAATCAGTGAAGATTATTTTTTCGAAATCCCGGATAGCATTATGGGCCGCGAGTTTATGGCGGTAACCCGCATTTCTAAAGCGCCCACAGGAGCAGGCTATGGTGGTGAAGAAGAAAATCGCCAGGTGTTGCGATGGGAACGTGGGCCTAATAATAAAATGTTTCTTCGTGCGGTATTAAATATCAATACAAGTCCTGATGAAACCAAACCCATTATTGAAGCCGTTCGCAATTCCAATGTTGAGCCAATCGCAGCTTCGTTTGATATCAAAGCGATTCTCAAAGACACATCGTATGTGATTAACGTAACGGAATTTTTCAAAGGAGATAATCAATTGATCTCGTTAGATCCCCGCACCAAGAGAAGCTTTAGTCTTACGGCTATTCAAACCGATCGCTCTTATATTCAAAGCATCAGATCATTTCCTATCAATACGGAAGTGAGAATGGTGAAGACATTTACTTCGGTATTGCCTCCGCCTTCTTCGGGCCCGGGCCCACAACAAGTAAGTGTGCTTCCTGCCGGAGCTAGTGCTGGAGTAGTTACGGTGGAGATCAATTCATCAATGATTCTATTACCCAAAACGCCTGCACGCAAAAGGCTTTTTGATCCTCGCGTAGGATATTTCGCCACGGGTTATACTGTGTATGGTGAAGAATCTCAAAAAGCGGAGACCGAAGTTTTTGCTGTGCATTGGAAGCTTGAACCCAAGCCGGAAGATGTTGAGAAAATGAAGCGTGGTGAGTTGGTTGAGCCCATTAAACCAATAATTTACTATATCGATCCGGCTACTCCTGTGAAGTGGCGCAAGTATTTAATATTAGGTGTGCAGGACTGGCAGAAAGCATTTGAGCAAGCTGGTTTTAAGAATGCTGTTTTAGCGAAGGAAATTCCTGCAGGAGATACTACGATCAGCACGGAAGACGCACGGTATTCATTCATCCGCTATTTCGCTTCGGATATTCAAAATGCTTATGGACCTAATGTGAACGATCCGCGCTCAGGAGAAATTCTTGAAAGTCATATTGGTTGGTATCATAATGTGATGAGCTTGCTGAACAGCTGGTACACCATTCAAACAGCAGCGATCGATCCACGTGCACGCAATCGTCAGTTTGATGATGAGTTGATGGGCCAGTTGGTTCGCTTTGTTGCTTCGCATGAAGTCGGTCACACGTTGGGATTGCGTCACAACTTCGGGTCAAGTTTTTCTACACCCGTTGAAAAACTGCGAGATAAAGAATATCAGGCAAAGTATAGTCATACACCTTCCATCATGGACTACGCACGTTTCAATTATGTAGCGCAACCAGAAGATGGCGTAACCAATCTTTTCCCGGGCATAGGTGCATATGATCGTTGGGCGATTGAGTGGGCATATAAACCCATCTTCGACACCAAGACTCCTGAAGAAGATAAAAGGATTTTGAATAAGTGGGTGCTGGCTCATGCTGGCGATCCGGTGTATTGGTTTGGATCCGAGATCAATCCATACGATCCTCGCTCGCAAAGTGAAGATCTTGGTAACAACGCCATGCTCGCTAGTGATTATGGACTCAAAAATCTGAAACGCATTTTGCCTAACCTAAAAGATTGGTACAAGGAAGAAGCAGAAGGCTATAAAAAATTAGATGAAATGTATGGTCAGGTAGTAAGTCAGTATCGCAGATACATGGGCCACGTTACAAAGTATGTAGGTGGCATTTATGAGACTCCGAAAACCTACGATCAGGCTGGAGCCGTGTATGAGCCAACACCGAAGAATTTGCAAAAAGATGCCGTAGCATTTTTGAATAAGCAATTGTTTGAAACTCCGAAGTGGATGTTGGATCCCGCTGTATTGAGTCTGACTCGTCCTGGTTCCGGAGTGGAGCAAGTTCGCGGCATGCAGGAAGCAACCTTGAATAGTCTTCATGATTATGGACGCATGCAACGTTTGATTGAGAGCAGCGCGCTGAATGCAAATGCCTATAGCCTTGATGATCTTTTCACGGATTTAAGAAAAGGTATCTGGTCTGAATTAAGCACACACAAAGCCATCGATAATTATAGAAGAAATTTGCAGAAGGCACATGCAGAGAAACTCATTGCATTATTGAATCCTTCCGGCACCCCTCCCGCTACAGGTGGATTTAACTTCTCAAGTCCTTTCTTCCCTGCATCACCGGCCTCTCCTGTTGCTGACCCCAAGAAGAGTGATGTAATTTCGTTGTCACGCGCACATCTGGTAGCCTTGAAGTCTGAGATTACGACTGCGCTACCGGGCACCACAGATAAACTGAGTCGCTACCATTTACAGGATTTATTGGTGCGCATCAACCAGGGATTAGATCCTAAGTAAGTCTTCGACAAGCTCAGGTTACATTCATTTAGGGTCGGCTCAAATTTTTGGGCCGGCCTTTTTTTATTTCCCATCAAGTATATTTGCAGCTTGTTGTAATCAGAAACCTATGAGACTTGGACAGCTTGCCAGAAAACTGGCCTTGAGACCTTCACAAATCGTTGATTATTTAGCGACAAAGCAGATTTTTCCTGATGAGGGATCAAATGCACGTTTAAATGATGAAGTGACCGAGCGAGTTGTATTGCATTTCGCCCCCGGGCGGTTGAATGAAATCATGGCTATTGAAGATAAAAATCCGGAACCCACAGCAGCACCTGCGCCTGATAACGAAGGGCTTGTTATTACTCAAACTGTGGAGGAAGTGGTGACGGTTGAAGCAACGCCTTTACCTGTGATGGAAGTGACCGAGGAAAAACCCGAAGTAGAAATAATTAAAGCACCCAAAGTAGAGCTCTCTGGATTGAAAGTGTTGGGCAAGATTGAATTGCCAGAACCTAAAAAGAAAACAGTATCGGTTACAGAATCACCGGAAGGAACTGAGGTTGCAACCGAAGGAGAAGTAGAAAAAATCCCGGTAACGGAAAAGAAACAGAGAAGACCTGAACCGAGAGTTAATACTCAACGAAGAGATAACTATCCGCAACGCCAGGCTCGCAATCCCATCGCTGTGCAACGTGAAGAACAAGCACACAAGGAAGAAGAAAAGAGGAAAGCGAAGTTAGAATTTGAAAAAGAAAAGCGCACACAGTACTATCTTCAGCGCGTAAAATCAGGGCAACCTACCAAGGCAGCAAAAATGGTAGATGAGCCAACGGAATCATTATCCTTGAAAGAAGAAAGACCTGCGCCTAAAACCTGGTTCGGGAAATTTTTGAGATGGCTGAATACATAATGCCTTATCATCATCAGTTTGTTGCAGCATGAAAAAGAAAGAGTGCCCGGCCTGTGCTATGGAGATTGACATCAAGAGCCGTGTATGCCCGATTTGTGGGTATGAATTTCTGGGGCATAGCCCTTGGATAAAATGGATGGCACTGCTGTTAATTCTGGTCTTTCTTCTCTCGT
Organism: Cyclobacteriaceae bacterium; assembly: GCA_043774745.1. Classification (GTDB taxonomy): domain Bacteria; phylum Bacteroidota; class Bacteroidia; order Cytophagales; family Cyclobacteriaceae; genus ELB16-189. Next base: position 24,647 of record JAYVTC010000202.1, on the reverse strand, counting down.
ATTTCGTCTTTTAAAAATTTAAGGTTTAAGCCCGATTATACTCCAAGGCATTAACGCCAAATTATCTTATGGTTAACGATCAGGTTACCCATTGAACCTATGTATACTTTTGCCGTTATTAGCAGTAACAACAACCACTAATTGTATGTTACAATCACCCAAGTTGGCCATTCTGCAAAGTTTGGATGCCATGGACAAGGTGCAAATGGAAGAAGTGCTCACGTACATCAAGAGCATTCTCAATCAGCCTGAAAAGACAGGAGATCACAAGGCTTTTAAAAAAGAAGCCATGAAAGAAATCCGTCAGGCGTTGCGCCAGGAGAAGAAAAGGAAGATGCGCTTAGCCGCTTAATCTTACCTTCTCCAAATGAATCTCAGGTGATTCTCACACACCTGCCGGGATTTCGTCCCCCAAAAAATTTCAGATTATTGAATGATTAACGTTAAATGGTAATTTCTATTCGATTTCCCTCCGGGTCGAGCACGATACTTTCGAAGTACCTATCGCCAGTTGTGCGCGGCTCTCCAATGATTTGAACCCCATCATGACGAAGTTGTTCTGTGAGAGTATTTACTTTTTCTTTTGATCCCACCGAGACAGCAAAGTGTGCTAAGCCGATAAACTCATTCAACATATCTTTTTCAAGTGAAGCAGTTTCTGGATTGCGCATGATCTCCAGTCGTGCACCATCGTCAAAGCGAAGAAAGTGCGATTCAAAATTCTTTGTGGGGTTGAAATACTTTTCGCCTGACATTATCTGAAAAATACTTTTCGTAGAAGTGCTTCACGCGCTCAAGATCTTTTGTCCAGATGGCGATGTGCTCAATTTTCATGAGTACAGACTAATTGTACTTCACATAATTTTCCCACTTCTCCATCACTTCTTTAAAATCAGCGGGAAGTCCGGAATCAAATTGTATGAATTCCTTTGTGGCCGGATGAATGAAGCCGAGTGTCTTTGCGTGTAACGCCTGACGCGGAATTATTTTAAAACAGTTGTCGACAAACTGTTTGTATTTTGAAAAGATGGTGCCCTTGAGCGCTTCATTACCTCCATAGGTGGCATCATTGAAAATCGGATGACCGATGTATTTCATGTGAGCACGTATCTGGTGAGTGCGCCCAGTTTCCAGGCGGCACTCAATGAGCGACACATAGCGCAAATCCTGTAACAACTTGTAATGGGTAATGGCTGTTCTTCCAAAGTCAGCTTCAGGAAAAGCAGTTGTCACTCTTCGGTCTTTTAAACTTCTTCCAACATTTACATTGATTGTTCCTTCCGCAGGATCAGGAACTCCCCATACAATAGCCTGATACGTTCGTTGAATAGAGTGATCAAAAAATTGTTTTGCGAGTGAGGTCATTGCTTTTTCTGTTTTGGCAATCACCAACAAACCGGAAGTGTCTTTATCGATACGATGTACAAGCCCGGGGCGACCATCGTTGCCTGGCATCTCAGGTAAGTTTTGGAAATGATAGGTTAATGCATTTACTAAGGTACCGCTCCAGTTTTGATAAGCCGGATGCACGACCATACCCGCAGGTTTATTTACTACAAGCAAATATTCGTCTTCATAAACAATGTTGAGTGGAATATTTTCAGGTAATACATCCGTGTCTCGCGGTGGCTCCGGAAATGAAACGGTGATCACATCGTTGGGGTGAACTTTATAATTGGGTTTGATGGGATTGTCATTCACCTTTACAAAACCTTCGTGAATGCCATTTTGAATTTTGGTACGCGTCACGTTGGGCAAACGGGCCATCAAAAACTTATCGATGCGCAGCAGTCCTTGTTTTGCATCGGCAACAATGCGGTGATGTTCGAAGAGGCCTTCCTCACCTTCTTCATCTTCAATAAAATCTTCTTCCAGGCTCACTTCTTTTTCTTTTTTAGATTGTTCAGATACTGATTTAAGATAGCGGCCTCATTAAGGATTTGTCGGATTTGTTCTTCGCGCTCTTCTACTTCGGCCAAGCTGTGAAAGCGTATGCTGGCTACCGTTTTTCTATTTTTCTCTTCGAGGAGTTTCTGTTCGTTACTGAGTTTCTTACCATTCGCAAAGCTGAGATCCACGCCATCTAATGGGTTGAGGTAGCAAAGTGGTCCATAGAAGTAAAAGTAAGGAACCGTATAACTGATTTTTTCCTGAGCATGTGGCCCCAGATCCTGAATCCACCTGCGCAACACAGACATGATCTCTTTTTGAGAGGTTCGCTGTGCGGCTATATATTCCTGTACATCATTCACGGGGTAAAGGTACTACTTGTGATGTACAGAATTCACTATGCCATTATATTAAAATCTCTCCTTCCTCTTTTGATCCATGAATGATGGATTGATGGGTGATATGTCGAAAGCCACTGAACCATGCGAGCAGCGAATCTACTTGATGAAAAGTTTTAAAAGGAGGAAGGGCCGGAAGGTTATGCAACTTCGTTTTTACCCTGAGTTCTTTACGGAAACCCTGAATATCTTTTTTATAGGATTTTGAGTGAGCGAATAATTCACGCACCAGCGCTGCCGGATAGGTTTCAAACACAGCTATATGTTGTGCTTCCAGCAATCGCTTCATCTTCATAGCCCGCGCGGTGAGGCCGCCTAAAAACATAGGCGACATAGCACCTAAGGCAGCATCAGCCTCACGATAAAAGAACTCGTTCGACTTATCATCAAAGTAAGCGGGAGGCAATGAAAGAGGAGCATCAATAAAAACCGTTTTGATGGCTTGTCTCTCAACTTGTTCTAAAATCCACGCATCGGCATCTTCTTTTTTTTTGCAATCGTGAATGAGGAATTTTGAATCTTTAAGAATGGTCATGGAAGTTGTGCCGGCCAACTTTGCACCAAAATCAATTCCCGCCAAGGTGTACAATTCAGACATAATTTACTTTTGTTTTATTTTTTTTGCAGGCATCACTGCAATAAAGCACTTCGTCCCATACCTTCTCCCATTTTTTTCGCCATGTAAATGGCCGGCAACAGGTTTTACAAATTTTGGTAGGCAGGTTAGATTTTTTTACACCTCGCATAGTTATATAACAATCAGAAACGGAATCGGTTTTATAACTATGTTAAATGAAGAAGAAATTGATCGGATCATCGCCATGGCATGGGAAGACCGCACCCCATTCGAGGCCATCACGTTGCAATTTGGTCTTTCAGAAGATCAGGTAGTTGAGTTGATGAGAAAGAATCTGAAAGATGGTAGTTGGAGAAGATGGCGCGAACGGGTGAATGGAAGAAAAACAAAGTTCTCAAAACTCAGAGAAACAGAAGTAAGTCGATTTAAATGTTCGCGCCAGCGAAGTATCACGGGCAACAAGATCAGTAAGCGATAAATGTGTAACTTGCTCGACTAAAAATAATGCTATGAAAAAGTTTGTCTTACTTCTATTCTTTTTCGCCTGCAGGGGAGAGCAATCAGAAACGGTACTAGCTCCACAGGATTTTGACGCAAAATATAAAGCAACAGAAAATGCTATTTTATTGGATGTGCGCACACAGGAAGAAATAGCAGGAGGCAAGATTGCGAATGCCGAAAATATTGTGTGGGACAATTCTTTTGCAGATAAATTGTCAAACCTGGAACACAAGCCCATTTTTATTTATTGTGGTTCAGGTATTCGCAGTGCAAAGGCAGCGACTGTACTAAAGGAAAAAGGATATGTTGATATCTATGAACTAGAAGGCGGAATTAAAGCATGGAAGGCTGCTGGCATGCCTGTTGAATAGATATTGAATTCGCTCAGCACACCAAACTTAAATTCAACCCGTTGGGGTAATATGAAAAATCTGTTCACAACCATCGTCTTATTGGCTTCTATTAATCTAACAAACGCACAAGTTATTGGTAAAATTTTCCCATCCATGGAAGCAGAAACCGTGGAGGATAAGAAAGTAATATTGCCCACGGATACTAAAGGAAAGTACACCTTGGTGGGACTTGCTTATTCAAAAAAATCGGAAGATGATTTGAACGGCTGGTTTAGCCCGGTGTATAATAAGTTCGTGAGGAAAACCACAGGCATGCTGGAAGGAATGGGTTATGACGTGAATGTTTATTTCGTGCCGATGTTTACAGGAGTGAATGCAGCAGCTACGGGCACCGCTAAGAAGAAAGCACTTAAAAATATAGATCCTATCCTGTTGCCTTACATCTTGTTTTACAAAGGTGAACTCAAACCCTATAAGGAAGCATTGGACTTTGAAAAGCGCGACATCCCGTATTTTTTTGTTTTAGATCCTCAAGGAAAAATTGTTTTCGCTACATCCGGAGCGTTTACAGAAGATAAATTAGATGAAGTAGAAGTATCTATCGAAGATTAATATGAGGTTTGTCTTTGCGCATACAAAGATTTAACTTGAAACTAAATCTGTTGCTATGCAAGAACAGCCTACCTCGTTTGTTGAACTCCTGCAGAGGAAAATTTTGCCCAACGTTCAGCACGTAGCGTTGCTGATTGCCGTAGTCGGATTTATTTTTCTAATACTTCATTATCCAGGTGCCGATCAGCTTTTAATGATTGGTTTTTCTACCTTATCAATGGCTTACTTTCTAATGGCTTTTATGCCATTGTATATTCCGGCAGGCTGCAAGCCGGATTTATATGCTACCCTGGTTTATAAAATAATTTACATAGGCTGTTCAGTAGCTACCATTGGCATCTTATTCCAATTTTTAAAATTTAACGGTGCATACGATATATTACGGATTGGATCAGCAGCTACCGGGTTGGTCATGATTATTTCAGTAATTCTGGTTGCGAGAAAGAATGATAACTGGATTGTATTGAAGAATGCCATCATTCGCGGTGCAGGAATTTTGTTACTTAGTATTTACATGATGCGTTAGGCATCTATGATATAAAACGCTATGGATATTTTAATTCTGCTGGCGCTTGCACTCGCACCGGGCGCAGCCATTGGTTTATACATTTACTTAAAGGACAAGCATGAACGCGAGCCACTGGGTTTGCTTATGCGCAGTTTCTTCTTCGGCACCCTCAGTGTATTTGTTACGCTATTAATAAGCCGGGTGATCGGTGTATTTATCACCATTGATGAGCAGAGCGTAGGTGAGCAAGCCGTGCACGCTTTTTTAATTGTGGCGTTGGTGGAAGAATTCAGCAAATTCATTTTTGTACGCGGCATTTTATATAATAACCCAAACTTCAATGAACCCTTTGATGGCATTGTATATTCCGTGATGGTGAGTATGGGCTTTGCTACATTTGAAAATATTCTTTATATAACAGATGGCGGATTAAGCACAGCCTTAATGCGCATGTTCACCGCAGTGCCCGCACATGCCACCTTTGCTATTTTGATGGGCTTCTATTTAGGGAAAGCAAAGTTTGAACATAAGAAATCTTATTACGCCATACATGCGTTGGCGGTAGCCACACTATTTCATGGGGCTTATGATTATTGTCTCTTCATTTCATTTGTGCCGGGTATTGTGTTCGGAGCGTTGGCATCTTTAGTCGTGGGCATTTGGCTTTCACGCAAAGCAATTAACATTCACCAATTTGCTTCACCGTTCATCCATCGAACACCTCCATCCGATACACCCAATATTGACCAAACGGAACAAAACGCATAGCTTGATTAACCATGTATCACCTGGTCTACATCAGTTATGCTTCAAGGTCATTACGTGAGAATGACCTTTTGGACATTCTCGATAAAAGCCGTTTAAATAATAAGAAATATGGCATCACCGGGATGCTCGTGTACTTGCATGAAAAATTCATTCAGGTGCTGGAAGGTGAGTATGATGCCGTGAATAAAGTTTACGAAGAAATTAAAAAAGACTTACGTCATCGGAAAGTTACCACGGTGCTGGAGGGCAATTCAGAACAGCGGATTTTTAAAGACTGGTCTATGGGATTCAAGAAATTGGACGGTCAGCAGTTTGAAGAACTGAGTGGCTATAAAGACCTGGAAGATTTTTTTAATACAACAAGCGTGACGGATGAAAGCCCGGCAGTCATGATTTTTCTTTCACTCTTCCACAAAAAAAATAGTAACGATTACCCAGAGTCGGTATCGTTAAAATAAGCCCGTTTATATCCTTCTTTAAGATTGCTTAAAGGCTTTTCAAAGTCATCGATTTAGCTGACATCGGTCATGTCAGATTCTGGTTTCTACCTCTATTATTACTTAATTTTAATTGACGTTAAACCACATAAAACTATGGAAGATCAAAAATATACATCAGGACAACTTTATGCCCTGATCGCCCTGCGCTTGCTAGTAGGGTGGCATTTCCTGTACGAGGGGATCGTAAAACTTTACAACCCAACCTGGACGGCAAAAGGATATCTCTTAAGCGCAAGCATTTTAAAACCAATTTTTGGATGGCTGGCCACCGGCACAATGTCGTCAGTGGTCGATGTGCTTAATATTGGGGCTTTGGTTATTGTTGGCGTTTCGTTACTGATCGGTTTCAAAACTAAGTGGGCCAGTGTAATCGGCATGGGTTTGCTTGCCCTATACTATCTCGCACATCCGGCTTTCCCTGGTTTACCACAAGGACCCTCTGAAGGCAGCTATTGGATTGTGAACAAAAACCTGATTGAGATTGCAGCGCTTTGGGTAGTGATGGTGTTTCCAACTGCCTGGGCTTTTGGCCTTGAAAATCTCTTATCGAAGAAAACTGAAGTATCAAACTAACTGCGAATAGCCATGACAAACAATAATGACAACTTTATGAAATGGTCGAGGAGAGATATGTTACGCGGCCTGGCCGGTATACCTATTCTTGGCTCCGTGTGGTTTGCCGGTACCCGTGTTACGGGCAACGCAAAAAGAGAAAGACAGATTTTACTGGAAACATTAAATATCAAAGCATCACCTCCGCCACCAACAGGCCCCATGTCGGGCGATCCGGTGAGGATTGGTATCATCGGTTTTGGAATTCGTGGTGAGCAACTCTGTCGTGCCCTCGGCTATGCCACTACCGATTGGTTGAAAGACATGAAGGAATCTTCAGAAAAAAATCCGAACGACTCACGACTTAGAGATTTCCTTGCACAAGAAAATCTGAATATCAAGATCAATGCCGTGTGTGATATTTTCGATTACCGTGCACATCGTGTAGTTGATTCTTTTACTTCGGATGACAACAAGGTGAAGAGATTTCTTACTTACAAGGAGTTAATCCATAGCAAAGAAGTAGATGCCATCGTGATTGCAACGCCTGACCACTGGCATGCACCCATCGCATTGGAAGCCATCGCTGCCGGGGTACACGTGTACATTGAAAAACCAATGACACACAATGTATCGGAAACCTATACGCTTCGTGAAGCATTGCAGGCAAATCCGAAAGTAGTGTTTCAGTTAGGTCACCAGCACAGACAAACGCAAAGTTTTTTAACAGCACAAGATATCATCGCCAAGAAAGTGTTAGGTCACGTATCATTGATCACTACCAATACCAATCGTAATGATGACAATGGTGCATGGCAATATGATATCCACCCCGATGCTTCGCCAAAAACAATCGACTGGAATCAGTTTATTGGCAATGCACCGATGGAAGAGTTTAACCTCGAACATTTCTTCCGCTGGAGAAAATGGTGGGCGTATGGATCAGGTCTGTCTGGCGATTTGCTTTCACATGATTATGATCGCCTCAACTGCGTGTTGAAAATGGGTATCCCAGATTCAGTCATGACATCAGGAGGAATTTATACACACCGCGATGGACGCAATGTGCCCGATGTGCTGCAAGTGAATATGGAGTATCAGGATTTCTCCACAGGCACAAGTCAGCCCGAAGGAAAAGAAAAAGGGATGACGTTTGTGTACAGCGCCACACTCGGCAATCAGTTTGACCGTCCTACTTATTTAATGGGCCATGATGGCACCATGGAATTAGGTAATGCGGTTACCGTATATGCCGATGCCCGCTCATCCAAATATGCAGATCTGATTAAGGAGAAAAGAATCGATCCATCAGAACCTATTTATGTGTATGATCCATCCGTAAATCAAACCGATGCAGTTACTTCTGCTACGGCAAAATATTTTGCCAATAAAGGATTGCTATATACCTATCGTGATGGCAAACGTGTTGACCCAACTTTCTTGCACATGCGCGAGTGGCTGAGTTGCATTCGCAATGGTGGCATGCCAAGTTGTGGCATCAAGGAAGGATTTGAAGAAGCTATTTCCTCTCACATGGCAGGCTTGTCCTACAAGATTGGCCGCAGAGTAAAGTGGGACCGTGAAGCAGGAAAAATTATAGCATTGCCCGGTGAAGACCTTGATGCCATCCTGACGGATACAAAACCAAAAGTTTAGTAATCGTGGATTGGTGAAGTTTTTTTGCGGCCCTGAAAGGGCGAGATCAATAGCGCAGGGCAAAGTCATGCGCTATTGATTTATCTATCCATCCGAGCCCGGAAAAGGGCGTTATAGATTGCCCTACAAAGCTTGGATACTTTGTTCTTTACAAGTGAAGGAATGCTTCATGTAAACATCACGGATACATCTTTTCAATCTCATTTTTGTGTTTTTCCAGAAGCTTTGCCCTCCTGGGCTTAAATGAAGTTGTTAGATCTTTATTTTCCACCGTCCACTCTTCCTCACTCAGAATAAATTTTTTGATTCGCTCAAAGCCCTGCAGAGTTTCATTGAGGCGGTCTACTTCCTCTTGAATTTTCCTGATCACTTTAATATTATGCACCATATACGTTGGTGCTGTCCAATGAATGCCTTGTTCTTCGCACCAGGCTTTCAGTAAAGAATAATTAGGAACGAGTACAGCTGAAACAAAAGGTTTATTGAACCCCAGTATCAGGCATTGCATGACAAAAGGAGAAGTAGTAAAATAATTTTCCAGCACTTGCGGAGCCACATATTTTCCTGCAGAAGTTTTGAAAATATCTTTCTTGCGATCAGTGATAGCGAGAAATCTTTTGTTCACCATTTTTCCAACATCGCCCGTGCGAAACCATCCATCATCGGTAAACACTTCACGCGTTTGCTCAGGTCGGTTGTAATAACCTTGCATGATGTTGGGACCCTTCACTAAAATTTCTCCTTCACCGTTTTCGTTCGACTCATCAATTTTTATTTGCACGCCAGGCACGGGTATCCCTACGGTGCCGAATTGATTAAGGCCAGGCTCTGTTCTATTAACGGAAATAAATGGAGAGGCTTCCGTCATGCCATATCCGGATAACGTAAGAATTCCGGCAGCGGAAAATAATCTTCCAATGTCATGGCGTAATGCGGCAGCGCCCACGGCCATGAATTTTATTTTTCCGCCCAGCGCTTTGCGAAAAGTATCTAATACAAGAAGGCGGGCTATAAACAAATTTATGCTGTACAAAACACCTTGCCGCTGTTTGTCTTTATATTTTTCGCCTATAAGCATGGCCCACCGGATCACATTTCTTTTGACTATATTTTTTTCGAGAAGTTTTTCGCTTAGTATGTCATGCATCTTTTCTAATGTCTTGGGTACGCACGTGCAGCATAAGGGTTTTACGGATTTAAAGTCGTTACCTAATTCATCGAGGCGTTGACTGAAATAGATTTCTGAACCAAAAGCCATATACGTGAAACTGGCAGTGCGTTCAAAAATATGACTGAAAGGAAGAAAGCTTAGCACACGGTGTCCCGGATTTAATGGAAGAATGGTGAGCATCGACTTAACACTGCTCACCACATTGCCGTGTGTCAGCATTACTCCCTTGGGTGTGCCTGATGTTCCTGATGTATAAAGAATGGCGATTAAGTCTTCGGGGAGTACATCATTTTTTCTTCTTTCTAATTCTGCGCGTTGATGTTGAGTGGCTTCTTGTTTAACGAGTGATAATAGATTTCCATCGGCATCTTGGGCCAATTGAAAAATGCTTTTACATGAAGTAGACTCTTTTAACGGAATCAGTTTTTCATAAAGAGCAACATCTGCAGTAATGCACACCTTCGCTTCAGTCTCATTCAAAATAAACGTTACTTCTTCTATGGAAGCCGTAGGATGCACCGGCACCAGAATTAGTCCTGCTTGCTGACAAGCAAAATCAACCATCAACCATTCAGGGCTACCCATCCTGGGCATCACCGCAACATGATCTCCTTTTTGATAATTACGTTCAATCAGCCAGCATGAGATCAGATCGGCTTGTTTGATTACCTCTTCGATGGAATAGCTTTTCCAGTAATTATTCTCCTTGCCATTCAAGGCTTTGCTTTGTGGATATTTTTTCTGTTGATACAGAAGAATATCAAATACCCGTGTGAAGTCGATATGATGAAGCTCTTTCATCATGATTCTTTATTTTCTGTTTTCAACTCTTCAGGAGCCACATATAAAATATCATAGAGCAACTCAAAAAATTCAGGAAACTCGGGCAAGTCGTTATGATGAGCGCCCTCAACGGGATGAAGCGAAATCTTTTCAGGATATAAGGTTTTTAATGCTGTGCTCTGATTAAATGGAATCAAACGGTCGCGTGTGCCATGAATAATATGCACCGGGCAGTTGGTGGTCTTTAAATATTGATCAGTACGTATATCATACCTCATCAACCACTTCAAAGGAAGAAAGAAAAGAAAACGATTGGCGTTATGATAAAAACTGAAGTAGGGAGAATCTAAAATAAGCATACGGGGATTATTCCACGAGGCCACGCGTGCTGCAATGCCACTTCCCAGGGATCTTCCGAAGATGACAATCTTGTCTTCCGGATATCGCTCTCGTAACCATTTATACAGATATTGCGCATCATAAAGCAATTTGGTTTGCGTTCGCTTTCCCCGGCTCTTTCCGAAGCCGCGATAGTCCATCATGAAAAAATCGTAGCCATTGCTCACAAAGTCTTTGGCAAACTTTCCCCATCCTTTAATGCTGCGCGAGTTTCCCTTAAGGTAATAGATTACACCCCGTGAGTTGGGCACCTTAAAATAAATGGCATTGATGTGGCCACCATCTTCCATTTCAAAATCCAGTTCTTCAAAAGGAAATGGATATTGATATTTAAAATGAGCCGCTAAAATTTCAGGGCGAAAGAAAAACAGATGTTGAAAGAAATAGAAGATCAATGCAATAGATGCATATAATACTAAAAGAATAATGAGAATCGTGATGGTCATAGGGTGAACGATCCTAAAAAAGTAGTCAATTATTTTGAGAGTGGAAAGGGGATCGCAGGTGTCCTATACCATAAAGGTGTAGATCTACTACTCAAGCACGGAAGCAAACTTAGTATGATACAATACAAAGTCCCTCAGATTGCGGTGACCTCCTTCGGGGATAATGAAAAACTCATCTGTTACTTTCAGCATGGGCTTAAGCCGTTCAGCAGATGCTAGACTCACCACACAATCATCCGTTCCTTGAAAGATAACGATCTTCCCTTTTACTTTTCCGAGATATTCTTTTGTGGCGAGCTTTGTCTTGAGCGGGACAATATAAAACAGGTAACGCATCACAGAAGCATTCTTCAATTCATCAAAGGGAGTTTCGAGTATGAGTAAATCGGGTTGCACTTCAGTCGCTAAGTGTGTAGCTACCGCGGAGCCGAGCGATCTTCCATAGATCACTATTTTTTGATGCGTTGTTTTTTCTTTGGCCCAATTCCAAACTAAAGTTGCATCATCATAGAGCGCTTGTTCATTGGAGGTGCCACTACTCTTTCCATAACCACGGTAATCAATCATGAGCACTTCGTAGCCCAGCTGTGTAATGTCAATCGCATACCTTCCCCAGCGCTGAAGATTGTCAGCGTTGCCGTGAAAGTAAATAACCAATCCTTTTGCTTGTTGCGATGGCTTAAACCATACGGCATTGATTTTCTGATTATCCGCAGTAGATATAAAATACTCTTCGTAGGGTTGATCAAAAGAAAAGTGATAATCCTGATCCAGCGCATCGGCTTGAAAAATCAATTTATCCTGAAATACATAGCAGGCTATTGCAGAAGCGAATAGAATAGAGATCACTATTAAAGCGATTTTTACAATTATTTTCATGCGCCCGGCTCTCTCATTCTTCTGCAAGATGTTGATTTTTTATTTTCGCGTCACGGAGAGTAGGCTTATTTTCCTTTTATTTGCGCTCGATTTAAATTTTCAAAACCATGAAGTTATTTGCTGTTGTATTTATCATGCTGATGGGATCTGCCCTGTTTGCACAATCAAAAAAAGAATTGGTAGCCGAAGTGGCTCAACTGAAAGCTGAAACCAAAAAACTGGAGTCTGAAATTACCGAACTGAAGAAGCCCAAAGAAGTGGCAATAGTTAATGAACACCAACGCGCCAGTTATGGCGTGGGTGTGATTATGGCCTCCAACCTGAAAGGCCAGGGAGGCGATTCGCTGGATGTGGAAGTGCTTTCACAAGCCATCAAAGATTTTTATGAGAGCAAACCGTTAAAAATCAGTCAGCAAGAATGTATGCCAATTGTGCAACAATACATGCAGTCGGCTGCTGAAAAAAAGAGCGGGAATCTGAAAAAAGAAAACACAGATTTTTTAGAGCACAACAGAACTGCCGAGGGAATAAAAGTGACTGCCAGCGGACTACAGTATAAAATAATATCGTCAGGAACTGGAAGGAAATCTCCGATCGCCACAGATAGTATAACGGTTCACTATACCGGAAAAACGATTGACGGCAACGTGTTTGATAGTTCTGTGCAACGCGGGCAGCCTGCAACATTTGCATTAAATGGAGTGATCGCTGGCTGGACAGAAGGACTACAACTGATGAAAGAAGGCGACAAATTTATGTTCTACATCCCTCAGGAGCTTGGCTGGGGAGAGCGTGGCGCAGGCGCACAAATTCCGCCATTTGCTACGGTGATCTTCGAGGTAGAATTAATTAAGGTAAATTAAATCACCAACGAAATTAAACGGAGGCAAGCTTAAACGTAATGGGTAACACCATCCGTTGCTTCACTGGCTTGCCACGTTGTTTTGCAGGGTTCCATGCAGGGGCGCTCATGATAATTCTCACGGCTTCTTCATCGCATCCGGCACCAATACCCTTTACCGTAATGGCATCGAAAATCTTACCATCTTTGCCAACAATAAATTCAACATATACTCTGCCCTCAACACGAAGCCTGCGAGCCTGGGCTGGATATTTTATATTACTGCCGATATATTGATAAAATTCAGAAATACCTCCCTTGGGTTGAGCATTCTCTTCAACTACCAGAAAGATCTCATCTGATTCTTCTTCAATTTTAGGAATCTCAATAGGTTTATATTCCTCAACTTTTGTGTCTTCAGTGACCTCAACATCAAAGACAAATTTTATTTCTTGCTCGATTTCTTCTTCATCGGGCACGGCTACTAGTTGAGGTTGCTGCACGATCACCTCTGGTGGAGGAGGAATAGTAGTTGACGGAACTTCAATCATGGTTTCAAACACGTTCGTTTGCTTGGCCGTTAACTCCACGATAGAGCTATCGTATTGCTTCCACTCAAAAGCATAAAGCATCATAGAAAGCGTGATCACTAAACTGAGGCTAAAAATGAAACCTCTCTTATTATTCAAATCCACTTTGGGATTCTTTTTTATATCGAGTGCCATAATATGGGGTGTTTAAATCATATACTATAGTCGCATACTTTATGATGAAATTCTATGATTTTCATCATCCAGGCGATTGACTGTTAGCAGGTCTATCCCTGTTTGGAGGACATTCAGCAAAAATTGTATATTTAAAGTACCTGTCTTTAAATCCACCATCATGGAAACCAATCTCTCTTCTTCGGCTTTTAAAAGACTACTTGTTTTTACTTTCTTAATTCTGATGGTAAGCCTGTGTGCGTTAGCGCAGAATATTTACACAGCACGAAGCTATTGGCAGGAATCGACTAAGCAATCCTACCTCACCATAAAAGAAAAGAAAGATAAAAGCCAGACATTGACGACTGATGAAGGAGCCTATCTGCAAGACTATGAAGCTTATTTGCTCACCTATTACAATCGCTTATCCGATGACGAAAAGCAGCAGTATCAGCGAATGAAAGATCAGTGGGATAGGGAGCTGATTTTACCCTTAGTAGCACCACTGGCACCTCAGCAAGAGCAGCAAACAGAATTTGAATGGCGCGGACGTGACAGGTTCATTAATGCAGCGTATGGTATTTACTATGGAGCATCATTTGCTGCGGTAGTTGGTTTAGAAAACGCTGCTGCTGTAGGGGTGCCTCTCATTACCGGTGGATTATGGATGCTTGGGCCTGCTTTTAATTCAAAGAAATACGAGGGAATAACGGAGAGCACCATCCGGGCTGCCAATACCGGAAAGATTCTGGGATTAGTGAACGGACTTTCACTGGGTCTTGCCATAGGAGGTGATAGTGAGAACACCGGTAACCTGGCGTTGGGATTATCAACCATTGGCAGTATTACTCTGGGTGAGATTGCCTTTCATGCCCAAAAAAGGAAGAATCTTTCTGATGGTAAGATTGAAATGATGCGGCATTATGGTTTCGTGGGGCCACTGGTTGGCGGTTCTATTCTGGCAGCAACGAATACAGATAATGTTAATTTAATTGGATTTGGATTACTGGCCGGTGGTGTAAGTGGTATAATCGTGGGTAACAAGATGGCAAACAAGTATGATTATTCCCGGGGCGATGTAGATGCGCTGAGTTCCCTCAGTGTGATTTCCACAGGATTGGGTGTTGCTGTAATTATAAATGAGTTAGACACCAATACTGATCCGCCAGGGTCATTATGGCTGGTGCCCGCATCAACGGCTGTGGCCGGAACCCTCATCGGCCAGCGAATGGTAAAGAACGTACACCTTACTAAAAGACAAGGAAGCACTATTAATCTTTCTTCGGCCGGGGGTGCACTGCTTGGATTGGGAGTAATGCTGATCATTAATAGTGAAACTCCTGCGGCATGGGTCGCTGTTCCTTCTTCTGTGGCACTCCTTGCCCATCAGATAGTTTTTAACCGATATAAAAATGAAAATCTTCTTAAGAACCTGAAAGGGGAAAGCTCACGTAACAAGAAGTTTGATTTCTCTATGAAGCTGATGCCGGAAAACTATTTTGTGAATAAAAATACACCCGCAAGATTCATAGCTGATCCACGATTAGCGGCCACTAGTCCTCTTGTGAACATGACGTTAAAATTTAAATAATAGAATCTGAACGACTTGTATATCAAAAGCCAGGGGAAGTTGATCATTCTTTAATTAATTTTCAGTTAAGCAAAGAATCGTCTTCCTTATAATGACCGCCTTTGTTTTGGGAATAAAAATTTCTCTTTGCTTATAGTCAGCGATAATTGCCAAAGAGACAATATCAACTTTCGATAGTCTGTTTATCAACGATCTATTGTCTTTGGAGCTGGGCTCAATTAATGTAAAATAGATAATACTTGTCTTGACCTTTTTGGTCCGCATAATTATTGAATGTGTTGTGCCGTCAATGAATTTAATGTAAAGTGTGCTTCCCAATTCTGTTGGTAAACCAGACTTATCCTCAAAGTCAAATATGAATCCAATGGTATTGGGAGCTCCCTTGTCATTAATTTTTAGTGTGGCATCAATATTTTCTGTAATAACAAAATTCAAAGGATATAGGGAATTCCTGATCATCTTTCGGGTTTGATCAGATTCAACATAAAAAGTACAGTCGCTTGTTTGAGCCGCCACACACAAATTTGCGCTGCATAAAAAGGATATGATTAATAATGATTTCAATCGGTAAAAAATCAAATCAACGGATCTTAGCTTTTCAAATGACACGCGACCCACACCACAACCAGAATCTGGTTGTTGAAAGGATAAGCAGGCCCCAGCCAATGTAGTTGATGTAAATGACTTTAAAGAATTCACTGATGATCGAACCATCATGAAGGTGTTCAATCCAATCGACATGGCGTTGGGCTACCAACAATGCTTTCGGCACGCAATGCTGATTGAGATACGGCTTCAAAACTAACCCACTTCGTGCCTGTTGATTCACCTTTGAGGGTGGGCGATTGTAATAACTCCACATTTTTTTTCCAGCCTGGTATAACACCGGTGATCAACACAAAAAACACGATGCTGATACTAATCCATTTGTGTAGTAAGCGGAATTGTCGAAGCCGTTGAACTAAGTTTTGAATAATCATGATTCGAATAAAATAAGGTGTCCTACGACTTCCCGATGTAGGACACCTTCTCTGGTTTTAAAATTTAATTCTTAATGTACCAAAAATATTTCTGCCCGGTGAATTGATGCCGGATGCAAACGTGCGGTATTGAAGATCCATAATATTATCAATGCCGGTCTGAATAGTAAACACCTTGTTCAGATCAAAGGAGGCCCGAATATTAATTGTGTACCACGATGGCATCCCTCCGGCAGTAGCATACTGTAAATTATCTTCGCCACTGCTGCTATAGCTGCTGAGGTATTTCCATCCGCTGAAATTGCTAAACAACTCCGACTTGAACCGGTTGGTGTTGTACTGAATCCCAACACGTCCAAAGGCTGGAGCGATGTGATCAAGCGGGCTTTCCGAGCCGTCATCATTCTTTATTCTTCCATGAGTATAGTTGTGAGAAGCTATAAACACAATATTTTCTGTAATATCTGCCCGAACACTTATACTATAGCCATACAAATTGGCCCTGCCTTTGTTTTGCGAAGTGTACACATCGCTAGGGGTTCCATTATAGTCAATGGTGGATTGACCATTAAATGTGGAGGGAAGCACAACGATAGCATCGTAGAACTGTGTGCCAAACAACGTGCCTTCAGCCCGCACTTTATCACCAAAAAATTTGGTAATGCTTAAATCACCATTGAGTGTTTTTTCGGAAGTAAGGTCAGGATTGGGAACAATTACTTTGCCTGGTGCCGAGTCAAACACTTTTGTCATGTCATCGATATTCGGTGCGCGATAGCCCGAGCTGGTCATGAATGAAAACTTCCATGTTGAGGGGGTATAGATAATGCCCAGGTTAGCGCTGCTCACCAGATAGTTTTGCTTTACTTCATCAAAAGGAAATGGAAAGAAAGTTTTATCAATAAATGTAGAATGAAGCCAGCTTCCACCTACACGTATTCCATCATTCAATGTCCATTTGTCGTTGATCTGTAACGTATGTGTTCCGTATGCTGCCAATAGGTTCATCGTGTTGCCTCCATCAGGGTAACGTGTGCTTTGAGGTGTAATTTCACCGGTTGCCACATTGTATTTATGAGCCGTTGAGTTTACTTTATTAAATTGCCCGTCAATTCCATAGCGGAAACTGTTATTGCCTCTTTTCTTTTGGAAGTCAACAGTGAGTCCAAATACATCCACATTTTCAACTCGCTCATTCCGATTGTTGTTATTGAACCTACGATCGTACCGACTCTCTTCAATGTCCTGATAGCTGAGTGTAGCGGTCATGCCATCCGCGAAAGCTCCAAGATCATTTACTTTAAGTTGGTACGAAGTCAATAACCTTTTTTGTGGTCCGTAATACCACTCGCCAAAGCGTAGCCCGTTGCCCTGAGGATCGGTGAGACGATCGTAACGAGGAACGTTGGTTGAGTTTGAATATTGAATATTCAATATATGACTTACCCGTTCGCTGGATTGGAATAAAAACTTTTGAAGCAAATCCCATTGTTGATAACCACTGAATTTATGTACAAATGGATCACTGTTTTGTACAAGCACATCGCTGGTGTTGTCAGGAGAGCGTTCTGCATATTGCGGGCGCACACCAAATTGTTCATCCAATACCGGGTTAGTTTTTTCACCCATGCGCAGGTCTCCGAAGTCACTAAAAGTAAAGGAAGTAAGTGATCCGAATTTTTGCCCTGCTAACGTAAAATCAACGTGGCCCGTCTTCTCATTATTAGCCGAACCATAGCGAACAAATGTATTGCCGCCAAACGTAAGTCCTTCTCCAGCTTTTGCTAATTCAGGATTGCGCGTGTAGAAATGAATAACTCCTCCAAGCGCATCGCTTCCATAAACGGTGGAGGAAGGACCGAATAGAATTTCCGCACGCTCCAGTACATTATTATCCAATGTGATAATATTTTGTAAGTGACCTGCACGATAGATGGCGTTATTCATACGCACTCCATCAATCATCAGCAACACACGACTGGCTTCGAAGCCGCGAAGAATGGGACTGCCACCACCTTGCTGACTTTTCTGCATCGCCACTACACCAGAGTTTGAAATCAGATCTGCAGTGCTTTGTGCGTTGAAGTTACGTATGAAGGAGGGCGTAATTACTTTTATCTGTTGGGCCACCGTTCTGCGATGCTCCGGAATTTTATTGGCAGCAATAACCACCTCATCGAGGTAAGATACTTTTGTGGTGTCCTGATTGTTTTCCTTCTCTGCATATTGAGCAACGAGCGGAATAGCAAAGAGTATAAAGATAGATGTATATAGAAATTTCATTTTAATCAATTATAGAATAAATGGAGAAAATACAGAGCGCTGCTTTTTCTTTTCAATCCGCTTAAAGCCTATTGGTTTAAGTCAAATGGAATACATGTAAACATCGGTTAACGTAACATCAACCTGATAGTCAAAGTAAAATCAAAACAGCACCATCGATGTGCTTAAAATCATTGAATCAATGATAGGCAGAATTTATCCTCGTGGCGGTGGACTTTCAATTCCTTGAATGAAGGAGGAGATGGAAGTGTTGTAAGTAGTTGTGTGTACAACGGATATTCCTGCAAGAGCAGGAATTTTATTTTCAATGATGACAAACTGAAGGCTAAGTAATTGAATCAATTGAGAAGGCACCGGTTTTTTATCTTTTGATGATCGCTTCACCATTTCATTCAGTAAAGCCAGCAGGTTGTCTTCGGCTTCATCATGAAGTGCATACACCAATACTTTATTATCCTTAACAACGGTACGGGCGATATCGTACATTTTTTCATTTACCCTCACTTCGTGATCATTCACTTTTGCCTTTCGGTATTCGTCAGCAGTAAGGGTGAGTAAAGTAAGATGCTCATCAGGTTTGTCCTTAAGTTGTTCACGCATTTCATGACGAATACCTAAAAGGCGCACAACAAAATAGACATAGCTACCAGCCACCTGCAGGAGGAGTATGCTGAGAAACACGATGCTTATTATTTTTTTCACCAACACAAAATTAGTGAAAAGAAAGGTGAGCGACTTTAAATTATGTGAATGGCTGCTGGATGCCCGATACTGGTCGATCGTGCAGGGTATCAATACGGCCTACTGCTTATTGCCTATGTTTCATCCCGACTTGTCGGTGACTGCCTACTTTTCCCTACTCACTTCTCAACGAATTCACCGGATTAGATTTTGCGGCACGCAATGCCTGTGTACTTACGATTGCCACGGCAAATATCAATGCAATTAAACCTGTTACAGGGAAAATCCACCAGGCAATGCCAGTGCGCACCGGATAACGTTCAAGATATTTTGTAAGCAGCCACCAGGCCAGCGGAGCAGAGAGAGCAAACGAGATAATCACCAGGCGTGAAAAATCTTTAGACATCATGCCCACTAAGCTGGGCACCGAAGCCCCTAACACTTTGCGAATGCCAATTTCTTTGGTTCGTTGTTCTGCGGTGAATGAGGCAAGCCCGAACAATCCTAAGCCCGTAATAATGATTGTAAGACTGGCAAACAAACTAGCCAGCGTGCTGGTGAGATTGATCGTAGTAAACTTCTTTTGAAATTCTACATCGGCAAAGCGATATTCAAATGGATACGCAGGTGCATACTTTTCAAAGATGGCTTTTACGGTGTTGATCGATGCGGATAGGTCGTCCGTCTTTTTTAATCGAATAGTAACAGCATCAATCCAATCGGGATCGAGAATCACAAACATCGGTTTCACGGGTTGATAGGGAGAACCCATCAACACATCATCGACTACACCAATCAATTTTCGCTTGCCACCCCATAGATCGAGTTCGGTGCCAATGGGATCTTTTAAGTTCATCAATTGCAGTGCGGCTTTGTTTATAAGAATTGATGCGGTGTCGCTTTTAAAATCTTCTGAGAAATCGCGCCCCTCAATTATTTTGATCCCCATCGTTTTGGTGTAATCATATTCGGTAGCGATGGTGGTGAAGATCACGCGCAAATCCTCAGGCTTGCCCGGCCAGCCGAGAAAATTGTTTGAGTTAATGTCCGTGATGGAGCTATTGGCTTTTGTAACGGATTCCACAGCGCCTGAACCTAACAATTCAAGTTTAATGGCACGATAGTCTTTCTCAATTTCTTTGGTGTAATTAACAGCCATCAGGTTTTCCTGATCATACCCCAACGCACGGCCCTTCACTAATTGTATCTGCTGATAAATCACAATGGTGCCAATGATCAGCAAAATCGAAAATCCAAATTGAAGGGTTACCAATACTTTGCGTGGGGTGCTGGCTCCTTTGCCAATAGTAGGTTTTCCTTTCAATACTTTTACCGGCTGAAATGATGATAGATAGAAAGCCGGATAGCTACCTGAAATGATTCCAGTAAGGAAGATCATCCCTAATGAAAAGATCCAAAACTCTGAGGAGGTATAGTCAATGAATAATTTTTTCTGAACGAGATCATTGTAATGTGGTAATAGTAGTTGAGCCATCAATATTGCGATGGCAAAGGCGATGAACGAAATAAAGGTAGACTCACCAATGAATTGTAAAATCAACTCATGCCTGCGCGAACCAACGCTTTTGCGAATGCCCACTTCACGCGCTCTTCGTTCGGAGCGGGCTGTGGCGAGGTTCATAAAGTTAATGCACGCAATCACAATGATGAAGATGGCGATGATGGTGAACATTTGTACGTAATCATTCATACCCCCGGTTTCTATTCCATTCTCGAATTGGCTGTGTAGTCTCCAACGCAATAATGGATATAAAAAATACTCTGGTTTCGTTTCTGTTTCACCATGTTCTTGTAACATTTTGCGTACGCTATTTTCTATAGCAGCATGATTAGCTGGGTCATTTAATTCTACAAATACCTGGAAAGAGTAGTTACCCCAGTTGGTCATGTTTTTGCGCACCCATTCATTGGCTTGCTCGCGAAACTTCCACGGCATAATAAAATCAAATTCGAACGAAGAGTTGGTGGGAACATCTTTTAACACACCGGTCACCTTCAACTCGTGTTCATTATCGACACGGATCACCTGGTTGATGGGGTCAACATCACCAAATAATGCTTTCGCAGTGGACTCACTGATGACAATGGAACGCGGGTCATCCATCACTTGCGAGGCATCACCTTTGATCAGGGGAAATTCAAACATTTCAAAGAACTCTTCACTGGCCCAATATCCTTTTTTGATGAGTCGATTGTCATTCACGGTAAGCAAGTGATCGCCACCCCAATCCGTTACCAGTGTACGTTTGATGTTACTATCAGCCGATTTGAACGCCTCATAAGTAGGCAACGGCACGGAAGTCCACGAACTGATTTTGCCGTCAAAATGAGCATTTACCCACACCTGGTAAAGGCGATCGGCTTTAGGATGAAACTTGTCGTAGGAGGTTTCGTCTTTCACCCAAAGTAATATGAGTATGCTGCACGTAATACCAATGGCAAGGCCGGCAATGTTGATGAATGAGTAGAATCCGTTTTTGAAAAGATTCCGGATAGTGATGACCACATAATTTCTAAACATAGCGATGGGGTTGTCTTAGGTATACTGAGCAATTGCGAAAAGGTTATTAAAATGAGACAAAAGTTTTTCGGAGGTTCTCCCGTATAGCAATGTTATTAATATTTAAGAGGGCTAATGGTAATTTTTAACCACAAAGGCCACCGAGAAATGGCACACAGAGGGACAGGGAGCTTAATCTCTGTGATTTCTCTGTGGTTTTTTTCTCCGTGATTTCTCCAGTGGTTAATTTTTTACGTTGTATGCTCTTAACTTAATGACATTGCCATATAGATTGAGATAACGGATGAATGGTTGCACCAGGCCGTGTGAAATTCAGATTTTCTCAGAGAAAGATGAGTTGTAAAAATCGGGATAGCACCGTTACAAAGAGTTCAGGAATTTTTCCGCGTTTCCACGATGTGTTTTCAATTTCAGCGTATCCATCTTCTTCGCCAGGTTCACGATCATACTCATGCGTGGATTTTTTGCAAAGTGTTCTTTATGCTGATCGATATAGCGCCAATACAAACCATCCCACACTTCGCACCACGGACCTTTGGTGTAGTCGCTCATTTTTAAAATGTAGTTGCTGCCGGACACATAAGGCTTGGTCGTCATCAATCCACCATCGGCATACTGACTCATGCCATAAATATTTGGCACCATCACCCAATCATAGGCATCGATGAAGAGTTCCATAAACCAGCGGTACACTTCGTCAGGATCGAATTCACACAAGTGCATGAAGTTGCCCAGCACCATCAATCGTTCGATGTGATGACAATAGCCGGTCTCTAGAATTTTCCTGATGGTTTGATCAATGGGTTCGATTCCGGTGGTGCCATCGTAAAAGGATTTGGGAATCTTGCGTGTAAAGCCCCATGCATTTGTTGTTCGTTGCTTAGTTCCTTCACGTAAATAAATCGCCCGCATAAATTCGCGCCAGCCGATGATCTGCCTGATAAAACCTTCGAGGCTATTTAATGGAAACTTTAACTTCTTATGAAGTTCAAAAGTCTTATCGAGAATTTGTTGTGGAGTAAGAAGTCCGCTATTCAATGCCGGTGTGAGCACCGAGTGAAATAAGATAGTTTCATTTTTTACGATGGCATCTTCATAAGCACCAAAGTCTTTCATGCGGTGGAGTAGAAAATCTTCTAATACACGCCCTGCTTCTTCATGCGTAGTAGGCCAGGTAAAACGGTCTATCTCACCATAGTTATTATTGAATTTCTTATGGACATAATCTTTCGCCTCTTTAACAAACTCATTTTCTTTTGGTACATAAACTTCAGGCAACTTCAATCCCTTTGGTATTTTCTGCCGGTTGTCTGCATCAAAGCTCCATTGCCCGCCAACAGGCGCATTTTGCTCTACTAAAATATCCAGCCGCTTGCGCTGCTTGATGTAGAAATTGGCCATCAGGTATTTTTTCTCTTTGGCGAAGAGTGATTGAAGTTCAACTTCAGTGGTGAGAAAATTGGGTGAGTCATATTTCTTTAACGCAATCCCATTCCGTTTGGCATGGCGTTGAATTCTTCTCTCCAGCAGATAATCCGTGGGGTCAACATAATGGATGAGATCAACTTTTTTTTTCTTCAGTGAAACAAATATACTTTTCAGATCAGCATCCGCAGCATCTATGTAAGTGGTGATACAACCTTTCTTTTCAAGATGTTGCTGATAGTATTTCATCGAAGCGCGATGCAGCACCAGCTTTTGTTTGTGAAAAGAATATTGGCTGAAGTAAAGAAGCTCTTCAATCAGGCAGACATCGCGACCTTTTTCTATGGCCGGATGATGTGCATATAACTGATGCGGAAAGATGAGGGTAAGTTCCATGCTTAATCAAACACGCTTATGGCAAAAGTGTTTGAAGAAACGATAGAAACAAGACATTACCAATAATAGAACCAGCTGACTACTTCCTTAGCAATTTAAATCTCGCCTTCTGATTGTCTACCATCAACGTGAAGTATCCATCTTCCAGAATCTGGGCGCCTGTTTTATCAGGAAACCAAAGACTTTCATTCGCACGGATGGTAAATGAGTACTCGGCTGACTCCCCTGGCTTGATTAATTTTTTGTCGTAGTATTTCAAATCGCGAATCGGACGTGAAAGACTGGCTACTTCATCATGCAAGAACCAAAGCACCGCTTCTTTGCCATTGCGGCTTCCTGTATTTTTTACTGTTACCGTTGCCTTGATTTCTCCGCCAGCGGAAGTAATTACTGAATCGCTCAACGTGATGTTACTATATTCAAAAGAGGTATAACTTAATCCAGATCCGAAAGGAACAAGACAAATGGGATTTGGAATTTCATGCGCCAGCAGCACTTCACTGATCTTATGATTATGCGGCACCAAACGATTCACTTCTTTAGGAAAGTTAAAACTCATCTTCGCGCTTGGATTCACTTTTCCACTGATGATCTCGGCCACGGCTTGTCCGCCTTCAAAGCCGGGAAGACCACCAAATAAAACAGCCTGACAACGATCATACACTTTTGTAATCACGCGAGGGCGTCCGCTGATCATGACAACAATAACGGGTTTCCTGGTAGCCTGTGCTATTTCAATCAAGGCAAGTTGATCTTCAGGAAGTGTAATATCCTGAATACTTCCAAATCCTTCTGAATAGGCTGGCTCTCCAACTACCAAAACAATTGCATCTGACCTGGTTGCTTGTGCTTTGAGTTCATTTACATTCGCGGCAAGCGTTACACGTGCTTGAGGAAATTCTTTTTGTAGTCCCGTGAAAACGGTATGCATGTCTTTCGGATAAAGTGTTTCATCGCTGGTCATCCATCGCAAGGTCCATCCTCCACCCAAGGCACTTTTTGAATTGGCATTCGGACCGGCCACTAACAGGTTTTTGATTTTTGCCGGATCTAACGGAAGTGTGTTATCATTCTTCATCACCACAATCGATTCGCGTGCAGCTTCTAATGCCTTCGCACGATTTTCTGGTGTGCCAATCCGATTGAAACGATCGTTGCGCGGATATGGATTTTCGAATAAGCCAATCTCCAGTTTCATTCTTAAGATGCGC
>JAYVTC010000201.1:0-34713 GCA_043774745.1 Cyclobacteriaceae bacterium | reverse complement strand
AAATCAAAGAAAGACCACCGCACCAGTCACATCAACTTTATCATGCTTACAGCCAAAGCAGCACAGGAATCAAAAATTGAAGGACTGGAATCCGGTGCTGATGAGTATCTCACCAAACCTTTTCACCTCTACGAGCTTGAATTAAGAATAAAAAATCTTCTTCTGGAACAACACAGCTTACGAAAGCATCTTCAGGAAAAACTGTTGCCCCAAAAACCCGGACCGGAGTTACCTCACGTAAGTGATGTTTTTCTTACCAGGCTGCAAGGCTATATCGATAGCAATCTTGACAATAGTAAATTGCACGTGGATATCGTTGCTGAGGCCATGGCCATGAGCAAAAGCACGTTGAACCGAAAACTGAAAGTGCTCCTCAATATTTCAATTAATGACTACGTAAGAAAATACCGTCTTCAAAAAGGAGCCATATTGCTTTCCGAGGGGCACAGCGTAAGTGAAGTGGCGTATCTTATAGGCTTTGAAAGCTCATCTTACTTTGCTCAGTGTTTTAAAGAACATTTCAGTCAAACACCATCTGAGTTCAGTAACGTCCCGAGGTAAATCCAAGGTCATCATTACTTTTCGCGATTTTTCTTCATTGGCTCACATTGAATTTCAATTAAGCTCCAGGTTAAATTACCCAGGATATAGATTGGGATATCGCAAAAACATTAACTTAGTAAATTATAAATGAAGCATTGCTGTTGGCTGATCTTGCTTTTTACTTACAGTGAGCTGCTGGCTCAACAGGCCATCTATTCCAAGTTTCAGCAGTTTGATGTGGAGAATGGCCTTCCACAAAATCTAGTCAGTGATATCGTTCAAGACGATGATGGGTTTATCTGGGTAAGTACAATCGATGGAATTGCACGCTATGATGGTAATAGATTTTTAATCATTCAGCATCAAGCCACCAGCAACAAGAGTATTTCTTCCAATTCAATTAACAGTCTTTTGAAGGACCGATACAACAACATATGGATTGCCTATGTTAATCCTGATCTTGGAAACTCAAAATTAAACCCTCGCACCTTTGAAATTAGTAAGGCAAAAAAGATCTCATTTCCTCATGGGAATTTAATGCCTGGAGATCCTTATCAGTTACCCAGCCGGCATTTTTGGGGGGATGAAAAAAATTGGGTCTACCTTTACTATGAATCCAATACCAACACAGTTCAGGTCGAACTTTTAGATGCAACCAATATTAAATTTAAGAATTTCCTGGTTTCAAATACCCAACTAAGTAATAAACGAATTTATGCATTTAGCGAGGCAGAGGATGGCAAACTCTGGCTTGTAACGGAACAGGGTCTTGAAGTATCTGATGACCGTTGGGCAAATTTCAAGAGAATCAATTTTCCTGCACAGCTTCAGCTTGATTCTGAAAGTTTACCATCACGAGTAAAACTTTTTCACTTGAGCAAAAATCGAGTCGTGATTTTAGAAGGTAATAAGGTAGTCATTTATAAAGTCGAAAATGGGAATTTTGAAACCATACAGACCCCTGACATTCCGAACAAATCACCTAAGTTTTCGGCAACAACTATTGACTCACAAGGCAGACTCGTTTTTGAATTTCAAGGTAATATTTACCGGCTGGAAGATAACAATAGTCTTTCCCTAATATGGAAACATCCCTACAACTATCCCATACGATGTATTCTCATCGATCATTCTAATACATTGTGGATTGGTACAGACACTGATGGACTATTTAAGGTTGACCTATTATCTCCCAAGTTTGAATCACATCCTTATAAAAATGATTTTATTACCGATGTGCTATTTGATGAAATTAAAATCAATACAAAGAAAAGCAGAACCAGTTTCGTACCGCAGAATGTTTATCTATCAAGATACCTTTATACGG
The DNA here is from genome assembly GCA_043774745.1 of Cyclobacteriaceae bacterium. Classification (GTDB taxonomy): domain Bacteria; phylum Bacteroidota; class Bacteroidia; order Cytophagales; family Cyclobacteriaceae; genus ELB16-189. The sequence goes on along the minus strand of JAYVTC010000201.1, from coordinate 32,843 downwards.
ATAAGGGAACACTGATACTATTCCATGTTGGAGGACTATTTGAAGCAACTATTTCAAAAATAAATAATCGTTCACTGGAAATGGTGCATCAAGGTGGCTATGGTGTGATCGCAGCGGGATCAAATAATAGCGTATTGCTTTTAGAATTCCCAAGTAAAAATAATGACATCTTGTACCAGTGGAGCGATTTTTCAAAGCCGCCAATAACAGTAAAACCTGAATTAGATTCAGGAATGTTCCTCACCTACAATAGCGATAATTATATCGTAGATATGCTGGGAGATGGCGATCAATATTGGGTAGCAACCAATGGAAAAAAAATCTATCAGTTTAGAGGAACAAAACATACCAAAACCATTACCCTGAAGGATAACTATGCTATCAATGATATTTCATTTGATCCAAAGCAAAAAAATATTCTTTGGATTGGAACCATATCCGGTGGACTATTCAAATGGGATATCGATACTAATAAGAAACTCGTTCATTACACGACCGAAAATGGGCTACCTAATAACACGATCAACAGTATTGTGCCCGATTCGCTGGGTTATCTTTGGATGAGTACGAATAAAGGAATTGCACGGTTTAATCCGATAAAAGAAACCTTCACAAACTACACCACAGAAGACGGGCTCTATGAAAGTGAGTTCAATCGACATCATGATTTATTACTACCTGACGGACGCATCGCTATGGGCAGCACCAGGGGATATAGTGTCTTTAATCCAAACCGTTTTAGTGAGGATACTTTTACACCTAAAGTTTTTATCACTAAAGTTACTGTAAATGAAAAATCCGTAGATCATCGTGTGGACAGTATTATCTTACCTGATCCTGTGAATCAACTTGAACAGATTGATCTTACCTATGAAAACAATTCAATCGGTTTTGAGATAGCTGCCTTGCAATTCAATGCGCCAGAAAAAATCAAATACCGATATATGCTTGAGCGGTACGACAAAAATTGGGTTGACACTGAGCGTGGTAGGCCAATTCGATTCAATCAATTGCCCTCAGGAAATTACACATTACTTCTCAATGCATCCAATACGCTAGGAACATGGAGTCCTTCTATTCGCAAACTTGGTATTGTTGTTCATCCTCCACTTTGGTTTACCTGGTGGGCTTATCTAATTTATGCTACGTTGTTTGGAATCATGATTGCCTTCTACTGGCGCATCTATAAAAACAGGCTCGTAGCCAAGCAAGAAGCGGCTTTCAATATTCGCGAAACAGCCCGTCTTCGTGATTTGAACGAAACAAAGACCCGCTTCTTCTCTAACATCACCCATGAGTTTCGAACTCCACTTACGCTGATTTTATCTCCGCTGGAAAAACATTTAAAAGATATTCACATACCATCCATTACAGCCCACACTTTATTAAATAACAACTACCGACATGCAAATCAATTATTAAAACTGGTAAATCAATTGTTGGACATTGCCAAGTTAGAAGCCGGCCAGATGCGTATTAACCCTACAACAGGTGACATTATTGATTTTGTTGAGCAATGCGTAAGCTCATTTCAAGTCCAGGCCAATGAAAAGAATATTGCCTTAACACTTTCCAATGCAAACATATCGGGCAATTATTTATTCGATCATGAGAAGTGGGAGAAAATACTATTCAATTTGTTGAGCAATGCCATCAAGTTCACTCCTGCCTATGGTAAGGTAGAAGTTTCAATCTCTTCTGAGAGAAAGAATCCCAATCAACCTCTCTATATTAAAATCCAGATACAGGATTCGGGGGTTGGTCTTGATGAAGATGAGTTGCCTAAAATTTTCGAGCGATTTTACCAGGTCGATGATTCAGCTACAAGAACGCATGAAGGGACGGGCATCGGTTTATCTCTGGTGAAAGAGTTGGTAAACTTAATGGGCGGTACTATTCATGTAAGCAGTGCAAAAGACCGGGGCACTTCATTCACCCTTGAAATTACGATTGAACAACTGAAAGAAATTCCTTCCGCACGTGAAGTGACTTCCATCAATAATTTTCAAATTAAGGATGAAGAAGCCGTGCCGGGCGTTGATCATGAAGTTCCTGTTATCCTGGTGGTAGAAGACAATGAAGAGTTGCGCTCCTTCATCAAAGAATCCCTCCATGCCAATTGGAATGTTCTTGAAGCATCCAATGGTCTTGACGGATGGACCATTATTGAGCGGGAGTTACCGGAGATTGTAATCTCTGATGTGATGATGCCGGGCATGAGTGGTTTTGAACTTTGCAGTAAAGCAAAGAAAGACCCGCGCACCAGTCACATCAACTTTATTATGCTTACAGCCAAAGCTGCACAGGAATCAAAAATTGAAGGACTGGAATCAGGAGCTGATGACTACCTCACCAAACCTTTTCACCTCTATGAGCTTGAGCTGAGAATAAGAAATCTTCTTCTGGAGCAGCACAGTTTACGAAAGCATCTGAAGGAAAAATTATTACCTCTAAAACCTGCGCTGGAGTTACCACACGTAAGTGATGTTTTCATGACCAGACTACAAGCTTATATAGAGAGTAATATTGACAATACTCAATTACAGGTGGAAACTGTGGCTGAAGCGATGGCCATGAGCAGAAGCACGTTGAACCGAAAGATGAAAGTGCTTCTCAATATTTCCATCCATGACTACGTGAAAAAATATCGCCTTCAAAAGGCAGCCGTATTGCTCTCTTCGGGCCACAGCGTTACTGACGTGACCTTTCGGGTAGGTTTTGAAAGCCCTTCTTACTTTGCTCAGTGCTTTAAAGAGCATTTCAGACAAACACCGTCTGAGTTTAGCAAAGTACGCGGTTGATTTGTGGGAATCATTTGCGTCCCTGATCCGCTTGAACCATTTATAACTGGTTATCGGATATCATAAAATCATTCATACCAGAGATTAAAATGGAAATTTGAATCAAAAGTGATTGCTATTGATCCAATTTGGATAGTCGAGTAATCATTTGATTGGCAGTTTTGCAATTGAAGGTCAGGTCTATTATTCCTTTAATCACCCCACCATGAATTACTTCACGCTGCTATTGCTGACTCTGATATGTATTCGTATGAATACTCAGGCACAACAAAATACATCTCAAATAAGAGGTTCGATCACCGGTCACGATAATACACCGGTAGCCTTTGCAACAGTAATTCTTCTAACTCAGGACACTGTCTTTGTGAAAGGAGAAGTAACCAAAGCTGATGGATCATTCCTGATTATTGGGATTAAACCAAACTCGTATCGCATCAAAATTCAAAATCTAGAATATGAAACATACATAACCAACAATTTTAATCTTGAGCCAAATGAAACCATGATTTTGCCCATCATTAAATTAGAAAAATCAGTAACTCAATTAAATGAAGTAATCATTCACGAGAAAAAAGCAATGATTGAAGTGCATCCGGATAAGATGGTGTTTAACGTTGCTAGTAGTATTAATGCCTCGGGTAATAATGGACTTGAATTGTTGGGTAAAGCACCAGGTGTAATTATTGATCCTGATAAAAACATAATTCTTCAAGGCAAAAGTGGTGTACGTATTTTTATAAATGGTCGCCCAAGCAGGCTTTCGGGGCCCGATTTGGTTAACATGCTACAGAGCATGCAGTCTGATAATATTGAATCCATAGAAATCATGACCAATCCATCATCCAAATATGAGGCTTCCGGAAATGCCGGAATTATAAATATTAAATTAAAGAAGAACGTAGATCTTGGATACAACGGCACCATTATCTCTAACATTTCAAAAGGCGATTATGTCCGGTATAACAATGGGTTTAACCTAAATTATCGCAGAAGCAAAATCAATATTGCAAGCAATTTAAACCAGTTTAACAGTGATAATCAGAATGACTTTAACGATACCAAAGAACAAAGTGGGTTTCTTCTCGAACAAAAATCCATTGGAATAAATCATAACGAAGGATATAACTTTTCAGTAGGAATAGATTACACAATAAATGACAAACACTCATTGAGCCTGGAGGGCCGAGGGGTGATGAGTAAGGGATCTGGTATTTCCAATGGCCTAACAAATATCATCAGCAACACCGGCAACGGCCCCAATGAAATATTAGTAGCAGCAAGTGAGACTCACTTCAACTCCAAAAACATGAATTATAATTTGAACTATACGTACACTCCATCGAAAACAAGCAGTGTCAGTGTGGACGCAAGTGCAGGTAATTTTTCGAATGATCAGAAAACATATCAACCTAACACTTACTTTCAAACTGATTTATCAAATTTGATTAAAGAAGTGAATAATTCATTCAATGCCAAAAACACAATTAATTTATGGTCTGCTCAAGTGGATTACGAAAAAAAGTTCAAGAATATGACCCTATCTACCGGTGGTAAATATTCTTATATAAACACCGATAATGACTTTGCCTTTTATAAGATTGAAAACAGTCAACAAGTACTTGACGTGAATAAGAGTAATAACTTTACATACCTGGAAAAAGTATCTTCCGCTTACTTAATTTTTAGCTCAAGCCTCAGTAAAAAAGTTAGTCTCAATGCTGGCTTAAGAATTGAGAATACTTCATCATCTGCACGATTAATAAGTCAGCTGGCTATTAAAGACAGCGATGTGACTAGAAACTATACTAACTTATTTCCTAACATCAGTCTATCCTACAGTAATAAAAAAAATTCGGAGGTAAGTATGAGTATTGGTCGGAGAATTTCAAGACCTAATTACCAGGATCTAAATCCATTTGAAACTAAACTGAGTGAGTTGGTCTCGTTTAAAGGCAATCCTTTTTTAAAGCCCAATTACACGATGAACTACGAGATTACGTACTCATACAAAAATAAACTTGTCATTTCTAATACCTATAGTGTCACTACAAATGACTTTGTATCCATTTTAGAAATTGTTGATTCGAAGGGGACTTTTTTAGTTCCACAAAATATGCAAAGAACAACAAACAATGGGCTTTCTTTGAGTTATCCCGCCACGGTATCTAAATGGTGGGAGTTAGCATCTTTTATCAATTATAATTATTCAACTTATAGTGGTCAATTTGAAAGCACTGTTATCCATCTTAGCGCGAGTGTATTCAATTTTAGAATTCAAAATAATTTCTCACTTCCTGCAAGTATTCGGTTAGACTTATCCTACTTCTATCTCAGTCCATTTGTTTGGAGAGGATCGTTAAAAATCGATGAGCTATCTGGAATTGATATCGGGTTAAAAAAAGATTTTTTCGATGGCTTGTTGCAATTACGATTAACCGCTCAGGATATTCTTAATAAAAACAGTGATTACCACTATCATGGAAGCTATGGAGGGCTAAATATTGACGGTGTTTTGTCAGTTGATAACAAACGTTATGGCGCTGGCCTGACATTCAAAATTGGGAACCAAAAACTAAAAACGGCAAGAAAGAAGAAGGGCGCCCTTGATGATGAGCTGAATAGAATTTCAAAAGATTAGAATGGTCTTTTTCTAACGGCTAAAAACAGATCTCTGGATTTGCTACTTCAAGCAACTTGATAAGAGAGCTTAGGGCGCAAGGTCATAATCTATTTACTGGTTCTGTTTTTCTAGTATCTTGGTCGTCAGATGAGCATCCCTGAAGCATAAAAATGATGAGCTAATTCACACCATACTTGCAGAATTAACCACCGTTCTTACCTGCATCATTGTGGTGGTTCCCTTCTAGCATTAAAAAAAAGTTGCCACTTTTTGCATAGGTAAGTAAATCTGTTTCTACATTTACTAGAGGAGTAACATTAAAACTCTGACTTTAACCAAAAAATAAACACTGATTGACTATGGCAAAAAAAGCAAAAAAGGCTGCTAAGAAAGGGAAAGCAAAACCCAAGAAAGCAGCAAAAAAGGCAGCTAAAAAATCAGCTAAAAAAGCTGTTAAGAAAGTAGCTAAAAAAGCAGCTAAAAAAGTTGTTAAAAAGGCTACAAAGAAAGCTGTTAAGAAGGCTGTTCAGCCGGCAAAGAAAGCCGCTAAGAAAAAAGTGGTGAAGAAATCAGCTCCAAAGAAAGCTGCTGCTTCTGCACCTAAGAAAGTTGTGGCACCTGCGCCTGTAGTAGTAGCGCCAGCACCGACTCCAACACCGGCCCCCGCTCCTACTGAAAACACAGGCGAAGGATCAGGCGCTGCCAATTAACATTAGAATTCGTCTAATGAAAAAGCGGTTTCCGAAAGGTTATCGCTTTTTCATTTTATACCGCTGATCATAAGTCGATTTTATTGAAATCTAATTCTTAGCTTAGCGATGTATCTTATGTGCCTATGTTTCAAATTTCACTAAAAGGTTTTTTAAACAAGCTTGATCTCCAAAAAGAGAAGGCAAAAGACTATCGAAATGTGGTGGTAACCCAGATCGTTTTAGTCGTGTTGGGCCTTCTCCTTTATGAGCCACTTCTTGAAGATTCAAAATCTGATATCTCGAAACTCATCATTACGGTATTTTCTTCCTTTGGCGCCATCTATGCTTTTTTACTATGGGACTTGCTCCGCAACTTTACGGATAACAAAATTCTTATCGTCATCATACTAATAGTCCTTTTGGTGATTGTAACTATGGGCATTTTGGTTGAATTTCCATACTATCAAATTATGCAGGTTGCCGATCGCCAAACCTATCTGTTTGTGCTTCACGGTCTGCTTTTCCCTATCGAGATGACGGTCATTAGCTTCGCCATCCGCGACATGTTTTCTGCCGGATTTATCACGTCCGATAAACTTTGGGGCGCAGCCTGTGTTTTTCTCATGGTGGGCATCTCATTCGGAAGTCTGTACGATTTAATCTGCATAGTCAGACCTGGCAGTTTAGGAATTGATATTGAGCTGGGGTTGCCCAACTATTCGGAATGCGTTACATACAGCTTTAGTATATTAGGAGGAGTTGACTCAGATCTTAAGCCAACAAAATTGGTAAAGAACATCAGTATAATTGAATCCGTTTGGGGTGTGCTTTATGCCATGCTGATTATTGGAAAATTGCTTGGGTTGCCCCGGCTTGAAAATGAAAACAAAAACTAATTAATATGAATAATCGCAAATTACCCTTTATCATTTTAGGCATCATCGCTTTCATCGTGGTGATGGCCTTATCATCAAGTTTGTTCTTCACCATCAGTGCCACAGAACGTGCCGTGGTGTTCTATCCCTTTGGAAAAGGGCTAGATAAAGACAATGTCGTTGGGCCGGGCACCCACATAAAAGCACCGTGGAATGATGTTTACATCTATAAAGTGAATGAAATGTCGTCAGAAGAAAACATGGACATGCTGGATAAAAATGGTCTGTCTATTCACATCGATGTAACGGTGCGATACTATCCTATCCCTGACAGAATTGGATATATCCACGAACAGTTCACTACTGACTATGAAACTGTATTGGTGATCCCCGAAGTAAGATCAACTGTGCGCCAGGTGATGGGCCGGTTTACTGCGGAAGAAATCTATTCCACAAAACGAGCAGAAGTAGAGACCGCTATTAAAACCGAAACGGAATTGATCCTCAATAAGAATAATGTACACGCTACAGCGGTACTCATACGCTCCATTATGCTTCCTGAACAAATCAAAGTAGCCATTGAAAGTAAGCTGCAACAGGAACAAGAAGCATTGGCCTACCAGTTTCGTCTCGACAAAGAAAAAAGTGAAGCTGAGCGCAAACGTATTGCTGCAGAAGGTGAATCACGAGCCAATAACATTATCAACAACAGTTTGACTGACAAACTCTTGAAAATGAGAGGTATAGAAGCAACCTTAGAATTATCAAAATCGCCTAATAGCAAGATCATCGTGATTGGATCAGGTAAGGACGGAATGCCTTTGATTTTAGGTAATAACTAATTTACACGCGGGATTTTTTTGTAAGCGTTCTACCCCATATCTTTAAAACCAAAGTTAAATAGATTCATCATGGCAAAGACAGCAGAATTAATCATAGACGGCAAATCATATACATTTCCCATTGTTGAAGGTAGCGAAGGGGAATTGGGAATTGATATCAGTAACTTGTTGGAGCAAACTGGGGCGGTAACTCTTGACTTAGGTTACAAAAATACAGGCGCAACCAAAAGTGCAATTACCTTTTTGGACGGTGATAAAGGTATCCTTCGCTATCGTGGTTATTCTATTGAAGACCTTGCCGAGAAATCTACATTTCTTGAAGTTGCGTACTTATTAATCTTTGGTGAACTACCAACACCTGCTCAGCTTAGTGGCTTTAGCGGGGATATAAAGAACCATACCATGGTTCATGAGGACATTAAGAAGATATTGGACGGATTCCCATCCAGTGCTCACCCCATGGGAGTTCTCTCTTCGCTATTTTGTGCCCAAACTGCCTTCTATCCTGAATCGTTAGATCCAAACAGATCTAAAGAGGGGGTGTATTTGAGCATTGTGCGTTCGCTTGCCAAGATGCCAACATTTGCCGCGTGGGCTTATAAAAATGAAGTGGGGCATCCTGTAAACTATCCTGATAATTCGCTCGACTACTGCTCCCGTTTCCTCAAAATGATGTTCGCCCTTCCTGCTGAACATTATGAAGTGGATCCTGTAGTAGCCGCAGCCCTTGACAAATTATTGATTCTGCATGCTGATCACGAACAAAACTGCTCTACCTCAACGGTGCGTATTGTTGGTTCATCAAAGGCAAGTATCTATTCATCTATTTCTGCTGGAATTAATGCACTCTGGGGGCCTCTGCACGGAGGTGCCAACCAGGAAGTAATCCTGATGCTGGAAGAAATTAAAAAAGATGGCGGTAACGTTGATAAGTGGATTGATAAAGCAAAAGACAAAAATGATCCATTCCGCCTGATGGGCTTTGGTCATCGTGTTTATAAAAACTTCGATCCCCGTGCAAGAATAATCAAGAAGGCTGCTGATGACGTACTCTCTAAATTAGGGGTAAACGATCCTACTCTGGAGATCGCCATGAAGCTGGAAGAAATTGCACTTAAAGATCCATACTTTGTAGAACGCAAGCTGTATCCTAACGTAGACTTCTATTCAGGAATCATTTACAGGGCGCTGGGTATTCCGGTGGATATGTTCACCGTCATGTTTGCCATTGGCCGTCTGCCAGGCTGGATTGCACAATGGAAAGAACTTCGTGAAAACAAAGAACCTATTGGTCGTCCTCGGCAGATTTATACTGGTCCTAATCTCAGACCCTATGTAGGACTTGATAAGAGATAATTAAATACACGTAAGCAATATCGTTAAGGCTGGATTCACCACCCAGCCTTTTTTGTCTCCTAATCGCCAGTTCGGACCATTCAATCACTTTTTTCTCAAGTAATAGAGACTTTCTTATCAAGGCCTCATTTGTTTGAACTTACTTAGTAAAAAAAAATCCTTTATGAAAACATTACAAAGGTTCTTTACTATCACTACACTGTTTCTCTTGCTTATATCCTACTCAGGCATTGCTCAAAAAAAGAAAGCAGGTGGCTGGGCACAACTATTTGATGGCAAATCACTGGATGGCTGGAAAGCCAGCGAAAACCCTTCAACATTCAGTGCCCAGAACGGGATGATCGTTGTGTTTGGCGAACGAGCTCATTTGTTTTACACAGGGCCCTTCATGGATCATAACTTCAAAAATTTTGAATTCAAACTTAAGGTAATGACAACCCCAGGCTCAAACTCGGGCTTGTTTATCCATACCGACTATCAGGAAACCGGATGGCCATCCAAAGGTTATGAAATACAGGTAAACCAAACCCACACCGATTGGCGCAAGACAGGAAGCATCTATGCAGTGCAAGATGTGAAGGAAGTGTTTGTTAAAGATAATGAGTGGTACACCCAGCACATTATTGTGCAGGGCAAAAGAATCATCGTGAAAATCAACAATAAAGTAATCAACGATTATACAGAAGTAGAAAACGGCAGGCTTTCCGGTGGCACTATTGCTTTACAGGGACATGACCCCAAAAGCAAAGTCTTCTATAAAGATATTATGTTGAAGGTGCTTCCGGATTAAGGAGGTCATAGCTGTTCATGCCAAGTTTTGAATCAGGAACTCATAAAGCATTATCTTTAAGGCTGGAATTACTCCCAGCCTTTTTTAAGTGGCTGTATTTCCACAAACGAAACTTGAACGATAAACTTCTAATCCAAAAATAATGGCTCTATTAGATAATTTCAATACTGCGGTAACCAAATCAAAAGATCTTACCAAACGCCCTTCCAACGAAGAACTTCTAGATTTGTATGCCTTATATAAGCAAGCAACAGAAGGAGATGTATCTGGTGATCGCCCCGGTGGCTTCGACTTCAAAGCCATTGCTAAGTTCGATGCGTGGGCTTCAAAAACGGGAACTTCAAAGGAGCAAGCCATGCAGGATTATGTAAACCTGGTTTCAAAACTTCAGCAATCTTATTCCTGATCACCGTTGAATCTGTTTTATCAACCCGCCATAGCGCAAGGCATCTTGCATCTTGACCCCGATGAATCGCGGCACGCAATAAAAGTGTTGCGTATGCAGCTGGGTGACACCATTGAATTAACCGATGGTAACGGATTTTTATACAGCGCTTTTATCAGCGAGACTGATCCGAAAAAATGCCGCTTCACCATCCGTGATAAAAAGAAAATCCCTACTCGCGGTTTTAACCTATCTATTGCAATAGCTCCCACCAAGAATATGGACAGAACGGAGTGGTTTATAGAAAAAGCCGTTGAGATTGGTATCGATAACATTCATCTGCTCGAATGCAAAAACTCAGAGCGAAAAAATGTGAACCTGGATCGCTTAACTAAAATCGCGGTGAGCGCTATGAAGCAGTCAGGGCAAGCCCGATTGCCTTACGTTTTTGATATGGTTCCATTTAAAGAAATCGTCACACAGGAAGCTGCACAGAAATTCATTTGCTATGTCGATGCGAGCAATCCCGATCAACTAAAATCATTAGCTAAACCCAATCAGAGTTACCTGGTTTTGATTGGTCCGGAAGGCGATTTCAATAAGGATGAAATACTGCTAGCCAATAAACATGGTTTTAAAAAAGTAAGCCTTGGGCCTAACCGGCTTCGCACAGAAACTGCCGCATTAACTGCCTGCCAGATTCTGAATTTCGTTAATTTGTAAGTCGATTTATGAAACTGGAAGAAGCCAAAAAGAAAATACAGGAACTCACAGAACAGGTTAACCACCACAATGAACTCTATTATCAAAAAAGTAAGCCCGAAATCTCGGATTACGAGTTTGATCAACTGCTGGATCAATTAATCAAATTAGAAAACCAGTTTCCTGAACTTCGCTTACTGGACTCTCCTTCGCTACGGGTAGGCGGTACGATCACCAAGGAGTTTGCTCCCGTATATCACCAATACCCAATGATGTCTTTGGGCAACACCTATTCCGAAGAAGAACTAACCGATTTTGACGGACGTGTTGCTAAAATGCTGGATGGAGATGAATATGAATATTTTTGTGAGCTGAAATTTGATGGTGTCTCTATCAGTTTGATTTACGAAGATGGTTTACTTACAAAAGCAGTAACCCGTGGGGATGGTTTGCGAGGTGATGATGTGACCGCTAATATTAAAACAATTCGCAGTCTTCCGTTAAGAATAAAATCAAAAAATGTTCCTTCAAAGTTCGAAGTGCGGGGTGAAGTTTATTTACCAAAAGAAGTCTTCAAGCAACTTAATAAAGATCGCGAAGATATTGGTGAAGAAACCTATGCTAATGCGCGAAACACGGCTTCTGGCACCGTAAAGATGCAAGACTCCACTGAAGTTGCTAAGCGCAGACTTGATTGTTATGCATACTATCTGCTTGGTGAAGACAACGAGGTAGAAACTCATGCTGATGCTATTCATAAATTGGAATCATGGGGATTTCGAGTTTCCCCCACTTATAAAAAGTGTAAAGACATTCAGTCCGTACTTCACTACATCAAAGATTGGGAACACAAAAGATCAGATTTACCACTGGATACAGATGGAGTAGTTATTAAAGTAAACAGCCTTGAACAACAGGAGCGCTTGGGCTATACAGCAAAAAGTCCACGCTGGGCCATAGCCTATAAATACAAGGCCGAGAGCATTAGCACAAAACTGAATGGAATTACCTACCAGGTCGGTCGCACGGGTGCGGTTACACCCGTTGCCGAATTAGAGCCCGTGTTTCTTGCCGGTACTACAGTGAAGCGTGCTTCGCTTCATAATGCCAATGAGATCGCACGACTTGATTTGCGCATAGGTGATTATGTGTTTGTTGAAAAAGGTGGAGAGATCATTCCTAAAGTGACGGGTGTAGATATTGAGAAAAGAAAACATTCGCTTCAGTCGGTAGTCTATATTACAGAATGCCCCGAATGTCACACAAAACTAATCCGTAAAGAAGGAGAAGCCAACCACTACTGCCCGAATGAAAAAGGGTGTCCTCCACAAATCAAAGGTCGCATTGAGCACTTCATTCAGCGCAAGGCCATGGATATCGATTCATTGGGTGAGCAGACCGTCAAACAACTCTTCGATCTTGGAATAGTTAAGACTCCGGCAGATTTATATGATCAGACCAAAGAAGATTTTTTGAAACTGGAAAAAGTGAAAGACAAATCCGCGCAAAACATGCTGGATGGAATCGAGCAATCAAAAGCACAAAGTTTTGAAAATGTATTATTCGGAATTGGCATCCGATACGTGGGTAAAACGGTAGCAGAAAAATTAGCGCGTTACTTCAAAAACATTGATTCACTTTCCACAGCTACGTATGAGCAACTACTAGAAGCTCCGGAAGTAGGCGAAAAAATCGCTCAAAGTATTGTAGATTTTTTCAAGGATAAGGACAGTCTGAACGAAATAGATCGTCTTAAAAAAGCGGGTTTACAGTTTGAATCCACACACCAAGAACCAACTCTGGTAAGTGATGTTTTAGGTGGAAAATCTTTTGTGGTTTCTGGTGTGTTTCAAAACTATGAACGAGATCAACTGAAAGAAGTAATTATTTCCCATGGGGGAAAAGTACTATCCTCCATTTCGGGTAAACTGGATTATCTACTTGCTGGAGACAACATGGGGCCGGCAAAAAAAGAAAAAGCAGAAAAGCTGGGTGTAAAAATCATCTCAGAAGAAGAATTTGAAGTCATACTAAAAAATAGCCTGATTTAAAAAGGCTTCAGGTATAAACATACTTTACTAGATTTCGACCATGTTTAAAATGACCTTTCTGAAGATGCGGACAGAATCCGCTCTTAAAAAAACCAAGACGACTCACGCCAGCATGCCTTATAAGCAGGCAGTGCGCATAGGAATCATTTTCACAGTGGAAGACAAGCAAAAGCATGAAGCAATAAAAGAATTTATCAGCAAATTGGAACATGATGGAAAAAAGGTTCAAGTGATTGAGTTTCTCCCAGAAAAGAAGATCAACCACGAGTTTAAGTTTGATTTCTTCACCATCAAAGACATATCCTTCTGGGGAAATTTGGAATCACCCAATGCATTGAAATTTGCCGATACACCGTTTGATTATTTGTTTTGTATCGATAAGGAATCAAATCCCTTAATTTTGCATGTGCTGGCGCGAAGTAAAGCTCATTGCCGTGTCGGTCGCTTTAATGATTCTGAAAATCAGTATTTTGAGTTGATGATTGAGCAAAATGGAACAACAGAGGGATTAATGGAAGCTATGTATAACTATACCAGTCAATTGCGATAATGAAAAAACTTTTTGGCACCGGAGTCGCATTGGTTACACCTTTTGATGAAAATGGTAAAATTGATTTTAAGTCCCTTAAAAAATTGTTGATACACACTGCCAAGGGAGTAGACTACTTTGTTGTGATGGGCACCACCGGAGAATCCGCTACGTTAAGCAAAGAAGAAAAAAAGAGTGTATTGAAGTTTGTAATGGAAAACAATCCAAAAAAACTTCCGGTTGTTTACGGTATCGGTGGAAACAATACACAAAGCGTATTGGACGAAATCAAATCAACAGACCTCACGGGTGTAACTGCTATATTATCCGTAAGTCCTTATTATAATAAACCACCACAGGAAGGAATTTTTCAGCATTTCAAAGCTATTGCAGAAGCCTCGCCTCTACCGATCATTTTATACAACGTACCTGGCCGAACAGGTTCTAACCTATCCGCACAAACAACGTTGCGCCTTGCTTCATTAAAAAATGTAATTGGAATTAAGGAAGCCTCCGGTAATTTTGAGCAGTGCATGAAAATCGTAAGGGAAAAGCCTAAGGACTTTATGCTCATTTCTGGAGATGATATGTTAACCCTCCCGATTTATTCCGTTGGAGGAGTTGGTGTGATTTCAGTGCTTGCCAATGCACTGCCACAAGTATTCTTAAAAATCAAAGAGAATTTTAATTCTGGTAAGCTATCACAAGCACAAGTTGCTCAATTCAAAATCATTGATATTAATGGTCCTATGTATGAAGAGGGAAATCCCGTTGGTGTTAAATATCTGCTGAGTTTGATTGGAGTTTGTGGGTATATCGTAAGATTGCCATTGGTAGCACCTTCTTCAGGATTAAAGAAAAAGATTGAAGAGCTATTCAAAAAGCTCTAAAAAGAAAGAGGGTCGCATCAATCGATCCGACCCTCACATAAGTTTATTAACTCGTAATTAATTACCAGCCTTATTTTTCAATTCCTGAACTTCGGCACGGATTGCCTGAGCTGCATTCTTAAGGTCTTGCATTCCCTTTCTGATGCGGGTTCCGGCAGCGCTATTTCCTTTGTTGTAGAACTTATCTGCATCGCCTTCAAGTGATGCAATCAGAGTCTTTAGTTCCTCAAATTTTTTCATTTTTATAGAATGTTTAAGATTTAAAAATTGATTTCTTAATGCCAATTTAACTAAAAACCTTTAAAAACAAGCCAAAAACCCATTTTTTAGATTTTAGTCACGTTTACAAGCTCCTCTTTTTTATAAAAACCACTATCAAGCTTCGTTTTTAGGGCAGAAAAGGCATTTAGGGTCTCGTCTACATCCGACAGGGTATGAGCCGCTGTAGGGATGATTCTGAACATAATCACATCTTTTGGCACCACTGGATAGATCACCACAGAGCAGAAAATGCTACTATTTTCCCTTAAATCCATAGACATGTTTGCTGCCTCACCTACTCCACCTTTAAATAGCACAGGCGTTGGCGGTGTCTGGGTTGGGTTGATGTTGAAACCACGATCCTTCAAGCCAGTCTTAATCGCGGCCATGATTTTCTTCAGATCTGATCGTAATTCCGGATGTTTCTTTACAAGCTCCATGCGTTTTAGATTACCAATCACGATTGGCATCGGTATTGACTTCGCATAAATCTGTGAGCGAACTGTGTAACGCAGATATTTCAAAATTTTCCTATCGCCCGCTACAAATGCACCAATGCTTGCCATTGACTTTGCAAATGTTGAGAAATAAAGGTCAATGTGATCCTGAACACCTTGCTCCTCACCTACTCCAGCACCTGTTGCTCCCATTGTACCAAATCCATGGGCATCATCAACAAACAAGCGGAAATTATATTTCTTCTTAAGCTCAACAATTCCTTTCAAATCACCCATGTTACCCGACATACCGAATACACCTTCGGTGATCACTAAAATACCACCACCTGTCTCGTTAGCGAGTTTGGTAGCACGCTGAAGTTGCTTCTCCAGGTTTTCCATGTTATTGTGCGGATAAACAAAGCGCTTACCCATGTGCAGACGTACACCATCAATAATACAAGCATGAGATTCCGAATCGTACACAATCACGTCTTTGCGATCAACCAATGCATCGATGATTGAAAAAACGCCCTGATAACCATAGTTAAGAAGCATTGCATCTTCCTTCATCACGAAGTCAGCAAGTTGTTTTTCTAACTCAAGGTGATGCACCGAGTTACCAGACATCATGCGGGCACCCATCGGTGATGCTAATCCGTATTGAGCTGCTGCATCCGCATCAGCCTTTCTTACCTCCGGATGGTTTGCTAATCCCAGGTAGTTATTCAAACTCCAGTTTAAAACTTCTTTTCCATTGAATTTCATTCGAGGACCAATTTCTCCTTCTAATTTGGGGAAGAAGAAATAATCATCAGGCAGATGTGAATACTTGGCCAGTGGACCAGCCTCCATTTTTAACTTTTCAAATAAGTCGACCATTTTTAGGTTGTTTACGGTGAAGATATCTGGTGGCTGCCTCAATTCTTTTAAACGAACTGATAATCAGCTAAAATTTGCGGCAAAAGTAAAAAAATAAACGCAGAGTATATAGCAATTTAAAAAAGCTCGCTTTTAAGCTTAGCTTATAATCGTTAGCATTGCAATAGGGAAAAGATATGAAAAGAATCAAAAAATTACTGGTTGCCAATCGCGGTGAAATCGCCCTGAGAATCATGCGAAGTGCCCGTGAAATGGGAATTCAAACCGTAGCGGTCTTCAGCGAAGCAGATCGTAACGCACTGCATGTGAGGTTTGCTGATGAGGCCATCTGCATCGGTCCACCCGCATCATCTCAATCATACCTGGTGATGAATAAAGTCATCGAGGCCGCAACAAAGGTGAATGCCGATGCTATTCATCCTGGTTATGGCTTCTTGTCGGAGAACGAGGATTTCGCTGCCGAAGTAAAAAGGGCTGGTTTAATTTTCATTGGACCATCTGCCGAATCAATTGAACTGATGGGAAGCAAGCTTGCTGCAAAAACTGCTGCCGCAAAATTTAATGTGCCTTTGGTGCCGGGAACAGCAGAACCAATTTCAGATATTACTCAAGCAAAGAAAATTGCAAGCGAAATCGGCTATCCAATTTTGATTAAGGCAAGTGCTGGAGGAGGAGGAAAAGGAATGCGCATTGTAAACTACGAAGCTGAGTTTGAAGAACAGATGGAACGCGCCATCAGCGAGGCAATTTCAGCTTTTGGTGATGGATCTGTGTTCATCGAAAAATATGTTACACAACCACGCCATATCGAATTCCAGATCTTCGGAGATCAGCATGGCAATGTGGTGCATCTTTTTGAACGCGAATGCTCTATTCAACGCAGGCATCAAAAAGTAATCGAAGAAGCACCTTCATCGATCTTAACACCTGAGCTAAGAGCAAGAATGGGTAAAGCAGCTGTGGATGTTGCCAAAGCTGCGAATTACTATAATGCTGGCACGGTTGAGTTCATCATGGATGAAAATAAGAATTTCTATTTCCTTGAGATGAATACGCGTTTACAAGTTGAGCATCCTGTGACGGAACAAATAACAGGACTGGATTTGGTGAAGCTTCAGATCAAAATAGCAGAAGGAGAAAAACTACCTTTCAAACAGGAGGACCTTACCATTCATGGCCATGCCATCGAGGTTAGAGTTTATGCTGAGGATCCTGCCAATAATTTCTTACCCGACATCGGAACATTGAAAACGTATAGACGTCCGCAAGGTCATGGAATAAGAGTAGATGATGGCTTTGAACAAGGGATGGCAATTCCACTTTATTACGATCCGATGATCGCCAAAATGATTTGCCATGATGAAACGCGAGAGAAGGCGATAGAGAAAACCATTCGTGCCATTGATGAATATGAAATCACCGGGCTTGAAACAACGCTCGGCTTTTGCAAGTTTGTGATGAATCATGAAGCTTTCCTTTCAGGTGACTTTGATACGAAGTTTGTAGAGAAGTATTTTAAGCCTGAATTTCTGGAAGGCAAACCTGTTGAAGCCGAAGAACTAATTGCCTCTGTATTGGCAACTCAAGTAATAAATGAAATCAAAATAATTTCTATAAAAACAGAAAACACAGGTTCTGCTGTGAGCAACTGGAAAAAAAATCGCATTAACTAATGGCCGAAATAAAACCGATAAAAGCCTGGAGATATAATGACTCATTGGCCAAAAATAATATTGATGACCTTACCTCACCACTTTTTGATGTAGTTTCTGAAAAGCAACGCAAGTCGCTGTATCAAAATCCATTGAACTCTATTCACCTATCCGTACCAGAAGGTCCAGATGCCGCAACAGGAGCCGCTCTCCGCTTGCAGCAATGGAAAAAAGAAGGTGTGATCCTTCAGGATAAGTTACCTGCCATCTATGTTTACTATCAGTATTTTAAACTTTCAGGATCAACCAAAGAATATTGCCGCAAGGGCTTTGTCAGTCATATTCGTACGTATGATTGGAATGAGAACATCATTCTCCGTCATGAAAACACGATCCCAAAATCGGTAAACGACCGGATTGAACTATTAGAAAAAACTGAGTTGCACGTGAGCCCAACCCACGGGCTCTATACAGATTGCTCCTTCACATTAGAGAAATACATGGACGAAGCAATTTTGCATCCTGTCTATGAACATGAAAATTATCAAGGCGTGCGTGACGTGCTGGGTGTAATACATGATGTCCATGTTATTCAGAAGTTCATTGATTTCATTAAAGACAAGTCAATCATCCTGGCGGATGGTCATCATCGCTACGAAGGATCGCTTTTTTACAAAAAAAGAAAAGCTGAACAGAATCCTGATCACACAGGCAATGAAGGGTACAATTTCCACCTGATGTATCTCACCAACACAGAAGCCGATGATTTAAGAATTTTACCCACACATCGTTTGATTCATGGGTTACCTGATTTCGATGAGAAACAACTTATCGAAAGATTGCATGAAGACTTTATCGTGAAGGAAATAGAAGATGCAGACACCTTGAATGAAATCATCTTGGGAAAAAAATGGGCTTTCGGAATTTTACTCAAAGACATAGCACTAAAAGTAAGATTAAAACCAGAAGTACTCCATAAAATGAAATGGCATTTTCCAGAAGAGATAAAAGAACTGGACCTAACGGTACTTCACTATTTTATCATAGAAAAAATCCTGGGTATACCCGGCACAGATCAACGTAAATCCGAAAACATTTCTTTTGACAGAAGCTTTTCAGACTGCCTCACCAAAGTGATTAAAGGTGAAGCACAGATGGCCATCATCACGCAGGATATCTCGATAGAGGATGTGAAGAAGGTTTGTCACAGTGGCTATACGATGCCTCAAAAATCTACCTACTTTTATCCTAAAGTCATTTGTGGATTCCTATTTAGTTCAATCAAAGAAAATGAATTTCAGTCGCCCCCTTATTCTCGCTTCTAGTTCTCCGCGCAGGCAATACCTAATGAAGGAAGCCGGTTTTATCTTTGTGGCTAAATCGCCTGATATTGATGAATCCTTTCCTTCAGATTTAGATATCACTGCAGTACCAAAATATCTTGCAAAGAAAAAGGCTGAAGTTTTTGAAAAGCAGATTACTAATGAAATCGTGATCTCTTCAGATACGGTAGTGATCTTAAAGGATGAAATCCTCAATAAGCCACTCCATCGAAAAGAAGCCATTGAAATGCTGACTAAATTAAGTGGTCAAACACACACGGTAATTACTGCAGTATGTCTGTTCAGTAAAGAAAAAACAGATTGCTTTGATGATCACACTGAAGTGACATTCAAAATACTGACCCAAGAAGAGATTGAGTTTTACGTAGACAACTATAAGCCTTACGACAAGGCCGGTGCCTATGGAGCACAGGATTGGATTGGACTGGTTGCCATAGAAAAAATTAATGGCTCTTACTTCACCGTGATGGGCATGCCCATACATCTTGTTTATAAGCACCTGAAAAATTTCTGATACTTGAAAAATATCCTGTCATTAATCAAAACTCATGCGCAACAGGATTTTCAGTTCAATTATTATATTACTATCGTCTTCTTCTTAGCTGTATCTTTGCTTATCAATTTTTCTGTTGACCTTGAAAACTCATTCATCGATAGACAGACCGAAAATTCCGTAAGAATATTATTGTATTTCTTACTTTACGGATTCGGCTATTACATCACTTGCTTGATTGTATCGTATTTTAATAAGGTAAACGCTTTCTGGGGATCGAAAAAGTTTTGGCTCTTCTCGCTCTTTGGATTAATCGTGCTTTCCGTAGATAAAGGATTCGGATGCCTGCCAGCCGTAATGAATTTACTAGATCAACCTTATGACGTGTATGCATGGGTGTTTAAAATAGCAACGAGTGCAACTTCATTTGGATTGGTTCTTTTGCCCCTGTTATTATTCTACCAAACCATTGATAAAGAAAAATCTGGATTTTACGGAATAACCACTTTGAGCAATATTAAACCCTATTTATACTTACTGCTTATTGTTGCGCCTTTCATTTCTATAGCAGCATTGCAAACGAGTTTTACAGATTATTATCCTGTTTATAAAGCCAACAATGTATCCGAATTATGGGGTTGGCCAAGCTACTTACCTATTATGATATTTGAATTTATATATGGCGCAGATTTCTTGAATGTGGAACTACTTTTCAGAGGCTTCTTTGTTATTGGCATTGCTCAAATTATGGGGAAACATGCGATCATGCCCATGGTTGTAATTTATTGCTTTCTGCATTTTGGCAAGACTGCCGGTGAAGCGATCAGTTCAATTTTTGGAGGATACATTATAGGCATCATTGCCTTATATACCCGTTCACTTCAGGGAGGTATTATTATACATGTCGGAATTGCCTGGCTGATGGAAACTGCTGCCTATTTCGCCAAACAGTTTTGAAGGGCCTCCGTTGCAATTGTTGTGGCGCATTTAAAATGACCTTGAGGACATTTCTTGTAGCCATGTAATCCACAAGGGCGACACGCTAACTTTTCGTTTGTCTGAACGATGTGCGAATTTTCTGAAAGTGGGCCAAATCCAAAAGATGGAACCGTGGAACAAAAAATTGCTGTGACCGGGGCGTTCATAGCTGACGCTAAATGCATGGGCGCTGAATCATTAACAAAATTCATTAACGCTCCTTTCATGAGCGCTGCGGATTCCAAAAAACTCAGTTGACCAGATAAGTTAACAATACTCTTATTACTGGATTTAATTCTTATCTCTTCACAGATAGCGCGACCATCAGGTGCTCCTAATAAATAGACGTTATCAACTTTATATTGGATTGTATTCAGCAATTCAATCCACTGCTTTGCTGGAAATTGTTTGGTGAACCAGACCGAAGTTGGTGCTATACAAATATATTCATCAGTCTGAAAGGTTTTAATTTTTTCAAAATCCTTAATTGAAGGATAAAGTTTTGGCAACCCCCGATTCTTATCTGTGATAAATTCAATCAGTTTTTGATTGCGGTCCGTTTCATGAAGATGTGATTCAAGATCATGCCTGACACGATGAGTAAATAGAAACGACCATGGGTTTTTGTCAAATCCGGTTTTAACGTTTGATCCTGAAAATGCAGTGATCAACCCAGAACTGGCAAACCGATGCGCATTAACAACGCAATCATATTTTTTACTTCGCACATAGGCAATGAGTTTAAGAAGATTTTTGATCTTCCCCTTCTTCTTATCCCAAATAATCACTTCATCAATATTCGGATTTCCTAAGAGCAATGTCTCATTTCCTTTGCGAAGCAAAAAATCTATGGAAGCATTTGGGTAGGATATTCGAAGTTTCTCAATTAAAGCTGTGGTAAGAATAACATCGCCAATAAACGCGGTTTGAATAATTAAGAAAGAGTGAAAGTTGGTCACCACAATCGTTCTCTAATACTTGGTCTTGTAGAAATTCAAAGCCGTGTTGACAATATCCAATGCCACTTTTTTTCCTTGAAAATCAGGTACCGTTACCGTCTTATTTTCGAGTTTCTTATAACTCTCAAAAAATTCTTTCAATTCGAGTTTAAAATGGACAGCCAGTTCACTGATATCATTGAGATGTTTTGTATTAGCATCATTTTCAGAAACTGCCAGAATTTTGTCGTCATCCATTCCCTGGTCAATCATTCGCATGACGCCTATCACGCGACATGGAACCAGGCAAAGGGGCTGAATAGGTTCCCGACACAAAATCATGATATCCAGTGGATCAAGATCATCGCCCAGCGATTGAGGAATAAATCCGTAATTGGCAGGATAAATAACTGAAGAATATAAAACCCGATCCAATTTAAGTAGACCTGTTTCTTTATCCACCTCATATTTAGTTCGCATGCCTGCGGAAATCTCAATGATTCCGTTAATAAACTCGGGAGGATTCGAACCTGGTGATACTTCGTGCCAAGGGTGTTTTATCATAATTCAAAGATAATACAAAAAAAGAAGCCCATCCTTTTATCGGATGGGCCTTATTTTCTATTAGCTATTAATTAGTCTTTCTTATCACTATCCTCTTCTTTCTTCTTCTCTTCCTTCTTCACACTAACCTTGTCACCATCCTTTAGACGCTTTGACACAACCAGGAATGGGCCAGTAATAACTTCAAGGCTATCTGATAAACCAGAGATGATTTCAATATTATCATAATCACTGATACCAGTCTTAACTTCCTTCATTTTGGCTACTCCATTTTCATTTACGAAAACAACAACCTTATCCTCCTTCTTCTCAGCTTTAGGCTTGCTGGAATCGGTTACGGTTCGCTTGTCATCGTCATCATTATTTCCTTCTTCAGACTTTCCGCCTTTATCATCATCAGGATTACGGGTTGTTACCGCTGCCAATGGTACAGAAAGAACATTTTCTTTACGAGTAGTGATGATATCTACACTCGCAGTCATGCCTGGACGAAAAGGATAACGATTTCCCTGCTTTATCAAATCCTCGTACGAGAATTGTAAAATCAAGATGCGAACTTCAAATTCAGTGATTGCATCCGTTGATTGTTTATCACGTGCGGTATTGGCAATGTTAGTAACGATACCCTTAAACTGTTTGCCTGTATTTCCATAAGCGTCAACGTCAATGATAACCGAGTCATTGTAATGAACCCGCACGATATCATTTTCATTCACATTCACACGCACTTCCATTTTGTTAAGATCAGCGATACGCATCATTTCAGTTCCAGCCATCTGAGCGGTACCCACTACGCGTTCACCTTTCTTAACATTTAACTTTGAAACCACGCCCTTCATAGGTGCGTTGACAGTGGTCTTCCTCACGTTCTCGCGTGATTCCCTTACACTGGCTTCTGTACTATTCACCACAAACTTGGATGCTTCAAGCGATTGCTGTGCAGATTTTAAATCATTGGTAGCAATCTTAAAATTCTGCTGTGCCAATTGCCAATCTGATTCAGAAATTACTTTTTCATTCCATAATTTTTCCTGGCGTTTATAATCTTGCTCCGCACGCATATACGTAGCCTCTGCACGCGATAGACTAGCTCTTGACGATTCAACATTAGCACGTTGCTGATTTAATGCTGCCTCGGATCTTTCTAATTGACTTCTCCATACATCCGGTCTGATCTTAACCAACACATCACCTAGCCTCACCGAATCTCCATCTTCAACATGAAGCTCGATGATTTCACCTGAAACTTCAGGCGCCAACTTAACTTCTATCACGGGCTGCACCGTGCCGGAAGCACTCACCTTTTCTGTGATAGATACTTTCTTGGCTTTCGCCAATTCCACTTCAATAGTTTTCGCTTTACCTATCCAGCCTTGTGATCTGCCTACAACAAGTAATAAGATTAAGAAGGCAACTGCACCAATAATGATATACAGTAACTTGTTTGATTTCTTTTTTTGTTTTGCCATTTGAGATTATCTTGAAAAGTTGAAATTAAAAATCGAGAGGTAAGCCTTGATAAAAATCAAGTACTTTTTTGCGGAATATGAAATCGTATTTTGCTCGTAGCAAGTCTGATTCTGCCTGGAATAAATTATTCTCAGCCACTTGATAATCCACAAAGTTTACTGCACCAAGGTTGTAGCGTTGTTTCGCCATACGGAAGGCTTCGTCACGGGCTTTTACTTGTTTCTCTGTGGACTGATATGTTTTAATTGCAGCGAGTGCATTGTTGTACGCAGTCTCTACGGTTTGCCTTAATGTATTGCTGGTTTCCTGAAAGGTGATGCTTGCTATCTCGCGATTAATAACTGCTCTCTTCATCGTTGAACGGGTAGACAGTCCGTTAAAAATTGGAATCTGTAAACTTAGACTAACACTTCTGCCCCGGTTATCACGGTATTGATCAGAAATGCCAGGGACATAAAAAGAACCCGTGGATACATCAGTTACCACCGGAGTGCCTGCGCCTTGAACATACCCAATTGATCTTGAGGCTGAACCACCGTCAGCTTGAAACTGTTGGCGCTGATCAGAATATACCGTAGTATATGATCCATTCAAACTCAGGCGTGGATAGAGGTTTCCTTTTGCCGAGCGATAAGCATACTCCGTGCTCTTTTTTCTTAACTCGGCTGCTTTGATTTCCGGCATCGTCATGGTGGCGATATCAAAAATCTCATCCGAAGTTTTATCAATTTTTAATTCATTTTGGGTATTTAACTGTGGCGGCTCAACATCCATCGGTGTTGCCGATGGTAACTGAAGTGCTTGTTTAAGTTGCAGTAATGATAAGTTCAATGAGTTTTCACGCTGTATCAAACTCAATTCGTTGGTGGCCAATTGGGCATCGAGGTTAAGTAAATCAGCCATGGGTACTGAACCAGCATCAACAAGCTTTCTGGTTCTTTCCAATTGCTCCTGGGTTGATTTCATCTGACTTTGAGCAACATTATAAAGTTCTTTATTGAACACTACATTGAGGTATAATGTGATTACATTCAGAAGCACATCGTTTCTCGCTCTGATTAAATCTTCGCTCGCTGCTTCCAACTCCACTTCACTTTGTTTAAGATTATAAAACAATCTGAAACCATTCCATAACAACAAAGAACTATTGGCTCCCAGGTTTGATGACTCCACTTTGCTCGTGGTAAAGATATTCGTGGTCGGGTCAACCGTGCGGCCCCAGTTCATACCATAACTACCATTACCATTTAACGTGGGAAGCATCGCCATCTTTGCCTGCAAGGCGGCAATCTCACTCGACTCTACCCCATAGGTGTTACGTTTCACAGTAAGGTTATTTGAGATTGCATGATCAATCAACTCCCTTAATGTCCAGATTTTTTTATCCTGCGAAATACCTGCATGCATACTGATCAGGCAAATGCTCATTAAAATTATTTTCTTCATCATAGGTTATAATACAATGGCCGGTATATTAATTACTTCTTTTACCCAACTTAGACTCTTTAAATACTCAAATGTTACAGGCTTCATCGAAGAGTCCATCTCGATCACCTGGCATGCCAAATCATTTTTACCCTTACGGGAAACTGACATGGTAGCAATATTACAATCATCATGGGCAAGCACATTGGCGATAAATGCGATGCTCCCTTTTATATCGTCTGCAAAAATGATCAGCGTTCGCAAACTGGCGGAGAAGTCCGCTTTAAAGCCGTTCACCTCAGCAATGTTGATAACGCCTCCTCCTTTGCTCTCCCCAAGAACCTCAACGGTTCTGTCACCTTTGCTAGTTACAATCCGAATGGAATTTGGGTGTAATGTGGACGCGTTACCGACTGACTTGAAATGATATTGCAATCCAATTTGACTAGCTATTTCTATGGATTCGCGTATTCGCTTATCATCGGTATCAAAATCCATCAGCCCCGCCAGTATTGCTCGATCGCTACCGTGTCCTTCGTAGGTTCTGGCAAAGGAGTTATAAAACGTGATTTCAGCTTTATCGGGAATTGAACCTAAAATCTTTACTGCGACTTTTGCAATACGCAGTACTCCAGCAGTATGAGAGCTGGACGGACCGATCATAACCGGGCCAATCATATCAAAAATGCTACTCTTTTCAGGCATACGCGATTAGATAACGGAATATTCTGCAAAAGGATTTCGTTTATGGGTATTTAATATGCCCAATCGGGTATTTTTTAACGAGCGGCAAAAATAGAGTTTATTGTGCTAAAACCCCAGTCCGAATGTAGAAATGGTTATTGTCTGATTGTTAATCGATTATTCCTCAAACCCGGGAACCAGAATCATTTTGGTATGGGCGGTTCGCTGCCTGAGCGCCTTGGCGGGAGCATATCCTTCAGAATTCCACCAGGTCTTGGCCTTATCTAAGTTTGGGAATTCTAAAACAACAATTCGCTCCGGATTCCAATCGCCTTCAAGTGATTCGACCCAGCCGCCCCTAACAATAAATTTACCATCGAAGGGCTTTAAAGATGGTGGGGTTAATTTTTTATAATCCTCATCCTCCGCAGGATTGTGTATAGAAATTTCTACGATGATATATGCTGGCATAAAGATAAATTAATCATTCTTGGCTTTTCCGTAGGCCTCGATAATATCTCTTACCAATCGGTGCCTCATTACGTCTCGTTCATTTAACTCAACAAAACCAATAGAATTTAACTCACTTAAAATTCTCACTGCTTCTTTTAAGCCTGACCGCTGATTGGCGGGCAAATCAATTTGAGAAGTATCACCGGTAACAATCATTTTAGAATCTGGCCCCATGCGAGTAAGAAACATCTTCATCTGCATAGGCGTGGTATTTTGAGCTTCATCAAGCAGAATGAAGGCATTATTAAGTGTGCGACCACGCATATAAGCAAGTGGAGCAATTTCTATGATTTCGCGCTCCATGTAATATTTGAGCTTTTCAAACGGTACCATATCGTTGAGTGCATCATAGATAGGTCTCAGATATGGGTCGATCTTTTCCTTTAAATCACCGGGCAAAAATCCAAGATTCTCCCCTGCCTCCACAGCCGGCCGCGTTATGATTATCTTTTTTACCTGTTTATTCTTTAATGCTTTTACAGCAATAGCAACTGAAACATAAGTCTTTCCCGTTCCTGCTGGTCCAAGGGCAAAGACGAGATCATAATCATGAACCGCTTTCACTAATCGTTGTTGATTGACCGTTTTAGCTTTGATGGGTGAGCCCTTGGTACCATAAAGAATGATTCCATCAGGTGAGTCCTCTGGCACAAACTCCTGGTGTTCCTGAGTGATATAACCTCGCACATTTTCGTCAGTTACTTTTCCAAATTGATGAAAATGGTCCATCAAGGAATCTAATATGTCTGTAATCTGAATAATATCAGGAGCCTCTCCTTTGATTATGATTTCATTGCCTCTGGATATGATCTTGCTCTTCGGAAAAGCCGCAGCGAGCTCTGCTATGTTCTTGTTTTCAACTCCCAAAAAATCGGTGAGAGGAATATTTTCTAATGTGATGGTTTTCTCTATCAATGAAGTAAATGAATTTGAAATAACTTAATTTTGAATCATAAAAGTAAACAAATCCCGGATTCACATAAAATAAAAACCGGGTACACTGCTCAGATGGCCATCGTTACATTACTGACGGATAGCGGGGAAATCGACCATTATGTGGCAGCCATTAAAGCCAAAATACTAGGTGTTAATCCTGGACTTAATCTGATCGACATCAGTCATAAAATTCTGCCTTGTGATATTGCTCACGGAGCTTTCGTTCTGAAATCAGTATTCCGCGAATTCCCAAAAGGCACGGTTCATTTAGTGGGGGTAGACGCGAACGGAGGCCGTGATGAGCAGCCCATTGCAATTCAATTGGAAGATCATTTTTTTGTAGGTACTGACAATGGATTGCTCGGACTTATCAGTGATAAAAATCACCAGCAGGGTGTGTCACTAAATTCTATAAATCCTATTCAAACTACATTCCCTGAAAAAGATATTCTTGCCCCTGCCGCTGCTCGTATTGCTAGTGGAGTGGCCATCACCACATTAGGAAAACCGTTGACTGCATTTAAGAGAATGCTTAATCGGCAAGTGAAAGCCACAAGACGAATTATTGCAGGCCATGTGATGAGGGTGGATAATTATGGAAATCTAATTACCAACATTGCCAAGCATGATTTTGATATTTTAAGTATGGATAAGAATTTCACCATTCAATTCGGTGGCGAAAAGTCAAGACGAATTCAAACCGAATATTATCAAGTTGAACAAGGAGAATGCTTTGTTTTATTTAACAGTCTTGGGCTTTTAGAAATCGGCATCAACAAAGGAAACGGCAGCGAGTTGTTGGGTCTGCAATACGACAGTCCTGTGAATATTTCTTTCGAAGAATAATAAAGCTTAGCGCTTGCCCCAGTTTAATAGGAGCCGTGTATCTTGATATTGCTGTATTAATATTAACTTGTATGATTATCCGAATTGTGCGAATGCATTTTACTGAAGCCGGAATTGACGAGTTTCTTGAGATTTTTAATCGCAATAAGGAAGCCATTCGAAATTTTCCCGGATGTTCTCATTTACAGCTTTTAAAAGACCATGCTGACCCTAATTGCTACACCACGCTGAGTCATTGGTCCGATACTGTTTGTTTGGATAACTATCGCAAATCAGAACTCTTCGGCCGAGTATGGGGTCTGGTGAAAACACTCTTCTCAGAAAGAAGTCAGGCCTTTTCGCTTGAGAAATTTATCGAGCTATAAAAATTGTAAAGGATTTAAAGATTATACATATTTGCACCCCCAAGCCAAAGTGGCGGAACTGGTAGACGCGCACGACTCAAAATCGTGTATCCTCGGATGTGCGGGTTCGATTCCCGCCTTTGGTACAAGTAGTTATTTATCACCTGAAGTGTCAATATTGTTTTTTGACACTTCAATTTAAACCCTGCTTAATGCAAATCACAAAACACTCGGTAGCCGCCATTCATTACACGCTCACGGATAATGAAGGAAATGTTCTAGACTCCAGCGCAGGACGCGATCCACTTCATTACATTCATGGCATTGGCAACCTGATTCCTGGTATGGAAGAAGGCCTTGAAGGTAGAACCAAAGGAGATAAATTCAATATTAAGGTGAGCCCTGAAAAAGGTTACGGTGTAAAAAGTGATGATCTGCTCCAGCAGGTTCCTCGCTCAGCATTTGGTGACCAGAAAGTAGAAATGGGAATGCAATTTCAAACTAACCAGGGTTCTGTAGTAACGGTAACCAAAATTGGATTGGATTCCATTACCGTTGATGCAAATCACCCACTTGCAGGTGTTGAATTAAACTTTGATGTTGAGGTGATGGAAATCCGTCTCGCAACCGAAGAAGAGCTTGCTCATGGTCACGTTCACGGTCCAGGTGGTCATCACCACTAAGCATCAGCGAAGCCAAATCAGTTTTCCTTTATTGATCGAATCTATTTCTCCGCTCTTTATGTGAAGGCGGTAGATGTAAACTCCATTGGTAAGAGTTTTGCCTGACGCGTCCGTGCAATTCCAGATGATTTCGTTGGTGCCAATGTAAAACCGATGAATATCCTCTATACCAAATCTGGTCACCAACTGACCCGTGGGAGAAAATACCTCTAGCAAAAATTCCTCTGGCAATGTATTTCCTGAAAGTTCAAAATTGAAAAAGAATCCTATTGAAGAAGGATTGGGATAGACTCCATTAAAACTCAAGGTAGTCTCTGATTTTACGCTAAATGAAATCTCATAGGGATCAGCTCCACTCGAATTTCCACTCGCATCGGTTGCCTCCACAGAAAGCACATATTTACCATCCAATAGACTAGTCGGAGTAAAATCAACAAGGAAATCAGAAGTAGTCGTTGATGGATACCATTTTATCGAGCTATCACTAAAATAGATTGGCTTAAAGGCACAGTCACCTGTATCACAAGGATAACTCAAAAATATCTTTACGCCCAGGGTGTCTTCTTTCAACCTGAACATATTTTCATCTTTTAAAGTCATTTGAATTAAAGGGTTTGCTGAAACAAAATCACCGTTTCGAATCTTGCGACCGTCAATAGTAACTTCAAGAACGGGATTGGTCTTGTCCGGTTGCACCATCAAATAACCTGAAAGATTAGCAAAATTATTATAGTAGTACTGCTCGGGCACATCTCTTCTGTTTATATAAACACTGACATCATTGATACCTGCCTTTCCCACCGTTTTAGAGTATACATTAAAGAATGTAGTCTGTCCAGATAAGGGCCCTGTTATTAATGAGTCTTTAGTTAACCGATGCTGGGTTTCTTGGGTAACTACTTCCAACTCGACCTTCAAAGGACTCGTAAAATCCTTTTTCGTGATGTTGGTAAAACCAAATCGGGTACTCCAGGATTGACCTTCTTGCACATTTTGTGTTTGAACATTCCCATCGTAAAAAAGTACTCCTTCCGCCACCGGTTCATATAATAGGATCCAGCTCTTCCAATCGGCAGGAGTCAAATTGATTTCATCTTTTGCATCATAAACCAATTTCAAATGCGGAAATTGTTCTGGTGATATTGGAGATAAATCAAATTCATTTTCTGCGTTATCGGTAATTAATGTTTCATCTCCGTTGTTGTCAACTCCATAAATTAAAAATGAAACCTGATCTGATGCCTCCACAATAGGAGTTGGTCTGATGAATCTATCCCAACTTTTGGCAGGACCAATCTTTACCGATTTCATAGTGCCCTCCGTTTTTCTTCCGGTTATTTCTTTTGCTACAAAAATCAATTGTTCATTAGCTGGAGATAAGGACGACTTGAAAACGTGGGCCGAACCTGGTGATGCACCTTTCTTTCCAAAGATGATTACTGGCTCGCCTTGCTCAAGGGCGTTCAACTCGGACAGCCCTATTCCCAATTCTCCCAGTTTTGTTTTTACCGATGGAGACCAGCTGAGATAACCTGGATCACCAATTGAAAATAGTACTACTGAATCACTCACTCCAACATTATTGACGAATGCTGACAGATCATCAACCAAACCAGTTTCCAATTCTGAAACAGCAAAACTATTAATCAACTGAGGCTCGCGGCCACAGGTGCGTGGATCCTGAAAATTGAATGGAATGCCAGCATAAGGAACCGCTGTTGTCTTATTAAAGGCAATAAGATTAAGAGTATTGTTGCGACATGGTTGTCCTTGTGTTGCCAGATTATACTCCGATCCGTTAATCCTTACGGATACATCAGTAACTGGAAGAGGATTATTAATTCCAAAAGTTTTAATCTCAACTAAAGTCTTCGACTCTTCAAATCGGAAAGGATTTCCTTCTCCATCACTGATCAGTCCGCTAAAGAAATTTTCTCTAGTCTGATCTTTTCTCAACTGCGCCCATCCTTCTTCACTATTTTTAATGTACGAAAATGAGGAAACACTCCAATCTTTGCTCTCGCTATCACCTGGATTATCAAATCGAGTTCGCCAATAATACGCGGTTGAGTCTTGGTTCAGGAGTTCAAGGGTCATTTTAGCGAGCACTTTCCCAGACACCACTCTTCTAATAATGAATGGACTACTGAAAGCAAGGGTTGTGTCGACCTCCAGCTTATAATCTCGCTTGGCGGAAAGTGGATCACTGGATTGCCAGATAAACTTCACCGATGTTTTATTTTCAATTCCGTAAGCAATCGGAAAAAGATTTAATGTTGAACTTGACGAAATTGATCTTGAAAGAGTGGCCTGGTTATTCCCTTCGTTCAGTTCTTTGATTTTATTCTCTGAATCAATCTCAACGAAGAACGTATTATCTCCAGAACCATCTTCCATACCTCGATAGATTTTAAATAGCAACGTATCCTGATAAAGCAATGGAGCAAACGTTGAATCATTAGCAGTTGATGATCCATTTCTGAGTGTGCGTGTCACCTTTATTTTGACAGGCTTATTTTTTACCACTCCAAGATTGCGGACGACAATTCTAATAGCAAATGAATCGGTAAGGGACGTTATCGTTTTACCCTCGAATGAAATCAACGAAAGTGATGAATTGCTAATTTCATAGTCTGGTTCAGTTTGTTGCAATAACCGAACAGCTGGATCACCCAACAAAACCATTTGTTGCACTTGAGTAATGTTCGTCATCACTGGTGGCGTTGCCTTCATGTATTGTTTAGCTACTTCTTTTTGTACATCCCCAATTCCTTTATTGATGAAGACCGAGTCTGCAAAACCAATACGATAGAAATAATCGGAATAGGTTCGCAATGTAGACACAAGGCCATATGAACTATGGGCAATAAAATTTCTTGCTCCAAGATTGGCGGCATTAATCCAATTCTCTCCAAACAATTCGCCATTCAGGAAAAAACTACCCGCATTGCAGCCGTTGATCAGAAATACAGGATACTTTCCTGTATTACTATAACCTAGTGTCGGATCGGTAACCTTACCAATATCAATATCAATTGTTCCTGGGGAAGAGTGACCAAAAAAAGTAACCAGATTTACTCCTTCATTAATTTCATCCGATATATTAATTAATTCACTCTGAGAAGGTTCACGTTTCGCAATCGTACTGATTGAACCGCCCCAATAAATTCCTTCTGCAGTTGATTTAAATCCATCCAGGAAGGAGCGGAAAGTGGGCAACTCTACACTCTGTATACCTCCACTTAGATGAAGCCCACGTTTTTGCCATTCCTGAACTAAGTCTGGATTTTCAATCTCCTTAATCTTATTAAGATAATTGGCAACCTCTGTTGGTGTTGTCACTGAAAGTCTTCCTGTAGGAACAGCCGGTTCATAAGTAGTACCAGACAAACCAGATGTGAAATTCATATCTGAACCCGGCAACCCTGCGGAAGGAATCAAATCCTTTAAAACACCAGGCCCAGGATTAATAAACCTATGAAACCCTGAATTCACATCTCTTCCCTTGCCAATCAGAAACAAATATTTCGATTGCCCTTTACCAACCATAAATCGCATAAATTCATAAATGGCAACTGGTGATGTTTCTCCATAATTAAACTGATTATATAATTGATCTATCGTTACAACCAACGTATCATAAGAACCTCCTTGTATTGAAGCCCTATAGCCCGCATAAGCCTTTACCGGATCATTATATGATGACACTGGCTTCATAAGCAATTGGTTTGAAATAATGATAAAGTCTGATTGGGCCGGATCTATTAATCTAAAACTTACTCTCCGCAATGCAGGTGTACTTGTTGACGTAAATGCATGAAGTATTCGGGGAGTCTCAGCTGATCCGACAATTGCTGTAAA
>JAYVTC010000200.1:0-8386 GCA_043774745.1 Cyclobacteriaceae bacterium | reverse complement strand
CTATCTTTATTGCATGAGAGTTGTAATACAAAGAGTAACAGCGGCAAGTGTTAGTATAGATAGCAAGGTAGTGTCTTCCATTAGCAAAGGCTTATTAATATTAGTAGGGATAGAAGATGCAGATTCAAAAGAAGACATTGAATGGCTCAGCAATAAAATTGTTCAGCTCCGCATTTTTGATGATGCAGACAAGGTGCCGAATTTATCAATCAAAGAAACTGGCGGCGATATTTTGCTGGTGAGCCAGTTTACTTTACATGCCAATACAAAAAAAGGCAACCGGCCTTCGTACCTGCGTGCCAGTAAATCTGTTGTGGCGATACCTGTGTATGAAAAAATGATTGCTCAACTTGAACACGATTTGGAAAAGAAAATATTCACCGGCGTGTTTGGTGCAGATATGAAAGTAGCATTGGTGAATGATGGGCCTGTTACTATTTGGATTGATACGAAGCAAAAGGAATAATACAAATTTTATAACACGAATTTTTTAAGGCACGAATTCCACGAATTAAAACTTTCAATATGACAGAGATAATTTTAAAAGAAGAATCTTATCAACTTATTGGGATTTGTATGGAAGTACACAGTGAACTTGGAATGGGTTTTAAAGAAATCGTTTATAAAGATGCACTTGAATTTGAATTCAAAACAAGAAAAATTCCATACATCCGTGAAAAGGAATTTATTATTGAATACAAAAGCATTATTTTGCCTCATCGTTATTATGCTGACTTCACTGTGCATGATTCAATCATTCTGGAAGTAAAAGCTACTTCTATGATTGTAAATAATTTTGTAACGCAAACTATCAACTACCTCAAAACTTCAGGTTTACAATTAGGTATCATTGCCAACTTCGGAGAAAAATCATTCGTTTCAAAGAGAGTTGTATTTTAAAAAATTCGCACAATTCGTGTAATTCGTGCCCTAAAAATTCGTGTTAAAAAATAAAATTCGTGTAATGGAAATTAAGGAAGCACAAGAGAAAGTTGACCAATGGATAAAAACTGTTGGGGTCAGATATTTTAATGAACTTACCAACCTCGGAATTTTAATGGAAGAGGTAGGTGAATTATCCAGGTTAATGGTACGCAAGTATGGCGAACAATCTTTTAAAGAAACGGATAAAGGAAAAGAGTTGGGAGATGAAATGGCGGATGTATTTTGGGTGTTGATTTGCATGGCCAATCAAACAGGTGTTGATCTTACGGAGGCATTGCAAAAAAACTTTGAGAAGAAGAATATAAGAGATGCTCAACGACATAAAGACAACCCTAAATTAGAAGGCTAAAATTCGTGTAATTCGTGTATTACAATTCGTGCTATTTCCTTTTTACTTTTACTCCCTTAACTTTGCCGCATTATGGCAAACGAATCAAACAATTTTGCAGAGCTGATTGCTCATTGCAAGGAATATGGTTATATTTTTCAATCTTCTGAAATTTACGACGGATTGGCCGCAGTGTACGACTATGGTCAAAACGGTGCACAGTTAAAAAAGAACATCCGGGATTATTGGTGGAAGAGTATGACGCAACTACACGACAATATCGTAGGTATTGATGCAGCTATTTTCATGCACCCAACCACATGGAAGGCATCCGGCCACGTAGACGCATTTAACGATCCAATGATCGATAACAAAGATTCAAAAAAGCGTTATCGTGCCGATCAACTGATTGAAGGCGTAATTGAAAAGCTTGAAGAGAAAATTGAGAAAGAAGTGGAGAAGGCTGCCAAGCGCTTCGAGAATTTTGATCGCACCATGTTTCTCAGCACCAACCAGCGCATGGTAGAATATCAAAAGAAAATCGATGAGATTAATGAGCGCATGAAAACTTCTTTGGGCAATGGCGATATGGTGGCTCTAAAGCAGTTGATTGATGATCTGGAAATTGCTGATCCGATATCAGGCACAAAAACCTGGACGGAAGTTCGTCAGTTCAACCTGATGTTTTCTACTGAGATGGGTTCATTAGCCGAGGACACCAATAAAATCTATCTGCGCCCCGAAACTGCCCAGGGTATTTTTGTAAACTTTTTGAATGTTCAAAAAACCGGGAGAATGAAAATCCCTTTTGGTATTGCTCAAATAGGTAAAGCGTTCAGAAATGAAATTGTTGCCCGTCAGTTCATCTTCCGCATGCGCGAGTTTGAACAGATGGAGATGCAGTTTTTTGTGAAGCCCGGTGAAGAGATGAAGTGGTATGAGTATTGGAAAGAGAAGCGATTAAGATGGCACAAAACCCTCGGGCTTGGCGATAATAATTACCGTTACCATGATCACTTGAATCTGGCTCATTACGCCAATGCAGCCTGCGATATTCAGTTCAACTTCCCGATGGGCTTTAGAGAACTGGAAGGCATTCACTCCCGCACTGATTTCGATTTGAAGAGCCATGAAAAATTTTCTGGTAAGAAATTACAATACTTCGATTCTGAGGACAATCAAAACTATATCCCGTATGTAGTGGAGACTTCCGTGGGCCTGGATCGCATGTTCTTATCGGTGTTATCTTCGTCATACCAAGAAGAAAAGTTAGAAGATGGTAGCGATCGTGTTGTTCTTAAAATACCCGCAGCACTGGCTCCCAATAAAGTAGCCATTCTTCCTTTGATGAAGAAGGACGGACTTCCTGAGAAGGCACATGAAATCATGAATTTATTGAAGTTTGATTTCCGTTGCTTCTATGAGGAGAAAGATGCCATTGGAAAACGCTACCGCAGACAAGATGCTATCGGCACTCCGTATTGCATCACGATAGATCACCAAACGCTACAAGATAATACCGTTACAATCCGTGATCGCGACACCATGAAGCAAGAACGCGTGGCAATCAGTGAAGTAAAGTCAATCATTCAGGATTCAGTTTCGATGGCGGAATTACTAAAGAAAATATAAATGTTTGCTGCTATGTTAGCAGCAGTGGCGCGGCTTCTGTACGTAAGTTATCAGGAGCTGCGCTTTCGTTTTTATTATGGTCCCATCTTTCATCGTTTCCTCAATCACAAATATGCCTACTACACCGCATTGCCCTGGTCACTAAAGATGAAGTTTCTTCGGCTGGCGCGTGACCATTATGAATATTTTGAGTTCGTGCCCCATGGAAAAATAAAATTGACAAGGGCCATGAAAGCGATCATCTCCTGTGCTGCAGCGCAACTCCTTTTGTTTTTGCCCGGTAAAAGTAAAGGCCTTACTTACTTTACAAAAATCGTTGTCTATTCTGATTATTATAATTCAGTCTTCACCAAAAGATGGCACAAAGGTGAAGTAAACCCTGGCTTTAGAGTCATTGCCTTTAGCTGGCGTGGCATTTCCGAAGGAATGCAAGTGTCTGATGACGGAATTAATTTATTGCTCCACGAATTTGCCCATGCGCTTTGGCTGGAACATAAACTCGTTGGTCATCAGTATGAAGTATTAGACCCGCATTGGGTAGAACAATTTGAAAGGTATGCCGAAATGGAAATGGCAAACCTAAACGCTAACGAAAAACATTTTTTCAGAAAGTATGCTTTCGAAAACATCGAAGAATTTTTTGCTGTAGCCGTAGAAAACTTTTTTGAAAGAACGCAGCCGTTTCATCAGGAGCAACCTGAACTTTACCGTATTTTAGCGCACCTTTTTAAACAGGACCCCCTAACATTATATGCACCCGGCACTAAGCAAAAACCTTTATTTGATTAAAGAGCATGTCAAAATATTCAAAGCCGAGAACAGTTTTGATGTGTTTGACCCTGAAACAAGTGAGTTGATTTTAAAATGCCGCGAGGAAAATCTCGGATTCTTTACAAAAATATTTCGGTTTACGGATTTTAAAAGAATGACTCCGTTCAACATAGAGATCAAAACTACTTCGGGGCAAACGATACTTACCGTCAGAAGAGATGTTTCATGGTTTCTATCCACCGTAGAAGTAATCGATGAACAAAAACGACTGATGGGAAAATTCAAACAAAAGTTTCTCAGCATCGGTGGAAAATTCGAAGTATTGGATACCAGTGAGCGCGTATTATGTACATTGAAGGGATCATGGACAAGCTGGGACTTTAAATTTGTATCTAATGACGGAAAGGAGTTTGCTACCGTTACTAAAAAATGGAGTGGCCTGGGTAAAGAGTTATTTACTTCGGCAGACAATTACATTTTACAAATCAATCCACAAGTGCCAGCAGATAGTGCATTGCGTATGTTGATCTTAGCCGCTGTGATGTGTATTGATTTAGTATTGAAAGAGTAATAAATTATGAATTGGACTTCCCTTCTTTCCACCAGGCGCTTACATCAGCGTGCGGATTCGCAAGAGTCTACACGGAGTGCATTTGAACAGGATTTTGATCGCATTATTTTCTCACATCCGTTTCGCAGATTACAAGACAAAACGCAAGTGCATCCACTGCCCGAGCATGATTTTGTGCACACACGACTTACACACAGCCTGGAAGTTTCCAGTGTGGGCAGGTCGTTAGGCAGGCGTGTTGGAGAAGTAATCATTGAACGACATACTGATTTAAAAAATAATTACACCTCACACGACTTCGGAACTATCGTGGCTTCGGCTTCCCTTGCGCATGATCTGGGCAATCCACCCTTTGGTCATTCTGGTGAGGAAGGGTTGAGTGATTTTTTTAAACATCACGAAGGTCAGCAATACAAACCTTTTTTTTCAGAAGTAGAGTGGGCCGATCTCACTTCCTTCGAAGGCAATGCACAGGGCTTTCGCATTTTAAATAAAAGTCAATATCAAGGGCTTCGACTTACGGCTGCTACTTTGGGAGCTTTCACCAAGTATCCGTGTCCATCCAGTTTTAATGGAAGAGATAAATCAAGAAAGAGTCAGAAGAAGTTTGGATTCTTCCAAACCGAGCAAGCGCTTTTTGAAGAGACAGCAACTCAGCTTGGTTTAATAAGGCAAAATGACCAAGCATGGTGCCGTCATCCGCTGGCATTTTTAGTAGAAGCAGCCGATGACATCTGCTATAATATTATCGATCTGGAAGATGGTTGCCGATTAGGTCTTATATCACTGGAAGAGACCATTGAATTGCTTGCGAAGATTTTACGTGAAGATTTTAATCCCGAAAAGGCAGCCCGGATAAAAAGTGCAGATGAAAAAATTGGAGTGTTGCGTGCCATGGCGATTGGTAAATTGATTAATGATGCCGTTGATGTTTTTCTTCAACATGAAGCTGACATCTTAGCTGGTAAATTTGATCAGGCGCTCACCGACCTTGGAGCATATAAAAATGAGTTGAAGCAAATCATCGGTATCTCCGTTGAAAAAATCTATCACGCACGACATGTAGTAGAAATTGAATCCGCTGGATTTGAAGTTTTACCAGGACTGCTAAGCGAATTCACCAAAGCAGCAGAGCAAGCCATAAAAAATAATCAGGCAAAAAAATACACCAACCTGATGCGCTTACTGCCACCTGAAACGCTGCAAGTAATTCAATCCAATCCAGAAAATACCTATTTGCATTTGCGTGAGGTGATTGACTTTGTTTCGGGTATGACGGACAGGCATGCATTGTCGTTGTATAGAAAGGTTATGGGCTTTCAAATTTAATTGGCACCGTCTTCCTAAAAATATTTGACGAATTTAAGTTTTGCGGAAAACGGGATGCCTGGGGTAAAGTGAATTTCTGAAACTGGCTCTGATTCATCCTTCAACCTCGATTCGGTGTTGAACTGGGCCTCCTTCCATTTACGATTAAGCATATTTTCTACCACCAGGCCAATTTCAAATCCGGGTTTAGAATAATTCAGCAAAGCATCCATTATAAAATATCCTTTCGCAATTACACTATTGGTCTCATTGGCGGGTCTGTCTTTCAGGTAACGATATCGCAAGCTCCCGTTTAATCCATTTCGCTTTTGAATAACTATTCCACCTATGGTTGTGGCCAGCGGAGCAAGCGGAATATAGTGAGCTCCATCATCCGCGCCTTTAGCGCGTGGCCGGGAAATATTCAAATCCACATCGGCAAATAACCAGCTATTAAATTGATACCTGACGGAAAGATCAAATCCTTCGCGCTTTGTTTTTCCTCCGGGTTCTACAATACCCACATCACCCACGTAAACAAACTCCTGATCCAAATCCAAACGCCAGAGCGCAGTATGAATGTAAAGAGCGGAGTTGATTTTTATTTCTGCCCCCAGGTCCATACCATAGGCACGGGGCAGAATATCTTCTCCAGATTTTTCAATCACTACCCGTGCATCATTGGAATGAAATCCGGTTCCGGAACGCAGGTAGAGTTTAAGGTTAGTGCTGGCCTGATAATTTATTTCCAGTTTAGGATTGATGATCGACTTTGATACAGAGTTCGCTTGCGTATACACTAAATGGTTTTGATAATTAAAATTCAGATAGTCAAATCGGAGTGCGGCCGTTGCGGTGATATTTTTGGAGATCGCTAATGTGCTTCTCCAATAGCTGAACACGTTTACTTCTTTTACATCACCCAGTCTCACGTTAGAAAGAAAGACTCGCTTTTCAGTGAGTGCGAGAGTAACATTGTTTATTTGGTCAAGCCGTAAACCCGTTCCTGCTTCAGATTTTAACTCTTTGCCAAATAGTTTACCGGTTGAATAGTATCGATTGTTAAACCCATAGACCATTCTCTCTTCAGATTGTTGGATCTGATCACCATGCAGGGGATCATTCAGGAAGAATGTAAAATTGGAAAACAGATTGAAATTGTACTTAATGACATATACTTGTGATTCAAAGGTGGCCCCGTTTTTCAGGCGGACAGATAATTTTTCAAATAAATTTATTCTTCCTGTATTACCACCTTCTGTATTATCCAATGATCCAAACCGCGAGATGATCCCTTCTGACACGGCCCGTTCCGGTATTTGTCCGCTCGCTTTCCAATCACTATTAAAAAGAGAAAAGCCTGTGGTGAGGTTCACCCGGTCATTCAAATCAGTGGTGTATCTGGCTTGAAAATTTATTCGATTAAACTTTTGAGGACTATCAAAAAATCCATCGGTGTGAGCCAACTCGGTAGCCACATAGGCATATGACCGCTTGGTTTTAAAAGGAATGTTTATTCCAGCAACAACACGGCCGGATCCAAATGAACCACCCTCCGTTTTAACAAAGTTTCTTTCCAGTTTTTTTTTGGTGTAAAAGGACACATACCCGGCCGTATTAAAATTTCCTTTATCAGCAAAATATGGCCCTTTGTCAAAATCAACATAGTTGACCAATTCAGGAATGAGGAAATGCAAATCGGCATATCCCTGACCGTGTGCATGAGAAACCATGTTCACCGGCATGTCATCCACTTCCAATGAAATATCCGTACCGTGATCCACATCAAATCCACGCATGAAAATCTGTTCTGCCTTTCCTCCTCCGGCATGCTGGGCAATGAACAGGCCCGGCACCATACGCAAAATATCTTGAGAAGTATTTAGTGGACGAAGCTTCATGTCGAGTTGCGAGAGCGTATTCAAAGGTTGACTGGTTGTAGCAGATACTGTGATATTTGCCAGTTGAAGGTCTTCGGATTTTAGTGAGGTCTCGGTAAAAGTTTCTTGACCATCCACGATATGCACCTCGAAGACTATTTTACGATAACCGATAAATGAAATCTGTGCTTCATGAACGCCAGCGGAAAGATTATTGAAACTAAAATTCCCTAACTCGTTTGAAATGGTAATTTGGGACGTAGAGGTTAGTGATATATGAGCTCCTGGAATCACTTTATTGTCCTCATCTATTACCCGGCCCTTCCAGCTGCCTTGACCTTGACAATAAAAGCTACTGAGAACCATTACAATTATAAGGCGCATGATCAGGAGTGTCAATTGATTTAATTACTCAAGTTGCCCATCGATTTTCCTGGAGATTGCGGGCCCAAGTTCAAATGAACTGAGGCTGGCTTCCTGCAGCATCTTTTGAGCCTCCCGGGTAA
The DNA here is from genome assembly GCA_043774745.1 of Cyclobacteriaceae bacterium. Classification (GTDB taxonomy): domain Bacteria; phylum Bacteroidota; class Bacteroidia; order Cytophagales; family Cyclobacteriaceae; genus ELB16-189. The sequence continues at coordinate 445 of JAYVTC010000200.1, read as the reverse complement.
ATCCATTTTCAGAATAGATGATGCCTGCGTGGTAGAGCGCTTCGGGTTCAAACGTTTTATCCTTTACTTTTTGATCAATAATCTCAAGTGCTTTTTTGGCATCGCCCAGATTATAATAACCCCACGCCAGCAGATCAAAAGACTGTGGTGTAGGTCGATTATTTATTTCTTTCTCGGCAATGGCTATTGCCATTTCAGGATTTGCAAATTCCTCGGCCTCAAGCAGCGCCACGTACTTATTGTACATATCGCCATAGCTTGGATCGGTAGCGAGTTGCTTGAAGAGTTGAAGTTGTGTTTTCCTTTCTTCCCAATTATTTTCCTCTGCTGCAATTTCCGCCAGCAATAAGTGTGGATCAGGGTTATTTTTTTTTGTGGCTATATAGTTAATGATTCTTTTCGCTTCTGTGTAGTTTTTGTCATGTGAAAAAGCAATCCACGCTAT
>JAYVTC010000199.1:0-18642 GCA_043774745.1 Cyclobacteriaceae bacterium | reverse complement strand
CAACTGGTGAAGCAGCCTTATGTCTATCGTTTCGATGTGGTTTCTATTTTTCGAAAAGTAATCCATTCCAACTTACTCCCCAACTTTTAATACTGACCCATTTTATCTTATCTGGTTTCTATAATAATGCCAGCCTTTCATGCTTGAAAAATTAATCTTATTCGCCACTGAAATGATTCCATCCTTGTGCAGTAATCGGCACGAGTGTTTGCTGCTTGGTGACCATCACATTTTGATTGGCATTGTCATGCATGTGCCCGATAAAATGAATGTCAGGATGGTTCTTTAGTTTTTCGTAATCCGTAGGTGTAATCGTGAATAACAATTCATAATCTTCACCTCCGTTGAGTACGCAAGTAATCGGATCGATTTTAAATTCAATGGCCGTTTCAAACGTGTCGTGATCGATGGGGACTTTGTCTTCAAAAATTTTAACACCCAGCTTTGAGTTCTTGCCTAAATGAAGCAGCTCAGAGGCTAGGCCATCGGAAATATCAATCATGGAAGTTGGAACACAATTGCGCTCCGCCAGATCATGAACAATATCCATGCGCGCCTCAGGCTTTAGTTGTCGTCCAACCAGGTATTCATATTTTTCCAGATCAGGTTGCATTTCTGGATTGGTGAGAAATACCTGCTTCTCACGCTCCAGCACTTGCAAGCCTACGTAAGCGGCACCTAAATCTCCGGTAACACAAATGATGTCATTGGCTTTTGCGCCACCACGCTGAACCACTTTATCTTTAGCCACTCTGCCGATAGCCGTTATAGAAATAATCAATCCTGAAACGGAAGATGAAGTATCACCTCCTACCAGATCAACTTTATAACTTTCGCAGGCAGCGCGAATGCCTTCATACAATGCATCAACAGCTTCCAAAGAAAACCGATTGCTGATACCAATGCTGATTACAATCTGTTCAGGTTTTGCGTTCATGGCAGCGATATCCGATACATTCACTGCCACTGCTTTATAGCCTAAATGTTGCAATGGCATATAGGATAAATCGAAATGAACACCTTCCAGTAACATGTCTGTTGAAACTACAATCGACTCTTCGCTTGCACTGATTATGGCTGCATCATCACCAATACCTTTTAGCGAGGTTTCATTTTTTATTGAAAACTGCTGTTGTATGTGATCGATCAAGCCAAACTCTCCAAGCCTTGATAATTCTGTTCTCTTTTCACTCATAAAAAAATATAATGATCGCAAAAGTACGATTACCGATTCAGATAAATGGATGCATCACTTTTTTTCCTGGCATAATTCCACCAATACACCATTGGTTGTTTTAGGATGAAGAAATACGATCTCTTTATTATCGGCACCTGATTTTGGTTTGTCGGCAAGCAAAGAAAATCCTTGTCCGCTTAGTTCTTTCATTTTTTCCTCAATAGGCTCGGCTTCAAAAGCGAGGTGATGAATACCCTCCCCTCTTTTTTCAATAAACTTTGCAATAGGCGAATCCGGAGTAGTGGCTTCCAGCAATTCTATTTTTATTCCACCTACTTCAAAAAAGGAGGTACGAACGCCTTCCGATTCCACTTCTTCTATTTTGTAATGCGGTTTTCCAAGCAATTTGGCAAAAAGCACATTCGACTCCTCGAGGTTTTTTACGGCAATACCGATATGCTCCAATTTCTTCATACCTTTCAATTGACCAGCTTTTATTAATTTTGACAGGAAATTGAGAAACTTTTAAGGGTTTACGAAAGTTTTAAAGAACGAAATGGCAAAAATCAACCTAGAAACCACCAGTGATGCCCACGTAGAGGCCGCGCGCGTGCAGCAGCAGATCAAAGATTATCTGGGCCTGCGCAGCAGTGACCTCATGTTTGAATACACTTTACTCGATGGCAAAACCAAGTTGGACTTGATCACGATAAGCCCTCGCCATAACCAATCATTTTTGTTTCATTCCGAAACCGGTGCTGACAAAGTAGATGCATTGAAAAAGATGTTGGAGTATGTGCAGAGCTATAAAGAAAAAGAAAACTCTTACACCATTCAATGGGTGACTAAAAGTGACAGCGAATTGCATACCTCCTACTTCCGGGCTAGCAACATCCTGGATGCTTTGGAGAAATTATATTATGGCCGCGACAGGAACACAATTACCGTGTTTAGTGTTGTACTGAATCCAATATCGTAAAAAACTATGATCACCGTAACCGATAAAGCAAAAGAGAGAATCATCAACCTTCGTATTGAAGAAGGCAAATCTGAGCACCATAACATCCGAGTGTCAGTTAAAGGCGGTGGTTGTTCTGGTTTAATGTATGATTTGGGATTTGATGATAAAATTAATTCTGTTGATCAGGTATTTGAAGACAAGGGAGTAAAAATCCTGGTTGACAAAAAAAGCTTGTTGTATTTACTTGGCACCACCCTTGATTTTTCCGATGGTCTCAATGGAAAAGGGTTTCAGTTCATCAACCCAAATGCATCGCGCACGTGTGGCTGCGGTGAGAGTTTCTCGGTATAGTGAAATCGTTAACGTACTATCTTGCCCTGTTTTTGATGGGAATTTCTTTTCAATCAAAAAGCCAAAATACGTTTGTACAAGAATGGCAGGTCTGGTTTCGATATTATAATCAGGTGCAACTCAACAATAAGTTAATACTGCACACGGAACTTGATGAAAGAAGGAGACTCGATCCATGGAGTCAGGCCCAGTTTTTTGCACATGTTCATTTGCATTATCGGGTTAAACCCTGGCTTGATGTTGCTGCTGGCATGAATTACAACGTGAACACCTTACTAACGACAAACCATTCATTGGCGGTTGAGGAGTGGCGCCCCTGGCAGGAGGTATCTCTTTTTAAAAATTTGGGCAAAAATGTATTGTTCCAATTCAGGTACCGACTTGATGAACGCTTCATTCACAGAAATGACAAACAGGTTTTGCTGGATGGCTATCATTATAACTGGCGGCATCGATTCAGGATTCAATTCAGTAAACCATTAGCACAATTCAACGAAAACCGAACTCTTACATTAAAATTTTCTGACGAAGTGATGCTCAACTCAGGCGATGTGGTAAGAATCTTTGATCAGAATAGAATTTCCGCTTCTCTCGAAATGAAGCTAAATAATCATTGGTCGATTGAAAGTGGTTATTTGAATTTGATTCAACAGGTTTCTGATGATGTATTCAGCGAGCGTCACGTAATACGCACCACCCTCTATCATCGCATTGGCTTCAAATAACTTATTCCGTAACGAAAGCAATGCATTTCAGTTCAATAGCGATAGGTGTTGGCAAGGCATTTACCTCCACGGTAGTTCTACAGGGTTGTGTTTCTTTGTCGGGAAAGTATGTAGCATAAATTATATTAAAGATGGAGAAGTCATCTTTCATATTCGTGAGATAGACGGTAACATCTATTAAATTTTCCCAACACGAGCCCGAAGCCTCTAAAACATAGCGAACATTCTGAAAAACGGAATGACATTGTTCTTCAATATTATAAGAGACAATGTTTCTGTTTTCATCCAGTGTTACACCGGGAATTTCTCTCGATCCTTTTTTGCGTGGACCAACCCCTGAAAGAAAAAGAAGATTACCCACTTTGCGTGCGTGCGGATAAGGGCCAACAGGTTCAGGTGCTTTGTCAGAAGAAATTATATCACTCATAAAATTTTAAATTCCAAAAACTAAACTCGCCCACAAACTGTGATAGTCAGCGCCTTCCTTTTCTGATTTGATCATCCTCACACTACTCACCATCCACTCACCACCGGTGCTGATCGGAAAACGAATTGTTCCGTCATTTTCTGTATAAATGTTTTGTAAAAAAGTGGTGTCCTTTATTTTGCTCCACACTTTCACTAAGGCGTGAGGTGCCGGCTTGCCTTCGAAGAAAACTCTGCATTGAAGATAATCGCCTGTTTTAAGTGCATAAGGATTTTGATCAGGAACAATCTCATAACGCAATCCAATCATTTTCCTGAACGTATCATCCTTCTTCTCACCCACCTGCACCATCAACTTGGCATAGCGAGTGTAAAATTCTTTGGAAGGTCGCTCTAACTGATTTACCTTCTTGCGCTCGCTTAAAGTATTATCTAAACCATCTTCCTTTAAATATTCATTAAACGCAGCAGGCTCCATCTCAAGATAAGCATCATTGCTTTGCATGGCAATTAAATAAGTGCCCTCCTGGTCAGCCTTTATGGAAAGGTTATTTCCCCTCGTTGATTTAATTTCATTCGAAAGATTTTTTAATCCAGAAGCACGATGCAAATCTACTTTTTCGGCCTTGTGTCGATTTAGATCCCAAAATTCACCGGTAAAACTTTCACCGACCATGAAATCAACTTTCACTTCTTCACCTATCTGATAGCGATACTTTTTAGGTTGTAGCCAAAACTCGTGAGCATTTGCGAGCAGCACTGAAATTAAAACAATCGTCAAAGCGATGTATCTCTTCATTTTACTAAATCTAGCTAAGTAGGCATCAGCCAATAATATATCCCAATGTGTCTACTGTCCTTTGCCTACTGCCTGCTTTTTCCCATTGTTCATAATCTCCTCAATTTCCTCCGCCTCAATCGGAATATTCCTCATCAGATCGAAATTTTTATTCTTTCCAATCACCACATTATTCTCGAGGCGAATACCCATTTTCTCTTCCTTGATATAAATGCCAGGCTCAATCGTCCACACTGAGCCGATCTGAATTTTGTCATGCATATTACCCACATCGTGTACATCCAGACCTAACATGTGCGAGGTGCCGTGATAGAAATATCTCTTAAATGCAGGACTTTCCTTTTTTTGATTCCTTATATCAGTTTTATCAATCAGCTTAAGTTTAACCAATTCTGACTCCATCATTTTCTCAATCTCTTTCTGGTAATCAAAATAAATCACACCTGGCCGCAATATTTTATTTGCCTCCCGCTGAATGCGAAGCACGGCATTGTACACCTCTTTTTGTCGTTGGGTAAACCTTCCACTCACCGGAACAGTGCGCGTAAGATCAGAATTGTAGTTGGCGTATTCCGCTGCTACATCCAATAACAATAAATCCCCAGCATGACATTGCCTGCTGTTTTCTACATAATGAAGAATCACATTATTTTCTCCGGATGCAATGATCGGTCCATAAGCAAATCCTTTCGATCCCAATCTGATAAACTCGTGAATAAATTCCGCTTCAATTTCATATTCCATCACTCCGGGACGCAGGTAATTCAATACTCTTCGAAAACCACACTCGGTGATATCACATGCTTTTTGCATCAATTCTAATTCGCGAAGTTGTTTTATTCTTCGCAGCTCACCCATCAGTGGGGCCACTCTTTTATATCGATGCAAGGGATAAGTCTTCTGGCACCAGTTGATAAATCGTGCATCTCGTGTTTGCACTACTTCTTCGGCTCGATAATGTTCATTCGTGTTGAGATAAATATTTTCAGCTCCACCAATTGTAAGCATGTGATGCAACATCTTTTCTAATCCTGACAACCACATCACAGTTTCGATACCCGAAATTTCAGTCGCTTCTTTTCTAGTGAGCTTATGTCCTTCCCACTTTTCCATCAATTCATTAGGCTCCTTAAGGAATAAAACTTCATGAAATTTCTTATCGGGGAAATCGGGACAAATCACCAGGATGCTTTCTTCCTGATGGATGCCGGTCAAATAATACAGATCACTGTTCTGTTTAAAGCCCAGCGTACCATCAGCATTGGTGGGCATAATATCGTTGGAATTAAATACTGCCGCTGATCCTGGCTTCAGCAATTTTACTAATCGCTTACGATTGGTGGTGAACAGTTCCTGGCCTATGGGTTCATGTCTCATAATGGAAAATAATAATGCTTGACTTATCAATTAACTTCTGATAGATTTTGGAAAGTTACAAAATACCTGATCACATGAAAAAGCAATCGATCACTATTGTCATGCTATTACTTTCTGTGGGGTTACTCACCGCGCAAGAAAAAAAGTATAAACCAATACCCGAAAATATGAAATCTCGTGAGTGGTTTCAAGATGCCAGGTTTGGACTTTTCATACACTGGGGCGTTTATAGTGTGTTGGGCGATGGAGAATGGGTGATGAATAATCAACAGATACCTATTAAGAGTTACGAAAAACTTCCTTCATTCTTTAATCCAACAGAATTCAACCCGGCCGAGTGGGTGCAAATGGCAAAAGATGCCGGCATGAAATACATCACCATCACCAGCAAGCATCACGATGGCTTTGCCATGTTCGATTCAAAAGTTTCTGATTATAACATCGCAAAGAAAACACCTTACGGAAAAGATGTTTTGAAAATGCTGGCCGAAGAGTGCCGCAAGCAAGGCATCAAATTATTCTTTTATCACTCTCAACTCGACTGGCATCATCCTGACTATTTTCCTCGTGGTTTTACAGGAGGAAGCTGGACAGGCAGAGAAGAAAAAGGTAATATGAATAAATACCTTGACTACATGGACGCCCAGCTCACTGAGTTACTAACCAACTATGGTGATGTGGCCGGCATTTGGTTTGATGGCATGTGGGATAAAAAAGATGATGACTGGCGCCTGGAAAAAACCTATTCACTCATTCATAAATTACAGCCTGCCACACTCGTAGGAAGCAACCATCACAGAGCTCCCTATGAAGGTGAAGATTTTCAGATGTTTGAAAAGGATCTCCCTGGTCACAACACTACTGGTTTTGCTCCCGACCAAAAAATTGGTGAACTGCCCAAAGAAACCTGTGAGACTATTAACAACAGTTGGGGCTTCAACTTACAGGACGGTAGGAACAAAAGCAAAAAAGAACTTATCCAATATCTCGTGAAAGCGGCAGGCTATGGTTCAAATTTCTTGTTGAATGTTGGCCCTATGCCCAACGGAAAAATTCAGCCTGAACATATAGCAATATTAAAAGAAATGGGCGAGTGGAACCGGACTTATGGAGAAACTATTTCCGGCACACGCGGTGGCCCACTCAGCGCACGCGAATGGGGAGTAATGACTCAAAAAGGAAACAAAATGTATGTACACATTCTCAACTGGCATGATGAAACGCTTACGCTTCCTAAACTCGGCAAGAAAGTATTGAGTGCAAAAGTATTTCTCGACAAGACCCCCGTTAAGTTCTTGGAAAATGAATTTGGCCTGAGTATCAAAGTGCCAAAAGATAAAATGAATGATGTTGATACAGTGATTGAACTTGAGGTAAAGTAATTGACAATAAGCAGTTGACAAATGACAGTCCGATTAGAAGCTAAATGTCAACTGCAAATTGTTAATTAATGAGTTTCTCCCTGCGGATCATTCACATCATCCGTATCGACATAATTGATGATGATGAAGGTGAACAGCAATCCTGAAAACAATCCTTCCAGAGCCACCATAAAGGATGCTATATATGGATTGAGATATCGACCCATTGGCTCATTCTCAATGATGCCCTGCATCAGGCTTGCGTCAAGAGAAAAATAAGCAAAAAGGAAAAGAGCAAAAACACCAGAGGCAATTGCACCTGTAGCAACACCGGTTATCAATGCCCTGAAATAATTCATGTGATCTTCATGGGTCTGTTTGAATCTCTTCAACGCGTAATAAATACCACCTACCTGTATGAATACATTCAGAAAACGTAGTTCATAATGGTGAACAAGACCAACCAGTTTCATCAGCAGGAAGAAAACGATCAGGCAGCCTGCTATTTTCAAACCATAATTTTCCGGAATGCGATTAGGATTAGTGAATAAACTCATAGGTGTAAGGGTTAGTAGACGAGCTAATTTTTAAATTTTTTAGCACAATTACAACCTTTTGATTCCTATAAAATTTTAATATCTTCATTGCCCTAAAAAAATAAATCCCACCAAAATCAAAAAAAACTGTATGATCAAGAAAATATTATTCGCCATAGCGGGACTAATTGTTCTGCTGATCCTCATTGGCTTTGTGCTTCCCGCAAAACTGGAAGTTTCCAGGAGCATTTCAATGAATGCGAGCGCTTCTGCGGTTTTTGAAGAAATCAATAACCTGGAGCGTTGGGAACAATGGCAATATTGGAACACCCTTGATCCCAACATGAAAATCACCTATGGTGAAAAGAAAGAAGGAGCTGGCGCTTCTTATTCCTGGACCGGACCTCAACTTGGCGAAGGCGAACTTTCTATAACGGAAAGTATTCCAAATAAATCCATCGCTATTGAAATGAATTTCTCTGGCAATCCGGCCAGTGGATTTTATTCACTTGAACCGGACGGAGAAAATACAAAATTGAATTTCAATTTTTCTAATGACGCTGGCCTGAATCCCATTGGCAGATGGATCAATGTATTTATGAAAGGTGAGATTGAAAAATCGTTTGATTATGCAGGTGAAAAAATCAAAGGCGTTGCTGAAGCAAAACCGAAATTCACCCATGCCCTCACGGAAGAGAATGTTCCTCCTATGAGTTATGTTGGACTTACAACCACCATGAGTCCCAAAGACCCGGCTGCCATTAGTGCCCAGGCGGGAAAGATGTTTACCGAATTAGATAATGCGCTAAAGAAATCAAAAGTTGCCATTACGGGCTATCCGTTTTGCCTGTATCCTAATTACACCGAAGAATCAATGGATATGGTGTGTGCCTTTCCGGTCGCAGCCGATGCTAAAGTGCCTGCCAAATATAAAGTGATGCAAACCGAAGGTGGTCTTGCCGTGAAGGGTGTTCACCAAGGCAACTATGATAACATGCAAACTATTCACAACGAAATTGCCAGCTACATCAAATACAAAAATCTAACAGAGAGCGGAGCGCCCTTGGAAGTTTATGTTACCGATCCGATGATGGAAAAAGACACGGCAAAGTGGATTACGGAAGTGTATTATCCGGTGAAGAGAAATTAAAAGTGGCTAAAGGCTGCAAGCTATAAATCAGGATAGAGATAGCTTGCGGCTTGCAACAGCATTTAATATTAAATCCAATCAATCAAAGTGACCGTTAGTGAATTCAAAAAATCCTTAGATATTCTATTACCTCCACAGGTGCCAACACTGTTGAAAGCTATGTGGCATGACGCCCACGGAGAATGGGACAAAGCACATGATATGGCTCAAGATGTGAACACACAAGATGGCTCCTGGATACATGCCTACCTACACAGAAAAGAGGATGATCGATCAAATGCCCAATACTGGTATAACAGGGCTAATCGAAAGATGCCGAATTATTCACTGGAGCAAGAGTGGGAGGAGATTGTTAGTATATTGCTTAATTCACTAAATCAATAAAGCAGCAAGGTCCTAAACGTTCCTCTTCACCACCGTTGCACTTGCCTGTGCCGTTGGCAACACCACCAAATCAGCAATCACAACATGCGGTGGTCGTGTGAGCGCAAATAAGATTAGATCGGCAATGTCCTGACCTTGTAAGGCATCAAGTCCTTTATACACAGTAGATGCGCGGGTTTCATCACCTTTAAAGCGCACGAGCGAAAATTCTGTTTCAACAAGTCCGGGATGAATGGCGGTAACTTTTATACTGTGTGCATTCAAATCAATGCGCATGCCTTTGGTGAGCGCATCTACGGCAAACTTGCTGGCGCAATACACGTTGCCATTGGCATACACTTCTTTACCGGCAATCGAACCGATGTTAATGATATGGCCTGAGTTACGCTTCACCATGACGGGCAGCACTTCTTTCGTTACATACAACAATCCTTTTACGTTGATGTCGATCATCGCATCCCAATCATCGAGGCTGCCGGTTTGAATGGGATCCATGCCATGTGCGTTGCCTGCATTGTTGATGAGTATATCAATTTCCTTCCATGCTGCGGGAAGTGAAGCAATCGTCTCGGCTACTTCTTTCTGATTGCGCACTTCAAAAGAAAGTGTGGTCACTTCCGTGTGCGTGATTAATTCTTCCGCCAGTTTTTGCAGGTGGTCCTTTCTTCTTCCGCAAAGAATGAGTTTAAAATTATTGATGGCGAGTAACCGGGCAGTGGCTTCACCTATTCCTGAAGTGGCTCCTGTGATGAGTGCGATACGTTTATGTGACATGGATGAGATTAGCTGATGACGAGTCAAAGGTAAGGGCTTCAATCTACTGGCTTCATGCTTTTGCCAAATAATTTAAAGCATTCATCAGACTGATTCGCCCACTATTACAATCCAATATTTAGTGATACCAAAAGCTTTTTGCTTGCAGCCAAAAGCAGAGGTTACTTATTGAAACACAAAATACACCGAAATGGTATTGGTGTTCAGGCGCTTTAATGGATCTGAATAAACACTTGGGTCATCACCCAACACATTCATAATGCCTCGCGCAAAGCGAATTTCCTGTGAGAACTTAAAGAGCGGAAAATAAAAATCAAAACCTAAACCACCTTCTAGTTGCACGTTGCTTCTGCGAATGTCCAATCCCGAAGAAGACTTGATTTCATTCTTGCCGGATAGCTCCAATCCTGGAGTAATGCCTCCGATCATGTACATACGCACGTTGCCTCTGCGCATTGATTTGTACTTCAGCAATAAAGGAAGTTCTACGTGCGTGGACTCAACGAACTGTACATTGGTGGTTTCATCGGTATAAGTATAGCGCAATTTGTACGTGTAGAATCCGGCCTTCGGCATAATGCGCAGATCTAAAAATTCATTTACACGATAGTTCACTAAAAAACCGAGTGAAAAACCAGGAGAAAACTCGGCTGTCACGGATTGTACCGTATCATACTGGGGTGTAACAAACTCATCGGCATAGGTCACCTGGTAGGCAGATGTGTGTATGCCGATCATGAAACCATAACTGATCAATCGCTCATCATAGTTTGGATTATGCTGCCGTGCCCACCTGAACCGCTGACCATTTGAAATAAACGGCAAGCTGGTCAGGATCACCAGGAATATTATTTTATTCCTGTGTAGAGCGAACTTATTCCTAAGGTCAAGGGCTTGCATACGGTATCTTTAAAACCAAGTCGGTTTAAAATGCTAACAAAACTGTCCCCATCCGGAAACGCCTGCACCGATTCGGGCAAATACGTATAGGCGGCCGGGTCTTTCGAAATCATCGTTCCTATTTTTGGTAAGATGAAGTTGAAGTAGAAGTTATAAAACTGTTTAAAAGGAAACATCCTTGGCTTGGAAAACTCCAGCACCACCATGCGGCCACCAGGCTTGAGCACTCTATGCATTTCTGCAAGTCCCTTCTCCAGATTTTCAAAGTTGCGCACACCAAAGGCAACGATCACAGCATCGAATTTATTTTCTTCGAAAGGCAAATTTTCTGAATCTCCTGAAATCAACTCTATTCGAGCGTCAAGTCCTCGGTCTTTCATCTTCTTTCTGCCTACATCCAGCATGCCTTCAGAAATATCCACACCAATCACTTTGTCCGGATTGATTTTGAGTGCTTCCACTGCAAAATCTCCTGTTCCCGTAGCCACATCCAGGATTAATTTTGGTTTGCCCGGAGTCAATAATTTTACGGCCTTCCTCCTCCAGCGAATGTCAATGCCTAAACTGAGAAAATGGTTAAGAAAATCATAGTTGCCGCTGATTGAATCAAACATGCGTGCCACCTGCTCTTTCTTACCGCTGCGATCTTCTTTATATGGAACTACTGTCAATGTTCTTGTGGTTAAAAGGGACAACTAAGATCTGCGATAGAAAAACAAATTTAAGAAAGGATAGTTATTCGCCTATAAAATTAATTCTGTAACACTTTAAACTCTACCCTCCTGTTTATGGCACGGCCACCTTCTTCGTCATCATTTGAAACTATGGGCTTGGTTTCGGCATAGCCTACAGCGGTAATCCGCTTAGCTTCGATGCCTTTAGATGTCATATAACTCTTTACCGCTACCGCTCTCTTTTGTGAAAGTTGCATATTTATATCATGACTACCTACATTATCGGTATGGCCACCTATTTCAACTCTAACCTTTGTGTTTTGTTGCATCATAAGCAGGAGCTTATCCAGTTCATCAAATGATTCGGGTTTCAAAGTAGTTTTTCCTGTATCAAAAAAAACATGACGCAGTACCGATATTTCTCCAGTTTTTATTTTTCTCAACTTAATCGTTCTCTCCTCTTTTGTCTCAGCGCCTGATGCTCCGCCCAATAAGATCTCAAGGTTCTCAAATATGTATCCTTCCAGTTCAGCATAAACGATGTAATGCTTTGCTACGGAAGACATAATTACAAACTCACTTACACCGTCCGCTATGCCAACCGATCCAATTGTTGAATTATCTGTTCCTCTCATTCGAACCTTCGCTTTCAAAGGTTCATTAGTTTCTGCATCCATCACCGTGAGTAAGAATTTGTGAAGTTGAGTTTCCTTCTTCGCTGGTTCACGCACCACAACCGGTTCATCTTTCTTCACTTCATCAGAGACCAGGTAAATATCTGAGTACCCAAAACCTCCAGCTCTTTCTGAGGCAAAATAAAACCGGTTGGCGGTAGAAGTTCCAGTAATGAACACATCATCGTCTGGTGTGTTGATTGGATAGCCAAGGTTTTCTGGCTCCGACCATTCGATAGTTTCAGGATTTACTAACGTGGCCTTAAACAAATCACGACCACCCATGCCTTTTCTTCCCATGGAGCTGAAGTATAATGTCTTACCATCATAATCGATATAAGGCGAATCTTCTTCATATTCTGTGTTTATGGTAGGGCCAAGATTTTTAATGATGCTCCACGCGCCCTTTGAATTTTTCTTTGCTGAATAAATATCAGACACTCCTACCCCCCCCGGTCTTTCACTGGCAAAGTAAATGGTTGACTCATCTTTTGTCATCGATACGGATGATTCACGATAAGGAGAATTGATGGTGCCGAGAAGTGGCTTGGGAATAGACCAGGCGCCATCAGGTTGCCGATCGCTAAAGAATATATCGCCTTCGCCAACTCCATCCTTATAGATGAAAAGCATATTTCCATTAGGCGATAATGTGAGGTTAGAGTTATTGTATCGGGTATTGATGGAAGTGCCAATATTTTTGGCCTGCTCCCATGTTCCTGTTGCTTTTTTACTTACAAAAATATCTTCAAAGGGCTTATTATCATCCCACACATTTTCATTGATGTTGCCATCCCTTCTTCGCGTGGTGAAAATGATTTCTGTTTCATCTGAATTAACCACCGGAGCATAATCGTCATACTCTGAATTGATTTCGCTTCCCAAATTCGTTATTGAAAATGCTTTAGGCTGCCCAATAAATTCCTTGGCGTTATTACATTCTTCTATTCTTCGTTCAACTTCTTTAGAGGGTATTTTATCTTTGCCCGAATAGTTGGTACTCGTATTTTCCAGTCTGGTTTTATACCGATTATAAAAATCAAGTGCTTTATCAAACTGCAATCCATACTGATAACTGCGGCCAATCCAATACTCCATATCAAACCGGTAGGTTGGTTGCTGTCGATACACCCTATTAAAATATTTCTCAGCTAAGTCTTTGTTAATGGTGGTGATGTACATATAACCCGCTTCAAAGTTGGCCTTTACGTTGGTGGTGTCAAAGTTGGCGGCAATCACCATCAGGTCGCGCGCATCGTCAACCGCTTTGGTGGCCGTGACCATCTCCTTTGCCAATTCATAATATTGCTGAGATTGAGCCTTATCTTGCTCCTGGGCCTGCAAAAATTGCAAGGGAAAAAGAAAAACAAGGAAGTAGATTAAAGCCTTGCCAAATTGGTGCATAGACACAGCGGTTTCATTAAATGCTAAAAATACCCTTTTGTAATAGGCAAGTTAATAAAATATAGCTACTTCAAAATGAGTTAAAGCCGATAAATACAAGATCAGTAACGTTCATTGCGTAATTTTGAGGATTAACGTATACGTCAATTACTTAAGTCAACATGGAAATTACATCTGCGGAGTTTATTATTAGCAACACACAGATCAGTAAATGTCCAGCGCCCGATAAACCCGAATTTGCTTTTATTGGCCGCTCAAACGTTGGCAAATCGTCTTTGATCAATATGCTCACCCAGCGTAAAAACCTGGCCAAGACATCTTCAACACCTGGCAAAACTCAAACGATCAATCACTTTCTTATCAATCAGAAATGGTACCTGGTTGATCTTCCCGGATATGGCTATGCTACGGTTAGTAAAACCACAAAAGAAGGTTGGTCGCAAATGATTACATCCTACTTTAAGCAACGTGAAAATGTATATTGCACATTCATATTGATTGATTCCCGTCTGGAGCCTCAAAAAAAAGATATTGAATTTATTAATTGGCTGGGTGGCCTGGGCATTCCTATTGCATTGGTGCTCACCAAAATTGATAAGATCAAACAATCTGAATTGGCGAAATCAAAAAAGAATTTTGAAACCCGCTTGCTGAAAGATTGGGAAGAATTGCCACCCATTTTTATCACCTCGGCCGAAAAAAAGACGGGGCGTGATCATTTATTAGATTTTATTGAAGATGTGATAAAAAAATAAGAAGGAAACATCTTTAATTTCTGCTTTGTTAAGTTGTCAAAGTAGAATTAGTTTTGCGCGCTAATTAACACATTATGGAATTAACAGAAATTGCATCGATCAGTGGAAAAGGTGGTTTGTACAAAGTGGTGAAGCCTGGCAAAACAGGTGTATTGCTCGAATCACTCGATGTTGCCAAAAACAAAGTAGTGGCCGGTGCATCTCAACGCATGTCACTGTTGAGTGAGATCTCTATTTACACCACCACCAAAGAAGGCACTGCTGCCCTACAGGATGTGTTAAAGAAAATCAACAAAAATTTTGGTACTGATCTGGGTGTGGATGCCAATTCAGATGCCAATGAGTTAAAATCATTTCTGAAATCAGTATTGCCAGAGTATGATCAGGACCGTGTGTATGTTTCAGACATCAAGAAATTGGTGAAATGGTATAGCATATTACTTGAATACGCACCCGAAATATTTATTGAAAAATCAGAAGAGGCTGCTAACTAAAACTCTCCGCTTTCTCCACCATATTCTTTGAACCCACATAAAAGGGCGTGCGCTGGTGCAAGTCTTTTGGCTTAATATCTAAGATTCTGTTCTTTCCATCGGTGGCCTTGCCCCCGGCTTGTTCTGCAAGGTAGGCCAACGCATTACACTCATACATTAAGCGAAGTTTTCCATTTGGATTTTTTGCTGTTGCCGGATATAGATAAATTCCTCCTTTGAGAAGGTTTCTATGAAAATCAGCTACAAGTGAGCCGATATAACGAGCCGTGTAATTTCTATCCTTACAAAATTCGAGATACAATTTTATCGCTTGTGAAAAGGAATTAGCCGAACCCTCATTAATGGAATAAATAGTTCCATCTTCTGGCATTCTCATGTTTGGATGGGAGAGCACATATTCACCTAACGTGCTTTCATACGTAAATCCATTTACACCGTGGCCGGTGGTATAGGCAAGCATGGTCGATGATCCATATAAAATATATCCTGCTGCAACTTGTTCGTGTCCACATTGCAAAATATCATCTTCCTGAATAGGCTGGCCAACAGTACTCTTTCTCCGATAAATTGAAAAAATGGTTCCGATGGAAACATTAACATCGATGTTAGACGACCCATCAAGCGGATCAATGGCGATCACATAATTTCCGTGATTGTTGAGATCCACATAGGATTCCGTTTCTTCTGAGATCAGTGCGCACGCCTCACCCCCTTTGGTGAGTGCCCTGGTAAAGCGAATGTTGGCCAGTACATCCAACTTTTGTTGTTGCTCTCCTCCACTGTTTTGCGACCCCACTGCGCCCATAATGTCAATCAAGCCAGCCTTATTCACCTCCCGGTTCACCACTTTAGAGGCCAAAGCGATATCGCGAAGTAATTGCGACAATTCGCCTGATGCATATTGAAACTGGTCCTGATTATTTTTTATAAACCGATCGAGTGCAGTTCCAATCGGCAGTGCAATGCGGGAGGCTTCCATGAAATTGGTCATGTGATGGTGTTTGAAAGAGGGATTGTTAAATTCGGCCCGGCTTTGCGCCTGACCGGTGCAAATATACATTGCAATCGTTTGAAATCAATGAAATTCAACTTATGAAGGTTTTTAAGTTTGGTGGTGCCTCTGTAAAAAATGCACAGGCGATTAAAAATGTGGCTTCTATCCTAAAGAGTTATTCGCAGGATCAGCTTCTCGTGGTCGTGTCGGCAATGGGTAAAACCACCAATGCCCTGGAACGAATCGTTGCCCTGGCACAGCAAAAGAAAGATTTTAACAACGAACTCGAAGACATAAAATCGTACCACTATCAAGCACTTCAAAATCTTGAATTAGTTGATTCTCCCGCACAGAAATTTATTGATGATGTAATTCAAAAGATTGCATCTGAAGCAACGAAAACAGGTGAATATGATCAAATATATGATCAGGTTGTTTCACTGGGAGAAGTTCTTTCATCGGCTATTTTAAGTTCCTTTTTACAATCCAATGGACTTAACGTTGAATGGGTGGACGCCAGAAATTTTATTGCAACTGATAAAACCTTTCGGGAAGGAAAAGTGAATTGGGAAAAAACAAAAGAAGCTACGCAATCATTAAAAAAGATTCTTGAGAAGAAAATAATTATCACACAAGGATTCATCGGGGTTACATCTGCCGGACTTACTACCACATTAGGTCGCGAAGGTTCGGATTACAGTGCAGCGATTTTTGCCTCTTGCCTGAGTGCACAATCAGTAACCATCTGGAAAGATGTGCCCGGTGTGATGAGTGCCGACCCAAAGCGATTGCCCAATGCCGTTGTCTTTGAAGAACTCCCTTATCAGGAAGCAGCTGAGATGACGTATTATGGGGCCACTGTAATTCACCCCAAGACAATCAAACCACTTGCGAATTCAAAAATTCCATTGCTCGTAAAAAACTTTGATGATCCATCGCTGCCGGGCACACGAATCCACGAATGCAAAGTAGACAGACTTCCTCCCCTCATTGTATTCAAGGACAATCAATGTTTGATCTCTTGCAAAGTAATGGACTACGCATTTGTGAATGAACAACAGATTGAACTCATCTTTCAGGCGTTAATGAATCATGATATCCATATCAATGTCATGCAAAATTCAGCCATTTCATTTTCCATCTGTGTTGACTTTCGTGATCAGAAGATTTTGAAACTGATTCAAGAACTCAGCCAAGATTTTGAAGTGTATTACAATACCGGATTAACATTGATCACCATCAAAAACTATGATGCTGCCTCGTTTCGCGAATACAGAAGTAAGGCCGGTGTCATTCTTGAGCAATCGTCACGCTCTACCTTGCAGGTATTGGTAAAAGGTTAGTTACTGTCTTGGTCTATCGTGGCAATCATATTTTCAATCGATCGATCAAGGATATCAAAAACGAGTTGAAAATCTGCCTCACCACCATAATATGGATCGGGCACATCACCCCGCTCATGCGGATCAAACTCTCTTATCAACTTAATTTTGTGCTGATGAGTAGCCGCGGTTGACAAGCTGAGAATGTTAATGTAATTGCTTTGATCCATGGCGAGAATAAGATCAAAAGAATCCAAATCCTGATCTGATAGTTGACGGGCAGCATGGTTAATAGGCACACCATTTTTAATTGAATTTTTAATTGTTCGTGTGTCGGGTGAACTGCCAATATGATAATTGGAAGTGCCGCATGAGTCACTTTGATAGGCGTGGAAAAGTTCTTTTTCGTTAATTTTCTGATTGAAAATAGCTTCTGCCTGAGGAGAACGGCAGATATTGCCAAGACACACAAATAAAATTTTCTTCATAAGTTCGCTAAAATATATCAACAACGGGTTACTTCATATCCACGCGTTGGATATAGAAACGCATAGTACATATTTTATCCGCCTTTTGGTTAGAAATGGCCTCCTCAAACGAGAGGGGGTCTTTCTTTTTTTAACCGCTCCTCATCTATGCTATTAGCACCGGTAATTTTTTAGTTTTGTTACGTTAATAAAATTTGAAAAATGGAATTCATAAAAGTTACCGAACAAAAAGAACCCTTCATCGCATTAATCGAACTCAATCGGCCCAAAGAGTTAAATGCATTGAATAAGCAACTGATGGAAGAGGTGCGCGATGCATTACAAGCCCTTGATAAAAATGATCAGGTTCGTGTCATTATTATTACCGGCAATGAACAAGCCTTTGCAGCTGGTGCCGATATCAAACAAATGGCAGATAAGTCTGCAATTGATATGTTGTTGATTGATCAGTTTAGCAGGTGGGATCAGATTCGAAGAACGAAGAAACCAATTATCGCTGCCGTGTCAGGATTTGCTTTAGGTGGTGGGTGTGAATTTGCCATGACCTGCGACATGATCATCGCATCAGAAACGGCAAAGTTTGGCCAACCTGAAATAAAAATTGGAACAATACCCGGTGCCGGTGGCACTCAACGACTCACTCGCGCGATCGGTAAAGCAAAATCTATGGAACTGATTCTCACAGGAAGATTTTTATCAGCCGAAGAAGCGCACTATTATGGCCTTGTGAATAAAGTGGTGCCGAAAGAAATGTATATGCATGAAACCATGCAACTCGCCAAAGAAATTGCCCAGCTCTCACCCGTTGCTGTTCAGTTAGCAAAAGAAGCAGTAAATCGTTCATTCGAAACTCACCTGGATGAGGGCCTGGCATTTGAACGCAAAAACTTCTACCTCACGTTTGCATCCGAAGATC
>JAYVTC010000198.1:0-47505 GCA_043774745.1 Cyclobacteriaceae bacterium | reverse complement strand
GCAAATAATGCTTGTTTCATAGTCGTTATTATTTAATGCCGTGAGTCTGTTAATGAAAGTGAATCCGCGTAAATTCTAATTAAACTTTCAACTGACTGAATTTTCTGTTCCACCTCTGCCTTATAATCAGTTAGATTTTTCAACTGTCTTGCTTTCTCTTCAGACGATCGTGTGACTTGATGCACTTCTGCAGTAGCAATGAAACTCTCTGATTTTTCATGCTCCGTCTTGAGATTACTGAGCGAGTCTTTTATAATGGGTTAGTTGAATTTCCTAGAACAGTCTTCTCTCCTGCCTTCCTTTAATAGAAGCAGTGCAGGATATCAACGCTAACAATGATAAAATCATCACTTCTCTTATTCTCATTGTTCGAAGTTCAAGCCCTAAACATTAGTGCAATCAATGTGTCCTGCGCCATGATGGTGCGTGACGCATGATCAATAGAAAAACACTTCATCGACAAAAAACCATCCCTTCTGTCCTTTGCCCCCATGCCATAGTGGAAGTTTGCTCACCGGTTTGGCTACTATTTTATAATAAGCATAGCTTGATGACACAAACGAAATCCCAAGCGCCTCCATATTTTGAGGACGATATGCAGTGGGCTGCTCTACTTTCATCGATTTGATTAATTTAAATTCCTTTGCATTAAAACCTCCCCACACTTCCACTTCTGTTGGCGGAAAAATATATCCACCCAAATTATCTGCATAACTCAACACGATCTTACTGATGGCAGGGGGTTGACTTCCAAAATCAAACCCTGCTTCGAATGCATTCTCACGAAAGCCCAGCCATGAAGGTTCTTTCAACACATCCGTAAATCCTTTAAGCCCATTCGTCAAGGTGACTGCTCCTTCTCCAGGATATTGTTTATCGGCTGGCTTTAACAATGTGACGTGTTCCGGTTTATATCCTTCGACATAGCATGTGATTTCTAAGAGATCGCTGCAATACCAACCATCTTTGCAGGCTAACGCTTTCAGCTTCACCGTTTCCGTTACAACAATTGGCTTTTCATAGATCGAACCAGATACACTATCCGGCTTATTTCCATCCAGCGTATAACGAATGGCAACACCTGGCATCGTATGTTTCAGTTGGAGCAACTCACCTTTCTTAAGAATGCCTTCGTTTACTAAAATAGGTTTGCTCAACGCAAGCTTGCTCGGATCATTAAACAACGTGTGTATAAATACAATCTGAGGAAATGACTTTTCTAAATCTGTTTTTTCATTTTCATTTATCGGAGTGTTCCAAATGAAAACTTCATTCAAAGCAGGAAGTGAAAGAATTGAGTTCAATGCATCCTTAGTAATGGTGGTTCCTGATAATGAAAGCGATTGCAGTTGAGTTAACGATTTCAGATTAGCCAACCCATCGCCCTTCACAGCAGTGAAATTCAAATTGATTTTTTCGAGATTCTTGAATTGACTTATAATACTTAGATCAGCATCCGTTACCGGCATCTTTGAAAGATTGAGAACTACTAATTGATCTTTCACTTCCTTTAACTCTTCCAGTGAACTTAACTGAAAAGACTCTTTCACAAAGAAGTCGGCCTGTAATGCCGGACTATTTTGAAAGATTGGAAATACTGTACGGAATGGCGCGTTCATTTTTTTGATTACCTCTTCCGAAGCTGCTTTGAATGTGTACTGCTTTACCTCTTCTTTTTTAGTAACGGTATTTATAGCAGTCGTTGCGAGTACTTTCAACGTATCACTCTCCGCAAAGTCGCTCATCTTCTTTTCAAAATCAGCACCAGCTTGTATCCAGGCTTCCAATAGTGAAATTTCAAAAGCATTCAATTGAGGTTTGCCATCGGGTGGCATGTGATCATCATCATCCAATGGCAAGTGAATGTATTTAATCATTCGGCTTGAATCAGGATTTCCATTCACCCATGGTTTGCCATTTTCAC
Organism: Cyclobacteriaceae bacterium; assembly: GCA_043774745.1. Classification (GTDB taxonomy): domain Bacteria; phylum Bacteroidota; class Bacteroidia; order Cytophagales; family Cyclobacteriaceae; genus ELB16-189. The sequence goes on along the minus strand of JAYVTC010000198.1, from coordinate 45,581 downwards.
CCCCACGTTTAAATTTATCGATGGATGTCATGATCAACTTACCTTTGGCTTTGGATTCATTGTGGCAGGAGAAACATTTCTTCTCCATCACTGGCATAATCACCAACTGGTACAAAGAAGATGTCTCAACGTTCAATGTAGCCTCTTCTTTCTGAGTCACTGGTGCTAAAACAAAATTTTCGCCATGCGTAAGCACAGAACCGGTATGACCAGCCAGCACTAAGACCAAAATGGAAAACACTATTGAACTATAAAATATGATTTCGCTTTTCTTCACATTTTGATACCATACCAGAATAAAAAAAGTAATCACACTCAATGCTACACCACTAATCTTGTGTTGTTGTAAGGCATCTGCCCCATAGTCGCCACCAATAGAAAGAAAAAAACCAAACAGCGCAGTGACAGCAGCTGACAAAGAGGCCAACATCAAGCAAAGCAACATGATCTTACGAAACTGCTTTTTTTGAAACGTGTTTCTAAACATCATGAACATAAAAAGCAAAATCAGGATGCCGATAGGAACGTGTAGTACCATCGGGTGCAGGCGTCCTGCTACCTGAAGCCACGCTGGCAATTGAATTCTGTCTTCGAAAAATAAAAGAAACAACAGGAGAACCTGGATGAAGAAAATCAGGTTGATGGAAAGACGGGTTACTCTTTGCATGAAATACGTTAGGCTAAAATTCCCTCCACCACTTTTCCAGCGACATCAGTAAGTCGATATCTTCTTCCTAAATGTTTGTAGGTGAGCTGTTCATGATTGAGTCCCATCAAATGAAGAATGGTGGCATGAAAATCATTTACATGCACGGGGTCTTTTACAATGTTATAACCAAACTCGTCTGTCTCTCCATAGGTAATACCGGGCTTCACCCCACCGCCTGCCATCCAGATGGTGTATGCCCGTGGATGGTGATCACGACCATAATTTTCTGCTGAGAAAGTTCCCTGGCAATAGTTTGTGCGGCCAAACTCTCCACCCCAGATCACGAGTGTTTCATCAAGAAGACCACGTTGCTTTAAATCCATAATCAATGCAGCGGTAGATCGGTCTACATCTTGCGTCTGTAAAGGCATCTCTCCCGTCATGTTTCCATGTTGATCCCAACCCTGATGATAGAGTTGAACAAAGCGAACACCTGCTTCTGAAAGTTTTCGCGCCAGTAAACAATTTGCCGCATAGGTTCCGGGCACAAGACAATCGGCTCCATACATTTTGATGATGTTGTCTGGCTCTTTAGTAAGGTCTGTCAGCTCAGGCACAGCAGTCTGCATGCGATAGGCCATCTCATACTGCTGCACACGCGTTTGAATTTCCGGATCGCCAAACTCTTTATAATTCATATCATTGAGCTGAGCAAGATTATCCAGCATCTTTCTGCGATCCGCACGATCGCGTCCTTCGGGATCTTTCAGATACAACACACGCTCTTCACTGCTGCTAAATTGTACACCCTGATGCACGCTATCCAAAAACCCATTCGTCCATAATTTTGAATATACACCTTGCCCGTTTCCACGACCACGTGACAGCAACACACAGTATGCAGGAAGATTCTTATTCTCGCTCCCCAAACCATAACTCATCCACGCACCCATGCTCGGACGATTTCCTTGCTGGGCACCAGTTTGCATAAACGTAAGCGCAGGGTCGTGATTGATCGCTTCCGTGTGCATCGACTTAATGAAGCAAATGTCATCCGTCACTTTAGCAATGTTAGGAAATATCTCACTCACCCATGCACCCGATTTTCCATATTGATTGAATTTAAAATGCGATCCCACCAATGGAAACTTTGCCTGATTGGCAGTCATACCGGTAAGACGTTGCCCCATTCTAATAGATGCAGGTAATTCCTCACCCGTCATCTTGTTGAGCATGGGCTTATAATCAAAACTTTCTAACTGCGAAGGAGCTCCATTTTGAAAAAGGTAGATAACACGTTTTGCTTTAGGTGCAAAATGCGGAAGGCCTAATGTCTTTGCCGGACCTTCTGATTTAGAAAGAAGATCCGGTATTAACAGTGAACCCAATGCCACTGAACCAAGTCCCAGACTCACCTTACCGAGAAAATGTCTGCGTGTAATATGAAAGCGATGATCTATAAATTCTTTGCTCATAAAATATTCAATATTTGTGCATCGTGGTTCCCGACTCCGTACGTCCTTATGTTTTTGATATTGCCTCATCAAGGTTATAAATGGTTTGCACCACCTGCATCAAGGCAGCCAGTGAAACTATATCATCAATTTTTTCATGTTGATATTCTCCGACTGCAATAAATTTCCCTGCCTTCTCTGGGGACTGTTGAAATCCTGTTTTCTCTTCTTCAAAATATTGAAGCAATAAAGCCAATTCATCTTCTTTCGGCTGCCGGCATACGATCGACTGAAATGCTTTCTTTATCTTTTCTTCAGTCGTTGATTGCTCCAGCATTAATCGCTCAGAAAAAACTCTTGCAGCCTCAAGCATCAACGGTTCGTTCAGAAGTACCAATGCCTGCAACGGAGTGTTGGTTCTCATTCGGGTAACTTCACACTGATCGCGATTGCTGCCATCAAACACAAGCATGCCGGGAGGTGGCACGGTGCGTTTGATAAATGAGTACAATCCCCTGCGATATAATTTCTCTCCATGATCCTGCACATATCGCGCAAGTACTCCACGACCAGAAGTGGATGATTCCCAAATTCCTTTCGGTTGATACACTTTCACACTCGGGCCACCAATTTCATTTACCATTAATCCACTACTGGCAAGAGCCAGATCACGAACACCTTCAGCTGTTAAGCGAGTGCGTGGACCTCTTGCGAATAAAATGTTATCAGGGTCTGTAGCTAATTTTTCTTTGCTCACGGCAGAAGATTGCTTATACGTAGATGAGGTGACAATCTGCTTGATCAATCTTTTTATATCCCACCCATGTTCTCTGAAATCAACGGCAAGCCAGTCCAGCAATTCAGGATGCGATGGCATTTCGCCTTGCATGCCAAAGTCACCACTAGTCTTGACAATACCTCTTCCAAAAAATTCCTGCCACATGCGGTTTACAAACACACGAGCAGTCAATGGATTCTTTTTATCGAATAACCACTTGGTAAGACCAAGCCTGTTGGTTCCGTATATATTGGAGTCATAGGGTAAAATATCAGAAGGAACACCAATATCCACCACTTCGCCATGTGCATCATAGGCACCACGGGTGAGCACGAAAGTAGGGCGCTTCCACGTAGTGTCTTTCATTACCATCACCTCTACAGGAGTAGTGTCCCTTTTATTGATGAATGTAAGAATGTTTTGAACCTCCTCGGTCGTGATTTTTATTTTTGGAGGATCTGCCAATGAAGCCAATGAAATATCTCCCACCAAACCCTTTTCAGGAACACGATTGAAGAAAGCAAACGTGCGATAATAATCTTTCTGCGAAATAGGATCATACTTGTGATCATGGCAATGCGCACACTCAAACGTGAGGGCGAGAAATGCTTTTCCAAAGGTGTTGGTGCGATCGGTTACATATTCAACGCGATACTCTTCGTCAATGATACCTCCCTCCTGCGTGATTTTATGGTTGCGATTGAAACCTGTTGCCAGCAATTGTTCCTTGGTTGGATTCGGTAATTGATCACCGGCCAATTGCCAGGTAACGAACTGATCATAAGGATAATTTTTATTGAAAGCATGAATCACCCAATCGCGCCAGGGCCACATCGTGCGCAATCCATCATCCTGATAGCCATGCGAATCGGCATAGCGTGCTACATCCATCCAATACACGGCCATGCGTTCGCCATATTGTGGTTGCGCCAGTAGTTCATCCACGATTTTATTATAAGCATTATCCGATTGATCAGCCAGAAAACGATTTTGCATTTCTATCGATGGAGGCAAACCTGTAATGTCAAGGCTCGCTCTTTTCAATAAGCGTTCACGATCTGATGCTTCATTGGGTTTCAGACCTGATGCTTCCATTCGGGATAAAATAAAATGATCGATTTCGTTCACAGGCCATTCCTGCTCATCAACCTTTGGAAGCACTGCTTGAACTGGAGGAATGAATGCCCAATGTGGTTTATACTTTGCCCCCTGCTCAATCCATTTCTTTATTAAATCAATTTCATTTTTGGTGAGTGACAAATTAGACTTTGGTGGAGGCATTTGCACCGAAGTATCAGAAGAAGATACTCTTAAAAAAACTTCCGATTGATCCGCTTCGCCTGGCACAATCGCATGGGCATTGGAATTATCTTTCAAAGCCGCCAACGCTCCCTCACGGGTATCGAGTCTGAGATTTGCTTTACGCTGATTGGCATCAGGGCCATGGCATTTGAAACAGCGGTCGGATAAAATTGGTCGAATGTGAATGTTATAGTCAACAGAATCTATTGCATCCGCCATAGAACCGCCCTGCCTGCAAGACGTAATGGATACCGTGGCAACAAAAAAGAGAATTACAAATCCAAAGAGAGTTCTCATAGTATTACGGAAGGACTTTAAAGATTAGAATTTTTAACCAGTTTTTAAAATAAATTTATCTGAGTAGAAACGATTGGTTAGAATTGTGCTCACCTTGGCTAATGAACTTGAAAATAATAGTAGGCAAGCAGAGGTTTGCCTTCTTCATTGGTCGCTGAGATATTGATCATGTAAAGCCCAGGTTTGATGGGTGCATGCAGAATAATTTTACTCTGCTCAGCCAACGAAAGTATGAGTGAAGGATTCCAATAAGGCAAACTATGCGCCTGACCATGATCGTTTGTCACCGAATCTTTAATGCTATTTGAATAGCCCATCAATCTGTAAACATCAAACGTTTTTATGTTGGGTTCATCGCCAAGCGCTTTTCTCGTAAAGATGCTAATCACACCACCTACACTGGCATAGCCATATCGGGGGTCGGATCGTGTTGAAATTTCTATTCGACTAACATCTGCCGAAGTGAGATATCCAAAACTACTGAGTACCGATTCGTTGGCCTGAACTTCAACGGTTTGTCCCTGGATATTTTGATTTGGTGAGTTTGAATTTGTTGTTGGCGCGTTCCTGGAATTCTGGTCGTTTTGTGTAGCGACAGTATTTTGTGGGATGGTTTGTTGAGGAGCCGTTTTTGCCTGAGGTTGAAAATAAGGTAACCCATCCACCACAATGAGTGGCTCAAAATTGGAAGACCGATTGAATCCTTTCAACATGATTTTTCCAGATGGACTAATTTGAAACCCGGGCACCGTGCTTTGCAGAATATCCAATATACTTAGTTTGGCAGGCATCCGTTCAAGCATCTCCCTGGAAATAATTATATCAGCAGCATTCGATCCATTTATCAAACTTTCGCTCTCAACTTTTTCCAGTGGCTTTAATTCCTCCAGTGGCTTATTGATTTCTTTACTCGCCAGGCCTGTCACTATCGTATCGAGTGCGCTCGTATTTATTTCAGGAAGAACAACTTCTGGCGGGGTGGGCAGTAACAAAACTGTTGATCCGAAAATTCTTCCCTTTTTGTTTCTTGCTTGAAAAGAAAAACTTAACGAATCGAAAAAATCAAGGTTCTCTATTTTAAAATTTCCATTCTTATCAGTCTTGATGTGATATACGCTATCCATTGTTCCGCGAAAAGCAGTCAGTTCAGTAGTAACAAGCTTATTCTTGGGATGTATAAATTTACCGTTAAGCGTCATCGAATATTCAAGCGAATAAGGCAATTGCAAAAGTGCATCATCGGCTAATTCTTTAGTAGATTCAAGACTTTGTTTTATATCGGGAGAAAATGGAAACGTGGCAAGGCCAGCCTCACTTATTGAAATAGAGCCATTTGCCCATTTTGCATTGGACGCTGAGTCAAGTTGGATGGTAACCTCAAAGTCTTCCACACTTGATATTTGGTCAGGCAATGATACCCTGAAATCACCACTCGGTTTTGCTCTCCTTGTTGAAAATATCTGCATATCAAAAGGTGAAACACAGATTGGAGTCATAAAGAAATTATCCCCGCCATAATTTCGCATCCAGTTGGTATAGGTCCTTAAATAGTATATACCGGGTTCCCAATCAGCAGGCAAATTAATCTCACTATCTGCTTCATTATTTATCAACTTTAATTTCTGCGAAAGCTTTATATTTTTTGATTGATCAATCACCTCAACATAAGCCACTGAGCTCAGCGAATCGCGTATCGCAACATTGGCCGTACTCTCGTACGCTTTGAATTTAATTTTCTCGCCTGGATTATAAAATGCTTTGTCGGTATGTACATACATTCGCTCTTGAAGCCGTAAAGCAACATTTACTTTTGTCAGATAATTTACCACCACGATTCGACCTGGTCTATAATTGAGTGGCAACATGGATGATACCCGATTGTTGTTAAATTCGCCCACGGTTGTAACGTCATCTATGTTCACAACAATTCCATCCTGTGATACAAGAACGAACCCCTTGGCAAATTCAATCCAACTTACTGCATAGGATAAATCAGGGTACGTTTTATTTTGTGCGTAGGAAGTGATATGATGTACTTCCAATCTATCATTAGTCATCAATTTAAAAATCCCCGGCCTTGAGTATGGACTAATGAACTTCTTTAAATCAAGCTTGAATACTCTTTCGCCCAATTCATTAGAAAAGTAGGTGGAGTTCAATAAATAGTTTTTTGGCTTTTTATCAACGAAAACTTCAAAACCGTTTGTTTCATGCGTGTTATCTATAATTGACTTAAAAAAGAATCTTAATGATCGCTGATAGGACTTACTTCTATTATATGTCCAGCGTTTAGCCTCATCATCATTGGTGGCTTCCATTTCTTTAAACCGATATAAACCTTTTATTCTGTAAGTTTCTGGTGTGAATTCAAAACTCTGCAAGCTGCAATTAATCAAGTATCCTAATGCTTTATTCTCAATCTCAATAGGCTGAGAAGCTATTGCTGTTAACTTCTTCGTTGATTTATCGAAATCAAAATCTATAACCCAAGGGTTTAAAATCCTGCATTGCCTAGCAAACTCATCTACACCCAAAAAGATCCGATTAAAATCTTTTAGGTTTTTTTCCCATACCTTGTCTTTGGTTCCTTTTACTTCAATATTCTGCAAAATGGCATTTTGTGGCACAAGCCGTGCGTTAACAATCATATCTTTATCGCTGATTGACACGGATCGGTTAAAAAGCTCGAAGCCAATAAAAGAAAATACGAGCCGATACTCTCCTGGTTCCAGGTTTTCTAAAAAGAACTCTCCGTTGCTATTAGTAACTGTTCCATGTGTAGTCTGATCGATAAAAACGTGGGCGAACTGAAGTGGTTCGTTAGTCTCCGCATCTAAAACCTTTCCTGAAATTGTAAAACCTTGAGAAAAAACCGAACCGGCTATGATGGTAAAAAATAAAAAGGTTAGGGGAAACCGTAAATACATAGACTGTAAATATCGAACTAATTTAACTTCATTTTGTCAAGAACATATTTTCGATTAGGTTGTTCTTAGACAAATGAAAGTTTACAATTTAAAACGGACCCAATTTTTACCCATTACGCTCTCCAAAGCCTGGGATTTTTTTTCAACACCCAAAAATCTCTCCAAGATCACCCCTCAACACATGGGTTTTAAAATCCTGTATATCTCGGGGGGCGATAAAGCCTACGCAGGGCAAATCATCCGCTATCACGTCAGTATCATTCCTGGTATAAAAGTACACTGGGTAACCGAAATCACGCAAGTGAAAGAACCTCTTCATTTTATTGATGAGCAACGATTCGGTCCTTATACTCTTTGGCACCACCAGCACCATTTCAAAGAAGTGCAAGGCGGTGTTGAAATGACGGACGAAGTGAACTATGCCATTCCATTTGGGCCCTTAGGAAGACTCGCACATTTCTTTTTTGTTGGCCGTGAAGTAAATCGTATTTTTGAGCACCGATTTAAGGTATTAGAAGCGTATTTTAAAAGAGATAAGAATTAATGGGCACGGACTGGAAGGTGATTTTGATTTGTGCATTGATTACGTTAGGCACATTTTTGTTTTGGGAGTTTGTGGCGTGGTTTTCTCATAAGTATATTATGCATGGGATTTTATGGACATGGCATAAATCGCATCACACGGTACACGATCACACGGTAGAAAAAAATGATCTGTTCGCTGTCGTGTTTAGTATTCCATCCATTGCATTATTTATTATCTCAACTTCAGTTTATCCAAGTGCTTATTTATTTTCGGTTGCCCTTGGTATTTTTTGTTATGGTTTATTTTATATGATATTTCACGATATCATTGTTCACCAGCGTATCAAATGGAGACCTGCCAGGCGGAGCAACTATTTACAGCGCATGATCCACGCTCACTACATCCATCACGCCAAACATACGAAAGAAGATTGCGAGGCTTTTGGTTTCTTATATGCTCCTAAAAAGTTCGAGCCTAAAAAGTTTACGATGAAGGAGAAGAGACAGGATACACAATAGACATAAGTAGTAAGTAAAAGTATTTAAGCTTGGAACAGAAGTACCTCTATCTCGCCATCGATTTTTTCTCCATCCTGTTTCCCTTCATCTTTAGTTTTTATTCGAACTATAATTTTTCAAAAAAGTGGAAATATTTGTGGCTAGCTATTGCTCTGCCTGCTCTCTTTTTTATTGGGTGGGATGAGTGGTTCACACAAATGGGTGTGTGGGGGTTTAATCCGCGCTACCTGACGGGAAATTATTTCTTTTCACTTCCAATAGAAGAAGTACTTTTCTTCATTTGTATTCCTTACGCATGCGCGTTCACATATGAAGCCGTGAATTATTTAATTACCTGGCGGATGAGCCGCTCTCAACAAGATATAATTACAGATGTCGTTGCAGCTTCACTGTTTTTATTAGGAGTAATTTATTTCGATCGATGGTATACTTCCGTAACCTTTATTCTCGCATCCATTTTTCTGAATTTGCACCGTTGGGTTTGGAAAAGTGATTACCTTGGAAAGTTTTATGTAGCGTTTATTTTTATTCTGATTCCATTTTTCATCGTAAACGGAATTCTTACCGGCACTGGCATTGAAGAGCAAGTGGTCTGGTATAATGATGCAGAAAACCTCGGTATTCGAATGGGCACCATTCCTGTAGAGGATACTTTTTATGGAATGGTCTTATTGCTGATGAATATTTCTCTCTTTGAATATCAGCAAAAGAAAAAGGACCTTATTAAGGTCCCCTCCAAACATAATTAGGTTTGTTTAAGCTGTCTCCAATTCAGGGGCTTTTATCTTTTTCACTTTCTTGGCCTTCTTAACCTTAGCAACTTTTGGTTTCTTTTCTTTTACACTTTTAATTTTCTTTGAATCCTTTTTAACTTGTTCGACTACCACCTCAGCAATTCGTCTGGCTGATTTATCAATCAACCTATCCGTTTTCTTTTTTGACTTGGTCACCCCTAAAGCCTGCACCGCTTGATGCAGTGAATCAGCTAGAATCAAGCGGATTTCTTTTTTTCCTTTTCCGACTAATTTTTCCATAGACATTGTATTTAACCCTAAATTATTGGGTTACACCTGCATTACCAAAAGGTTAAAAAAACTTAACATTGAAAGGTTATTTTCCTTCAATACGCTTAATATCGGGCGATTTTTTGATCAACTCAAACTGGCTTTGTACCTCAGCCAGCTTGCCCGAAACCAACTGATACACCTCCTGCTGCTGATCCGTAGGTGGTGCATCCGCACTGGAAATCTGACCTTCTTTGGCCATCGCAAAAAGTCGCTCCAGCACTTGTGGTTGATTTCTGAAAATATCCATGCGGGCACCAGTCTGATGAACATCATGAAGAGCGGCTTCCAGTTGATAAATTTTTTCTTCCAGTTGTACTGCCTTCTTATCGTTCTTCCTTGCTAACAGACTGGCGCGCATGCGTTCCATTTCATCAATCAATTGCAGGGTGGTATTTACTGAACTGAAAATCTTCATACCAAAACCATATTGCTTTAAAATATCAGCTTCTGTTCCTTTTGTATTTGGATCTTTTAACACATTGATCGATTGCTTGTATTCCTTGCCATTTACTTTTAACATGATGGTGTATGTACCTGGAGGAACCATGGGTGGTGTTTGGCCCGGACCGATATCAAGATCATAGATAAACATGTTACGCTCCCCCTTTTCATTCATCTGCACCCAGTCTTTTCCTTTCGGCTTTGTGCGCAGCTTAGGCATTTCGTAAGGTTGCAATCGTAAATCCCACCACACACGATTTACGCCTAGATTATTTGTGGCATCCACTTTTCGTATAACTTCATTGCGTGAATTAAGAACAACGATCTCAACAGAGTCTTTTGATTTGTCTTTCAGATAATAATTAATGTCGGCACCGTCTTCAGGATTTCTACCGGATACATAACTATCATCTGTTTTTATTCCATTGATGGCTTGAAAGCGATAGGCTTTGCGCATAGTAAACAAATGTGCTTCCGAATTCTGAACCTGCTGGCTGAATTCACGAATTGGTGTAATGTCATCTAAAATATAAATACCTCTTCCATAGGTTGCGATTACCAGATCCTTAAAATTACGTTGTATCTCAATTCCGAAAATCGGAACGGGTGGTAAATTATTTTTCAGATGAATCCAGTTCTTACCATCATCGGGCGAAAAGTATAACGACTTCTCCGTACCCAACCACAACAAACCTTGCTTATCAGGATCTGCTTTAATCTGATTTACGAAGTTTGAATTATTAGCGGGTAAATTTATTTCCAGGCGCTTCCAGGTTTTACCATAATCGGAAGTCTTATACACATACGAACCAAAGTTGCCCACGTAATGTGCGTCTACTGCGATGTAACAAGCAGCCGCATCAAAGTACGAAGCATCGATATGACGAATGGTTCCCCACTTTGGTAAGTCCGGCATATTGGCAGAAACATTTGTCCACGTCTTGCCCCCATCTTGAGTAACGTTTACTTGCCCATCATTACTTCCCGTCCAAAGTACTCCGGCTTTAACGGGTGACTCTGCCATCGAATACAATGTGCAACCATCCCAGGTCATCAGGTTGTCACTCGCCATGCCCCCTGAATTTCGCTGATGTGTTTTGTCATTGGTGGTGAGATCAGGACTAATTACTTGCCAACCCTGTCCGCCATTATTAGTTTCATGTACGAACTGACTTCCCACCCATACTCTTCCTTTCACATGCTTTGAAAGTACCATGGGAAAATTCCAATGCCAGCGATACTTTGCATTAGCTGGCGTTTCACCAATTTGCGTCTGTGGCCACACACGCACATCTCGTGCATGCATTGTAGTAAGATCAAATACATCCAAACCACCATCATAGCATCCTGACCACACAATATTATTATCGAATGGATCAGGCTGAGCAAACCCACTTTCACAGCCGCCTACTCCATGCCATGTTCCGAGAGGAATATTCCATCCACCTAAGTAACGACTTGGTCCGCGATACGACCACGCATCTTGTCTGTTTCCATAAACCCAATACGGCACACGATCATCCACAGCCACATGATACATCTGCGCGATTGGCAAATTAATGTTTCGCCAGGTTTTGCCGCCATTGTAAGTCATATTCAAACATCCATCATGAGCACATAATATCCGGTTACCATCTTTGGGATCAAACCACATGTCGTGGTTATCTCCACCCGGGCCCCACTGATTAAAATCTTTTAAGAATGATTTGCCTCCATCAATGGATTTCATGATGCCCACAGAAATGGTATAGACCTCATCTTCATTAGCAGTTGAAACACGTAAACGAGTATAGTAACCTGCACGCTGCCCCATGGAATGATTTTTTTGCATGAGCTTCCAGCTATCTCCACCATCATCCGAACGATAAAGTCTTGGTTCAGTGTCTTCTACCAATGCATACACTCTTTTGGGATTGGTGAAGGATACATCCACAGAAGTTTTTCCTACCGGATGATTCGATCCGCTTTCCAAACCATTGCGTAATGGTTCCCATGTTTTTCCACCGTCTTTGCTTCTATATATTCCGCTCCCTTCTCCACCACTGCTTAAATTCCAGGTGCGGATATCGGCTTGCCACATGGCCGCGTAAAGTATCTCCGGATTTTTCGGATCGATACTTAAATCAGAGCAGCCCGTATTTTCATTGACAAAAAATACGCGCTCCCAGGTTTTGCCACCGTCTGTAGTTTTATAAACACCACGTTCCTGTTGTGGACCATGAGTATGACCCATTGAAGCAACGTAAACAGTGTTGGTATCTGTTGGATGAACAATCACACGACTGATGCGATAGGTTTTTTCAAGACCCATATTTTTCCACGTTTTGCCGGCATTGGAAGATTTATACACTCCATTGCCAACGGCATGCGCAGGACGAATCAGAAATGTTTCACCAGTGCCCACCCACACTTGCTTTGGTGAAGAAGATGCTATTGCTATCGCGCCTATGGCTGAATCATCGGTATCGTCAAATACTGATTTCCAGTTAATGCCGGCATCATCCGTTTTCCAAAGTCCACCCGAAGCAGCTCCGGAGTATGATACATTTGGATTTCCAGGCTCACCGGCCACCGATATCATGCGGTTGCCATCGGGCCCAATGAAACGGAAGTTTAGTTTTGAAAACAGTTTTGGATCAAATGATTGTGCAAGCACTGCGTGAAAACAAATACTCAATGCGCCAAATAAAAAAAGCTTTCTCATAGGAGGAATTTAAGAGAGTAAATTACTTAAGAGAAAGCTGAAATAATAGTGATTCCTGAACCAATCCTGAAGGATTGTGATCAGTGGCGAATAACTAGCTATTCATAACGGAGCGAGTTGACCGGGTTGGCCGTTGCCGCCTTAATAGATTGATAACTCACCGTGAGCCAGGCGATCACAATAGCCATCACTCCACTAAATACAAATACCAACGGGTTTATATCAATACGATAAGCGAATCCATTCAGCCACGTATCAGAAATATACCAGGCCAATATAGCTGCCGGAACAAATGCGATCACAACCAGCTTAGTAAACTCCTTCGATAATAAAATTGAAAGACTAAATACAGAAGCTCCCATCGATTTGCGCACACCAATCTCTTTGGTTCTTTGCTCTGTAGTGAACGCTGCTAACGCGAACAATCCAAGACAAGCGATGAAGATGGCCAAACTGGAGAATACACTAAACAATTTTCCCATGCGTTGCTCAGCACGGAACAGGCGATCAAAACTTTCATCCATGAATGAATACTCGAATGGTTCACTGGAAGCGTGTTGTTTCCATAACTTCTCCACGTTTTGTATCATCGTTGCCGGATCTCCTTCATACCGTACCAATAGATTATTTGCATTTTGTGTGAGCAAAATTGACAAGGGTCTGACTTGCTCTTTGAAGGATTCAAAATTAAAATTCTTAATTACGCCAATGACTTTATACTTTTTGAACGTAGCACCATTATCATTATAAAGCACCTCTTCTCCTACCGGATTATCAAAACCGAATTCTTTCGCTGCCGCTTCATTTAACAAGATTGCCAATGAATCCGTAGCGAATTCTTTAGAGAAGTACCGTCCATCTTCTAATTCAAACTTGAGAACATCCCGATGGTCATAATCAGCATAATATACGCCCATGATATGATCTTGCTCCGATCCTGCAGTTTTAAATACGGTGGTGTTGTTTACTCCCGGAAATGTGTTATTGGTGTAGCTGATTTTAGTGATACCGGTTAATTGGGCAAGTCCATTTCTGAACGCTTCTTTGTTGTTGCCAAGTCGGGCTGTGTTATCTAAAATCAAAATATTATTCTTATCAATGCCGAGATTCTTTTTTTGCATGAACTGAATTTGTTGAAAAACAACTACAGTAAAAATGATCAGGAAAATGGAAAGACCAAACTGAAATACAACAAGAAAGCTACGAATGCCCTTACTCTTTGCCCCTGCCCGAACCTTTCCCTTTAACACTTCTACCGCACTGAACGAGGTAAGATAAAATGCCGGATAGCTTCCTGCCACCACGCCTACAAAAAGAACTAATCCAACAATTCCCACTATAAACCATGGGGTTTGGAACATTTCCATTCCTAATTCTTTTCCGGAAAGCAAATTGAATGATGGCAACAAATAATAGCAGGCTATCAAGGCAAAAACAACTGCGAGTAAACTATATAGAATTGATTCTGCTATAAATTGACCAATCATCTGTCCTCGTAACGAACCTAGGGCCTTACGTAATCCAACCTCCTTTGCTCTCCCTGCGGAACGTGCGGTGGATAGGTTCATAAAGTTGATGCACGCGATGATGAGGATAAACAATCCAATGCCACTGAAGAAATAAACGTACATGACGTTTCCTCCTGGCTCAAGATCACCCTGAGAAGTAGAGTGTAAGTGAATGTCTTTGATATTGGTTGCATAATAACCATATGCTCCCCCTGCCTCTTGCATTTGTTTCAATGTGGTACCCATAAATTTCTCAAGTTCAGGACCAATGTATTTTTCGACCATTGGAATAAACTTAGCCTCCACATCACTTACCGATACATTAGGCTGAGTCTTAAAATAAGTATACATGAAATTATTGAGCCAAACGGTACTACTCTTTAGATTATCGCTCGACTGTGCTGAGACTAATATATTATAAACAAAGTGAGAATTGGTGGGAGGATTTTCAGCTACTCCGGTCACTTTAAAAGTTTTATTGTCATTTCCGATCACCAACAGACCACCTATCGGGTTTTCATCACCAAAATATTTTTTAACCATCATTTCAGTAAGCACTACAGTATTGGGCTCCTTTAAAACCGTTTTGATATCGCCTTCCTTCAATCGGTAGCCAAAAAATTCAAAGAAGTTAGAATCAGCATAAAAGACCTTTTCTTCAGAAAAAATCTTTTCACCATTTCGCACTACAGGCTGACCGAATGCTTGAGCAATGCGTGTAGCCGCTTCAACTTCAGGAATATCCGCGACTAAAGCTTCCGCCATCGGTGGACAAGTGTTGGACACACGAATGTCCTGACCTCCGATTTTACCATTTAATCCTACCTGGTAAATCCGGTCGGCATCAGCATGAAACTTATCATAACTGAGTTCATGTGTCACATAGAGGATGATCATTAAACAGGATGCAATCCCGATGGTCATTCCCAAAATATTAATTGCTGAAAATAATTTGTACTTCAGGATGTTGCGCACGGCAACTTTATAATAGTTCTTAAGCATATCTTTTAATTTTAAATTTCAGTAACAGAAAGTATCCGCTCGATGAAGAGCGTTCTTACAACTTAGTTCAGGCAGGCAATTGTTTAGACGCTGTTACAGAAACAAAAGTTACAGTCAGAAATAAAATAAATCAGAATGTTTTCTATTCATCACGCAATGTCTTTGTAGGATTTAATGAAGCCGTTGTAACTGTCTTGTAGCCCACAGAAGCAATGGCAATAACCAGCATGCCCAAGACGGAAATCATCAGGGTAAATACACCTAGTTTCAGGTA
This sequence comes from Cyclobacteriaceae bacterium, assembly GCA_043774745.1. GTDB lineage: Bacteria > Bacteroidota > Bacteroidia > Cytophagales > Cyclobacteriaceae > ELB16-189. The sequence continues at coordinate 30,134 of JAYVTC010000198.1, read as the reverse complement.
ATACTCCCAAATAGAATCCATTAATGAATGGGCCATCATGTATCCGGCTGCCCCGCCTATGATAGAGGCTATACCCAGATTAATTACAAACTCCAGATTGATCACGCTGGCAATATTCAAAACAGATGCGCCCAATACTTTTCGTACTCCAATCTCCTTCATCTTTTTAACGATGTTAAGGGAAACCAATGTAAACATGCCGATGCCCGTCATCAGTGCTGCAAAAAAACCAAGGAACCCAAACATGGTTACAATATTATTATTGATCTCAGCGGTCTCCTGAAGTTCCTCATCAATCATTTGTCCGTTATATACGGTGTTAGGAAAAACCTCTTTCCACTTCTTTTCCATAAATTCATTCACAGAAGTTATTTTTTTTGGATCCATCTTGACAACTAACTGCTGATATTTATCGGGTGAAGTATAACGAATCATCATCGGTTGAATTGGGTTCCACAAGGCACGGGCGTAGATATTCTTCACCACGCCAACCACATATAACTGTGTCGTGTCCATCCACACCAGGCGTTTGCCAATCGGATTATCCGTCCAGCCAAATTGTTTTACCAATTCTTCCGTTACCAGTATCGATTCCTTGCGATCAGTCTCCGAATCTTTTTGAAAATTTCTACCTGACAGTAATTTCATATCCATCGCTTCAAAATATCCATCACCTATTTCAAAGATGTCTACCTCCCGCTCCACCGATTCGTATTTCACGGGATCATTAGTCCAGGAATTGGCAATGTGGTGGCGTGTGCCTGCTATTATTTCAATGTCCTTATTTGCTGCCAATGCATCGCGATAAGTATTGAAAGCGCCTTCGTTATTGATCCACACAGAAATAACACCATGCGTGGCAAAACCCAAATCATACTGTTTCTGGTACTCACCATTGCGGTAAAAGGCAACTCCCATAATGATCGACAACAGGGAGATCACAAACTGACCTCCCAACAAAATCCGTGTGAACCAATTCGTGCCCCCGAATTTTGCCCGACCTTTAAGAATAGAAACAGGCTCAAAAGAAGTAATATAAAATGATGGGTAACCACCTGCGATGAGGGCCGTAAGCAACAAGAGAACAAAAAGAAAAATCAAAAATCCAATATTCTCAGAATAGCTCAACTTCAATTCAAGCCAGGACCAAAGAGAATCGTAAGCAGGCACAAGCCACTCGGCAATAAGCAAGCCTGCCGCCAGACCCAGAAAACAAAGAATTAAATTTTCACCTAAAAATTGAAATACTAATTGGCTACGCATACCCCCCATAACTTTACGAATGCCTATCTCTTTCAACCTTCGGCTAGAAATGGCAATAGATGTATTGGTAAAATTGAAGCAAGCCAGCAATAACAGGAGTCCCGCCATAATTGCGGGTAGCGTTACGGCTTCAGAAGGAATCCCACCATAGAGCCAGTCATTGTTTACGCGTGGATTTGCCCGGTTACGTTTCATCATACCATTAAAGTTCTCCAGGTAATATGATTTTACCTTGAAGTCTTCCCGGGCTTTATTTTGTGGCTCGATGTAGTTTTGAAGCTGTTGTGTAACAGAAGCAACCGCTGAAGGATCTTTGATTTCAATAAACAAAGTATTCCAGCGCGTCCAACTGGTTTCACTCAGTTCCGGATCAAGATTGATATCCCAGAAATTATCGAACAACGTAACTACTTCAAATCGAAAACTGGAATTCTCTGGTAATTGCTTAAACACCCCCCCAATAATAAACTCCTTTGGTCTGCGAACTCCATCCTTGCCAAGAACGATTTGTGTGATGGTGCGTCCCACTACATCTTCTTGGTTGAAATATTTCAATGCGGTCTCATCACTGATAAACACCTTGCTTTTATCATAGAAATCAGGGAAAGCACCATACTTAAGTTTGTACGTAAACAGATCAAAAAACCCGGAATCAACGAACACCATTTGGGTGCCAAATACTTCTTCACCAATTCGAATATCAGAATACGAAGATAGGTAACGAACTACGTTGGAGACTTCTTTGAAGTTCTGTTTAATATGATTTCCAAGGGGCATAGGTGACATCCCAAAACGCTCTGTGCGACCTTGAAAATCTCTTACCAGTTGAACACGATAAATCTGATCTGCCTTTACGTGCTTCGAATCCCAGGTAGCAGCAAACTCCCAATTGATATAGGCTACAATGCAACACGCGATAGCGATGCCCATACCAAAGACATTTATAAAAATGAACAACTTATTCTTGGCAATACTGCGCAACGTGATTAACAGGTAATTCTTAATCATAGGATGGGTGTTAACGAATCAATGACAAAACAAGTGTTGATGGGTTGCACACAAGCGACAAGAAATATGCCAGTAGAAGAATACTTAAATTCGATGAAATTCACGATTTAAATGAAACGGTATGTTCACAAATGCACAGTGATATGTTCAAATTCATCATACAGTGCAATTAAAAAAACAATGCCTGCATCGACTAAACCGACACAGGCATCATTAACCTAAACCTAAACTATGAAGAACGAATCAGGAAAGCGAATTCCCTGAAATCTTAAATCAAATCAAATATGAAACTGTTCTTTGATGTTTTCAGTAACCACTTTACCATCAAAGAGGTTTATAATACGGTGTGCGTAGTTAGCATCATAAGGAGAGTGAGTAACCATTACAATGGTAGTTCCTTCCTCGTTCAGTTGTGACAACAATTTCATAACCTCTTCACCATTGGCCGAATCCAAATTACCCGTAGGTTCATCCGCTAATATTACTTTTGGTTTCGCCACGATGGCGCGTGATATCGCAACACGCTGTTGCTGACCTCCTGATAATTGTTGAGGAAAGTGGTTTCTTCTGTGCATGATGTTCATGCGCTCCAATACTTCTTCTACTCGCCTCTTGCGCTCATCGGCAGGAACTTTCAAATAAAGTAATGGAAGTTCTACGTTCTCAAACACGGTCAATTCATCAATAAGGTTAAAGCTCTGGAACACGAATCCGATAGAGCCTTTGCGTAATTGTGCACGCTGACGCTCAGAATACTTGGCTACTTCATGCTCTCCAAAGTGATACTCACCATTGGATGGATTGTCGAGCAAACCAAGAATATTCAACAGGGTGGATTTTCCGCAACCTGACGGGCCCATGATAGCCACAAACTCACCGTCCTTAATTTCTAAATTGATATTGTTAAGAGCTGTAGTCTCTACTTCTTCAGTCGTGTAGACTTTTTCTAAATTTTTTAATTTGATCATGGCCTATTCGGTTTTGTTTGAGATGATGTGGAGTGAGATATAGTTTTAGGGATACTTATTTTTTTATAAAAGGTTACTCTTATCTTAAAATACATTCTATTAGACGCCTGTATTTTCAAATGGTTGCATTAATTCAAAATTAAAACTTCGTTATTTCCAAAATTCTCATAAGAAGAAGTGATAACGCGGTCGCCCGGTTGCAAGCCTTCGAGCACTTCAAAGTTCTCTGAGTTCTTTCGGCCAAGCTTAATATTCCTGCGAACTGCTTTGTTGTCGCTATCAAGCACGAACACCCAATTGCCACCGGTGTCTTTATAAAATCCGCCCACAGGCAATAACAATTCTTCTGAAGCCTGACCTAATTCTATGCGAAGGCGAAGTGATTGGCCCCTGCGAATATCCTGTGGTTGTTCCCCATCAAAATTCATATCCACTTCAAATCGTCCGTTTTGAATGGTCGGATAGATATACGTGATCACGAGACGATAATCTTTTCCGGCATAACTGGTAGAAGCTGGTAAGCCAACCGAAATTTTCGGATAATATAATTCATCGATGGGCACACGCACTTTATAACTTCCGATAATATCAACTTGTCCTAGTCGCTGTCCTTGACTTACTGCCTGGCCAATTTCCCAGTGAGGTGTAGAAAGTTGTCCATCGATGGGGGAACGAATAACCAGGTTATCCAGAATTTTGGAAAGTCCATTTAAGCTAATCATCATTTTCTGTTCAGACTCAGCCGTAAACTTTAATTGCCGTATGCGATCTATAGAGTCAGCCCTATAAGCCAGATAAGTAATTTTCTTTCTCTCCAGATTATATCTATAATTTGCTTCTGTCTGCTCGAACTCCTGTTTGGCAATTAGTTTCTTTTCATACAATTGCTTTTGACGTCTGTATTGAGGTTCAAGTATCTGCAATTGGTTTTCAATCAGTGCCAATTGTTGCTGTTGTTCCAAATCATTGCGCATGATTACAAGTTTGGTTTCACGAGCCCGGTTAATACTTTCGTTGAAAGATGCTTCCTGTTGAAGTACCGTTAATTCACGATTAAGATTCGTAAGCTCAAGAATGACATCTCCCTTCTTTAGCATCTTACCACTTTCACTTATAATGTTCTTAATATTTCCACCTTCAATGGCATCAAGGTAAACGGTGCGGCTTGGTTCAACAGTACCAGTTTGTGGAATGAATTCTTTAAACTCACCCCGTTGCACAGTGGCAATTGTGAGTTTATCCTTATCCGTTTTGAAGGTGGATCTACGATCTGCAAAAATGAATTGATATAGTACAAAACCTACCAGCAGGGCAATGCCGCCAAAAGTTGCAATCCGTTTTAATGTCCAGGTCTTTTTAGCAATCTTCTTATCCATGTGAACTCTTTAAACTTATTTGTTGATTGAAATCCTCCACCCATTGCCAACAAACATGCCAACGGAGAAATCCACCAAAAAGACGGCCTTTTCCAGACAATTTTTAAAATTCTACGTTCATATGTGAACGAACTTGTCCGATTGCGGACAAGAATTGCTTAACTTTGAAATCCATTTTGTTCAAATTTTAGCGATTTATTGATGTTTCGATTTCGGTATCAATATTGCCCACTGGCGGACATATCTAACCAAGAGCCCCAATTATGTCAGATTCAAAGCAAGGAAAAATTCTGATCGTTGATGACAATGAAGATTTGCTCAAGGCAGCGAAGATGCATTTGAAACGACATTTCGCACAGGTCGATATTGAAAAAAATCCAGAAGCAATTCCCGGATTAATGAGCCAGGAAGATTATGATGTAATTCTGCTCGACATGAATTTCACTAAAGATGTGAGCAGTGGAAGCGAAGGATATTATTGGCTCGAAAAAATTCTGAGCATCGATCCTTCTGCGGTTGTGGTGTTGATCACTGCTTATGGTGATGTGCAAATGGCGGTGAAAGCGATAAAAGCCGGAGCTACTGATTTTGTTTTGAAGCCTTGGGAAAACGAAAAATTATTGGCCACCCTTTATTCATCCATGCGCCTGCGCGAATCGCGCGATCAAATTCAAACACTGAAAACGAAAAATCAGGAAATCAATCAAAGTATCAATGAAAAATATAAAGACATCATCGGTCAGAGCCAGGCGATGCAACGTATTTTTCAAACTATTGAACGCGTAGCTCAAACGGATGCCAACGTGTTGATCCTGGGAGAAAACGGAACGGGAAAAGAATTGATTGCTCGCGCCATTCATAGAAATTCAGCACGCAAAAATGAATCGTTTGTCAGTGTAGATTTAGGATCGATCACCGAAACACTTTTTGAAAGTGAACTCTTCGGTCATAAGAAAGGATCGTTTACCGATGCCAAAGAAGACAGACCTGGTCGATTTGAATTAGCGAACAACGGCACATTGTTTCTGGATGAAATCGGAAATCTTTCTATGCCACTACAAGCTAAATTATTGACGGTGATTCAAAATAGAAAAGTGAGTCGGGTAGGTTCCAATAAAGAATCACTTATTGATATTCGTTTGATTTGTGCCACCAATATGCCGCTATATGATATGGTGAAAGAAAATCGTTTTCGTCAAGATCTTCTATATCGCATCAATACCATTGAAGTGGAAATACCACCCTTGCGTGAGCGCATTGAAGACATTCCCTTATTGGCCAATCACTTCCTGAAATACTACGCATCCAAATATGGAAAAAATGTAACTAAAATCAGCGAAGTCGCTATGACACGGATGAGCAAGCATCCGTGGCCGGGAAATATTCGCGAGTTGCAGCATTCGCTTGAGCGCGCTATCATCTTGAGTAATTCATCAGTGCTACAACCGGAAGATTTCAATTTCACCACTTCGAATGTAAAAGAAGGAGATCAGCAGGTTAATCTCGATCAATTTAATCTTGAGGAAGTTGAAAAACTGTTGATCCGCAAAGTGCTCAAGAAATATAATGGCAACATTACGCAGGCGGCTTCTGAATTGGGGCTAACGCGTTCATCACTATACCGGAGATTGGAAAAGCACGGCCTATAAAATTATCGCATGCGATTTAATGACTTTCGGTTTCGTGTAGCTTTTCGTGTTATATTACTAGGATCTACTATCACATTACTGGTTTACATGCTGGGAAAGCCCAGTATGATCTTTGCTGCCGGTCTTACTTTTCTAATCATCATTAGTCAACTGGTAGAACTATATCGATTCACCTCACAGACGAATCGCAAACTCACACGCTTTCTTGAGTCCGTAAAGTATTCTGATTTTATTTCAGGATTTACCAGCGACAACAAACTAGGTAGCAGCTTTCGTGATCTAAATGTCGCTTTCAATGAGGTACTGGAAGCCTTTCGTAAAGCGCGCTCAGAAAAAGAAGAACACTGGCAATATCTGAATACCATCGTGCAGCAGGTGCGCACGGGTATTCTCTCATTTGATGGTGAAGGTAACATTCAACTGATGAATGCGAACGCTAAGCGTTTTGTTGGTATCAGTAACATTAAGAACATTCACGAACTGGAGAAGCACAACGCAAAACTGTATCAGGCATTGCAGGAAGTGCAACCCGGTAAAAGCACGTTGTACAAATCCGGAACTGAATTCCTGCTTACACTGCAGGCAACTGAATTGCGAATTCGGGGCAATACCGTAAAGCTGATTACACTCCAAAATATTCAAACAGAATTGCAGCGTCAGGAATTAGAAGCATGGCAGAATCTTACTCGCGTGTTGCGTCATGAAATCATGAACTCCATTACTCCCATTTCATCATTAACCTCAACGCTGCGCGAAATACTCGATCAGGAACTCGTAAAAAAAGGTGAAGACTACGAACTTAAAGCAGAAGGTGCCGAAGATCTGCGTGATGGATTACAGACGATTGAAAGTCGTAGTAAAGGCCTTATCAAATTTATTGATGCTTACCGTGAATACACATCATTACCTCAACCAAAATTAAAAATAGTACGCGTTAAAGAGCTGATTGAAAAGGTGACGCAATTGCTAAAGCCAGACTTCAAAAAGAAGAATATACAGCTAGTCACCAAATGCGATTCAGAATATCTTACTGTACAGGCAGATGAGGAAATGATTGAACAAGTTCTCATCAACTTGATTAAAAATGCTATTGAAGCTGCTGATCATTCCGATCTGGCAAAAATTGAAATCAATGGTACATACACCGAAAACTCTGCCATTATTGAAGTTACTGACAATGGACCGGGCATAATCCCTGAAGCAATCGATCGCATATTTGTCCCTTTCTTCACTACCAAGAAAACAGGATCTGGTATTGGTCTTGCCCTATCGCGGCAGATTATGCAGATGCATAATGGATCACTCACGGTTGTTTCAAACCCTGATGTTAAAACCACTTTTACATTGCGATTCTAAATCTCGACTTTTTCAATTACGTGTACTGGTATAATACAGCCTCTTCTCAATTCCACAAAATCACCACTCAGCTCTGCAAGAGCAATGACTTTCGACATAAGCAAAACAACAAAGACTGAAATCAGATTCTTTTTTCCAGGAAATCATCCCACTCATTGTGGGGACTATTATTATCGTGTAGAAAGAGCGCATATGAGGGTTTGTATGGTTTGCGTTTCAGAAGCATTTGCGCTTCATCAGGCATGTAGTCACCCTTCCTTGCGTTGCAACGTTTGCAGGCAGTAACCAGGTTAGTCCAGATATGGTGGCCTCCGCGCGAACTGGGCATCACGTGATCCAGTGTCAATTCTCTACGAGTACCGCAATATTGGCATTCAAAGTTATCGCGCTTGAACACGTTTTGCCGGGTAAGTGCGACTCCCTTATAAGGAGCATTCACATACCTGTTTAAGCGGATCACCGAAGGCATCGGGAAAGATTGCTTTATAGAATGCAACTTATGACCATTGGCCGAACGGACCATTTCGCTTTTGTTGAGAAAAACCAAAACAAACGCACGCTGCACAGAGCAAACCATGAGCGGACTATCGTCTTGATTCAGCACCAATACACGATTGTTCATAGTGTAAGATAAACCCAAACTTCGGGTTTATCAAGACCATAAATTTTAGGAAAAATTAGTATTGCAATCAGGCTGGACTGAATATTCTCCTGATTTCCTTCAGATAATGGGTATAGATTTTTGATTCTGCACGAATTATTCCCTCGTCCGTCAGATGATCAACACGAACCCGGCCAAAGGCATGAATTATTTTTTCTTCAGCGAGCATAATTCCAACATGAGAAATACCTCCACCCATACGTGAAAAAAAAGCAAGATCACCGGGTATAGCATCATGTAAAGAATTGACTGCTTTACCTTCTTTCATCTGATTGTTTACGTCATGAGGTAACGTATAGCCTGATATTTTAAAAATCATCTGAACCAGTCCTATTGCATCTATACCAAAAGGACTTTTACCTCCTGGCAAATGTGGAGCATTCAAGTATTTCATGGCCGTGTTCTTGATAAACTCCACATCCCTTTTTTGACCGAGGCTTTTGGCTTCCCCATTAAACGCAAATTGCTCTTCCATTTTAAAAAGTTCCGAATTGGAAATAGGCACGATGCTGCCAAGTAAAATAGTAATCGGACTTTTTTTGAAAAGAATATTGCATGTAAGATCTGTGGTGATCTTAAAATTTGCATGATTGATTTGATCAAAGTATTCTTTCGAAATGGAGTGGTGTTGTTCAGTTTCAATCCATCCTTCCGATCCATCGAAATGAATTCTGATATAAACCCAATCTCCACCCTCTGTCTTTTTGATCACTTCATAGTGATCACCAAAAAGTAGTTGGGTTAGTTGCCTTGAGTCTTCATTGGCCGCATTGCGCACGGCCACCAATGCTAAGCGACTTACACCGTAGTCCATTTCCATTTCTATGCCGTCTTTCATTAACCTAACTTAATTCTGCTTAGCTCTCTTTTCAAATCTTTTTCTTTGATACTATCTCGTTTATCGTGGAGTTTTTTTCCACGCGCTAAGGCAATCTCCAGTTTTGCCAAGCCTCGCTCGTTTATAAAAAGTCGAATAGGTATCAGCGCAAGTCCCTTCTCCTCTACCCGGGCTTCCAGTTTTGTAAGTTCCGACTTCTTCATTAAAAGTTTACGCTCCCGGGCCGCTTCATGGTTATAGTGAGTTCCCTGAGAATACGGAGTAATATTAATACCCTTCACGAAAGCCTCCCCATTTGCAAAATAACAATAGCCATCTTGCAGATTAACCTTACCCTCTCGTATCGATTTAATTTCTGTTCCTTTCAACGCAATACCCGCAACCATTTTATCAAGCAGCTCATACTGAAAAGTAGCCTGACGGTTACGAATATTGATATTATCAGAAAAACGCTTTTCAGTCATGTCCAAATAACTTTTTTAATTTCTCCTTCTTTAACATCTTCTGACCTGTTTTGCCTGAAGCAATAATACGATCGCCCGATCGAGCCTCTATACTACAAATTAATTCGTTACCGGATATTGACTCGATCATTGCACTAATGGTTACCTCTTCTCCAATTATGGCAGGACTTTGATGTTCAATTTGCAAAAAAGTGCCCACGCCTTCCTCATCATCATCCTTCATTTCTAAAAAAAATAATCGCGAAGACCACTCAAAATCGCGCGCTAACGCAAAAGTGGCATAAACCGGATGAAGTACATCACCATGAAAGGAGGCAGCGTCCTCCACGGCAATTTTTTTATTATAAACTTTAACATCGCCAGGTTTAAAAATTGCTTTCATAATCCAATGGAAAGATTTGCAACCGGAGCTACATCCAACCAAGTAAATCTATTGTGTAAAAATTTATGATGTGCAGCTATCGCAATCATGGCAGCATTATCGGTGCAATATTCAAAGTCTGGAATAAAAACTTCCCACCTATTTTTTTCTGCTGCTTCACGAATGGCATCTCTCAATCCAGAATTAGCTGCTACTCCCCCTGCAATGGCTATTTGTTTTATACCAGTTTCATTAGCTGCTCGCTTCAGTTTTTGCATGAGCATCGTGATCAAATGTGCTTGTAAGCTGGCACAAATATCGTTTCGGTTCTTTTCAACAAATGTTGGATCTTCCGCTAATCGATCCCTAAGAAAGTACAAAAATGCTGTCTTAATTCCGCTGAATGAAAAGTTAAGCCCCTGCATAGCCGTGTCGGGAAATGAATATGCTTTTGAATTACCATCCCTGGCGTATTGGTCTATAAAGGGTCCACCAGGGTAAGGCAGTCCCATGATTTTTGCAGCTTTATCAAATGCCTCACCTACTGCGTCATCCTGGGTTTCGCCTATGACTTCCATATCAAGATAGTCTTTCACCTTCACTAATTGAGTATGACCACCGCTAACTGTTAAACAAAGAAAAGGAAAAGACGGCTTTGGATCATGAATAAAATGAGCCAACGCGTGAGCTTCCATGTGGTTAACTTCGATGAGTGGGATGCCCAATGCCACTGCCATACCTTTTGCAAAGGAAACGCCCACCAGCAAGGAACCCATTAAACCCGGACCCTTTGTGAACGCTATCGCATTTAAGGATGCTGGTAAAATACCTGCGGTACTTATCGCTTCCTTCACCACATTCAATATGTGTTGTTGATGAGCTCGCGATGCTAACTCTGGCACAACACCGCCATATTTATGGTGTACTGTTTGTGAGGCAATAACATTATTAAGTACCTTGCCATGTTCAATAACAGATGCAGAAGTTTCATCACAAGACGATTCGATGGCAAGTATAACAGGATGCATTTTTTAGCAAATGAAACTGCAAGTTATCAAAAATAGCGTGTTTAAATGGGTCAAAAAAACCTTTCTGTATGGTGCCTCTATACTTGCGATTTTTTTCCTGCTTAGTTTCATTTTACTCCAATTGCCAGCTACACAAAAAGCACTCATCAGTAGATATACATCAGAGTTCTCACAAATCAGCGGATTCGATATCACCTACGATCGGATTTTTATAATCTGGTGGGATAGGCTTGAGATTGAAGGATTAACGATAAGGGACCCGGCTCAAAATGATATGATTAAAATAGATAGACTGGAAGCCAACTTTAAGCTTTCAACGATCCTTCAGGGTAAAAACGTAAACATCGATGGTGTTTCACTAGATGGAGCCAGTGTTAATCTGATTAAAATTCCAATAAATGATTCTTTGCGAGACTTAAACATAAATTTATTTATCAGTGAAATTAATAAACTGCTACCCTCAGGATCTGGTCAGGGTAGCTCAAAAGTAAATATTGGGGAGATCGTTATCCATAATACCTATTTTTCTTTACATGATCCAGAGAAGGAATTAAATCGCGAGGTATTTGATTACAATCATATACGGCTTGCCATTGATGAGGCAGAGGCGCAAAACTTCAAAGTAATTGGCGACACGATTGAATTCAACATGAATTCACTTCTGGCTGTTGAGCAAAATGCAAAACTCACCATTCACAATTTATCCTCCTTTTTCCGACTGTCGCAAAGCGCGATGGAGTTTTACGGATTAAACGCCAAAATAGGTGACAGCTTTCTTTCCGACACACTGGTTTTTAAATATAATACATTAAGCGACTTGAGTGATTTTAATCAAAACATAAATATCAAAGCAATATTAAAGAATACCGTGATTACACCAGAAGACCTTTCCCGTTTCATGGGTGGTGTTAAAGTCTTCAACCAGCCACTTTATCTGAAAGGGGAAATAGCAGGCAAAGTTTCCAGGTTGTTTTATCAAAATATGGAAGTAAGAATTGGGAATACGACCGTGAAAGGAAAGCTAGAACTGGATGGCTTACCATCTCTAAATGAAACATTTATTAATCTGGATGTGAAGGATGGTAATGTAGATATCAACGATCTGGCATTTCTATTTCCAAAAAATGTATATGCGAAGCTTGAGCCGCTCGGTACATTTCGACTCAATGGAAAATTCACCGGATTTATTGAAGATTTTGTTGCGAATGGTGACTTTAGAGGTGCGTTTGGTCAGATCAAATCAGATATCAATTTAAAAATAAATAAGGCACATGTCGATCGTTCATCCTATGAAGGAAACCTTGCTCTTAACAATTTTAATCTTGGTTTATTTTTAAAAGACACCACAAACTTTCAGTCGGTAACAATGACAGGCAGAGTTCGTGGAAAAGGGTTAACTCAAGAAACTGCAGACTTCAATCTTAATGGTGAAATCAATTCTATAGGGATCAGAAAATACAACTACCAAAACATTACGACCAATGCACGTTTTGCCAAAGAGCTTTTTAATGGCAAAGTAACAATCAATGACCCCAACTTACAACTTACCGCAGCAGGATCAATTAATATTCGAAAGGGTGAAGAGATCATCAAGATCAAAGCAAGTCTTGACACTTTGTATGCCGACCGCCTAGGCTTTACAAGACAACCCTTATTCATTCATACACTGGCAGAAGTTGATACAAAAGGAATGGAACTTGATAGTTTGTTTGGAAGCGCAATCTTTCGAGAAACATTTATCAAATACCAGGACGAGTCGCTCCAACTTGATTCCATCTATGTAAGGTCAGCGCTGTCTGAAAATCGGAGAAATTTACTATTAAGGAGTTCTTATGCCGATGTGGATCTTGTGGGTAACTTTTATTATTCAACCTTGTTCAACGACTTGCCCAGGTTATTCAAAGAATTTCAATTAAATGTAAGAAATAACAAAAAAGAACTTAGCAGTTATTACGCAAAAAAACCAGTTGATCAACAAGAGTACTTTGCGGCATTTACTATTAAACTAAATAACATTAATCCTCTTTTAAAACTTTCTAAAGCAGAAGCAACAATTGCACTTAACACCACCATAGAAGGTAAGTTTTCGAATGGGGTCACATCATCACTCCAGGCATTTTCAGAGATCGATACCGTTTCTTATCAAGGCAAATATTTCTTTAGTAATGAATTGGAGTTTTCAGGATCGAAAATTCGCGACAGCACAGCTGCTCTGGTTATGTTTACGATTCAATCCGAAGGACAAAAAATCTCAAAGGCATTAAAAACTAAAAACTTGTTTTCAGAAATAATCTGGGATAGAGATCACATTGATTTTAACTTAGATTTTGATCAGGATAGTACTGATAATTTCATAAGACTGCAGTCTGAAATTGATTTTCAAAATGACAGTACCCGAATTAAAATTCTGCCAACGCGAATTAAGATTTTAAAAAAAGAATGGAGTGTAAGTCAAAATAATTATTCGTTAGTAAAAAATAATGAGTGGGCCATTCACAATCTGGAAATAAATCACGAAACAGAGTCAATTAGGTTAAATGGATTTATCTCAGATGATCCGGAACAAAGTATCATTCTTACATTGGCTAACCTTAATCTGAATATTCTAAACTCAATAAGCACTTCAAGTTTTGGCGGAATTGTTAATGGAAAATTGCAAGCAAGGGATATTTATCACGATCTCTACTTGCAGAACGAACTCACTATAAAAGATTTGACGGTTGATGATTTTCTCATTGGCAACTTAACGGGAAGTAATATCTGGAATCGAGAAGATAAACGTTTTGATATCGATTTTACGATCGACCGTCTTGAAAAAAGAACCCTTACAGTACAAGGCTACTACAACCCTATAGAAAAAAGCCCACTCAATGTGATTGCAACACTAGAAAAAACCAACATCAAAATCATTGAGCCATTCCTAAAAGGAATTTTCTCACAGATGGACGGCACCCTATCCGGTTTTTATAAAATTGCGGGAACGTTTCTTGAACCTCTCATTCGCGGGGAGGGGAATATTGAGGATGGCAAAATCATGATCGACTATCTGAAAACGTTATATACATTTAACGGAGAATTAAATTTTACACCTAACCAAATTATTTTTGAAAACTTCACGTTATACGATGCTCTTAAAAACAAAGGCAACCTGGATGGCTATCTGACTCATCGTAATTTTTCAAAATTCAGAATTAACTTAGACGCAGCCTTCACAAACTTTCAGGTATTAAATACAACCGACAAAGACAACAGTCTATTTTATGGACAAGCTTATAGCACAGGTAATCTAAATATGCTCGGGCCATTATCTAATATGAAAATATCAGCCACGGCACGAACCTCAAAAAACACGCGGATATTTATTCCCATAAGCGGAGGTGGTTCTGTAGAAAAAAGTGAGTTTATCACTTTCGTAAACTTCAAAGATTCCATACAGAACAAAATCAATCTAAATAAAAAGAAACAAGCGGAAGAACCTTCTGGCATCACTATGGATTTAAATCTGGATATCACACCGGATGCCTACGCAGAAATCATTTTCGATATAAAAGCCGGTGACATCATACGAGGGTATGGGTATGGAGATATTAAACTTCAATTGGACACCAAGGGAGAATTTAACATGTTCGGCCTGTATGAATTTGAGCGAGGCAATTATAACTTTACACTATTTGATATAATTAATAAAGAATTTAATATCACTAAGGGAAGCAGGATAACCTGGTATGGAGATCCCTACGCAGGTCAACTTAATCTCACAGCCACCTATAGACAGTTATCATCACTCGCACCGATTCTCACCAACCAAGTAAGCGAAAAGGCTCTTTCAACTCCGCAAATAAGAAAAAAATATCCAGTAGAAGTTTTACTTAAACTGGATGGCCCGATGCTTTCACCTCAAATCTTTTTTGATATCACAGCGAAAGATTTACCTAACAATGTTGTCGTAGAAGGAGAACCTGCACCAGTAAGATTGAAGTTTTCATTTGATGCATGGAAAGCTCAGTTAAATGAACAAGAATTAAAACGCCAGGTATTTAGTTTGATTATGCTCAGGCGACTATCTCCACCGGATGCCTTCAGTACCAGTGGATCGATTTACAATTCAGTAAGTGAACTACTATCGAATCAACTCAGCTATTGGCTAACGCAAGTGGATCAAAATCTTGAAATCAATATTGATTTAGGATCCCTTGATCAGGAAGCATTCAATACATTTCAGTTACGACTCTCTTACTCATTTATGAATGGCCGATTGCGGGTAACCCGAGATGGAACCTTCTCTAATCAGTATAACCAAACACAAATTGCCAGCATGCTTGGCGACTGGACGGTCGATTACCTACTTACGCCAGATGGAAAATTTAAGGTAAAAATGTATAGCAGATCCAATATAAATACAGTTACTAATAGTCTTGGCACTCAGTCTGCAATAACTACTGGCATTAGTCTTTTACACACGCAAAGTTTTAATCAAATTAAAGATCTATTAAAATCAGCACGAGAAAAACGAAAGAAAGAATTGGATAACAATATCGAGATGGAACAAGCCATATTAGAAGAAGATGAATCGAACTGAAAGGCTTTTGAAAAATCTAACAACTGATATTATCAAAACGCTTTGCCTGTTTATAATAATTCTATTCTCAAACCAAGACTTAAGAGGACAACCAAAAGATTCGATAAACCACCAGCGACTAAATACAGTAATACTAACAGGTGGTGTATTATACACCGGTGCGATGATTGGCCTTAACTCAGTTTGGTATAGCCAATACGACAAACAATCATTTCGGTTTTTTAATGACTGGCCTGAATGGAATCATATGGATAAGCTAGGGCATATATATTCCTCTTTTCAGCTCTCCTCAATCGGTTCGCGTGCATTTCAATGGAGTGGTGTTTCAAAAAAGAAATCTGACGTTGCTGGTACCATCACAAGTTTCGCAATCATGTCATCCATAGAAATCCTGGATGGATTTTCGTCCGGATATGGTGCGTCTGTCAGTGATTGGGCAGCCAATACCGTTGGATCTGGCCTTTATTTAGGACAAAATTTACTTTGGAAAGAAGTAAGAATTTATCCAAAATATTCTTTTCACCGCACCGATTTTGCAAAACAGAGACCAGGCACGTTGGGCAATGGATTACTTGAGGAAACGATCAAGGATTATAATGGCCAAACAATTTGGTTTTCCTTGGATATAGATAAGTTTGTGAAATTCCCGAAATGGCTAAATCTCGCAGTTGGCTACGGTGCAGAAAGTATGGTTTATGCCAATGATGCTCAGAACATAGAACAAGGACTTTATCCCTATCGTCAACTCTATTTAAGCCTAGATTTTGATCTTACCGCTATTAAATCGAGATCGAAAGTGGTTAATACGCTTATTTATTTTGCCAACATGATCAAATTGCCTGCACCTGCTATAGAGTTTTCACACGGCAAGCCTAAAGGCTACTTGTTTTATTATTGAGATAGTATAAGTGAAATATTTATCAATTGCCTAACTTAGGCAAGTTAAAAAAACCTAACCCACTATGGATATAAGTTCATTTCTTAAAAATTATGCTGACCAAATTGGTGGTCAGTATACAGCATATGATTCGGATCAATCCATCATCATTGTACCCGTTTCAGGCAATCGCTTTCAAACAGTTATCGGCACTATTAAAAAGAATGAGCTTTATAATCGCAGCATCATAACATTGAATTCAAAAGTATGTGATGTAAACCCGGGCCTTGATTATAAAATGCTTCTTGAGCAAACCTCTTATTTTAACTATTGCCGGTTTATTATCAGTGGAAATCATTTGCAGGTAGAAGCTGTGGCAGCCGTTGACGGAATCACTGATGCTGGTCTCAAAGAAATGGTGCAAGAAGTTGCCAACCTGGCCGATCAGTATGAAATGAAACTGACCGGATCAGACATTCACTAATCAAAAAAATAGTAGACCAGCAAAAGCAATAGTTAAGTAATTAACGAATTGCTAATAAGTGAGTACCTTTACCGTGAATGCAAGCTGGCTTATCGCCCCGACATGTCGGGGAGGAAAGTCCGGGCAACATAGAGTATCGTACTTCCTAACTGGAAGGTGCCCCGACTTGTTGGGGTAACAGAAAGTGCCACAGAAAATAAACTACCTCAGGCCGACTTGTCGGGCAGGGGAAAAGGTGAAAAGGCGGGGTAAGAGCCCACCGCTCCGATGGTGACATTGGAGGCACGGAAAACCTTACGAGTTGAAAGGCCAAATAGGTCACGCCTACGAAAGTGATTAGCTGCTCGCTAATAGTTTTTAACTGACGTGATTGGGTAGGCTGCTTGATCCTTTAGGTGACTGAAGGACTAGATAAATGATAAGCACTCTGACGGTTCCGCCAGAGAACAGAACCCGGCTTACAGGCTTGCATTTAATTTGAATTATATTTCTTCATTTATATAAAAGATTACGTTGTGCCCAAAGTATTGTTAATCGAAGATGAAGCCAGCATTCGGGCTGTGCTCAAGGACATTTTAAAAGATCAAAAAGAATTGAAGCTAGAGGTAGATGAAGCCAAAGATGGCGCAGAAGGCCTTGCCAAATTAGAAAGCGACCAATATGATCTGGCCTTTTGTGATATTAAGATGCCAAAAATGGATGGCATGGAAGTATTGCAGAAAGCAAAAGAAAAAGGCATTGCTACTACATTCATTATGATTTCTGCTCATGGAACTACAGAAATTGCAGTGGACGCTACAAAACTTGGTGCCTATGATTTTCTTCAAAAGCCACCAGATCTTAACCGTCTCTTGATCACGCTTCGAAACGCATTGGATAAAACCAATCTGGTTAAAGAAACTAAAATTCTTAAGAGAAAAGTATCAGACAAATATCAAATCATCGGAAAATCAAAACCCATCGTAGAAGTTTTGGAGATGATTGAAAAAGTGGCGCCAACTGATGCGCGGGTTTTAATCACAGGACCTAATGGATCAGGTAAAGAATTAGTGGCGCGACAACTGCACGAGAAAAGTGCCAGGCGAATTGGTCAGTTTATCGAAGTAAACTGTGCAGCCATTCCATCTGAGTTAATTGAAAGTGAGTTGTTTGGTCATGAAAAAGGATCATTCACATCTGCTATCAAGCAACGATTAGGCAAATTTGAATTAGCAGAAGGCGGCACACTCTTCTTAGATGAAATCGGTGACATGAGTCTATCCGCACAGGCTAAAGTATTGCGTGCTTTACAAGAAAATAAAATAATCCGGGTGGGTGGCGACAAAGATATTCCAGTGAACGTGAGAGTATTTGCTGCTACCAATAAAGACCTCAAAAAAGAAATTGCAGAGGGTCGCTTTCGCGAAGACTTATATCATCGATTATCGGTTATCATCATAAAAGTACCTTCATTGAATGAGCGAGTGGATGATATTAGCTTGCTAGTGGATAAATTCCTAAATGATATAGCCAATGACCATGGCACGCGTAAAAAAGAAATCAAATACGAAGCCATTGAACTGCTTCAAAAGAATAATTGGACTGGAAATATTCGCGAACTACGAAATGTAGTCGAGAGACTTGTAATTATGAGTGAAGGGTCGATTGGACCTTCAGAAGTTAAAAAGTACCTCTAAAATCAGATCTTCTTATCAGAAGATTCTTTCTTCACTTCCTTCTTAGCGTAGGTAGGACAGGTATACTGGCTGCATGCTGTTAACATTCCTACTAAAGCTGCAAAAGCTAATATTTTCTTCATAATTATAGTTTTGTTAGATACAAAGATATTAATCTTTCAATATCTCGCAAATTTTGATGTTAAAACCACTTTTATTGCCACTGTTTAACCTACCAATAAGTTACAGCCCCTTATATCACTATTATCCATTCGCCCCAAAACCTCAAAAAAACCTTGTTCATTCACAGACCCAAGATCCTGGGTTTCAATAAAAGCGCAAGAGTGAAAATTAGCCAGATCTATAATATTAATTCCCCCTGTCTTACCGGTTGAAAGAATCTCAAATGGATCGTTCATGTTGCGTATTATCACTTTCATTGATGGTGGACATAGGTAACGACCAGAGCCCATAGAATAGGCCTGCGACATCAGCTCAGTCATTCCATATTCTGAATGAATAACCTTCACATTAAATCTCCTCGTGAGGTATTGATGCAACTCCTCACGAATCCATTCCCTCCTCCTGCCCTTCATGCCTCCGGTTTCAATGATAATGCAATGACTTAAGTCCAATTCAAAAGCTTCCGCCAGGTCCAATAATGCAAAAGATACCCCCCATAGAATGACTTTGCGGCTATCTATTTTAAGTTTAATTAGTTTGTTGACCAACTCAATATAATTGTTCAAATAAAATCCAGAATGATCTGATTTACTTCGAATAATAAAATGGTTCATCATCTCAATTAATGACGAACCTTCCCTTTCCAGGTAGGAAGGTAGAAGAGCCAGAAAATGAAAGGACTCAGGATCCCCAAAGAAATGTTCAAAAATATTCTCGGAATGAAGCCGGTAAAAATCTAAATCATACACAGGATGTTTACTGGAAATACTTCCTGTTGTGCCACTGCTTGAAAACTCAGCACAGGTCTGCCATTCCCCCGATTTAATTATTTGACTTTTAAAAAAACTGATTGGTAAGAATGGAATCTGTTGAAGATCTGAAACTTTAGCAATGTCGCATTTCAAGTGCTCCAAATACCTTGTATAAATAGGGTTATTAACAGCTTGAAAATGGAACATCCTGAGCGCAATATCCTCAAAGTTGCCTTCGTTAATGTTTTCTAAAGACTGCGCAAAACTTTTGAATGTCTCCAAGTGTTAAGTAATTTACAGATCGATAAAGGTAGAAAATGCATTTGATACGAGGATTTGGTCTTTTTACAATTATTTCAATTGGTGTTACTGCCTGTTTTAATCCGCCTGAATTTCCGATAGAGCCCCAAATTGAATTTATAAGTATTCAATATAAAGAATACGGCACCGGGTTTGACACGAATTATGATTCATTGATTCTAACACTTTCTTTTAAAGATGGTAACGGTGATTTAGGATTAGATGGAACTGAAGATCAACCACCTTATAACAATAAGTTTTACTTTCTTCAACCTAATGGAAAATATATCACCTATCAGACCAAGAGAACGGTGCTAGGCTATGATACTCTTCCTGATTTTGTAAAACCTTATAACTGTATTAATTGGGAAGTCTATAAAGAAAATAATATTGTGAAGGATACACTATATTTTCAACTGAATCCAGATTACTATAATATAACTGTTGAATTCTGGGTAAAAAATTCGGATGGCACATTTACTGAATTTGACTTTAGAGAAGCATTCAACTATCCGGCCTGTGGTGGTACATTTGATGGTAGGTTTCCAATATTATATAAAGATAAACCAGGGGCTCCTCTAGAAGGTAAAATACGATATGGAATGGGGTCAACTGGCTTCAAAGCACTTTTCAGTATTAAAACCTTGATGTTGAAAGTTCAAATCAAAGATCGGGCACTCAATAGAAGTAAAAATATAGAAACGACTGAATTCACCCTTCAGTGATTCGATTTTTTTGCTAGTATAGAGGAGGAAACTTAACAGGATATGCCTCACTCATTAAAGCATAAACCTTATCAAAAACATCTTCCTTATTCGGTTTGGAGAAATAATCCCCGTCTGACCCGTAAGCTGGTCTATGTTCTTTTGCTGCAAGCGTAAGCGGAGGAGAATCTAAATATTGAAATGCTCCCTGTACTTCAATCACTTGCTGCATCATAAATGCTGTAGCTCCACCGGGCACATCTTCATCAGCAAAAATCACGCGGTTAGTCTTCCTGACAGACTCAGTAATTGTATGATTAATATCAAATGGTAGTAAAGACTGCACATCAATTACCTCTACTGAAATACCTGTCTTCTCAAGATCATCGGCCGCGGCCATCACGATCCTGCACATCGATCCATAGGTAACAATGGTAACATCCGTTCCTTCCTTCAGAACTTCTGTAATGCCCAAAGGCAATGTAAACTCACCAATATTGTCTGGCAACCGCTCTTTCAAACGATAACCATTAAGGCATTCTATAATTAAGGCAGGATCATCAGATTTGAGCATGGTATTATAAAATCCTGAAGCCTGTGTCATATCGCGTGGTACCAAAACATGAATACCGCGAATGGCATTCAAAATCATTCCCATAGGTGACCCTGCATGCCACACCCCTTCCAGTCGATGACCGCGTGTGCGAATGATGACGGGGGCCTTTTGCCCGCCTTTGGTGCGATACTGGAGACAGGCCAGATCATCCGACATGATTTGAATTGCATAAAGCAGGTAATCTAAATATTGTATCTCAGCAATAGGTCTTAACCCTCTTAATGCTGTTCCTATTCCCTGACCTACAATCGTGCACTCTCTTATTCCTGTATCGGTTACTCTTGCTTCACCAAATTTCGCTTGCAGACCAGCAAACCCCTGATTTACATCGCCAATCTTACCAACATCTTCACCAAAAGCCAGTACTCTCGGATCTCTCTGCAATGCTTCGCGAAAGCATGCCTGCAATACTTCACGGCCATCCACCAAAGGAGAACTTTCAGAATACTCAGCGGGCACTGATTTCACTTTTAAAGCAGACCACTCTGAATTACTATAGAGGTAAGAGTTAAAAAGATCCGCGCTTTCTTTCTCTACTCGCTTTACCCATTCAATAAGGGGTTGCCTTAAAGGATGGGCATTTACAGACAAAATTCTTAACGCTCTCCTGGCAGCAATCATCGAATCCATCCTTACCGGATTGATTACTTTCTTAAACTCATTTCTTAATTCACGAATTTCAGGTAACTGCTCTGACGCTGCTTCAAGAATCGGATCAAGCAGAGATCGATCACGTTGTATATCCTTATTGAACGATTTCCAAGCCTGCTCCTTGGCTGCTTTGGCTGCGGCTTTAGCTTGCTTCTCAATATCAATTAATTCCTCGGTAGTTGATATCCCCTGATCGATGATCCATTCACGAAACTTGCGTATGCAATCATGCTCAACCTCCCAACTCAATCGTTCCTTTGATTTGTAACGTTCGTGTGATCCTGATGTAGAATGCCCCTGAGGTTGAGTCATTTCCGTCACATGAATAAGAACAGGAACATGTTCTTCCCTGCAAATTTTCTCAGCCTGCTCATATACCTTGCATAGATCCTGATAATCCCAACCATTGGCAGTGAATATCTCAAATCCCTTTTCAGTTTCGTTGCGTTGAAATCCGGTTAATATTTTTGAAATACTTCCTTTTGTAGTCTGGTATTCTTTAGGAACTGAAATTCCATATTCATCATCCCATACGGAAACCAGCATAGGCACTTGAAGAACACCCGCTGCATTGATCGCTTCGAAGAACATTCCTTCTGAGGTGGAAGCATTACCAATAGTACCAAATGCAATTTCGTTTCCTTTGTTACTTAATTCGCTATAAGAGTGAAGCTCCGGATTATTTCTAAAAAGTTTTGATGCATAGGCGAGTCCTAAAAGTCGTGGCATCTGGGCTGCTGTGGGCGAAATATCAGAACTACTATTCTTAGACTGCGCCAAATTTTTAAACGCTCCGTTTTCATCAAGCATCCTGGTAGCAAAATGGCCGTTCATTAAACGCCCTGCAGAGGCAGGGTCTGCCTCTACACTTGGGTGAGCATATAGCTGAGCGAAATATTGCAAAAGAGATAACTCACCAATAGCAAGCATGAATGTTTGATCGCGATAGTAGCCAGAGCGGTGATCTCCATTTCGAAAAATTTTCGCCATCGCAATCTGAGCCAGTTCTTTTCCATCACCGAAAATTCCAAACTTTGCCTTGCCCATGAAAACTTCCTTTCTGCCCAGTATGCTTGCTTCCCTGCTTTCACAAACCAACTTATAGTCCGCAATTATTGCAGCTATCTTTTTTGTGGAGAATCCACTCACCATGGTCTTCGTTTGGCTCACTTAATAAAATAGTTGATGAGTAAAAATAGAGAAAAAGCTTCAAGGGTTCAAAGCAAAGAAAATTACCTTATAAAATGTCGCAAATTCGACTTTTGTCCAAAGAAAATGACCCAATCACCAGAATCGATCCGCAGATAATTTGCAGCCTCTTCAAAGATAAAGATTGTTACAAGATTATCCCCAATCAGAATTTTTTCAGCATAATAGCCTGCTTCAAGTTCAATATCATGAATGTTTTTTTCTGTTTCAACATTCAAAATTTCGGTCACTTCAACCAGAATTTTATGTGACGAATCAGATGATTTTATTGCAAATGGATAGTTATCTAATGAATAAAGATCATAACCTTTAAGCCAGGCACTGTGCGAATAATGAAGATCGCTTTTGAATTGGTTATGTAGCCTCATTCCCCTTCGAAGGGAACCATAAAATGCATATAAAGACTTACTCATTTAATCTTCAAAAAATGTAAAAACACCTGCCGCAATCGTGTCCGAATGCTATCTTTGCCACGGATTTGATTTACCAGCTTCAAATCTAAGTGAACGACATCAATAACTAATTAAATCATTACCAATATGATCATCGGGGTACCAAAAGAAATTAAGAATAACGAAAATCGTGTAGCTATAACACCAGCAGGCACTCAGGAATTTGTTAGAAAAGGTCACACAGTTTATATCCAAACCAAAGCCGGTGAAGGCAGCGGATTCAGTGACGAAGAATATGCAGGTGCAGGCGCAAAAATTCTACCTACTGCAGCAGAAGTATTTGGTATTGCCGAAATGATCATCAAAGTAAAGGAGCCGATTGAACAAGAATATGGTCTGATTAAAAAAGATCAACTGGTATTCACGTATTTCCATTTTGCATCCTATGAGCCATTAATGCATGCCATGATCAAAACTGGTGCTGTATGTTTGGCTTATGAAACGGTAGAGCGCTTAGACGGAAGTCTTCCACTCTTAGTTCCGATGTCAGAAGTAGCAGGAAGAATGGCCATTCAGGAAGGCGCTAAATATCTTGAGAAGCCATTGAAAGGCAGAGGAATTTTATTAGGTGGCGTCCCAGGAGTAATGCCTGCAAAAGTGTTAGTGCTTGGTGGTGGTGTTGTGGGTACTAATGCAGCAAAAATTGCTGCAGGCATGGGTGCTGACGTAATCATTACAGATGTGAACCTGAATCGCCTTCGTTACCTGGATGATGTAATGCCAAAGAATGTTCACACCATGGTTTCAAATGATTATACATTAAGAGAATTGGTGAAGACCCATGATCTGATCATCGGTGGTGTATTAATTCCCGGAGCAAAAGCTCCCAAACTAATTACACGTGACATGTTAAAAACTATGCGACCAGGCACAGTATTAGTTGACGTAGCGGTTGATCAGGGAGGGTGCATTGAAACCTGTAAACCAACTACACACGAAGATCCTACTTATATCATTGACGATATCGTTCATTATTGTGTGGCGAACATGCCGGGTGCTGTACCTTATACCTCCACCCTTGCACTTACCAACGCCACGTTGCCATATGCATTAAAGCTTGCCAACCAGGGCTGGAAAAAAGCGTGCAACGATAATGGCGATCTTAAAAAAGGGTTGAACATCGTAAATGGCAAAGTAGTATACCGTGCTGTTGCCGAAGCGTTCAATGTACCTTACGTAGATGTAAAGGAAGTGTTGAACTAAGCGTTCTCCGGAAAATCAGGAAACGAAGCAAGGTGATTCGCTTCACCCTTTGAGGAAGGCTCAAAACAATATTGTACCATACCATTGGTGACGGCCACAAACCGCGCACCAACGGTCATGTTGTATACGGCTACCTGATTGAATGCTTTTTGGGTAAGTTTAATGTTTGGTGCTTTGCACTCAACAAGCATCCAGGGTTTTCCATCACGGTCATGGATAACGATATCAGACCTCTTTTGAAGCTTATTGTAAGTAAGACTGCTTTCAATTTTAAATAGAGTTTTAGGATATTTAAGATGATTGATCAGGTAATGAATAAAGTGCTGCCTGACCCACTCTTCCGGAGTCAGCACGATATACTTCTTTCTGATAATATCAAAAATCCATACTTTGCTTTCTTCTTTACGGATGGTGAGGTTGAATTCAGGAAGGTTTAATTTAAACATCAGTTTAAAATTAGGAAAATAAAGACGTATGAAGACAAAACAAGAAATCGTTGAAAACTGGTTGCCAAGATACACAGGCATTAAGTTGGAAGACTTCGGAAAATATATCCTTCTTACCAACTTCGATAATTACGTTAAGAAATTTGCTGAATGGAACGATGTTGAAGTAGCCGGTTTGGATAAACCTATGCATAGCGCTACAGCCGGAGGTATCACCATCATCAATTTTGGAATGGGAAGTCCCAATGCGGCAACGATTATGGATTGTCTTTCTGCCATTAAGCCAGAAGCTTGTGTTTTTCTTGGTAAGTGCGGTGGACTAAAAAAGAAAAACGACATCGGTGATTTTATACTTCCCATCGCAGCAATTCGTGGAGAAGGAACATCCAATGATTATTTTCCGCCCGAAGTACCTGCCCTACCTGCTTTTGCTTTGCAAAAAGCAATGTCCACCACGATCCGAGATAACAATCAGGACTATTGGAGCGGAACAGTTTATACCACTAACCGAAGAGTTTGGGAATGGGATGAACACTTTAAAGAATATCTTAGAAAAATAAGAGCTATGGCTATTGATATGGAAACGGCCACCATTTTCTCCACGGCATTCTATAATGAAATACCAACCGGTGCCATTTTATTAGTCTCTGACCAACCTATGATTGTAGATGGCGTAAAAACTGAAGCCAGCGACAAGGTGGTGACCACTAATTATGTTGACTTGCATTTAAAAATAGGTATTGAATCACTGAAGCAATTAATCAACAACGGAATAACGGTTAAGCATCTGAGATACTGAACCTATTCTTTCTTTGAAAGCGACCTTTACGCGTTGATCAAACTCAATTTCTCCTTATGACGCGCTCTGGCGAGTGACGACAAGCCGACTATAAAGAAAACGATTAGTATCAATACAGAATTTTTCATTCCAAAGGTTTCATCAATATAGGCGAAAGTGAAGATGCCTATTACGATAGCAATTTTCTCGGTGACATCATAAAAACTAAAAAAGGAGGCAGTGTCTTTTGTTTCCGGCATAAGTTTACTGTATGTACTTCTGCTTAAAGATTGTATCCCACCCATTACTATTCCAACACCAACGGCCAGACCGTAAAAATAAAATTCTACATCAAAGCCATGTTCTTTCAAATTGGCTACAGAATAAGCCGCTACACACACCACAATCCAAAAGAACACAACTCCTGTTAACACGGGTAAATTTCCAAACTTTCCGGACAAGGCAGACATCATCATAGCACCTGGAATAGCCACTAACTGAATCAATACAACCGTTATAATTAGTTTATCATCTGGAAGACCTAGCAATTGACTACCAAACAATGTTGCTGCCAGCATCACTGTTTGAACTCCCATGCTGTAAAATAGGAAGGCTACCAAAAACCACTTGAGTACTTTCAAATGCTTTACCTGCTCCCATACTTTTTTTAATTCTAAAAATCCTATTTTAAAAACATGACCCACCCTTTTTTCAGCGGGTGGAGAACCAGCTGGCAAATGGAAGAAAGTAATTTGAGCAAATGCTATCCACCAAATACCTACTAAAAGAAAAGTATAAAGAGGACCCGAAGAATTATCACCCAGGGCACTGAAGTAAAGTACCAAGCCAAACCCAATAAGTTGTAGAATTACACTACCTATATAACCCATAGAATAGCCACGGGCGCTAACCCAATCGCGTTCATCTGGTTCTGCAATTTCAGGCAGGTACGAATTATAAAAGACCAAACTTCCTATATATCCGATTGCTGCAAGCGCAAAACACCCTGTGCCCAGCAAGACATTCGGCCGATCTCCTTTAAACCAAAAAAGTCCTATGCATGATAAACCACCCAGGTAACAGAAAAACCGCATGAATTTTTTCTTATTGCCACGGGAATCGGCAATTGCCGACAGAATGGGCAACGCTAAAGCAATGATCAAATAGGCAAATGCCAATGCATAATTGTAGAGGGCCGTATTTTTGAAGGTTCGGCCCAACAGCGGCACTGTATTTTCTCCGTAAGCCGATTTCGTAATGGCAGCAAAGTAGATTGGAAAAAAGGTTGTGGTGATGACCAGATTGTAGGCCGAGTTGGCCCAGTCATACATGCACCAGGCATTTATTGTCTTGGACGTTTTTTGTAAGGAAATTGTAATCATAAAAAATAGCCTTCCAAGGTAGGAAGGCTATCAATTTACCTTAAATCAAATTAGTATTTACTTATTTTCTTCTTTGTCTTGAAGAGTAGAATAGAGCAGTTTTCTTGCATTCGCCTTTCTTAATTCAATTTCAACATCGGATATAAGACCGCGTTTTGCATCTCTGTCTACCTTAAGCGATACGGTTATTTGCTCGCGTTCATTTTCAGGCAATTCACTTTTCTTTTCATTTACCCAACGGATAATGTCCTTGGCTTCAATGAAAACGTCATCTGCTTGAATCTTTGGCTCCTTACCGTATAGTGCAGGTTTAGTAGGCTCTCCAATGTAAAGATTAGCTACTAACGATTTTCTCATCAATTTTCTCAATTGAGTTGCTCTTGGAATACCCTGCTTTACTTCAATAGAGGTTTCGCGCAATTCAGTAGTAACCATGAAGAAGAATAGCAACATGAACACTACATCGGGCATCGATGAGGTCGGAATTTCCTGCTTTACAACGTTCTTTTTCTTAAACTTTGACATAGTATTAAATCTTAGTTACCCACTTTAGTAGGATCAGCGATAGAAATATTTAATGGTACACCTGCCCTACCCCTCTCATAGATTTCCTTATTTTGAGGGACAGCCAAGTCAGAAGCTGCTTCTCTGAATTTAGCATTTGTTACACCGGCCTGATCAGCATAAATATCATAGTAGGCTGCCTGAATTATGTCCAAGAGCTGTATGAAACGTTTATGACTAGTGCCGCGGTCGGTTTTGAATGAAACAATCGCCTTTTCAGGACTATCAGAACTCTCAGGATTTTTTCCACTGTTTAACACAAATGTTTTGATCTCCTCCTTGAGGGTAGAGATATCATCTCTTGGTTCTCCCTCTATTAGCAGAGCATCAGATGAGTTAATCTGGATTTTAAACATATTACGCTCCTGAATTTTAACCTCTTCCGGTGGTTTAACTTCCGGAGGCGGTGGAAGCGCAATACTCAATCCCGAGTTGTTAGGCATCGTTGTCGTTACCAAAAAGAAGGTAAGCAACAAGAAGGCGATATCCGCCATGGATGCGTTTGGGATTTCTGGTGTTGAGCGTGCCATTATTTAAAGACTTTGTTTATTTCTGAAAAAATGAGCCCAAGTACTGAGATCAATAAAACAAAATAAAATAGGATCAAGCCAGCCCCGATCAATTTCGATCCAGACTCATCAACCCCTAATGCTACAGCCTTTGGAGCAAGTTCAGAGCCTGATAGTGAATAGGCGATTACAAAGAGAACAACCAGTCCTCCTATTCCAAATAGTGACTTAACCATACCAGCAGGATGCTTTAATGCATGAATTAAAGGCATTACAACTGCTGAAGCTACAGATATTCCTAAAAGGATAAATGATAAATACAATCCGATGTCTAATAAATCCATAATTTCTTATTTTGAAAGCTTATGTTTCACTAAAATATCAACCAATGTAATGGAAGCGTCTTCCATGCTATTTACGAGGCCATCAATTTTTGATACCAAGTAGTTATACAATACTTGAAGCACCATACCTACGATCAAACCACCAACGGTTGTGATCAAGGCCACCTTCATACCACCCGCAACAACGTTAGGGGAAATATCACCAGCTGCTTCAATCGCATCGAACGCCTGAACCATCCCAACAACAGTTCCAAAGAATCCTAGCATGGGTCCGAGTGAAATGAACAATGAAATCCAGATTAATCCTCTTTCAAGACGTGCCATTTCAACACCACCATAAGAAACGATAGACTTCTCAACCATATCAATACCTTCCGAAGATCTCATAAGACCTTGTGTGAAAATCGAAGCAACAGGGCCTTTCGTGTTTTTAGTAACATCTTTGGCTGCTTCGATTCCGCCTTTTGCTAATGCATCTTCAATCTTGCTCAACAATTTTGTGGTGTTCGTAGTAGCGAGGTTGAGTGTAATAATCCTTTCAATAGAGATAGCAAGTCCTAAAATCATACAGATCAGGATCGGCCACATAAAAGGCACACCACCTTCAATAAACTTTTCTTTTAGAGCCTGGTGAAAAGTTTGCTCAGACTCTGCACTAACTTCTTCAGCAGCAACATCTGCCGCTGCAGCTTCAACGGGAGCAATTTGTTCAGTAGCAGCTTGGGTTGTGTCAGTTTGAGCGTAAGATTGGGAGGCGCTGAATGCTATAACTCCCAAAAAAGCGAGAACAGTAAGTAATTTTTTCATGGTTTAAGGTTTAGATAATACTTGAAGTGGCCAAAATTAAATCTTTTGATCATTTCTAAACAATGTTTTAGAAAAAAAAACAAAATTCTATTCCGAATAAATTCGATTCTGCCATACAATTCAAAATAAGTCCGTTAGTCACGGAAATTTCACTCCTTTAAAATAAAACTTAATTAAGAAATATCGCCTAACGCTCCTTTGGAATGGGAGTTTTAATCTTTTCCTTTGTAAACTTTTCTTGGAGAGGTGTCCGAGTGGTTGTTCCGAAGGAATGCCTTCGGCAAAGGAGCACTAACTGAAACAACAGTTTATGTTTGACGCTTATATTCTGAAAAGCCAATCTTTTGGAACCCATTATTACGGTAGTTCAGAAGATTTGAACAAAAGACTGATAGATCATAATTCTGGTAAGGTAAAATATACCAAAAGCAGAAGACCTTGGTTTCTACATTATTCTGAGGCTTATGATACACGATCAGAAGCTTATAAAAAAGAAAAGTTCTTTAAAAGTATTGACGGCTATGTGTTTCTAAAGGAAAAAGGAAAAAGGAAAAAGGAATCATTTAGCTTTTTTGGAGAGGTGTCCGAGTGGTTGAAGGAGCACGCCTGGAAAGTGTGTATACTCGAAAGGGTATCGCGGGTTCGAATCCCGCCCTCTCCGCTTTCA
>JAYVTC010000197.1:0-25423 GCA_043774745.1 Cyclobacteriaceae bacterium | reverse complement strand
TTGATACTGTAAATTTTTGTCAAATGTTATCAGAGCATCAAACTTATTCTCTATCAGCAATGTCAATAGTTTGCCGTTTGAAATACCAGTCCAACCTTTATCGGCTGCTGTATAAATCTCATGTTCGTTAAGGTCTTGCTTTAATCTTTTGGGAAGATTCTCATCAAGCAGCAGTCTCATAAATTTGCTCGATATTCTTGGAGGTAAGAATTTTACTTGCAATCTCGATGACTGCAACTGCTTGCTCTTTGGTCACAGTCGGAAAATCATCTAAAAATTCATCAAGTGCTATGCCCTTCTCCAAATGGTCAAACAGCGTTTGAATAGGAACTCGTGTACCTCTAAAAACAGGATTTCCGGAAAGTATTTCCTTGTCAATATTGATGTAATCCTTCACTCGATACATAGCTCAAATGTACAAAATTCTCAGTAAACCATCCCGTCAAAAAAGGCCTCATATGTAGATAAACCGAAAAGCGTTCTATCCTTATTGTAATTAATCAATCTTAAACTTCCCCGCCTCTGTTATTCCTTTCCATGAATCCGTTCTAAATGGTACGGCAGGAAATCCTTCTTTGTTAAATAGGTTAGCATCTTCCGGATTGTCGGCCCACGCAAAGTGTACGGCTACAGGTTGTGCTACTGCATCGCACCAAACCACTACTTCATTTCCTTCTGTCCATGCTTTGGCATAGTAGAATTTCTGATCGGCTCCCGCTACTTCAAATCCTTTCAGGTAACCATACTTATCTTTTACCAACAATCCGCCACCAGTACTGGTAAACGCTAACCGGATTTTATTTCCTTCTACTTTCATAGATTGATACATCGGTCCGCCATCCACCATCTTCGTATTATACAATTGGTTTAATGCTATTGCTGCGAGGCGCTTGCCCACATCTTGTTTGTTTCGTGGGTGAATGTCGTTGGCTTCACCAACATCCGTAGTTACTGCCATGCCGGTGTTGGGTAATGAAAGTGTCATTGTTTGTGCTTCCCGTAACTCAGCCCAAGCGCTGCCGAGTCTGCTATTTCCGTTGGCAGAATTGAAGCTTGCTAATTGAACAAAGTAAAAAGGAAAATCGCCTTGCTTAAAGTGATTGCGCCAATCCTGTATCATCAGCGGAAATGCTTTGCGATATTGATACGCACGACCTGCATTCGATTCACCTTGATACCACAACGCTCCACCGATGCTGTAATTTAAAATCGGGTTAAGCATCGCGTTGAATAACAATGTGGGATAGCTGTTGGGACCCACTGTACCTCCGCCCCCAACGGATTCAACTTGAAAGTTCCAATTGCCGGCCAGAGAAATTTCTTTTCCTGAACGGGTGACAACACGCACATCTTTATCATCGCCATAAATGCCGCCACCGCCACCGGTGTCAACTACTTTTACAGCGATCACATTTTTTCCTTCCTTCATCAACGAAGCTGGAATGGTATAACTTCTTTTTGTATTGTATGAATTGGTGCTTCCTACCTTTACTCCATTCACATACGCTTCATCGTTGTCATCAATCATACTTAAATCAAGAGTGGCCGCCCGACCGGCATCCTCTGCCTGAACAGAAAAACTTTTTCTGAACCACAGTATTCCATCCATGTCTCCCAAAGTGTTCTCCCATAGCTGCGGCACTTTAATTACTGGCCAACGACTGTCATCAAAGTTCGCTTCCTTCCAGGTCGCAGCTTCTGTCCCGGCAGGAAGTGTAATATTGATGTCTCTCAATCTTTGTTTGATCGCTTCATTTTTTTGTTTGGCCATCGCTTCAAGATCAATCACGGGCATTATAGCAATCATGTCTTTGAATTCATCACTTTGTTCAAAGGCCTCTCTGCTCGTCCACGTTTCTGAATGCGTACCACCCCATGAGGTGTGTACTAAACCGATCGGAATTTTTAGTCGATCATATAGATCACGCGCGAAAAAGAAACCAACGGCTGTAAAGTTGCCGACATGCTCAGGAGTTGCTGCCTGCCAGGCGCCTCCTTTCACTTCATCTTCTGGTTTGCCAGAAACAGATTTCTGTACTTCAAATTGTCTTATCTGCGGATAGTTATTGTTTCTGATTTCACTTTCTCCATTGGTCACCGCTCTCACAGGCCACTCCATATTCGATTGTCCGGAACACACCCATACTTCGCCAACCAAAATATTATTTATGGCAATAGTGTTCTTGCCTTTCACCGTGAGCACAAAAGGACCACCGGCTTGCTCCACGCCCAACGTGATGATCCACTTTCCGGTTTTATCGGTCTTTACCGATTTGGTTTGCTTGTTGAATTGCACGGTCACTTTTTCACCGGCATCGGCCCATCCCCAAAGCGTGATGGGTTTCTCCCGTTGCAGCACCATGTTGTCGCTAATCAATCGCGGCAGGCGAACATTACTGTAAGAATAAAAGGATAGAAATAGGGAAAGTAGTAGAATAACTGATTTCATAAGAATAGCGTTTTGCGTTGGTGAATATACGGGGTATCCATAGAAAGTAAAACTACTTTAATCTACCAAAAGACCGTGTAGAGTGCAATCAAAATACCGATGATGATCAACGAGCCAAATATAAATCCAGGATTTACTTTAAAGAGTTTTGCATCTACCTCGATAATGCGCTTTGGATTTACTTCCGGCTTAACCATACTCATGATCACCATAATAATAATGATCATTACAAAGGTAATTGACATCCGATCAAGGAATGGATAATCCGGAAACCATCCATTCGTCCAAACGGGCAGGAATTTAAGAATTGCAGAAACAGGAATCGTTAATAAAGCGCCAGCCATGGCAGCCGCTGCTGTTGTTCGTTTCCAGAAAAATCCCATCAGGAAAATCGCCAACACACCGGGTGAAATAAAACCTACATACTCCTGAATGAATTGATAAGCCTGATCCAATGTCTTCAATGCCGGTGCAACAAAACCTGCGATGGTGATTGATACAATTACTGCCCAGCGGCCAACGCGTACCAACTTCTTTTCGTCCGCATGCTTATCAAAATACTTCCGGTAAAGGTCCAATGAAAATATCGTGGAGATACTATTGGCCTTTCCCGCAAGGGAAGCAACCACTGCGGCAGTGAGCGCTGCAAATGCAACACCTTTCAATCCCGCAGGTAAAAGATTCATTAATGTTGGGTATGCATGATCCGGTTTTAATACACCCAGCTCATCCACCATCTCGGTCTGAAACATTCCTTCCTGATATAACACATACATGGCGATGCCCGGCAACACGGCAATCAATGGAATCATCAACTTTAAAAAGGCAGCGAAGAGTAATCCTTGCCGCGCGGTTTTCAAATCGGCACCTAATGCTCTCTGTGTGATATATTGATTGCACGCAAAGTAGTTGAGATTGTTGATCCACATGCCACCGATCAATACCGAAAGGCCAGGCAAATCCTTATAATAACTATGGTCCTTATCCAGGATCATGTGAAAGTGACTTTCGGCATTGTCTTTTAATAACACAAGTCCTTTCCATGCGTTGCTGCCAAAACCAAATTTTTCAGAGAGTAATGTTAATGCGAGATAAGAAGTAATCAATCCTCCTACGACTAACACGGCCACCTGAATCACATCGGTGTAACCAATTACTTTCATGCCACCAAGTGTTACAAAAATCGCAAACACACACAATCCAAAAATGCACAACTCAAAAGACAAATTGGAAATCGAATTGATGGCAATGGCTCCCAGGTAGATGATAGAAGTAAGATTGACAAACACATACACAAGCAACCAGAAGATGGCCATCACGGTGCTCACCTTATCATTGTAGCGTGTTGCCAGAAACTGTGGCATCGTATAAATTTTATTCTTTAGGTAAAGTGGAATAAAAAATATCGCAACAATAATGAGTGTGGCCGCGGCCATCCATTCATAGGTGGAAATGGCAAGACCAATGGCAAAACCTGAGCCTGACATACCAATAAAATGTTCTGCAGAAATATTGGAAGCAATGAGTGAGGCACCAATGGCCCACCAGGTTAACGAACCTTCGGCCAGAAAGAACTCACGCGAACTGATGGAAGTAGATCTTTTTCTTTGGTATACATAATACCCATAAGTGAACACCACAATGAAGTAACCAAAGAAAACAATATAGTCGGCCGTTTGAAGTGTATTCATATAAGCCGACTATATTAAGTGTGGTGCATTAATCGATCTAAACAAATTTAAAACTTCAATGTAGATGGCAGATATTTCGCTACCAGCTCTTCATAGTAAGGCTTCAGTTCTGTCCAGTTGGGAGGGGTTGGGTTTTTGGAGTATAGATCGTAAGGATTAAATAACTTCACCCATTTAAACATTTCGCGATCGTGATCGTCCATCAAATGATCATAAGCATTTTCGCGATGCTGTGAATAAAATGAATGATAGCGAAGCATGTATAAACCTGGCTCAGGCAAACGGTCTTTCACCATTTGATAGATATATTCATCATGGCCCCACGACATGTGCACGTTGCGCAATCCGCAGCTAGGTGAATACACACCGTACTTCGAATTATAATTTGGATTGGTATAATCTGGATTGTTCGCGAAAAATTCTGGATACACAATCTTATCCGCATAGGCACAACCAACAGGGAAGGTATCACCAACCACCGCCCATTGCGGCTCTCCGAAAAGGCAAAGCACTTTGCCCATGTCATGAAGAAGGCCCACCATCACCATCCAGTCGGGATGACCGTCTCTGCGGATGGCTTCTGATGTTTGAAGAAGGTGCTGAAACTGATCGAGGTCTGTATCCGGATCAGAGTCATCTACCAGTTGATTCAAAAAGTCGAATGCGCTCCAAACAGGCATTTCCTTCTTGTTGAATTGGAGAAACTCTGCTTCCTTTTGCATTACAAAATCATACGTCTGATAAGTGTGATTCAGACGATAGAACTCACGCACTGTGTCGCGTTGAGGTTCATCGTAATTGCGATATTCTTCCGTTGATTTAGACGTAGCGATATTTTCAGGGTCGGGATATCTGCGAAGAAGATCATCTTCCCATTCATCTAAACTTTTAAGAGGTACGGCTTCGAACTGATTTTTCATATTGCAATGATTAATGAAGGTATGAAAGTAATTATTTTATCAGATTCCATCAAAGAAAAAAGACGGATAGAGCTTCTGATTGATAGAAACCGCAAGCAATGGTCGATCCGGGCTATTCTACAATGATCTTTATCCTCTCGCTGTTGATACCCGGAGGAAGCCATCCCGTGGATACTCCCAGATAAAAGTCATATTCACCGGGAGCTGAAGGCGCTGTAATTATCAATGAATAGATCTGGTCATTGCCGATCATATCATCTTTCAAAATCATATCCGTTGCTCGAATTTCAACAGCCTGCGAGAATTGAAAATAAGAATAAAAGATTCTCGAAGGGTACTCCTTATTACCTTCTAAATTCCGGACATTATCATTCTGATAATTGAATTTTATAGCCAGGCGAAGCGTATCGGATGGTTGTACCTTAACAGGCTGCTCCAAATCAGATTGGATAATCACATTGGAAGTTGACCGGAAATTATCAATGAAGAGATAAGGAAAATATTCATGATAAAATTGAATACTGTCGTTTTCAGGCAGTCTATAATTAGCTACCAATACAATATCCTTTCCTTGAAACTCCGCTTCTGAATCCCAGATTGAATATTGGTTTTTTCTTCCCCATACATTGTTAATTGAAAATGCAGGCACACCAGAATAAAATTCATACTGTGACGCTTTCTGATAGGAATTAATGAACCCCACCGGCTTACCCTTAGATTTTTTCTTTAATTCCTTACTCCACTGTCGTGCTCTGAAAGATTTCGTCAACTCAAGTGAAGCTGGAAGAAAATTACTGATCAATAAAATTCTAACTGTCAAAATCAGCACTATTGAAATAGCAAATGAGTAGCCTGTTATTTTTTTCAGCCTTTCACTTTCAGTAATATGATTATATCCTAGGTAAAGTAAGGGCACCAGTGTTATTATCGTCCAGTTGCCTTCCACCCTTCCTTTGAAGGTCATCAGGAAGAAAAAAATATAGGTTCCAACGATTAAAAATTTTAAGCTGCGTTCAAATAAGTCTTTTGGTTTGAATATAAATCCGATATAGATCAGCAGAATGCCAATAAAAGGACCTAAAATAAAAGGTTGACCTGCCAGGTATTCAATGGTGTAGGTTGTAGAATATTCCCTGGCACTACGCTCATATAGGTGATATCTAACGGACGGTAAATCGTGCACATACTGCCACCATAGATGAGGGAGAAATAGAATCGTTGATAACCCAACGATCAGCCAAAAAGATTTTTGTCTCAGTAATGCCGGATTAGAAAACAGCGTGAACCCTATGATCAGTATGCCATGATATTTACTCAGCAGCATGAAGCAAATCACCAACGAAAGAAGAACGACTATTTTCCTGGAGGAATCCTTCAAGTACTGTTTATAGAAATAAAAAAATAAGGCAGCAAAAAAAAGAAGCGGAAAATCAGGAATAGCAAACATGCCACCGCCAAAGACCATACCGATCTGGAGAAACCCTATCGATAGTATAATGGCATAAAACAGTTTCAGATTCGTTGGCCGGATCATCATCTCCATGATCCAAATCGTGGCCGCACCGAGCAAGATGAAAAACAGTCGTACGCCTAATTCATTTTGAAAAAGTAAATAGCCAGCTTTTACCAGAACTGCTGTAACCGGTGGATGATCAAAATAACCCCACGCCAGGTGTTTCGAATACATCCAGTAATAGGCTTCATCACCTCGTAGCTCTACAAAGTAAGCCTGAAGCAAGATCGTGGCCACCCAGAGAAAGTAAAAAATGAACCTGATGTTTCTCCTATTATCCATGGAAGGTAAAAAAATAGTTAGTCGTAAAATTCCAAATCGTGGTAATCAGGATGGCTAAAAATTTAGACACATAAAATGGATGATTTTGCTTCTCGAAGAAAAACAGAAAAAAGGAATTGATGCCAAGGCCTACTGCAGAAAAAAATAGAAAACTGGCAAATTGCTGATAGAGTTCAGGCGAATTACTCTCAAACGTCCAATAGCGATTTAACAGAAAGTTAGAACAGGCTGCACATGTAAAACCGGCAGCGTTGGCGAGGTAGCGATGAATTTTAATTTTTTCCTTGAGGAGGTACGTTAGCAAAAAGTCTAACATCATGCCTGAGCCTCCTACAAAGCAAAATTTTACAATTTTGATAATCACCTGGAAAATAGATTTGCCAGCCATAGAACGCACTATTACGTCTACCTGATCGAAGGTACGTCATCAGTTTTTAAGAAGCAAAGTTAACTATCAGAAACAACGTTAGCCTCTGGTTACATCGAGAAATGAATGCTCTATTGAATGATCAGCAAGTGTAGTGTAAAAAAAACCAACTTAAAATTCCAAAATGATAAATTCTGTTCTGCGATTGGCGCGCTTTCCTTCATCCGTATCATTATTAGCAATTGGGTTTGATTCGCCATAGCCTTTAGCTTGAATTTTATCTGCAGCAATACCTTTACCTACCATGTATTCACGCACTGCCTTAGCCCGGTCATGAGAAAGTTTCATGTTGTTCGTGTCATCACCTGTATTATCGGTGTGGCCGCCCACTTCAATCACCATAGTTGGATTGGCACGAAGAAGATCTATTGCTTTGTCAAGTTCCAAATGGCTTTGAGGAGTAAGTGTCGCCTTGCCTATTTCAAAAAAGATATTGTTGATCACCACCTTCGTTCCTTTTTCGATGGGCTTAAGGGTAATGTCCTTTACGATTTCCTGGTACTGGATTTTCTTGGGCACTTCAAAACTTTGGGAATAGAAAAAGAATCCCTCTTTATTAGCCGACACGCTGTAGTTACGGCCACCCGGCAACACCACCATATATTTTCCGGTAACCGAATTACTTTTATTCACGGCAATTAATTCTCCCGTGTCCATATCCTCCACCATTACAAAACCACCAACCAATTCATTCGTCTTGGCATTCGTCACCGTTCCTGTTATGACAATGGTAGGTTGAGGCCGCATCTCTTCCGGGATTTCAATTTCATAGATATCGAGGCCTTTGCCATCGCGATCAGAAGAAAAATATCCGATCTCGCCAGATCCTCCAATGGTAAAAAACTTATCATTTTTAGAAGTGTTCAGTGGTTTTCCTAGATTAACAGGTACACTCCATTTTCCATTTTCATATACAGTTTTAAAGATGTCCAGGCCGCCAAATCCAGGGTGTGCGTTTGATGAGAAGTAGAGTGTCTTTCCATCCTGACTTATAAATGGTGCATATTCATTAAAAGGAGTGTTGACAATACCTCCTAAATTTATTGCGGGGCCCCATTCGCCAAAAATATTTTTCTCAACCATATAAATATCCGTTTCACCATACCCACCATCACGTGAAGAAATAAAGAAAAGTTTAGAACCATCATAAGATAATGAAACCTGCGCATCCCATTCCGGACTATTAACGACATTACCCATATTTCTAGGAGAAGACCAAACACCATTTTCCATGGTGCTGAAATAAATGTCACAACTACCTACAGCGTCTGAAATCCCACAAGCAGTGAAAACCATAAGTTGTCCAT
Organism: Cyclobacteriaceae bacterium; assembly: GCA_043774745.1. Lineage (GTDB taxonomy): Bacteria > Bacteroidota > Bacteroidia > Cytophagales > Cyclobacteriaceae > ELB16-189. The sequence continues at coordinate 16,834 of JAYVTC010000197.1, read as the reverse complement.
CTGCTGAAAAACAAGCTGCAGCGTCATTGCTATCTGTATTGAGAGGCTCAGGCAGTTTAACGGGCGCGCCCCAGGCTAATCCCACTTTCTCAATAAAATAAAGATCCTCATCACTTTCAACTAATTCAGAATTAGTTGCCACTTTATTTAATGAGTTCTTCGACTTTAAGATAGATCTTGTTCCTTCACCATCTGGTCGTTGTGATGTAAAATATAATTTCGTTCCAGCAGGATCAAGCATTGGAAAATAATCACTGTACTTGCTATTAACGGAGCCCGAAAGTTTTACTGGGTCTTTCATTGTATTAGGAGCCTTTGATAACATGGATTGCTCAGACGCATAACGCTGCTGATATTGAAGCATGTGCAACTTTATAGTCTCGTTAGAACCGGCCCTATAGGTATCCAAGGCTTCGTGCATCAAATCCTTTGATTTTAAAAAGAAATTAACTGACTTCTCTACTTCTCCCAACGCTTGATAAGCACTTCCTAAATAAAACTGAACTTCCATGTTATTGGGATCAGTCAATAAGACCTCCTCCAGTTTAGTAGCAGCCTCTTTAAATTTTTCATCGGCCAATAGTTCTTTGGCCTTGGCCAACGTCACTTCTGCCGAGCTCCTAAGCACTACGTTTTGCGCTAACAACATAGCACAAGTGCATAACATGAGAAGAAAGAATGCAATTGTTTTTTTCATGAGGACAGAAATTTTAGACAAAGCTATCCGTCAGCACTTTCCAAAAAATCACATTTTAATGTGATTGTTTAACAAAGTTGATACGCCAACCTTTGAGACAAAAACTAAAGAACATGAAAAACAAACTATTAAAATCCGGAGCAAGTCTTCTGATGCTGTTTATGGCCACGGTCGTGTATGGCCAAACCATAAAAGAAGGCGTGGGTCCACTTTCCAGTAAAGCACAAAAAGGCTACATGGATCAAACCCTATTTGATGAGAATGGTAATATAAGCGTGTTGTATAAAATCAAAGGCGATAAAAAGAAAGACGAGCTTTTCTATGAACTCTACACGTTCGATAAAAGTCTAAAATTCCTGGAAGGAAAATCAGTGAATGAACCCAAAGTAGAAATCAAGCCAGACATAACCGCAAGTGCTTTAAAAGCCTGGGTTGGCGGCTTTAGCTCGTTCGATGTACTTAGCATAAAGCTAAAAGTATTTTTTAAGGAGGAAAATCAAAAGTGGGATTACAAAAAGCAGCGATACGTTACCGATAAGGTGATCAGCGAAGAGGTAGTAAAACTTAAAACCGAAGCGGGTCGCGACTACCTTGGTGTGGCAGCATACCAAAATGAGGAAAACAAGAATTTAATGGTGTTGGCCTATTATGAAACCAGTGATAAGAAAAACCCCAAACAATATGTATTACTAGGCATTGATCGCGATGGTGGCGTAAAAGAAAGGAACATTGATGCTACTGGTGCCTACTCTATGGTTTTTTGTGAGGAGATTACCGAAGAGGCTCCAGGCAAAAGCGTTGGCAAACAAGATTTTGTTGTGATTTTGGCTCCAAAGACAGGCAATGGCGATGCCACCAAATATGTTTATCTGCACTATGACATAAAAGGTATGCTCAAAAACAAAGTTGAATTCACCAGCCCATCATCAAACTTATTAGTCAATAGTGTAGATGTTAAAAATGGTGAAGTCTTTATGAGCGCGCTTTCTACCAAGAGCAAAGACGCTTATGAAGAAGTTTTTAAAGATTACGCTTCCATCAGTAACCCGGGAGGTGGGCCCCAAGAAGAGAGTTTTCAACAAAGCAAATATAATAAAGCGGCCTCCGAAGAAATGGATAACCTGCACCTGTTGAAGTTTAGCGGCAACAAAATGATTTTCGCTACTACTGCACCCGTGAGTGAATTTAAAGCAAAGAAGCAAATTGCTCAGGGAGAAAAGAGTGGCAAGGTGTATAGTGGAAAAAAATTCACCATTCAGAATTTTGAAGTAACACCCAACAATGAATTTCTCGTGTCGGGTCAAATTACGTTCTACCAAATGTTCAACAACGTTGCAGTGAAATCGTATGGCGACATTATTTGCTTTCACTTCGATAGCCAGGGCAAACTGAAAGCCCAGTATGCGGTGGATAAATTATATGAGGACAGGGCAAGCGAAACCAGGGCTATGCCTCAGAAATTTTTCGTTACCGCTGACGGCAAGTTTGCTTACTGGGAAATTTTAGAGTTTAAAGTGGAGAAAGATTTCTTTGGCAATTACTTTCCGCATTACTTTCCGCGCATAGTAAAAATTGATATCACAAAAGCTACTCTGAGTGAATTCAAGTATCCGGGCAATAAGAAATATTATATCTACCACGGTGATGGCGAGATCACTGCATATTTCGATGCCAACACCGCCACGCGCACATACGTGGGCATTGGCTTAAAAGATGAAGAAGTTTGGGTAAGTGAAATAACTTTTGACTAACAACTTTGGTTTAGATTTACTTTAATCGGATGGGAGCTTAGGCTCCTGTTCTTTTTTGCTCTGAAGCAACGATAACGCGCCATTCAATTATTTATTTAGATAAGCATCAATCCTAACGGACTATGATTCTAAGAATCTGGATACTATTCCTATTCATTTTACCGTATGTGACAGTTACTTCTCAGCCTTTACCTATTCGTCCAAACAATACGGACAATCAACAAAGAAGACAAGGTGAGTGGTGTGTATGGATGAATGGTCATTGGCAGTCTACCACTGACTCGGCCAATGTTGCATTCTATAGAATCATCTATTATAAAAATGATAAGCCCGTAGATATTGTAAAAGATTTTTTTCGAAATGGAAAAATACAGTTCGAAGGAATACTCCTTGAAGACCGACCTGAAGATGTGTATCAAGGCATTTGCAAATGGTACTTCCATACCGGTGAAGTACGCATTACTGAATCATTTAAAGGAGGAGAATCTAATGGGGATCAAAAAGTACTGTTGCGCTCTGGTAAAACAGCAGATGAAAACTGGATAGAATACTATAAACTTGGCTTGATACTTTATAATCAGCAGAAATATGTGGAAGCAGCTAATACGTTTGTAAATGCCTTAGAAAATATTGAGGCCTTTCTGGGAAGAGAAACTGAAGAGTATGCTGACATTGCTGATTATATAGCTGTTGCTTCCAGTCTTTCAGAAAATTATACCAAAGCGATCTATTTCGAAGAAGAATATGTAGCTGTGCGCAAGCTCATCCATTCTCAACCAGACACACTCCTGCTCAATACACTGGCCGTGTTGGGAACTCATTATAAACTTCAAAATAACTGGCCGCTTGCCAAAAGTACTTTAGAAGAATTTCTGGCATTAAATTCCCACTATTTCAGTGGTAACCACACAGAATATCCTGAAGCGATACAAACACTTGGCACCGTGTGCGAGGCCTTGCACGAATATGATGAAGCGCTGATTTATCTCACAGAAGCAAGCAAGATTTTTAGTGCCGATCCCGACAACTATGAATATCCTTTTCTATCCAATATTTTGAGTTTGCCAGGCGTTTATTTCGCTATGGGAGAAATGGCAAAAGGAGAACAATTCCTTTCTGAAAAAATAAACTTCATAAAGAAAAAATACGGAGTAAAATCTGAATACTACATAGGTGCTCTGGGTTTGCTAGCGCGATTGCATTATGGAGCAGGTCAACTAAAACTCGCTGAACGAGAATGGTTAGAACAATTGGATTTGATCAAATCAGTAAGTGGAGAACAATCCGAAGAGTATGCCTCAACCTTGGGCTCACTGGCCGAACTAAATGTAATTATTGGTGATATCCCCAAAGCCGATCGCTATGTGCAGCAGGCACGCAAAATTTTTGAATCTGTAGACTCCGGAGAAATATTCTATTTACTATTTCTGGAAAAACTCTCAACGGTTTATGGATTGATGGGAAATCAAATGGGACTCTTGCAAACCATTCAAAAGCGAAAGGAACTCACAATCAACTTATACGGTAAAACATCCATTGAATATGCCAAGGTTTTACTAGTGATAGCCGAAGATGTATTCTTTGAAAAAAAATGGGAAGAGAGTATCGTATTAGCCAAAGAAGGAATATCCATTTACTCGAAATACGAATTCGATGCGTTGGATGACAAGCAATATCAAACCATTGCTCTTCTTCATCAGACAATTTCCATGTCCAACCTGATGTTGTACTATTCCAAACTCGAAAGCGATAAATTAAAATTAGCACACCATCATGCTGAAAAATCCATTTCGCTTTTTGAGAGCCGGCCTTTTCAAGCCTCGGATGTAATGATCAACGATTCGTATCTGCTCATGGGTATGATCTATGAGGCTGAACTCGATCAGAAAAAAGCAGATCAGTATTTTGATTTAGTATTGAGCAAAGTGAAAAAGGAAGAGGGCGCAAATAATTTTCAATGGATCGATTTGCTCTTTGTTATTGCCCGCAAGTCGGAGCTGCGCGAAGATTTTAAAAAAAGTTTTAATTATTATCAAAAAGCAATCACCCAACAGCGTCAGTATGTACAAAACGTATTTCCTTACCTAAGCGAAAAGGAGAAGGAACAATTTAATGAACGGAACAAACAGGTGCTGCAAACCTTTTATGGTTTCGCGGCTCAGTATCATGAACAGGTACCAGGCCTGGCAGAGATGTGGTGTAATCTATTAATCGAACAAAAAGGAATAATCCTTCAGTCATTTGCCCCTATTAGAGAAGTCATCTTTAATTCTTCTGACAAATCAATGCAGCAAGTGTTCAATACCTGGCAGGTTGCTAAAAATGAATATGGTCACCTCCTTCAAAATCCTAAAGCAGACAAATTAAAGATAGACTCACTTGCAGAAAAACTGAATGATTTAGAAAAAATAATATCGTCATATGCTATTAGCTTAAATTCTAAATTTAAACCGCTAGGCACCAGTTGGAAGACCATTCAAAAATTCCTTAGGCCTGATGAATGTACCATTGAAATTGTTTTTGCTGTTGAGGATCGTATAGACGGTTATGACTCTTCCTACTATGCTCTGATTATTAAACCCGGTATCGAAACACCCATCGTTGTTAAGTTGAAAACAGCCAAAGAAATTGAAGGCAGAGGAATTAAATACTATCAAAATGCAATTAAACAGCAGCTGGATGATTTGATTTCCTATAACGTATTTTGGAAACCGCTTGAAGCGCATCTACAAGGAATAAAACAGGTTTGGCTATCGCCCGATGGAGCGTATCATCAACTTAATCCCTCCACCTTCTTCAACCCCGTTACAAAAAAATATCTTCAAGAAGAAATTTCAATTCAATTGGTTCCATCTACCTCCTGGATTTTAAATCAGAAAAAGAAAGCAACACTTTCTAAGGTCACAATTTTTGCTCATCCAGACTATGGCAATCTACCCTCACAATCCAAAGCGAATCTTACGCGCTCACTCGACTTGGATAACATAAGTGACTTGCCGGGAACAGAAAAGGAATTAGCTGATATCACGGATCTATTCGATAAAAACAAAATCAACTACGAGGATTTTGAGGGACAGCAGGCAAGTGAAGATGAAATCAAGTCGATATCCACGCCACAAGTTCTTCACATAGCAACACATGGTTTCTTCCTACCGGAGGCCACACGCACCGGAGAAGGACAATCACAGAATCCCCTATTGAACTCCGGCTTACTGTTGGCAAGTTGTCAGAAAAAACCTCATCTGAAAAATCCAGCTATCAACGATGGTGTGCTCACAGCGTATGAAGTTTCAACACTTCCATTATTTAAAACTTCGTTAGTGGTATTGTCGGCTTGCGAAACAGGATTAGGAGATGTTAAAAATGGAGAAGGTGTATATGGTTTACAACGTGCTTTTTTAATGGCCGGTGCCGAACAAGTCATGATGAGCCTGTGGAAAGTGGATGATGAAGCTACCAGAGAATTTATGGTCTTATTCTACACGGGATGGATTGAATTAAAAAACACTGGAGAAGCTTATCAATACGCTAAGAAAAAACTCATGGATAAATATCAGCATCCGTATTATTGGGGTGCTTTCGTATTAAGTGGGAACTGATTTATCTGATCCGGGTCTTGATGAGTTTAAAGTAGATGACATCGTTAAATAAAACCCGTCTTCTTAAGCGCATCAACACGACTATTTACCTGAAGCTTCTCATAAATATTGCGAATGTGTGTTCGCACCGTATCAATGCTAAGGAATAATTGATCTGCAATTTCTTTGTAACGGAATCCCTTCCTCAACTGTTCGAGAATTTCCTGCTCACGTCTGCTTAGTTCCTGGAAATATTTATTTCCCTTGCCTTTTGATGCAAAGGCTTCAATAACCTTACGTGCAATCTGGCTGCTAATGGGGGAGCCTCCTTCCAATACTTCGCTTATTGCTTGCACCACTTTTTCTGATGGTGTGCTCTTCAGTAAATAACCCGTGGCACCAGCTTCTAACGCATGAAAAATAGTATCCGCATCATCATATACGGTGAGCACAATCATTTGCATTTTAGGATGCAACATTTTTAATCGCTGAATACAGTCGATACCCGACATTCCCGGAAGGTTCACATCAAATAATCCTACCTCAACTGGTTGGGCCGTCAATTCTTGCAAAGCTGTTTCTCCATCTCTGAATATACGCAAGTCTTTTACCTGTATGTTAAGCTGAATTTGCTCCGCCAGGTATTGGCTCACCTTCTCATCATCCTCAATAATGGCTATCGATTCTACTTTCATTCTTCAAATATGATGAGAAGTGAGTTAAAAGAAAATGTGATATTCATGGTAACCTTCACATACGTAGTAAGAGTCATCATTCGGGCAAAATAATAACGGCATAGGATACACGTGTTCCTTGGGGAGTGCTGCTAATTTCAAAACTGCCACCAATCTCAGTCATCCTGCTTCGCATATTTTTCAATCCATTCGCAGTTCTACGAATTTTATCCATTTCAAATCCTTTACCATTGTCTGAAATCTGAAAGCAGACTTTATTACCATCTTTAGTCTCCATCGTTAAAGAAATCGCGGAAGCATCTGCATATTTCAACGCATTATTGAGTGTTTCTTTTGTCACTAAAAATAAATTTCGCCTTTGCTGGTTGGTAAGCTTAACATCAGAAAGTTGATCTGACATATTAATGCTGTAATCAAGATTGAACGGCTCAAAATATTTGTTGGTTTGCTCTCTGATGTAAGAAGTTAGATTTTCAAGGGTCTCGTTTTGCGGATTAATGGCCCAGATAATTTCACTCATGCCCTGAACCAACGTGCGTGAAATGGTTGAGATCGTTTGCACCTCAGCCCTCATCTCAGCATCGGGACGATTTTGTGTAGCAATCATTTCACTAAGCAAAGAAATGTGCGTGAGTCCACTACCAATTTCATCATGCATATCTTTGGAGATACTCATGCGCTGTTCATAGATCGACTTAATGATGGCTTGATCTTTTTCTCTTCTTGCCAACTCTAACCGAGCTGCCTGTTGCCATCGAAGCCGCGAATAAAACAGGTATACAGCAAGTCCAAGAAAAACCAGAGAAGCTACCACTAAAAACAATTGAATATTTCGTTGATCAATCAATTCCGTTTTTTGAACGATCTCCAACTTCTGACGCTCAGTCTCGGAGTTAAGTAATGCAATCTGTTTCTCCTTTAAAGCGGACTCATATTTCTGTTCCATCTCATACAGCTTTTGAGATTTCTCTACGGAAAAAAGAGAGTCGCGCAATGTGCGCGCTTGTTGAGAATAAGTTAGTGCATTTTTATAATCCTTCATTCCTTCGCGGGATTGCGCGAGTCCTTCATAAGACTCGGCCATTCTATCCTGCGATCTAATTTGTGTTGCAACCTCCAGTCCTTTACTAAAGTATTCATCGGCTTTTTCGAATTGTTTTAGCTTTAGGTAAGACTCTCCTATACTGTTATTTGAGTTAGCGATGCCATCGCTGTTACCGATTTTTGTGTTTGTGGCAAGCGCTTTTCTATGATACTGAAGGGCCAGGGCGTGATCATTCATCAAATCATAAGCGACACCAATATTGTTCTGAAGCACTGCAATACCATAAGCACTCTTCAGTTCTTCAAAAATCATTAATGATTGTTGGTAATAGGGAATGGCTTTTTCCGGCTGTTTTTTATTCTTATAAATCAGACCGATATTGTTCAGTGCCCCGGCAAGGCCGCGCTTATCATTTAACTCTTCGTAAGCCTTTCGTGCCCGATCATAATATTCAAATGCTTTATCCAGGTCATTGGTATAATCGTACACCATGCCAATGTTATTAAATGTGTTGGCAATTGCCTTCTTGTTTTCTAGTTCTTCAGAAATCTTCAGCGATTCAAGATAGAGATCCAGTGCCCGTGAATAGTTATTCAAAAAGACATAAATGTTTCCGATACTATTAAGTGAAAAAGCTACTTCCGCCTTGAGATCAATTTTTTTTCTTATTTCATAGGCTTGCTGATAAAACTCCAATGACTCCTGATAAAGACCCTGGTGCTCTTTGGCTACACCCATGTTGTGAAACACTTCGGCCAGACCACTTGAGTCATTAAGGGTTTTAAAAAAGCTCAATGATTGATCCAAATACAACAATGAACTATCATAGTTGCTAATATCACAACTTAACACGCCTAAAAGTAAAAGGCTTCTGGATTTTTGTGAATCGCCTTTTGCTGCACGTAAAGCCTCATGGGCAAATTTCAACGCTTTACCGGGTTGAATAGATCGGTACTGGATTGCAGAATCAAGCAGGGGACTTGGCTGCTTGGACTGAGCCAATGCAGAGCTCAGAAAAAAGATCAGATAGATCGCTCCACAAAAACTGAGTTTAGTAGGCGAAGACGGTACTCTGCGAAAATCGTTCTTTAAGGCAATACTTTCCATTGAGAACCGCGAAGTTAATTAGCCAATAAAAGCTCACCTTGAAAGGTATGTATTTCCAGCTAAGTTAAAAACTAATACAGTATTGCTTGAAAAGTTTTTAAGACTCTTCGATTTTAAATCTCACTTTTTTGGTGCTTGTTTTATTTCTTTCAGAACCACCTTCTTACCAGTGCGCGCACTTTGTATTGCAGCATCTAAAATTTCCACCACAATCATATTATTCTCGAGCGAAGAAAGATCGTATGCAGGTAACGTGATTTTATTTTGAACGACCGCTGCCAACAGGGCAAATGGGTCGTCATAAGGAGCTTCGCGGTCATTCAGAATTTCTGTACGCTCGCCTTTTTCTCCTTTCAACCTCACACGTAGTGTTGATCTGTTATCGCTGATTACATAACCAGTGGCCCCATATACCTCCATATCCTTTCTGCCGAAAGGCCAGTTCCAGGATGCCTGAATGATTCCCTGCATTGCGGGATACTCTAATACAATCGTTGCTTCATCATCTACCTTAGAATAAATATCAGGCTTGAATTGTTGCAATATCGCTATCACAGCTGATGGTCTTTGACCATTCGCAAGCCATGTGATCAGGTTGGCGCCATAACATCCAAAATCAATTACCGCTCCTCCTCCATTTTGTTTGGGATCTGTAAGCCAATCAAGAAATTCTGAATTAACACCTATTTCCTTTGGGCCTTCGTGACCATCATGAACTACTACTTTACGCAGCTTGCCGAGTTTATCTTGCTCCACCAACTCGTGTGCTTTATGATTGGTGGCATACCAGGTTGTTTCATAGTTGGTAAGCAGATGTATGTTGTATTGTTTGGCAAGTGCCTCCATTTGTTTTGCATGATCCAAACTTACTGCCAAGGGTTTTTCAACCATCACGTGAACACCGCGGGGCGCACACGCTTTCACCACAGCGAGATGTTCATAAATGGAACCAAAGGCAGTAACCGCTTCCGGTTTTGTCTTCTCAATCATTTCCTCAATAGAACTAAACCAAAGCGACATCGGCAATCCATGTTGCTTTAGAAATCGTTCCGCCAAGGCTTTATTTGGTTCAGCAATTCCTACGAGTTGAATATCACCACGTTCGGGTCTTCCTAAAATCCAGTGTACGTGACTATGCGTGAGTCCGGCAACGCCAACGCGCAAGGCTGCGGATTGTGCAACATTCGATATCAGGAAAATGCTGAGAATTAAGGCTGATGCTTTCATAATTAATCGGTTCAAACATTCTAAGCTAATGCTGTTCTGGAAGAACTACAACAAAAAAGTATGTACTTTCAAGTTCAAACCAACTATGTCTTATGGCGAACGTTGATCAGTTAAAACTAAAAAGAAAGATAATTTTATTACTCCTTTTGGGTATCACAATTCTATCCATCCAGTTTATCTATTCTCACTTCCTCTTAACACTTGCCGGGGTTGGGTGTCTCTTGTTTGCTTTCTTTTCAATCAAATCTGCGGAAGGCGATGAGTTTAAAAAAGAAGATATCAAGCAATTGATGTACTTTCCAATAGCTATAGCAGTACTGGCAGGAGCTATTGTTTTTTGGTTAAAACAGAATCCGATACTTAGTATTTACACCATTCTGCTATCCTTTGGGCTTTATACCATCCTAACAGGAAAAATTTTACTATCCTTTAACGGATACAAAGTTTACCGGGGATTTTATGCCTATGTAGCTGGCTCCTTGCTTTCCTTTAGTGGCGCGCTCTTAATGTATATAACCTTAACCGCAACACCAACATACTATTGGCCAGAGCCGGTTAACAAGTGGAATGGGGAATACCAAATCAACCTGGAGCCAGTGCAAGATACGTGTGCCAACTTTGCAAAAATTACTATTAACGCTATCAGTAACGATCGCTACTACCAGTCAGGCCAATATGAGGTTACTATTTATTCTTTTCCTGGTGGCTGCGATTCAGATTCTTCGGCTTTGTTGCCGCAATTTGATAATATAGCTGCCTGGGCAATTGAACGAGGTGATAGTCTCCTACTGGTTAAAGAAAAATCGGGTGAAGATAAGCTAAAGGCATATGATACACTTTTCATATGGACGAGAGATGCGCAGTCAATTAAGGCTACTCCACTACAATTCGGCTATAAAATAATTTCGCCCGTTGTTGTGCCCTTAAATTAAATTTATCAAAATGAAAATAATAACGTCTCTCACATTAATAATAGTAGCGATCGCTTGTTCACCAACCGAAAAGAAAAAAGAAATCAGCATTAATTACTGGCTCACTACCGGTGACAAATCTTCTTTACTTACTCAACAACAAAACTTTTCTTTTAGTCAAGCCACGGTAAAAGGAGAAGTAATTACTGTAGACACCACTCAGCAATTTCAATCTATCGATGGATTTGGATACGCCCTCACTGGTGGCAGCGCTATGTTATTGAATACTAAATTAAATGCAACACAACGATCCGAATTACTAAAAGAACTTTTCCTCACGGAAGGAAATGGAATTGGTTTGAGTTATTTACGCGTAAGTATTGGTGCGTCTGATCTCGATGAACTTATTTTTTCCTATGATGATTTACCCAAGGGAAAAACTGATCCAACTTTAAGCAAATTCAATCTATCGTATGATACGTTGCATCTCATTCCTGTATTGAAAGAAATTATTGCTCTTAATCCTAACATAAAAATTATGGGCAGCCCATGGTCGCCACCCGTGTGGATGAAAGATAATAATCTGCCTAAAGGAGGAAGCCTGAAACCAGAGTACTATGAAATTTATGCCAACTATCTTGTAAAATATCTTCAGACAATGGCTGCGGAAGGAATCCATATCGATGCCATCACGCTACAGAATGAACCAGAAAATCCAAAGAACACACCAAGCCTTGTCATGACAGCGGAAGAACAAACCTTGTTTGTAAAAAAGCATTTAGGTCCCTTATTTAAAACGAATAACATTAAAACTAAAATTATTGTATTCGATCATAATTGCGATCATCCTGAATACCCAATCGCTATTCTGAATGATGCTGATGCAAAACAATTTATCGATGGGTCAGCCTTTCATTTGTACCTGGGAGAAATTGATGCGCTCACTAAAGTGCATGAAGCACACCCCGATAAGAATATTTACTTCACTGAACAATGGACTTCCGGCAAAGGTGAGTTTGGTGGTGATTTAAAATGGCACGTTAAAAACCTGATCATTGGTGCAACGCGCAACTGGAGTTGTAATGTGCTGGAGTGGAATCTTGCCGCTGATCCAAACTTTGATCCGCATACTGGTGATGGAGGTTGCGACATTTGCCAGGGAGCCTTAACCATTGGTGAAGGAAGTGTGGACAAAAATGTTTCGTATTACATCATCGCACACGCTTCCAGGTTTGTTCCTGCGGGTTCAGTAAGAATAGCTTCTACCCTCATTGATGGATTACCTAATGTGGCGTTCATGACTCCCGATGAAAAGAAAGTGTTAATTGTTTTAAATGAAACTGATAACTCTCAATCGTTCCTGATTGAATTTAAGGGAAGGAAGGCAACCGCTACGTTACCCAATAATGCGGTTGGCACATTTATGTGGTGATCTGCTCCTGAAAATTAATTGTCACTAAATCGATTGAATTAGTTTTGCTGAGTCTTCAGTATTTATTCATCTCTTGGTCTGGTCATCAAAAATATTCTTACTCCAACCTCTGAATTCATAGTACTTAGATTTGGGTTCACCCGTCCATCCATTAATTCCTTTTTTTGGAAGCCATATTCCATGGATATATAAAACGGGAATCAGCATCAATCCCAACACCGTGAAGGCCACCATTCTTCCGAACAATATTGAAAGCAACACGATCATACTTACTAAGGAAATCGCTTTTACAAACTTCCTGAGTTTGGGTGTGCGCTCTTCAAAATGCCCTAAAAAAATATGCCCCGTCAGCAAGAAAAAACTGATAACGGAAACTTCCACCCACAATGAATCTGTATTCCACATGATTAAAATGATTGATTTAGCTCAAAAATAGAAACATATTTTTAGACTTGTCTAAAAATTTGTTTAGTTATTTCTAATTATATAAGTTTGCTACTCTAAAAAAATATGAAACTAATAGCCTTTCTCTATTTGCTGCTCGTATTTCAAATGACGGGGGCGCAAACCGGCACCCTTTCAGGCGCGGTGCGTAACGATGGAAAAGGAATTGAATTCATTCATGTGTTTTTAACTGGCACTACGCTGGGCTCAACAACCAATGAGGAAGGAAAATTTATTATTGCCTCTGTGCCGGCAGGCAACTACGAAGTAAAAATCTCGGGCATCGGCTACCAAACCAAAACGCTTCATGTTACCATGAAGTCAGGAGAAACTTTAACGCTGGATGTTGTTATCAAAGAAGATGTATCCCAACTACAAGAAGTGGTGGTCACCGGCACCATGAAAGAAGTTACCAAAATGGATTCGCCCATTCCCATTGAGGTTTATGCGCCTTCCTTCTTCATGAAAAATCAAACACCCAATATTTTTGAAGCCCTGTCCATGGTAAATGGTGTTCAGCCACAAATAAATTGTAATGTGTGCAACACCGGTGATATTCATATTAATGGTTTGGAAGGTCCATACACCATGATCTTGATTGATGGCATGCCCATCGTGAGCAGCTTATCTACCGTTTACGGATTGGCAGGTATCCCCAACAGTTTAGTAAAGAGAATGGAAATTGTAAAAGGGCCTGCATCTACCTTATACGGGTCTGAAGCCGTAGGTGGAGTGATTAACATTATCACGAAAGAACCATTTTCAGTTCCAACTTTTAAAGCCGATGTATTCGCCACCTCAGTAGGTGAATTTAATGTAGATGTCGCTTCTGGATTTAGAGCAGGCAAAGCGTCTGGCCTGGTTGGAGTAAATTACTTTAACTATGACCAGATGCGCGACATCAATGACGACAACTTTACCGATGTCACCTTACAAAAAAGAATTTCACTATTTAATAAGTGGAGTCTTCACCGAAAGTCGGGCAAGAATTTTTCGTTAGCCGGAAGATACATTCATGAAAACCGCTGGGGCGGAGAACTGCAATGGAACTCTTCTTTACGAGGGAGTGATCAAATATATGCTGAGTCAATTTATACAGATCGTGTTGAATTTATCGGCAGCTATCAGTTTAATACCTCTTCTCCCCTTCATCTGGATTATTCTTACAACTATCACAACCAGGATTCCTATTATGGCATCGTGAAATTTTTAGCTAATCAACAAATTGCCTTCACTCAACTTCGCTGGAATAAACAATTTGGGAAACATGAATTCTTAGCCGGTGTACCACTGCGCTATGTGTATTATGATGACAATACAATAGGCACTTCGAACTTAGGCATGAATCAACCTAGCGTTACATTTTTGCCCGGTATCTTCATACAAGACGATCTTAAATTCTCTTCTAAGTTTTCCTCATTGGCAGGCTTGCGTTACGACCGTCACAATGTACACGGTAGCATCTGGACACCACGGTTGAGTTTCAAATTTTCACCCGACAAGAATAACACACTGCGATTAACGAGTGGCAGCGGCTATCGAGTTGTCAATTTGTTCACGGAGGATCACGCAGCACTCACCGGTTCAAGGCAAGTTGAAATTCTGAATGATCTCAAACCTGAACAATCATGGAACCTGAATCTTAACTATGCGCACAATATTCTTTTGGAAGATGGTTTTATCAACCTCGATGCCAGTATCTTCTACACGTACTTCACCAATAAAATTGTGGGAGACTTCCTGACCGATCCCAACAAAATCATTTATGATAATTTAGATGGCCATGCGCTTTCGAAAGGAGTAACGATTAACGCAGACATGTCCTTCTCCAAAGGCTTAAAAGTAATTACAGGGGTCACAATGATGGATGTATATCAAATTCAAAAACAAAATGATATTGAAAAGAAGATTCCTCAACTTCAGGCTCCGCGCTTCTCAGGAACCTTTACAGTGAGTCAGACTATTGCAGCAGCAAAATTGGAAATTGATTTGACGGGAAAGATTAACGGTCCAATGCGCTTACCCGTAGTCGCCAATGATTATCGTCCTTCCATGTCGCCATGGTTTGGGTTGATTAATCTTCAGATCACCAAAACCCTTAATCCAGAATTGGAAATTTATGCGGGCGTAAAAAACCTGTTGAACTTTGTTCCCAAAGATCCATTCTTAAGACCGTTTGATCCTTTTGATAAATATGTTCATGAAAATAATCCAAACGGCTACACGTTCGACACCTCATACAATTATGCACCTATACAGGGGGCAAAAGCTTTGGTAGGATTAAGATGGACGATTCAATAGTTTGAAGAGCTAACGCAACAGATTTGCTAATACTTCATCCAATTTCGAAGGCGAAATATTCTTTCCTATAATTTTCCCATCGGGATCAAGAAGAATATTTTGAGGCACCGACTTTATTCCATATTGTAAAGCCACTTGATTTCTCCAGAATTTCAAATCCGACAAGTGTGTCCAAGTAAGTTTATCCTTACGAATCGCCTTAAGCCAGTTATTTTTATTGTTATCCAGTGAAATACCCAGAATGGTAAAATTTTTATCGCTGTATTTATGAAACGCCTTTACAAGCATAGGATTCTCCACGCGGCAAGGTCTGCACCAGCTCGCCCAAAAATCCATAAGCACATATTTTCCCCTGAATGAAGAAAGTCTTATCTCTTGATCAATAGTGTCGCGCTGTGCAAAATCAGGTGCCGTTGATCCAATTGAAGTTTGCTTCGCAATGAGTATATCTTTAAAAATTGCTTTTCCTGATTGAGAAGTTTTAAGATCTGTCGATAATAATCCGAACATAGACATACCATACTTTACATTGGGTGTAAAACTTCCATCCATGGAAAAATTCTGTATGGCATAAAGACTTACAAAGGAACCTGGATGATCATTAATAAACTTGCTGATTATTTTTGCACGCTCATCTTCTTCTGCGTGTATTATCTGAGAAGAAATTCTTTTGTAGTCATCCAGATTTTTTTGATTCTGTCCACCCTGCACGTTAGCCAGGCGCAATGAATCTTTCACCACAATATGTAAGGGTACTGCATCAAGAAATAACTCCATGATATTTCCTGGCCGCGGACCTTGATCTGATTCTGAACTATATTTTAAAACAAGATAGGCGAAGGACGGATCCTGAAGTTTCCCCACGAGTGTAAACTTTCCATTGGTCGATTCAGCCGTATACTCTGTCCATTGAGATATGTCACGCACTGTTAAGATGACTTTCGCAGAGACTTTCAAATTCTCTACTTCCAATTTTATTTGAAATGATTGGACCTTCTGAGCGAAAAGTAAGGGGTCATCCAATGCAGTACTAATTAGAAAAATTATTGCGAGAAGAAATCCAATTCTGAAAGTCCTGATCATAATCATTTCTCAAGCTTAATGACCTTACCGCCTTTCATGACAAACTTGATTTTTTTTAATTCATTGATGTCCTTTAACGGATCACCCTTCACAGCAACGATGTCTGCAAATTTACCCGCTTCAATCGTGCCCAGGTCATTTGATTTACCCAGCGCATCAGCATTTACTTTCGTGCCCGCCATGATCGCTTGCATCGGTGTCATTCCAAGGCGTACCAATTCAGAAAACTCATTGGCACAATATTCAGGATATGTTCCAGTCAAGTCTGTGCCAACACCTACTTTTACTCCTGCCTTGATTGCTTTTACTAACATTATCTCCGTTTGTGGACGATATTTTTTTGTGATGGCAATCGCTTTGGCCAACGCTTGACTATTCTCGTTAAATTCAAGAAACCATTTGCCGATGGTTAGTGTAGGAATCAAATACGTTCCGTTCTTTAAGAAAAGATCAATGCCTTCATCATCCAGAAATGAACCATGCTCAATGGTTTTAGCGCCTGCACGAATGGACATCTTAATGCCTTCTGCGCTATGAGCATGAGCCATGACGGGAACATCTCT
>JAYVTC010000196.1:0-13379 GCA_043774745.1 Cyclobacteriaceae bacterium | reverse complement strand
CCAATAAACTTTTTTTGATAAAGACTCATCGCAAAGTGATTGAAAGATTTTAGTCGCTGAGCTCGTAAATTTCTATGAAATACCGTTAAGACATTAGCCAATGGCAATAAGGTGCTGCGCTTCAGAGAAGAAAACCAGGGCAATTACTTTGTAGTGTGCGGTATGAAAAATAAAATGGCGAGTTTTACTTATTAAAGAAATTCATCGTCCGCTCAGACCCAAGGGTACAAAATGATTTCACCATTTCTTCGGCTTTGTCCATAATGGGAGGTAGTTCTTCAAATTCTTTAGGAGTGAAATTGCTGAGCACAAAATCTACCTGCTGGCCTTTGCCAAATTCATTGCCAATGCCAAATCGTAAGCGCGCGTAATCCTGACCTCCTAAAAGTTGTTCGATGTTCTTAAGTCCGTTGTGTCCTGCAGCGCTTCCTTTGGTGCGCATACGCAAGGTGCCGAAGGGCAGAGCTAGATCATCGACAATCACCAATAGATTTTCTTTAGGAATCTTCAGCTCTTGCAACCAGTAGGCAACGGCTTTGCCACTGAGGTTCATGAACGTGTTGGGCTTGATCAGGTGTATTTGTTTTCCTTTAAATTTTAATTCTGCTTTATCAGCAAGGCGTTGTGTAGTAAAATCGATTTTGTGGTTGTCTGCAATACGGTCGAGTACAAGGAAGCCAATGTTGTGTCGCGTGAGTTCATACTCCGGTCCAATGTTTCCAAGCCCTGCGATTAAATACTTCATGAACAATATTTCTTCCATTCAAAGAAACAAAAAATCCCGCCCCGATAGCTATCGGGAGGCGGGACTTTTTGTATTGGGAAAGTGATATTACTTTTTCTTTTCGTCCTTTTTAGGAGCTTCAGCTTTCTTAGCGTCAGTAGCTGTAGCAGCGGCTGGTGCAGCACCTGCAGCCGGAGTAGCAGCAGCAGTTTCTTCAGCCAACTTAGCAGCGCGAGGAACTTCAACTACTGCTATAGATGCTTGCTTAGGATCAAGGAATTCAAGATTTTCAGCTTTCACATCACTAACTTTTACAGAGTGATGGAAATCAAGTGCAGAACAATCTACATCCACGTGATCAGGCATATCTTTAGGGAATGCATATACTTTCAATGTTGCACGCTTGCGCACCAAAGCACCACCTTTTGCAACACCGGGAGACTGACCCACCAGACGCACAGGTATTTCCATTTTGACTTTGCGGTCTTCGCTAATGCGAAGAAAATCTAAGTGAAGAATAATTTCACTTATTGGGTGAAACTGGGCTTCCTGTAAAATTGCCTGAAATTCTTCACCTTCAATATTCAAATGCACAAAGTGTGCTTCGTTGGTATAGATAAGGTCGCGGAATAAAATTACTGGCGAATGAAAATGTATTTGCTCACCGCCTCCGTATAACACGCATGGCACATTTCCTTCTTGTCGGGTCTTCTGGGCGTCCGACTTGCCGAGATTTGCTCTTCGATACCCTATAATCTCGATGGTTTTCATAATTGTGATTGGTTAATTTATTATTAGTTATTTATAAACGAATGAATAATGAGCTGATCGACTCGTGATCATGAATCTTACGAATGGCTTTTGCAAATAAGTCAGAAACGGAAAGTACCTTAATTTTTGGTGACAGTTGTTTTAGAGGAATTGTGTCTGAAACCACTAATTCTTCCAATACGGAATTATTAATATTTTCATAGGCGTTTCCAGAAAGTACAGGATGTGTGCAAACCGCACGCACGGTGCTGGCTCCTTTTTCTTTTAGTAAAGCAGCTGCTTTACAAATGGTGCCGGCTGTATCGACCAGGTCATCGATCAAAATCACATCTTTTCCTTCTACTTCACCAATCAATCGCATGGATTCGATCTTGTTGGCTTCTTTTCGATATTTATCACAGACCGCTAAATCGGCACCGAAGAATTTTGCAAAACTTCTGGCACGTTTTATACCTCCCACATCAGGAGATGCGAACATGATATTTTCTAATCCTAGCGACTTGAGATAAGGCACAAAGATGTAGTTACCGTCCAGGTGATCCACCGGAATATCAAAAAATCCCTGGATCTGATCCGCGTGTAAGTCGCACGTCATAATACGATTAGCCCCGGCTGCAGAAAGCAGGTTGGCGATCAACTTGGCAGCTATAGCAACTCTGGGCTTGTCTTTTCTATCCTGGCGTGCGTAACCGAAGTAGGGGATAATGACATTCACATTGAGCGCACTTGCTCTTTTTGCAGCATCGATCATGAGCAGAAGTTCCATGAAGTTTTCAGCTGGCGCAAAGGTTGATTGTACGATAAATACATCGTGGCCCCGCACGGATTCACCAATAAATGGTGACATCTCTCCATCACTGAACTGCTGATAATTAACAGTTACTAATGGTTCGCCATAAGCATGTGCAATCCTTTCCGCCAAATATGTGGTCGCGCGTCCGGAAAAGATTTTTACTGCCATGTCTTTATTCTTTAAAAATGAAATCCCGGTTTTTAAACCGGGATTTTTGTTGCCCGACCAGGGCTCGAACCTGGACTTTCTTGAATCAAAATCAAGCGTGTTGCCAGTTACACCATCGGGCAATTAACAACCCCTTAAAAAAGGGTTTGCAAAGGTAGAATTATTTTTTAAAAGCAAAACCCGATTTTCACCGATTTTGAAGGAAAAATCAGTTTGACGAAATTATAGGTCGTCTTTAATCTGGGCTGTACTGCCCTCGGTGAAACCTTCAGCCATAAATCGGTACTTATCCAAAATGGAAATTACAGCGTTTCTAAGGTGGCGTTCATTATTGAAGTTGATACCTCCATATAAAGTAGTGGCATAGCCTTGCCAGATAGATCTGTTTTGACGTCTGTCAAAGAATTGTATTAATAAAGTGCCTGTTTTCAGGTCTACTTTCCGGGCATCATATTCAATATCTTCCTTTTGAGATTTTACCCATTCCTCAATTTCAGGCTGATCATAACCATTAAACCGCAGGCTGTCGCCATACATTTTAAAACCAATAATCAGATGTGGACGGTTGTCGGTTTGCTTATAACCCAGAAACTTCATGCGTGAAATGATGGATTTTTCAATCACCGCGTTCACCATTGTGGTATCCTCCACACCCACCGGTCGCATAATTTCAAAGGTCCTGTACTTCTTAAAATTTCCCTTGTAGCTATAGTCGTATTCTACTGGAAGTTCCTTGTAACCAAGGCAAGACGAGAGAAACACTAAGATTAAAGCCGAAAAGTAGATTATTTTCATAAGCGTCTAGTAATCGATTGAAAAGGTAGATTAAAATAGATTTGGAAACAATATACCACTTAACATGGAGTTAAGCGAAAGGTTCAATAATGGAACTTCCAACACTTTACATTATTTTACACTCTCATTTTGAGCCATGCCATCATACAACCAGACCATAGGAGCGAGGTATCACATCTACAATAGCCTGTTTCTTCAATTGCCCTATCAGAATATTTTTCGAACTGGCACACTTTTGCCTTTGCTGCAACAGCATTGTGAAACTGGTTTTGAAGAAGGTAAATCGGCTACCGAAATTCTGAAGCAGTTTTTTCAGGATTTCACACCTGGCACTAATCAAAGTGAGCAGTTTGATCTTCTGTTTAACTTTATTCAATACATAGAAAGGCAAGTAGCACTTTTTGATTCTATTGAGGACTCAGCCTTTGAACAGATTAATGATCTCAATGGAAAGGGCACCATATCTTCTTTGTTGCTGCACGCAAAATTTGAACATAAAGAAGAGCTGCTGGCAAAACATCTTGAAGAATTTAGTTTGCGCCCGGTGCTCACGGCTCACCCTACACAGTTTTATCCCGGTCAGGTGCTGGGCATTCTTACTGACCTTGAAAAATCAATCCGTTCACATGAGTTGGGGCATATTAATTTGCTTCTTCAGCAACTTGGAAAAACAGGATTCATCAACGATACAAAGCCAACACCTTATGATGAAGCCATAACATTGTGCTGGTATCTGGAAAATGTTTTCTACCACGCCATTCCTGAAATTATTGAAAAACTTGCTGCAGGTTTGGATATTCCGATTTCCGAATGGAAAAATAATCGGTTGATGGTGATTGGATTCTGGCCCGGTGGCGACCGTGATGGAAATCCATTTGTCACCAGCGAGATCACGTTAAAAGTTGCCGCGCGCCTTCAGGAATCTATTTTGAAATGTTATTATCGTGATATGCGTATGCTACGCAGACGACTAACGTTTAAAGGGGTCGATAAAATCATGATCGACATAGAACAGAGAATTTATAATTGGGTGTTCGGCACCGTGAAGGGGTATCATCATATTGATGATTTTATTAACGATCTTCAATCAGCAAGAAAAATTCTGGTGAGCGATCACGGTGGTTTATTTTTAGATCTGCTCGACTCCTTCATATTAAAAGTAAAGCAATTCGGATTTTATTTTGCAAGCCTCGATATACGTCAAGACAGTCGCAAACATGATTATGTGTGGACACAAATATTAAATGAATTATCACAAAACGGCAAATCCATTTCAGGCGATGATTTTCAAAAATTATCCACACCAGACCAGATAAATTATTTGCTAAACCTGAACGTGTCGCTGGATGAATTGACTATCGAAGACGCCTTGGTTAATGAAACCCTTAATAGCATCAGGGCGATTGCTTCCATACAAAAGAGTAACGGTAAAACAGGTAGTCATCGCTATGTAATCAGCAACTGTCAAAGTTCATTGCATATCATTGAAGTGTATGCATTGGCTAAGGCGCTCATCGGAACCAGCGAAGGCCTTGAGTTGGATGTTGTTCCTTTGTTTGAAACCATCGATGACTTAGCACATGCTCCTTCCATTATGCAGCAACTCTATCAGGTGGAGGAGTATAAAAAACATTTGCAACGAAGAAACAGTCATCAAACCATTATGCTCGGCTTTTCGGATGGCACAAAAGATGGAGGTTATCTGAGAGCTAACTGGTCTATTTTCAGAGCGAAGGAAAATCTTACCAGTGTATCGCGTAAGCATGATTTAAAAGCCATATTCTTTGATGGAAGAGGTGGACCTCCGGCACGCGGAGGTGGCAATACACACGATTTTTATGCTTCATTGGGAAATACGATTGAGCACGAAGAAGTTCAGATTACCGTGCAAGGGCAAACGATCAGTTCTAACTTTGGAAAGATAGCTTCATGCAAGTTTAACCTGGAACAACTTTTATCGGCCGGTTTGGAAGGCGCGGTCTTCAAGCGTCCGGAAAATCAAATGACTGATGAAGACAAGACTCTGCTAGACACGTTGGCGGATGCTGGCTACGAGGCATACCTCGGATTAAAGCATCATCCTAAGTTCGTTCCCTATCTGGAAAAAGTAACTCCGCTTTCCTTCTTTGGTGATACGAATATTGGCTCGCGTCCCGTAAAACGCAATGGTGCCGATGGGTTAAAGTTTGAAGACTTGCGGGCAATTCCATTTGTTGGCTCATGGGCCATGATGAAGCAAAATATCCCAGGCTTTTATGGAGTAGGAAGCGCAATAAAAAAGTTAGAAGATCAGGGTGAGGAACAAAGACTCAAGCAACTTTATGCTAACTCGTTATTCTTCCGCACACTGTTGGGCAACAGTATGATGTCGCTTACCAAAACCTATTATAATGCAACCACCTACCTGGCCAATGATCCTGAGTTCGGTGAGTTTTGGAAAAAAATGTTTGCCGAATACAAACTATCAAAAGAAGAAACATTAAATGTATCGGGCTTGAACGGACTGATGGAGAATAATCCTAACATCCGAGACTCCGTGCGCTTGCGCGAACGTATAGTACTGCCGTTGATAGCCATTCAGCAATTTGCCTTGATGAACATTAGAAATCTTACGGAAGAAAATAAGATGTACGAGATGCGTTATCGCAAGCTGATTATTCGCTCTATGTTTGGCATCATTAACGCAGCCCGCAACTCTGCTTAGAAAAGATAGGCGGCTAACAAAAATAGTTTTTTATTCAAATCATTGGTGTGTAAAAACATTCAGGGATTGCTGCACCGGATGGAATCACCGAGCATTCAAATAATTATAGATCTGCCTGTATAAATCATACGGGAGATATCAATTTATTTTATTTATCTTAACCTATTGGGGACGTTAATGTTCGAAGTAATCTGTCGTCCGGGTTCAAAAAATTGATTTCAACTTAAATTTAACCCTCGCCTTATGATTGAATTGAGAAAAGTCTTTTTCATACTGTTCGGTATAGCCCTCGTAACAAGTTGCAGCAAGACGGAGGTAGATGACGAATCTAACTATAGTGGAGTACTTTTTACAGATAATATCAGGACTACAGAAGCGCGCACCCCGGAAGAAGAGTTGGCTGGATTTAAAATTCCGGAAGGATTTGAAATACAGCTTTTCGCCTCCGAGCCTGACATTCAAAAGCCAGTTAACATCTCCTTTGATGCAAAGGGCCGCATGTGGGTAACACAATCTTTTGATTATCCACTTCCCGCCACGGGCAAAGCCACCGACCGCATCTCGATTTTAGAAGATACCAATGGCGATGGCAAAGCTGATAAATTCACGCACTTCAATGATACGCTGGATATTCCGGTTGGGGTTTATCCCATGAATGATGGGGCCATTTCATTCAGTATTCCCTATGTCTATAAATTAAGCGATGCTGATGGTGATGGAAAAGCAGATGGCAGCAACAAAATGTTCGGCCCATTTGGATACTCAGATACGCATGGCATGGTGAGCAATTTTATTAGAGGCTATGATGGTTGGATTCATGCTTGCCATGGCTTCACTAACTTATCGGTAATAGCGGGGGCTGACGGAGATTCCATCAGAATGATTTCTGGAAATACATTCCGCTTCAAGATTGATGGCAGTCGCGTAGAGCAAACTACGTTTGGCCAGGTAAATCCGTTCGGACTCGCTTACGATGAGAATGGTTATATCTATTCTACAGACAGCCATAGCTCGCCCTTACATCAGCTCATCAACGGTGGAGATTATCCTCACTTTGGAAAAGTTGAAATCATGGCCTTTGGGCCAGATATGAAATCACTGGACAAAGAAGCCACTGCCTTATGCGGAATAGCCTACTATGCAGACACAAAATTTCCGAAAGCACATCAACGTAACTTATATATTGGCGATGCATTGTATTCACGTGTTCATCGCTATTCGTATGTTAATAGTGGATCAACTCCGGTTGGCAAAGCTGAAGTCGATTTAGTAAAGAGTGAAGATCCGTGGTTCAGACCAGTAAATGTAAAACTTGGACCTGATGGTGCTATTTATATTGCTGACTTCTACAATAGTGTTATTGGTCATTACGAAGTGCCGCTTGGCCACCCCAAGCGCGATAAAAGCCGTGGCAGAATCTGGCGCATTACCTATAAAGGACAACATCATGATCGCAAAGATTTATCAGCGGCAAATATCGATGAATTGTTGGCTGCGCTGGATCATGATAATCTTACCATTCGCATGGCAGCCACAGATCAACTGACGGACCGAATTGGTGGTAAATCAGTTGAACCTGTTATGGCTATGCTTGCTAAAAAGGAAACCACGGCACGACAATATGTTCATGGCTTGTGGGTGCTGCAACGTTTACAAGCGCTAACTCCCGATTTGATTCAGCGCGCAGCATCGCATTCCAATGAGTTGATAAGGCTTCATACGATGAGAATCCTTGCGGAAGAGAAACCGGATAATGAAAAAATGTATCCCATGATATCCGCAAGTCTCAAAGACAAAGATCCTCATGTGCAACGGGCCGCAGTTGAATTACTGTTAAAATATCCATCGATGAATGCTGTTGAATCCGTGCTGGCTGTTCTTCACAACACTCCGGTTTCAGATACACACCTTACGTATACAGCACGCTTATGCCTGCGCAATCTTTTAAGACAAGAAGCGGTGATCAAACAAGTGGTAGCGAAGCCATGGACTCCTGAAGAAATTGTTTTCATTGAAGGAACGCTGGTGGATGTCTATTCACTAGAAGCGGGAATATTCCTTGCGAAAAACGTAAAACAAAATCCGTTGCCGAAAGAAAAAATGCCATTGGCCTATCAGCAAATCGCGAGGTTTGTGCCTGATAAGGATGTGGATAGTATGATCATCAATGTGAAAGAAAGCTATGCAGGTGATATTGATCTGACTGCTTCTGTTTTCAAAGGAATCAGGCAGGGAATTGCACAACGTGGAGGAAAGGAAAGTGCAACTTTGCAACAATGGGGTGCTTTGATTGCTGAAGGTATTTTGAAAAAATATCCTTCCGGATCAGGCACTGAGGAGCAAGTAATCACACAGCAACGAGAGGGTGCTGATCTCGCTGGAGATTACAAGGTGACATCACTGGTACCGGCACTGAGCACCTTTCTGAAAAAAGAATCAATGGATCATGTGGATGTGAAGACTGCTGCTTTAACTGCTTTGTTGAAAATCTTACCCGATCAAGGTGCCGATAGGGCGGGTTCATTATTGCTAAGTGATTCAACACCGTTAGATTTCAAAAAAAGAATTGCTGCTGCATTGGATAAAGTACCCGCACCTGCAGTGAACCAGGTATTGGCTCAGGTAAAAAATGCTCCACCCGATTTGCAGTCGGCCGTTGCAGTAACATTGGCAAGTTCTGCCGAGGGAAAGAAAATTCTTTTTGGCAAGATTCGTAAAGGTGAATTACAGGCACGTATCCTGATCGATCCACGCGTGGAAGAAAGAATGATGTTGAACATTACACCCGGTGAACAAAAAGAGTTTGACAACTTCACGGCTAACCTGGCCGCGGTTAATAAAGAAAGAGATGTGTTAATAGAGGCAAGGCTAAAATCATTCAGTACATTCAAGCCATCCACTATTCAGGTTGATTCCGGACAACAGATTTTTAACAGGTATTGCAATGCATGTCATAAGCGCATTGATGTTCCATCCATTGGCCCGCAACTCACCGGAATGGGAGCAAAGGGCGCTGCCGCATTGGCTGAAAAAATAATTGACCCCAATAGAAATATCTCTGAAGCCTTTCGCAACTACACGATCAAGATGAAAAATGGAAAAGTCCTTTCCGGAATCTTTAGAAGAGAAGAGGGTGCCGTGCTGGTGTTTGCCGACTTATCAGGAAAAGAATTTATGGTACCGAAAAAAGACATCGAAGAGAAGAAGATATCCCGCTTCACCATCATGCCTGACTCGTTTGGAGAAACCATTTCTGAAAAAGAATTCAACTTGCTTCTTGCCTACCTGTTGAATTCGTAATGAAATAATTGTTGAAGATAAAAAAATACTGCCATGAAACGTACTGCTGTTGTGTTACTTGTGTTGAGTCTTATTTCTTATCAAGCCATTAGCCAAACGGCCGGCAATGAAGTGAAATTCAAAAAGTATCATCTATGGGATGAATTTTATTCGGAGGGCGCCACCGTTGCCGATGTAAATAAAGATGGCAAGATGGATATTCTGGCGGGCGCCCGTTGGTTTGAAGCACCCACATGGAAAGCTCATGATATATGGAAGCATAAGAAATTTGATTATACAAAAGGATATAGCGACTCCTTCTTGAATTATGCCATGGATGTAAACGAAGATGGATGGCAGGACCTGATCTATTTTGATTTTCCCGGAAAGGAAGTGTATTGGTTAGAAAACCCACAAGGGCAGGAAGTGCTCTGGAAAAGATACCTGATCGACTCCATTGCGTCCAACGAATCACCGATGCATGTGGATATTAATGGTGATGGAAAAAAAGATTTGGTATTTGGAAACGAAAAGTTGAAGCAGATGGCATGGTTCAGTGCCAGCGTGAAAAACAAAAAAGTAACCTGGATACGAACTCCCATCAGCGAGAAAAATTCCAATGGAATAGGATTGTTTTCACACGGGCTTGGCTGGGGCGATATCAATGGCGATGGCGTGAACGATGTCATGATCATCGGTGGTTGGTGGGAGGCACCTAAGGATATAAACAGTTCACCCTGGGTGTTTCACGAAGCAATGTTGGGCAAACCCTGCTCGCAAATGTTAACGTATGATTTTGACAATGACGGAGACAACGATGTGGTGTCAGGATCCGCACACGACTTTGGTTTATGGTGGCACGAACAGGAAGTAGATAAAAATGGAAACAGAACATTCAAGACCCATAACATCGATACCACATTTTCGGAGTTGCACAGTGTGGTGTTAGAAGATATCAACAAAGATGGGTTACCTGATTTAGTCACAGGCAAACGTTTTTTCTCACATCAGGGTAGAGGACCTGGTGGCATGGGCCCAGCTGTGCTCTATTGGTTTGAGTTGTTAAAAGATGGAAAACAAAAACCAGTGTGGATACGCCATGAGATCGATAATACCTCCGGTGTAGGCATTCAATTCGTTACCCACGACATGAATCAGGATGGCAAACCAGACATCGTGATATCAAATAAAAACGGAGTGTTTTATTTTGAACAAGTAAAATAGAATTCAAAAGTATTCGGTTCCAGACTCATCATTCAGATCAACTCGCTCGGAAGAATATGCATTGTGATAACTAGTGTCCTGTCAGCTAAAAAATGCCACAGTCTCTTTCAGGATGAACAATGAAATTGATTTGAAATCAAAGAGCCGTAGGCTCGGTGCATCTTGAAACAACGGATTTCAATCCGTTGTAAACAGACCGGACTTTAGACAGAGTGCCGTAGGCACGGTACATATCTGTTTTGGGCCGAATCTACAGTTCGCACCACCGTTCATCGTTTTTCCAACTGACGTCCATGGTTACAATATCGGCCGAGGAGGTGCCTCTCAGTGTCAATTTATCACAACACTAGAAAGTCACCTGAACGATTTTCTCTTCTTTGCTTCTGATGATTTTTACAGGCACCTGCTGCCCCTTCTCAAACTTGCCGAGCGCCTCCATATAGGTTTGCATATCTTTAATAGTGTGATCACCAATTTGTATGATGATATCTCCCGTAAGGATGCCTGCTTTTTGTGCAGGTTTTCCTTCCGTTACACCATCAACAAGTAGTCCTGCGGCATCAGAGGTGTAACTAGGCATAATGCCCATCGTTACCTTAAATGATCGCGATGAGCTCATCGATTTATTTTTAGTAGGAAGGAAAACAAGCTTGGGTTGATCATCTGATTTTTCAACAACGGATATAACCAATTCCAATACTTCTTTCTCTCCTTCATAATTTATCTTATCCCAGTCATCGGATGGCTTATGATAATCGCTGTGCGAGCCCGTGAAGAAATGGAGCACAGGTATGTTTTTCAAATAGAAGGAAGTGTGATCGGATGGCCCTATTCCTGCAGAGTCAGTTTTTACGGTTAGTGTTGTGTTGGTATTCTTAATCAACGTTTCCCATACCGGACTTGTACCTGATCCGCTTATGGAAAGACTTTTTGTGGTTGGATTAAGCCGGCCAATCATATCCATGTTGATCATATAATTCACATTGCTCAATGCGAGTGTTGGCTTTTCTGTATAATATTTTGAACCAAACAAACCGAGTTCTTCTCCACTAAAACAGATGAAAAGAAAATTACTATTCTCTTTTATTTTATTGCTTTTGAAATAACGGGCAAGTTCCAACACACCGGCAACACCCGAAGCATTGTCATCGGCACCGTTGTGAATTTTTCCTTGCGGATTGGCATCCAGCGAGCTACCATTTTCTCCTAAACCCAAATGGTCGAAGTGTGCTCCAATGATAATGGTCTTATCTGCTTTGTTGTCTAAGAACGCCACCACATTGTGAGCCGTGCCTTCTGCCCCTGTTCCGTGAGTTCCTGCTTTAAAAGCAAAGGCCTGCTCAAAAGAACTGCCATCACCCATAGGCGACAATTTTAATTTCTTGAATTCTTTTTGAATGTAGTCCATCGCCATGCGCTCACCTTCCGATCCGGTCTGGCGGCCTTGAAGTTTGTCATCAGCGAGAAACTTAATGTGTTTCTGGATATTCTTCTCCTCAATTTTCTGGGCTACGCCAGGGCTACAGGCAAACAGCACGCACACAATCAGGCAAACGCTAATGGATTTCATAATGATCTTATTAACAGGCTGCAAAGTAAAAGGTTAAATCTTTAGCAAGATGCCGCCTGCGTAGTTTTTTTGACGATGTACCCGTAAAACTCTATTTTTGATCCTTAATTCAACCATATGAAGGGACCAAAAATTGTACTGCTCACAGATTTTTCTCCATTGTCTAAAGTGGCGATGAATTTTGCTGTGAAGATGGCGGCTAACCTGAGCGCAGAATTTACCATCCTTAACATTGTAAGATTGGAAGGTATACCCAAAGCAAATCTTAAACTTCGCCAGATCGAAAAAAATATCGCCCAGATCTCAGAAGAGGAAGGAGCAAAGTTGGTGAAAGAGATCACGTCTGCTATCAAGGGTAACTACACGATAAACTATAGAGCTATTCGTGCGCGCACGGTGACAGAAATGGTGCGCAAGTACATCGATAAAAATCAAACCAACATGGTGGTGATGGGCTTGCAGGGTGCTTCTGCCTTGAAGAAAGCAAGACTGGGTGGAACAACGGTATCCGTGATTGACGAATGCAAAGTGCCCGTGATGGCCATTCCCGAATTGGCCAGGTATAGAAACATGGAGCACATCGTGTATGCTTCTGATTTGAAAAATGTTCAGAAGGAACTCGACATCATTGTAGAGTTTGCCAGAATATTTGGTTCCACCGTGCACGTGATTCATGTGGCCCCGGTGATGGATAAAAAATTGGAAGCCGCCAAGAATACAGTAACGGACATCATCGCTAAAATGGGTTATGATAAACTCGACTTTCAATTGATTTTGGATGATGATGTTACCACTGCCATTGATGGATACATTAAAAAAACCAAAGCCGATCTGCTCACCACGTTTACCCATAAGCTCAGCCTTGAAGAAAAATTATTTGGAAGAAGTGTTACGCGTAAACTCGCTTATCAGGGAACGATTCCTTTGCTGGCGGTGAAGAGAAAATAATTTTAGTCATTTCACCCATGGTCTGTATCCTTACAGACCATCATTCATATGAATATGGTCATCGTTTTGTGAGGACACAAACCATGGTTAACAGTTAATAGTCTTTTGAAAAATGAAAAGCCCCGATTTGATCGGGGCCTTTTTTATGATTAGAACTCACCCATGGTCTGTATCCTTACAGACCATCATTCATATGAACACGGTCAGCGTTTTATGACGACACAAACCAGGGTTAACAGTTAATAGTCTTTTGAAAAATGAAAAGCCCCGATTTGATCGGGGCTTTTTTTGTGTTATACGAATCTGATTGATAAACTCATGCATGTAAGGTTTTGATGTTTTGAATTAGTTTTTACCGTTTTTTTTTTTTCACTTTTATCAACGTTGACAAACGTACTATAGC